>NZ_FMHJ01000001.1:0-662420 GCF_900090125.1 Streptomyces sp. WMMB 714
AATTCCTCCGGAATTCCTTAGTCACCCCTAACGGGGTGACTGCCTGTCAACGCTCCGCGCTGACAGGCTAGCAGCTTCGCCTCCGGCGGAGCTGCTCCCTTCTTCGCATCGCTCGAAGGGGTGAGGCAGACTGCGGTGATGGTGGTTGAGCTGGTGGGTTGACTCTCTGTTCTAAACAGGCCTACCAGGATGATGCATCAGGGGTACGGTATGGGAAATGGAAGACCTCCCTGGGGCGCCACCGAATTTGTGCTGAAGCCTGCCGCCGAATCGCGGTGAAGGTTTAAGAGCCGAGCGCGTGTAGGGCGGGGGCATGGATGATGGGATGTCACCTTCAGTGTTTTCTTCCTCCAGCACCAAAGCACAACGTGAAGTGATGTGAGTCCTTCGCTGAACGCGACGCCGAACATCTGGTGCTGGTGCCGACGCTGAACCTGCTCACCCAGACCCTGAAGGCATGGCGGGAGGCCGGCCACACAGGGCCGGCAGTGGCGGTCTACTCCCTGCACGCGATAGCGGCGAGCCAGCGCCGGCGAGGACCCGGCGCAGCATCATCCAGCGCTGGGCGAGGGGGACGACACCGCGTGACAAGGCATGACGACATCAACTGTCACCATACAAACGACATGCACCACGCAAAAACCGCAGCTCAACCGTCCACAATCCATGACGCCACACCACTGTCAAATCAATGACGCCCATCAGCCGTCACGTCGTCGTCCGCTCGTCTCGCTCGCCAGGTCCTTCCTGCCAGCGTGGGGCTCCCCGGTGTCCGCGAAGCGGTTGCGTTCGAAGGGCGATGCACGCAAGCTCGGGCGAGTGTGGACATGCACGACAACCAGCTGAATGTGTCTGTGCAGACAGTGCGCAAGTTGGTGGATGAGCAGTTCCCCGACTGGAGCTGCGAGCTGGAGCACCGAAGACGTGACGACCCCGAGGCTCGGTTCTCAACCTTCATCGGGATTCGGCGGCAGCATTTCCTATTGGAATTTCAGCGCCGCATCATGGGTTCGCATTTTCTGCTGAAAGCGATGGAGTAGATGGCCAGGGTTTCAGCTTCGAAAGCATCAGCAGTAAGCGCTGGACGCTATCGTGCCCGCTCTGGGGATCGGCGCCGGCTTCACCCCGGAAGCTGATGAGCAGCGCAGTACGCGGGGCGTGCATCCGGCGGAGGCTCGGCTGATCTACGCGGTCACACGCGCGCGTGAGGTACTGGATACGACGGGCGGCCACTCCGTCGCTGGCGACAGCGGCCACTCCGTGGATCTACGAGTCCTCCGACAGGCAGTGCGCGGCTCGATGGCTGCCATCGCAGAACCAGTTTCGGATCGACGACCGTGACCTGACTGACGACGACTACTGCTACGTCGACTTCTCCTGTCCTCTGAACACAAGCCGACCAGCAGGAGGTCGCACCCGCAGGACGTCCCCAAGGCGAAGGACTACGGCGTGACGGTGAACGGACGGCCCGTCATCTTCTGGAAGGTCTGCAAGGAACGTCAGGACGACGAGGACATCTGCTCCGACTGGCGCACGGACAAGACCTGACCATCGCCACGGGCTGACGGGCTAACAGGAGGGAGGGTCCGCGGTCCGGGCCAAGAGGGGGCGAGCGGCCCTCGCTGACCAGCAACAGGTCGGCGAGGGCCATCTCGTTGCGGGGTGGGACGAATCTCAGGATCAGGCGCTGAGCAGCTGACTGGACTCCTCGGGTAATTGCGCGATCCCCGTCTACGGCCGGCGCCAGGAGAGCCCGTATCGGGAGCGGTGACCGGGCGACCTCCCCTCCGGCGTTCACGCGCAAGCAAGGACGTCGTTTCGCACTCGCTGGCCTACTACCGGATCTTGGCTCCGCCTACTCGCTTCAACACGTCGTCTACCAGTCCGTCGTCACACAGGGCTACCGACCAATTGGCGCCCGCAACAAGGCCTTTGGGAGTTCGACCATCGGTGATTTTCGACCAGACGCTCTCGTCACGGGATTCCGCGTCCTCGTAAACGGTGAGGTCGGCGCAGCGCTCTTGTTGCTCCTGTTCGCCTCTACCTGTGGTGCACTTCAGGAATTGCCAGCTCAATGCCGGGTGGTTGTCGTCATCGTCCCGATCCGTACAACCCACGGCCGCATCCACCTTGTCGGCCAACGCCTTGAGGTTCTTGTAGGCGGGCTTATCAGGAATGTCAGGGAGCTGCTCCTTGTAGGGAGGGTCGTCAGGGGCGCCGGTTTTGCCGTGGGGTTTGAGGACGACGGCGTGCAGGGCCTTGGCCACGCGGGGGGCGGTGTCCGGCTCGAGGACGCGGATGTACCAGTTGCCGGCGGCTACCAGGGTGTGCTGGTAAGGAGGATTGCGGCGCGAGGAGATGGCAGTGCCGATGTGGTCGCGGTCGTCCACATGGAGTTCGAGCTCCACCGGCTTGCCCGTGCCAAGTCGGGCGCCGCACCTCGTGGCGTCCCCGCTCGGCGTCCTGCCAAGGACAGGGCAGGCAATTCCCGCCTTCTCTAGCGCCGATGCCAGGTTGTCCGTCGTCTTGAAGTTGGGGCCCTTGGGAACGTTGCTGGGGAGGGGCTTTCGTGGCGGCGCCCCTGCCCCCTCGTTCGATCCCATGCAGCCGGCCAGGAACGCGGCACTCAGACAGATCAGGGCGACTGATCGCATTCCACTCTTCAACAAATCAGTCCCTGGGCGGAGTTGGGGGCGGGTTGGGGCTCGGTGACGGCGTTCCGGGTTCCGGTCGGCCGGTGCCCGTGCCGCCCCCAGTGCCGGTCGTGTCGTAGATCGGGTCGAGGCTCACGTTGTGTCCCGCGGGGGTCTGGCTCTCGATCTGATCGATGGCCTGGGCGCGTTCCTTGTCGCCCAATGCGTCCCATGCCAACGTGTCGTCGATGTGCGGTACGACGCGATCCCAGGCCTCGCCTCGCTCCTTGATGGCGCCGCCACGGTGTGCGGAGTCGTCCCCGGAGGTCTCGTTCTTCTCCCGCACGTCCGGTGTATCGGCCGCATACAACGTGAACAGCTGCTTGTCGGTGCCGGCTCCGTACTCGTCGTTTTCGCGCAGATCCTTGAGGTGGTGCGCGCTCAAGCGGATGGCTTCATTCGGGTTCTGCTCGACGTATTTGGTGAGCTGGCGGTCACTCAGGTCCGATACCCGGCCACCGTCCGCGGTCTTGAACGAGTCATCGTTGTTGTGGAGCGTTTCTCGAATCGTCTCCAGTTTCATATGCGTGATACCAAGCGACTTGTCGGGCTTTAGCGTGTCCTGGAGCGTCGAGTCGAAGAACCCGCCGAACCATGGCAACGGACCTTCGAGGTCCCGGTCATGGTTCTGCCACCACTGCTGTTCCTGCCACAGGATGGCGAGCAGCAGCTTCTTACTCATGCCTGTCTCCGCTGCTGCCTTGTTCACCGCGGCTATCTGGTCCGACGAGACGTTGATCTTGTGCACACCGTCGAGATACTGCATACGTAGCGCGATGGCCAGTGGGCTGTTCTCATCGAGAGCCTGGGACACCAGTTTTGGGTCCTCGATCTCGGTCAGGGCCCGTATGGTGCGCAGTTCCGTAGCAGCCTCGGCGTCTGCCTTCTCGGCCTTGCGCAGGGCGTCGCCGACCAGATCCGCTGCGTGCTGCAGGGAGCCGCCGTCGCCCTCGTCACGGCCTTCCTTCCATGTGGCCCGACCGCTCGGGTCGATCTTGATGCCGTACCGGTCGGCGTAGTCGAGCGCACTCTCCAGTTCGCGCTTGGCGTCCCCGATCACATCGGCGAGCGTGTCGTAGGTGCGCATGAGGCCTTTGAGTGCCTTCGCGGCTGCTTCGAAGTCCTCGGCGTGTTTGACAAAGCGTCGGCGGGCGGCTTCGCCACTATCGCTGACCCAGCACTTCTGCAGGGTCGAGGCAACATCATCACGGGCGTATGAGGCCATGTCCTGGCACTCCTTCGACGACCGGAGCGCGTCGTCGGCGGCGTCCCTCCACTTCTGTGGGCGGGTGGTCTTGAGTTCTTCGACTGTGACGGCCATCAGGCGCCCCCTTCCATGCGGTTGGCCGCCCTGCGCATCTCGTCGGCGATGGAGTGATCCGTGCTGATCTCGCGGTCCATAGCCTTGTTGAGCCCCTCAGCCGCGTCCTCGACAAAATCCCCGAGAGCACGCAGGCGTCCCTGCCACGCGCGCACGCAGGCGTCGCTTGCCGGCCCCGACTCCCACCCACCGTGCGCTCTGCCGGCGGCAGCAGCATCAGCTAACTCCCGCTTGGTGCGACCCGCGCTGTTGGCTTTGCGTATGTCCTCGGACTTGCGCCGAATCGGGCCGTCCTCAAGAAACATCTCCCCCATGGAACATCCCCCCCCAACCTGAATGTGAATTGACCTCACATCACAGCGGCGCCAGTCTACGAGCTCCGTCAGGAGGGCCGTGAGGCCGGGGTGAGGGCGCCGTTTGCAGGCCATCAAACGGAGCGGTCCTGCAGCAGACCTTCCGGGAGGGCAGCCAACCGGCGACGGGCAGCAAGCGAACGGGCCCGTCACCGGCGCGGTGGCTGCTCGGCGGTCCGGTGAGGCGACCACGTTCCGCACTCCACCGGGCGGCGGAGTGCTCAAGCTTCCTGGGGATTTGCTCCCCTACGGAGTCCCTGTGAGGCCGAACCCTCGGCGGTTGCAGGCGTCAATGGTGGAGTGTCTCCCCTGCGGCGCGGGGGCCGACGTCAACGATCACGTACGGGCCTCTGCCGTCGAGTCGCTTGAGCTTGGCGTGCTCGGCCCGGACTGCGGCGAACCTTCAGCGCAGCTTCGTGCTCACCCAGCCCACCGCGTAGGTTCAAAAGGGGCGGGCCCGACGCCAGCGAAGGTGCAGCGCAGCATCACCCGGCACTGCTAGAGGGGGCTACAGGCTCGGCTTTCAACCTCATCGACTTTCGGCGGCAGATTTCAGCCCCCATTCAGCGTTTCATCTTCAGTGCGTTCTACCGCCCGCAGCGAAGCACAGGGTGAGTGATGCGATTCAATTGAAAGCGGTGAAGAGGATGGCCAGGGTTCAGCTTCGGAAGCATCAGCGGGAAGCGCTGGACGCGATCATCTCCGCTCTGGAGTTGCCTGTTCATGGTGACGTTCCCTCAGGCGGCCTGCGGGCGACGGTGATTGCCGCACCAGGGTCGGGGAAGACCCTGATCGCGGCCGAGGCGGCCCGCAGGCTCGTGCCAGGAGGGCGCGTCCTGGTTCTTGTGCCGACGCTGGATCTTCTCACGCAGACCGTCGAAGCCTGGCAGGCCGCCGGCCACCGCGGAAAGATGATCGCGGTGTGCTCCCTGAGCGGAGACACCATGCTGGGTGCCCTCGGTGTCCGGGCCACCACGAGTGCCCCGCAGCTGGCCTTGTGGGCTGGGAGCGGCCCTGTGGTGGTGTTCGCCACGTATGCGTCGCTGGCTCCTCAGGAGGTCGAGGACGGGCGGACGTTGGAGGGGGGTGAGCCGGTTCCGGGTGTGCTGGAGCGGGCCCTGCAGGGCGTCTACGGGCAGAAGCTGGAGGGCTTCGACCTGGCCGTCGTGGACGAGGCGCACCGTACGAGTGGGGACGCGGTGAAGGCGTGGGCGGCGATCCACGACAACGCTCGGGTTCCGGCGGTCCGCAGGCTCTACATGACCGCCACGGCGCGAGTGTGGGAAGTGCCCGCGTCCCCCGGTCGTCAGGACGGTGCGGAGGTCGCAGAAGTCCGTGAGGGGGCTTCTGGCGGGTTTCAGGGGCGTGTGGTCGCTTCCATGGACGATGAGGCGCTGTACGGGCCGCAGGTGTTCACCTACGGGCTGATGGAGGCGCAGGAGCGGGGCACGCTCGCGCCGTTCGTGGTGGACGTGCTGGAGATCCGCGACCCCGAGGCGGGCCCGGCGGAGGGGAGAGCGGCGGGCTTGGAGGAGGTGCGGGGCCGGCGTCTGGCCGCTTTGCAGGCTGCGCTGCTGAAGCACACGGACACCACGGGTGTGCGGTCGCTGATGACCTTCCATCACCGCACCCTCGAGGCCATGGCCTTCGCGCGGGCGCTGCCGGAGACCGCCGCCGAGCTCCACGGGTCCGACCCGCTCACCTATCCCGAGCGGGTCGGCTCGGACTGGCTGAGCGGCCAGCACACCGCCGGCGAGCGGCGCGCGGTGCTGGACCGTTTCGCGAACGGGTGGGATGCGGAGGGGTGGAAGACGGCAGTGTCCTTCCTCGCCAGCTGCCGCGTCCTCGGTGAAGGCGTCGACATCCGCGGCGAGCGCGGCGTAGGCGGTGTCGTCTTCGCCGACACCCGCAGCTCGGCCGTGGACATCGTCCAGAACATCGGGCGGGCCCTGCGGCAAGACCCCGGCGAGGGCAAAGTCGCACGGATCATCGTGCCCATCTTCCTCGCACCCGGCGAGAACCCGCAGAACATGACCGCCTCCCCCAGCTACCGGCCCCTCGTCGCCGTCCTCCAAGGCCTACGCAGCCACGAAGAAGCCATCATCGAGCGCCTGGTCCTGCACTCGCGCCCGACCCGCAGCGGCACCCCGGACGACGTACGCGCCCTCGACCCCCACCAGCCCGCCGACCATGGCGGCACCGAACCAGACGAGGACGAGAGGGACGGGAGCGAGGGGGACGCAGCAGGTTCGGAGCCCGGGAGCCGTGACGGTGCGCCGGAGGCCGGAGCGGCACTGCTGCAGTTCTCCACCCCGCGCGATCCAGACGTCATCGCCTCCTTCCTCCGCACCCGCGTCCTGCGGCCTGAATCGGAGGTCTGGCTGACCGGATACAACGCCTTGCGCCGCTGGGTCGCCGAACACGGCCACGCCCAAGTCCCGCTCCACGCCACCATCGACCTCACCGAACACGAAGGCGTGCACGAAGGAGAAGACGCCGAGACTGAGAAAGCCGAGCGTGAGAAGGCCGACGGTGGGAGGGAGGAGTCGGCGTTCGCGCTGGGGAGCTGGGTCAGTGAGCAGCGGCGGCAGCAGCGGGAGGGTGTGTTGCGGCCCTGGCGGGGTGAGCTGCTGGACGAGCTGGGGATGGTCTGGTCCGTGCACGACATCGCCTTCTGGCGGAAGCTGACCGCGGCCCGCGACTACTACGCCGTCGCCGGGACATTGGCGGCCCCGAAGAACGCGATCATGGACGATGTCGCGATCGGTCAGGCCCTGGCCAACTTCCGCAAGCCCGGCGGGTTGGGGAAGGACCCTGTGCGGGCGGCGCAGCGGCGGGCCGAGCTGGAGGCGATCGATCCGGACTGGAACCCCACCTGGCCCATCCCCTGGCAGCGGCACTGGGCCAAGGTGCGACAGTGCCTGGACGGTGGCGCCGCCTTGGAAGAGATCCGACCCGGCGTCCACGTCGGCGGCGAGGACATCGGCACCTGGCTGACCGAACAGGCCACCGCCTGGCACCAGTTGAGCCCGGGGCAGCGGGAGAAACTCACCGAACTCGGCATCCAGGCCCCGGAGGACACGGCCGGGAAGCCAGAACGCGCAGCGGGGAGGACACTGCTTCCCGCAGAGGCCTCGACATGGGAGAAGAACCTCACCGCCCTGCGGCAGTTCCACCAGCGGGAAGGACACAGCCGGGTTCCTCGCCAGCACCGCGAACCCGTCATGGTGGACGACGGAACCGGCACCGGCGGTTACGTCGAACACCAGGTACGACTCGGAGTATGGCGCAGCAACACCCGCAGCAGACGCACCTCACTCCCCGCCGAACTCGAGCAACAACTCGCGGATCTCGGCCTGTTCAACTAAGCCAGCCAGAGGCGCGGAAAAGGACGGCTTTCCACGTTCTCCGCAGACCTCGAAACTGTCCATTCTCCGTCCGCCTCGGGTAATGCCGGCGCATGCATGACTGCCGCACCATCCACCCACGAGCCCTGCCACAGAGGGCGGGTGAGTTCCATGAAGCGGGCCGCTGTGGCCTGAGTCGGGAGCAGGAACGCGGCGGTCTCACCGTGCTGCAGAGGCCGCTCACGCAAGTGTCGGGGGCGGCTCCAGGAAGGCTCCTGGAAGACGCGCTCTGGCCGGCGCCCAAAGCGTTTCAGCTCTCGCTGCGCCGGAAGCTACGTACCCATGTGCGGCTGGTGAAGAAGCCCATCAGGAGCAGGACGGCGCCGAAACACCACCACACGAAGGACCCCAGCGCAGCCCCGACCCCGGTCTCCCGCGCATGAAAATCATCGCCCAGCACCGTCTCGTAGGCCCCCACCTGCTCACCCTTGCCGTAGTCGCCACCCGCATCATCCAGTTCGGCGGGAAGCCAACCACCCTTGGCTGCCCCCTCAGGGAGGAACTCCCCGTGACAGGAGTAGTCGGACTTCTTCCGAAGGGGGTTGTGATCCGTGCAGTAATCCACAGTGAACGTCCCCGTCGAGCCGACAAGCCCCATCGCCAGCACCGTATGAACGGAGTTGACGAGCACCGCCCCAGCACCGGTCAATGTCAGCACCAGCCCCAACACCAGCCCCAACACACGCCACCCAAACGCAGCCCTCGATCCCGACGCCATACCACCCCCCGACACCGCACCCCCAGACCTGCCGTTCCTGACCTGCCCATCCCCCACTCCCGCACGAGCACCAGACATCATCTCCCCACCCATCACAGCACCGTAAAACCCACCCACACACAAACCCCCACCCCCCACCACCAACCAACCCAACGACGACCACCAACCACCGAGATGAGATGGGTTACTCACAGGGCCCTGGACGTCAGCCGGTCTGGCGGGAGGTGTCGGCGCCTTCCTGCAGTTCCTGAGCGATGGAACGGCAAATCTCTGCATAGCCGTACATCAATTCAGATATCAATTCTCTGCAGTGGGCCGGCATACAGGCCATGATCTGCTTGCGTTCCCGCTCGACCACGGTGCAGGCCTCAAGCATGCGCAGCACAGTCCTCCCGGCATCGTTGAACCGCAGAGACGGGTCTTTGCGCAGCACCTGCGAAAGAGACGCCAGCGCAGGGGACGGCGTACGGTCAGCAACTGCGCTCTGCGCTGCCGCGGCAGGTGACACAGCCAGTTTCCTGGTGCCCTTCTCCTGCTGCCGGGGCGGCACAGGGGGAAGCCCACGGCGCATACGGTTGCGAACGTCCGCAACGGTGGCCGCAGAGATCCCGGTCATGCTGGCGACCTGCCGGAGGGTTGCCTGCGGGTTGGCCTTCAGGAGTTCACTGGCTCGCTTGCGGCCCTGTGAGGTGTTGAGCGGCCGGACGCGGCCGTCCCGCCCGACTCGGCTCTCAGCCCGTTCCGTCTCTTGCTGTTCGTTCCGGCGCACTTGCGAGACCTTGCCCGGCGACAGTCCTGCAACTGTCGCGACGGCCCGGTCCGACCACTGAGGGTGGCGCGCGAGGATCCGCTCGGCGGCCGCTGTGCGCTCGGCGAGAGTGAGCGGTCGGCCGTGTGTGGTGTTCAGCGCCACGGCCAGCAGGGAGGCGTTCTCTTCGGAACCGTCGAAGAAACGCACAGCGATGCGTTCGACTCCGATAAGGCGCGCGGCCAGCAGACGGTGGAAGCCGTCGATCACCTTCATCGTCTGCCGGTGTACGACGATGGGGGGCAGAGGGACTGCCAAATCAGCCAGTTTTCGGGCGTATTCGGTGTCCTTCTTCTCCGTTCTGGGGGAGTATGATGCGGTGAGTTTCTCCGTCGAGACGAGTTCGACTGGCGAGTCATTCAGCCCGCCGTCTCGCATAGCGATCAAGTAGTCCGAACCACTTGTTTTTGTTGCCGGAGCAAGTCGGTCACTGCGCACATGCATCACCCCAATGCAGGTATCGTCATCTCGAAGTAGGTTCTTCTTCAGGCGCCTGTACGTTTGCTGCACGCGCAGCTATCGGCCCGTCGGTGCCGCCCCTCAGTTGCTGGGGCTTGTGGCACCGGGTCCAGGCACTATCCAGAAGGCGGAGCGCGGTCTCTCCGGGCAGTCCGGTGCTGTTGCGGCTGTTGCTGCGTCGGCGGCTGCGGGAGACAGGTGCGGTGCGTCGGTTCCACGGGACAGCTGACGTCGTCACCGCCATGGCGTGGCGCAGAACCGCCTCTTGTGACATCCCGTCAACTCCGCTTCCTCGTCCAGTGCGAGCGGTGCGACACGCTTCCGTCGGATCGCGACCGGGCGTGGCCGAACACCGACTCAGCCTCACACGTGCGACTGGCGAGAATCTGAACGCATTCTGGGAGCGTCCTGATGTGACAGGAAGCGCGTCGTGGCGCGGCTGTCTCCCGGGTGACGCTGAAGACTTCGCGAGTGCCCGGGTCGCCCCATGGAGAGCTGCCGGGCTGCTGGTGAAGAAGGCTCCGCCCGTCCCTCGTGCACACACGGGGACGGGCGGAGCCTCATCGCGCGGGATCTGGATGCACCGGCAGGCGTCTACGAGGACGAGCGGGGCGAGCGGCGTGCCAGGTTCACCAACACCAGTGCGCACAGGCTCGCTCCGGCAGCGACCCCCGCAAGCACCTTGCCCACCGCGATGTGTTCGAACAGCAGACCTGCTGCCCCGTAGGCGAGCGGGCTGGCGATGAACACCGCGACCCCGAACACCGGCACGACGTTGGCGCGCAGTTCCTCCGGCGGCCGGAGGGTGATCAAGGTTGTGGCAGGTGCGGTCACGGCGGGGAGGAACATGCAGCTGGCGCCCACCGTCAACGCCGCGGTGAGGGCCGGCTGGTCAAGGGGAAGGAGCCACAGCACCGCGGCAGCACCCGCAGCGCCCCCCGCCGCCATCCGGGTCGGTGCTATCCGGCGGGCAAGCCGCGCTACCACCAAGGTGCCCAGCGCCGTGCCGCCGCCCCACGCGGCCAGGAGCCAGCCGGCGACGTGGGGGTCGGCGTCGTAGCGGCTTTTGGCCATGACCGGCAGCGACAGCATCACGACAGGCATGAGGGAGCCGTAGCCGAGGGCGGCGAGGGATATCGTGCGCAGCACCCGGTCGCGGAAGAGGAAGCGCACACCCTCGATCATGTTGTTCGCGGAGACCGGTTTCGGGGGTGCTTCCCGGCGCGGCAGTCCGGTCAGGAGTACGGCGGAGACCGCGAAGGTGGCGGCGTCGAGCCACAGCACGTTGAGTGCGCCGACCTGGGAGATCAGGACGCCGGCGACAGCGGGGCCGATCAGGCGCGCGGTGGATGTGGCCGTCTCGAACAGTGCGTTGGCCTCGGTCACCGTGCCCTCGTGCGAGCCGACGACGTCGACGACGAGGACACGCTGTGCGGAGAGGTAGCACGCGGAGCAGCTGCCGAGAAGGGCCACGAGCGTCAGCAGTAACCCGAAGGACAGCAAGCCTGCTTGGTGCAGCGTGGGCACGGCTGCTATGAGTACCGCCGCGCCGATGTCCGCGAGGATCGTGACGCGGCGGGGGCCCCAGCGGGCCACGAGCAGACCGGCGGGCATGCCCAGCAACGGCACCGGCAGGATCTGGATGAGGAACACCAGACCTGTCCTGCTCGGTGAGTCCGTGGTCATCAGGACGAACCACGGCAGCGCGAGCACTGTCATCTGGTTGCCGACCGAGGAGATGAACTCCGAACCGACGACCCTGCGGAACTGCCAGCTTCGCAGTGGGGAACGCTGTACTTCGGCGGTGGTCACTGAGCCGCCCGGGCCGGGTTCGGGCGCATGTCCGTCCAGTGGCTCTCGACGTACTCGAGGCAGGCGTGCTGGGTGTCGGGACCGAACACGGATGACCAGCCGGCAGGCACGGATATGTCGCCCGGCCACAGACTGTGCTGGAGGTTCTCGTTGACGAGGACCTGGTACACGCCGTCGGGGTCATCGAACGGGTTTGCCATCGTGTTCTCCTTGTTCCTGTAGCTGAGAGCTGCTCGGTCTCGGCCTGGTGAGCGCGGCGGCAACAAGCGGCGGGCCGGCTTGGGGGCTCCGGGGCCGGCCCGCGTGGCCAGAGCCGGCCGGGAACGGGCACGTTCGTGCCCGTTCCCGGCCATGACGCTCACTTATCGGCGCTGCCGTCTGTTTCCTCGTCCTGTGCGCTCCGGATGCGGTCGCGCAGCTGGGACACGGTGAGTTCCGGGTGCTGCGCGACGAGCCGCAGGACCTGCGGCCACTGGCGCATCATCGCTCCCATGACGGGCGGGGCTATGTACTGCGGCGAGTACACCCACAGACCGCGCAGCTCGCCCTCGACTTCGCGGGCGACGAGGTACAGGTCGAGGTTGTGCGGTTCGATCGCGGTGATCAGCTCGGGGAGCGGGCTCTCATCGCCGACCTGCACGTCCAGCGAGCTCACCTCGAGTCCCTCGAGGGCGAGGGTGTTGCTCGGCACACCGAGGAGGTTGAGCATCACGCGCAGAGGCAGCTGGTTGCCGTCTCCTATGACGCCGTCGTGGACGAGTGCCCGCACCGGCACGTTCTGGTGGGAGTACGCGTCGAGCTCGGCCTGAAGGACGTCCTGGAGCAGTTCCTGGAAGGTCAGGTCTCCCCTCATCCTGGACCGGTTCAGGATGATGTTGATGAACGGGCCGACCATGGACTTGCTCTCGGGCCGTTCACGGCCGGCCAGCGGGTGGCTGACCGCGATGTCCGTCGCACCGGAGTAGCTGTGCAGCAGCACGTGGAAGCCCGCCATCAGCATCATGAAGAGCGTGACGCCTTCGCGTCGGGCCGCGTCCTTCACCTCCGAGAGGATGTCGGCGCTGACGGTGATGCTGTGGCTGTAGCCCTGGGCCGTGTCCTTGCGCTGATGCGCCGGCGCGTCGAAATCGAGTGTGTGCGCCGCGCCGTCGAGCTGTTCACGCCAGTAGGCGATGTGTTCGTCGAGGGCGCCTCGTGCCAGCAGGTGCTGCTCCCACGCCGCGTAGTCCAGGTGGTCGACCATCACCTCGGGCAGCTTCGGCTGCCGCTCGGCCGTGTGGGCGGCGTACAGCTCCGACAGCTCGTTGATGATGACGAGGAATCCCCAGTGGTCGACCAGGATGTGATGGGCGACCAGTACCAGGGCGTGCTCGGTCTCGGAGAGCTGCACGAGCAGTCCCCGGACGAGGTTTCCCTCCTCGATGCTGAAGGGCCGTTCGGTCTCCTCCGTGAGCAGTTCGCGCAGCTTCTCGCGCTGAGTCGGCTCGTCGTACGGGCGCAGATCGACGGACTGAACGGGCCATTCAGGCTTGCAGTCCGCGAACTGGACGGTTTGCGAGCCCCGCTGGATGTAGCGGGTGCGCAGGATGTCGTGCCGCGCCACGAGGTCGTGCAGGCCGTGGCGTAGCGCGGTCGTGTCGAGCTCTCCACGCAGGCGCCATGCGGTGATGACGCCGTGGTGGGCGTGGTTGGGTCCCACCGGCTGGAGCAGGAACTCCAGTTGTCCGAAGGAGAGTCCGACGCCGTCGCTGCGGTCGGCCTTGGGTATCGGCGCGTTCAGCAGGTCTGCGGCGTCGACTGCCGCGGCGTGCTCGTCTTCGGGAGCCAGTTCGACGGTGCCGTTGTCGACGGCGTGGGCGCAGCGGACGACGGCGCGCAAGGCGTCGAACCAGGCGTCGGCGAGGTCGTGGACCTCTTCCTCGGTGAGCAGCGAGGGCGCCCAGCTCCAGTTCGCGACCAGTTGGGGACCGCCGGGTCCGTCCTGGACGACGGCGTTGACTTCGACGGGGTGGGACAGTGGCCGGGCGGCGCCGGGGGTGGTGGGTGCGGTGTCGTTCCGCAGCGGCAGCCACGGCGTCTCTTCGTCGGTGACAGGTACGCGGCCGAGGTAGTTGAACAGCACCTGCGGTGCGGGCGAGGCGGCCAGGAGCGGCTCGGTCTCGGGGGTGAGGTAGCGCAGGAGTCCGTAGCCGAGGCCGTGCCTGGGGAGGGACTGCTGCTGCTTGCGGGTGCGTGCGACGGAGGCCGCCAGTTCGCTGTCTGCTTGTGCGGCCTTGTCCCAGGGCAGCGTGGCGGAGTCGAGACGGACCGGGTGGATGCTGGTGAACCAGCCCACGGTGCGGGAGAGGTCGACGCCGTCGAGGAGGTGTTCGTGCCTGCCGTGGCTCTCGGTGTCGACGACCACCGGCGCGGTGTCGGCGGGCTCGCCGGGCCGCTGGGAGCGCCACCGTCCGAGGGCCAGGCCGAAGGCTGTCAGCAGGACGTCCTGCAGGCTGCTGCGGAAGGCCGCGGGGGCCCGGCTGGTCAGCGGGGTGGTGTCGGCGACCGGCAGAGTCACCGTCAGACGGCCCTCGGAGCCGGTGACGTCGCGGTCGGCGTTCAGCGTTCCGTCGACGAGGGGCGTGGCGTCGCGCAACATGTCCTGCCACACGGGTAGTTCGGCCCGATGCCGCGAGATGTTCTCGCTGGAGGTGAGCCGTTCCGCCCAGCCGCGCAGGGACGTGGTGACCGGTGCGAGGGTGGGTTTCCGGCCTGCGGCGACGGCGTCCCAGGCGGCGGCGAGGTCGGCGAGCAGGATGCGCCATGACACGCCGTCGACGGCGAAGTGGTGGACGGCGAGCAGCAGTCTGCCCGGGCGGACGTCTCCGCCGTCGAACCACACCGGCTGGATCATGGGGCCTTCGGCCGGGTCGAGTCGCTGTTTGGCGGCGGCGGTCTCCTCGTTGATCCGGTCGTCGAGGTCAGCGTCGGCGAGTCCCGCGGTGTCGACGCGGCGCAGGACGTCGCCGGCGTTCACTGTGCCGGGCTCGTCGGCGTGCAGGGTCCACTGTCCGCCGGCCTCGACGACGAGCCGCGTACGCAGCGCGTCGTGCTGGTCGATGACTGCCTGCAGGACTTCGGTCAGCTGGGCCTCGTCGATGCCGGAGGGCAGGCCGATCGTGGTGGAGAGGTCGAAGCCGACCGGGGAGCCTCCCAGTTGGCGCTGCCGTTCCATGACGGGCAGCAGTGGGATGTCGCCGGTGCCGACGTCCGTGACGTGGGTCGGGTTGTACTCGTCGGCCGGCCTGGCCACTCGGGCGATGCCCGCGACGGTCTGGTGGGCGAAGACGTCGCGGACGGTGAAGACCAGTCCGGCCGTGCGGGCCTGGGCGACCAGCTGGGTCGCCTGGATGCTGTCTCCGCCGAGGTCGAAGAAGCCGTCGTCGACGCCGACTTCGGCGAGGTGGAGCACGTCCGCGAGGACGGTGCACAGCGTGTGCTCGATCGGCGTTTCCGCCGCCCGGGAAGGGGTGTGGGCGCCGATGTCGGGGACGGGCAGGGCGCGGCGGTCGAGCTTGCCGTTGGCAGTCATCGGGAACGCTTCGAGGACGGTCACGACGGTGGGGACCATGTACTGGGGCAGGCGTTCGGCCACGAACGACCGCAGTTCGTCGGGGTCGGCGTGCGTGCCTTGGGCGAGTACGGCGTAGCCCAGGAGGTCCTTGCCGCCGGACGGCTTCTCGCGCACGGTCACCGCGCTGTCCGCGACGGCCGGGTGTGTGCCCAGGACGTTCTCGATCTCGCCCGGTTCGATGCGGAAGCCGCGGATCTTGACCTGGTCGTCGGTGCGTCCGAGGTACTCGATGCGGCCGTCGGCTCGCCAGCGGACCAGGTCGCCCGTGCGGTACATCCGTTCGCCCGGTGCGCCGTACGGGCAGGCGACGAATCGCTGCGCGGTCAGGCCGGGCTTGCCGAGGTACCCGCGGGCGAGACCGCCGCCGGCGAGGTAGAGCTCGCCGGGGATGCCGGCGGGCACGGGGCGGAGCCGTTCGTCGAGGATGTAGGTGCGGGTGTCGTCCATGGGGGTGCCGATCGGCACGGTGCCGTAGGGCGTCTCGCGCGTGGTGTGCAGTACGGCGAACGTCGTCGTCTCGGTCGGCCCGTATCCGTTGGTGAGCACCGTGTCCGGCCATGCGGCGAGTGCTTTGGCGACCACGGGGGCCGACAACGCCTCGCCGCCCGCCATCACTTCGCGCATCCCGGCCAGGGCTGTAGCGTCGCGTTCGACGAGCAGGTTGAACAGGGCCGCGGTGAAGAACGCGGAGGTGACGCGGCGTTCGCTGACGGTCTGCAGCAGTACGTCCGGGTCGAGTTCCCCTGCGGGGGCGACGACCACCTCGCCGCCGGAGAGGAGCGGTACCCACATCTCGTAGGTGGAGGCGTCGAAGGCGGTCGGGGCGTGCATGAGCACACGGGTGTGGTTTCCGCTGCGCCACACGTGGTCTGCGGCGAGGTTCGCCACGTTGCGGTGGGTGACGGCCACGCCCTTGGGCTGCCCGGTGGAGCCGGAGGTGTACATGACGTAGGCCGCACGGTCCGGGTCGCCGGCGCCCGGGGATACGGGGTCGCCTGCGGCGCCGTCCGTGGCGGACAGCTCGGCGGCCGCGTCGATCACGTGCATGCCGTCGGTGACGGGGTGCTGTCCCTTCGACGTCTCGTCGCTGCCGACGAGGAGGACGCATGCCCGGGTCTCCTCCATGATCAGCCGCATCCGGGACTCGGGATAGCGTGGGTCCAGCGGCACGTACACACCGCCTGCCTTGATGACGGCCAGGATCGCCGCGGGCAGCCATACGGAGCGTTCCATCAGCAGGCAGACTGCGTCCTCGGTGCCGTCTGCCGCGATCCCCAGGGTGCGCAGGCGGGCGGCGAGCCGGTCCGCTGCCGTGGAGAGTTCCTGGTAGGTGAGGCGTTCGTCTCCGCAGCTGACGGCGACGGCGTCCGGGGTGCGGGCCACCTGCTGTGCGAACAGTTCGGGCAGACCTGCTGTGGCGGTGCTGCCGGACGCTCCGTTCCATTCCTCGAGGACCCGGTGCCGCTCCGCGGGGGTGAGCAGATCGATGCCGCCGACCGGCTGGTCCGGGTCGGCGATCATCGCCAGCAGTATCTGGCGGAGCCGGCGGAGCATCGTGCGGATGGTGTCCGCTTCGAAGATGTCGCTGTTGTACTCGATGCCGCCGTCGATGCCGCTCGGGGTGCCGTCGTCGGCGAGGTACTCGTGGAGCAGGAGGACGAAGTCCATCCTGGCGGTGCCGGTGCCCACCGCCATCGGCGTGGCCTCGACGCCCGGCAGGCCGAGGGACCGGTCCGTCACCGTCTGCCAGGACAGCATGACCTGGACGAGAGGGTGGTGGGACATCGAGCGGGTGGGCCGCAGGGTGTCCACGAGCGACTCGAAGGGGATGTCCTGGTGTTCGAGCGCGTCCAGGGTGCGTTCCCGTACCGCGCCGAGCAGGTCGCGGAAGCTCGCGCTGTCGCTGATCTCCGTCCGCAGGACGAGCGTGTTGGTGAAGAAGCCGATGAGGTTCTCGGTGGCCTGGTCGCCGCGGCCCGCGTTCGCCACTCCGATGGGAATGTCGGTGCCGGCACCGTGGCGGCTGAGCAGGACCGCGAGTGCCGCGTCGAGCACCACGAACATGCTGACGTCGCAGGTGTGGGCCAGGCGGCTCAGCCCTTCGTGCAGGTCCGTGTCCCAGTGGAAGGTGAGGGTGTCTCCGTTGTGGGTGGACTCCGCCGGGTGGGGCCGGTCGGCGGGGAGGGCTATCCGCTCGGGCAGGCCTCTGAGCGCGTCGCGCCAGTAGTCCAGCTGCCGTGAGTAGGTGCTGTCCGGGTCGTCCTGCGAACCGAGGTACTCGCGCTGCCACAGCGCGTAGTCGGCGTACTGGACGGGCAGCGGTTCGCGCTCGGGTGCGTGTCCTGCGAGGCGTGCCGCGTATGCCTCCGCCAGGTCGGCCCGCAGGGGCGCCAGTGACCAGCCGTCCGCCGCGATGTGGTGTACGACGACGACCAGGACGCAGGTGTCGGGATCGAGGGTGAACAGCTCGGCGTGCAGCGGGATCTGCGTGGTCAGGTCGAAGGTGTGGCGGACGGCCGCGGCGACCGCGTCGTCGAGGTCGGCCTGGTCGATCTGCCTGACAGGCAGCTCGGGCTGTGCCTGCTCGGGGGGAAGGATGTGCTGGGCGGCCACCGGTCCGGTGTCGGGGAAGACGGTCCGCAGCGCCTCGTGGCGGGTCACGACGTCTGCGAGGGCTGCCCGCAGGCAGTCGACGTCGAGCGAGCCGGTCAGGCGCAGCACGATCGGAAGGTTGTAGGTGGGTGACGGCCCCTCAAGCTGGTGCAGGAACCACAGCCGCTGCTGGGCGAAGGACAGGGGCAGGGGGTCGGGGCGGGTCATCGGGGCGAGGGCGGGCCGTGCGTCGCCGTCGCTGTCCCCCAGCAGTTGCGCGAGCCCGGCAGGGGTCTGCTTCTCGAACAGCGCGCGCACGGGTATCTCGGTGCCGAACGCGCCGCGGATCCGGGCCACCAGCCGGGTCGCCAGCAGGGAGTGCCCGCCGAGCGCGAAGAAGCTGTCGTCGATGCCTACTTCGGGCACGTTCAGTACCTCTGCGAAGAGGGCGCACAGCGTCTCTTCCTCAGGGGTGCGGGGTGCGACGTACGCCGCGGTGGCGCGAGTGTGCTGGCTGTCGGGGGCGGGCAGGGCGTTGCGGTCGGTCTTGCCGCTGGGGGTGCGCGGCAGTTCGTCGAGGAGGACGAAGGCGGACGGGACCATGTAGTCGGGGAGCTTGTCGCCCAGTGCGTCGCGCAGAGTGCGGCGCAGTTCGTCGGCTGCGCCCGCCGCCGGATCAGGCACCAGGTAGGCGACCAGTCGCTGGTCGCCCGCATGGTCTTCGCGGACCACGACGACGGAGTCCGCCACCTGTTCCTGACGCATCAGCACCGTCTCGATCTCACCGAGTTCGATGCGGTAGCCGCGGAGCTTGACCTGGTGGTCGAGCCTGCCCAGGTAGTCGATGTTTCCGTCCACGCGACGCCGAACGAGGTCGCCGGTCCGGTACAGGCGGTCGGCGAGGTCGGACGGGAAGGGGTTGGGGATGAACTGCTTCGCTGTCAGTTCCGGCCGGTTGACGTAGCCCCGTGCCAAGTTGTCCCCGCCGATGCACAGTTCGCCGGGTACGCCGGGCGGGACCGGGCGGCCCTCGGGGTCGAGGATGTGCACTTCGGTGTTGGCGATCGGCCTGCCGATGGTGATCGTGTCGTCGACGATCCGGGTGCCAAGGGCGTAGATCGTGGCCTCGCTCGGGCCGTACATGTTCCACAGGTCGACGCCCAGGCCGCGCAGGCGCCGCGCCAAGTCGGGCGGCAGTGCCTCACCGCAGATCAGACCGCGCAGCCCTTCGCTGCCCGGCCAGCCGGCGTCGACGAGCATCCGCCACGTGGACGGGGTGGCCTGCAGCATGGTCGCTCCGGTGGCGGCCATCTCCTCGGCGAGACGCTTCCCGTCGGTGGCGACCTCGCGGGTGGCGAGCACCACGCGGGCGCCTTCGACCAGCGGCAGCAGCAGTTCCAGCGTCGCGATGTCGAAGGAGAGGGTCGTGACGGCGATCAGGCTGTCGTCGGCGTCGATGCCGGGCCACTGCTTCATGGCCCAGAAGAGGTTGCGGAGGGCCCGGTGCGGCAGCTGGACGCCTTTGGGGCGTCCGGTGGAGCCGGACGTGTAGATCACGTAGGCGAGGTCCGCGGCCTGGACGGGGGCGCCGAGCGATTCGGCGGGCTCGTCGGCCAGTTCGGCGCGCAGCTCGTCCACGCGGAGCGTGACGGCCCTGGTGTCCGGCAGGTTGTCGGCCACGGAGCTCTGGGTGACCAGGACGGGCAGTTCGGCGTCCTCGACCATGAACGCGATGCGCTCCTGGGGCAGTCCGGGGTCGATGGGCACGTACGCGCCGCCCGCCTTCAACACCGCCAGCACCGTGACGATCATGTCGGGTGAGCGCTCGAGGCAGACTCCGACCATCACGTCACGTCCGACGCCGAGGCTCCTGAGCCTGTGGGCGAGCTGGTTCGTGGCCATGTCGAGCTGGGCGTAGGTGAGGGTCTCCCCTTGGCAGTACACCGCCTCGGCGTCGGGCCGCAGCGCCGCCTGCTGCTCGATGCGCTGGTGGGTGAGGAGGTCGTCGGGCCACTCGTGGCGGGTGTCCTCCCGCTCCTGGCGCTGCTCGCGCTGCTCGGCGTCGGTGAGCATGGCGACGTCCAGGACGCGCTGCTCCGGGTCGGCGAGCAGGTTGTCCAGCAGAACCTTCAGGTGGCCGCCCATGACGTCGATCGTCGCGGCGTCGAACAGTTCGGTGTTGTACTCGAACCAGCCGCTGAGTTCGTCGCCCTGCTCGAAGACCTGCAGTTCGAGGTCGAAGCGTGCGGTGGAGCTGGGCACCTCCATCAGTTCGAAGCGCAGTCCGGCGACGTCGAACTCCGGGACGGGGATGTTCTGGTAGACGAACGAGACCTGGAAGACCGGAGACCGGGACAGGTCCCGTTCCGGGGACAGCTCTTCGACCAGCCGCTCGAACGGCACTTCCTGGTGGGCGAAGGCGTCGAGAGCCGCGTTGCGCACCCGGTTGAGGAGCTCGGTGAACGTGGGGTTGCCGGACACGTCGTTGCGGATGGCCAGGGTGTTGACGAAGTAGCCGATCAGCCGCTCGACCTGCGAATGCCCGCGGTTGGCCACCGGCACCCCGACGACGACGTCGTCCTGCCGGCTGTACCGGTGCAGCAGTACGACGTAGGCCGTGAGCAGGGTCATGAACGGGGTGGCACCGGAACTCTTGCTCAGATCGCGCAGGCCGTTCATGACCGAGGCGGGCAGGTGGAACCGGCGGGAGCCGCCGGCATCGCTGAGCACGGCGGGCCGCGGACGGTCGGTGGGCAGCTCCAGGAGGGGCGGGGCGCCTTCGAGCGTCTCCTTCCAGTGTTCGAGCTGGGCGGCGAAGTCGGGGCCGGTCAGCTTCTTGCGCTGCCATGCCGAGTAGTCGGCGTACTGGACGGGCAGTTCCGGCAACTCGGCCGGGGTACCCGTCAGATAGCCCTGGTACAGGGGGACGAGCTCGCCGAAGAGCACCGAGGTGGACCACAGGTCGGCGACGATGTGGTGCATCGTCAGCAGCAGGATGTGCTCGTCGGCGGCCAGGCGCAGGAACTTCATCCGCATGAGCGGGCCGGTGCCCAGGTCGAACGGGCGGGAGAACTCCTGGCGGGCCAGCCTCTCGATGGCGGCCTCGCCGTCGGAGCCGCGCAGGTGGCCGCAGTCCTCGACGGTCAGTTCCACCTCGCCGGAGTCGTGCACGACCTGTACGGGCTCCCCGTCGACCTCGTCGAACGTGGTGCGCAGTGACTCGTGCCGGCGGACGATCTCGCGGAGGCTGCGGTCCCACAGCTCCACGTCGAGCGGGCCGTGCACACGCACGGCCGCCGGAATGTTGTAGGTGGCGCTGCCCGGGGTGAGCTGGTCCAGGAACCACATGCGCTGCTGGGGGAAGGACGCGGGAAACCGGCGCTCGGGTGCCGTCCGGTCGACGGCCTTGCGCCGCAGCCGCTCTGCGAGCAGCTCGCGCTTCTGCTCCGGTGTGAGGCTGGACAGATCGATGTCGGTCATTCGCCCTTCTCCTGCTCGTTGATCTCGGCCGACGAGGAGCATCCGCGCCTGTGCTTCAGCCATGCGCGTCGGACAACGTCTTCGGTCCCCGGCCCAGTGGCTGCGACTGCCCTGCTCGTTCGACCCCGTCCTCACTCGCAGGCGGCGGACCGGCTGTTGTCGCGAACCGCTCGCTGCGACCCGGGAGCAGGCCGGCTGGGCAGCGGTATTCCCTGAGGGAAGTGAAGTCCTCGAGTAACGCGGCATTCGTCACCCGAAGCGGGACGGCTTTCTCCGGTCGGGGGCGCTGCGGTCTGCGGAGCGTCGGCGAGGACTTTTTCACTTCCAGCAGTGCTGAACCATAGGACAACGGGTCCGCTGCCGCCATAGGCACAAGTTTTCATCCGGTCCCGGCGCCGGCACGTACGGGCGCCCGGGCAGCGGACGGAAGAATGCCGGACAGGGCACTTGCCGTGACTGAAGGGTGAGCGCGTGCATTCGATTTCCCGGCAGACTCGAAGTCTCCTGGAATACACGGCGGGGAATGTCCCGGGGCTGCGAGAGCCTCCGGATTTCCGCGTCACAGGTCGATATCCGGGCCGAGAACGCCGCGCTGTGGCCCGTGCCCCGGAACCGACCGTATGCCGACGGCCGGCCGCACGCCGTGCGTCCTCCCGTACGTGGCGCACGGGAGGCGACGCTACCGGCGGTGCGGAGCGCGCGAACCACGGCGCGGCGGTGTGCTGCGCGCCTCAGAGTGTCCACACCTGCCGGACACAGCACAAGACGCAGCCGTTGAACCGGCTGCGTCTTGCCGCTGCGTGCGTTGTGGCGGAGGGTCAGGCGGCGCGTCCTCGGGCGCGGCGGACCGGCTTCCTGATCAGCCAGATCACGGATCCGGCAAGGAGGACCAGGCCGGCGGCCAGGAGCACGGTGCCCATCCAGGTCAGCCCCGCGACCTTCGCCGCCACGTTCACATGGCCGGACAGGCCGGAGGCGCCATCGCTCCTCATGGCGACCGCCTGGACTTCGCCGGACTTCACGGTCCAGTCCACGGTCTGGGCGCCCTTCCCGGCGGCCTGGGCGACCCACGCGTCGGACTGCTCCGGCATCGTCGAAGGCTTGCCGCCGGAGTGCTTGCTGGCGGTGTCGCCCTGGGGCTTGGAGTCGTGGATGGTGACGTGCTCGACGCTCTTCAGGTACCGGCTCGCGTCGGCCTTCTCGGCGACACCGACGAACACCGGAGTGGACTTGTCCTTCGGCGTGAAGGTGATCCGGAGGTCCTCGAAGAGACCTCCCATGTCCTTGTCGGCATGCCATGCGTCGCTGGTCATGGCGTAGGTGTCGGTCTGGTGTGCGTACCGGTCCGTGCCCAGGTCGATGTACCCGTCGTTCTGTGCGCCCATGGCCAGGGCCGTTGCCCCCAGTCCGGCGAGCGTCAGGGCCACCAGTGAAAGGACCCCGCCGATCACGACGGCAGAGATGCGCCCAGCCGTCCATCCGCCGGACGTGGTGTCTGTGTCGGCTGCCCTCGTCGAAAGGCCGGCGTCCTTGTCGGTCACGAATTCCTCCTCGGCTTGCCACCCGGGGGTCGGCTCCGGATGCGGTGTGCTCAGACGGCGGGCGCGATACGAGATGCCCGCTTCAGTCGATTTCGCTCACAGTAGCCACGGGGAAACGCTCTGACATCAGGGGAATCCCCCAAGACGCCTCGGGGGTGCCCTGACGCACGGGCCCGACCGACCCTGACAGGAGAGCCGGAACGGGTCGCGTTTCCCCTTCGCGCCCGACGCGGCACCCGGAGTATCCGCTGTTCAGCGCGGGTGCCGCGGCGGAAGCAGCACTGCCGACGGGCAGGCCCCCGAACGGTGTTCAAGTGGCCGCGCAGGACACTTGAACATCCCCGGTCCACCCTTGGGCGGCCTCCGGGGCCGGCGGGCCTCAACCGGTGACCGCTGGACTCGGCTGACGGCCTGATGCCAGCATGCATCACGCTCTTGCCCTCGCAATTCGGAAAGAACAGGGCAAAGCGAACATCCCGGGATTTCTCACCATCTTTCTCGTATGAGCGAAACCGAGCTGCTCGCGTCCTTTCCGTGGACCGAGCCGGAATGAGGGCCGGAGAATATGCAGAAGATCCTCGACGCGATCCTCGCGGGCGAACTCGCAGAGGTGGGCGACCTGCCGGTGCCCGAGTTCTACCGCGGTGTGACTCTGCACGCCGACGAGACCGAGTTGTTCGAAGGGCTGCCGTCCCGGGACAAGGACCCCCGCCGGTCACTGCACCTGGAGGACGTGCCTACCCCGCACCCCGCCGCCGGCGAAGTGCTGGTGGCGGTGATGGCGAGCGGGATCAACCACAACACGGTGTGGTCATCGATCTTCGAGCCGATGCCGACGTTCGGCTTCCTGTCGCGCTACGGCCGGACCTCGCAGCAGGCCGCCCGGCACGACCAGCCGTACCACGTACTGGGCTCGGACATGGCCGGCGTGGTCCTGCGCTGCGGAGAGGGGGTGACGTCCTGGAATCCCGGAGACGAAGTGGTCGCACACTGCCTGTCGGTGGAGCTGGATCATCCTGACGGGCACGCCGACACCATGCTCGATCCCGAGCAGCGGATCTGGGGCTTCGAGACGAACTTCGGCGGGCTGGCCGAGTTGGCGCTGGTCAAGGCCAACCAGCTGATGCCCAAGCCGGGCCACCTCACGTGGGAGGAGTCCGCCGCCTCGGGACTCGTGAACTCCACCGCCTACCGGCAGCTGGTCTCCGACAACGGCGCCCGCCTCAAGCAGGGCGACACCGTACTGATATGGGGCGCTTCCGGCGGTCTCGGCTCGTACGCGACGCAGCTCGCGCTCAACGGCGGAGCGACCCCGGTGTGCGTGGTCTCCAGCCCGCAGAAGGCTGAGGCGTGCAGGCAGATGGGCGCGGAGCTGGTGATCGACAGGAAGGCGGAGGGCTACCGGTTCTGGAAGGACGAGCAGACCCAGGACCCGCGCGAATGGAAGCGGTTCGGCGCCCGGATCAGGGAGCTGACCGGGGGCGACGACCCGGACATCGTCTTCGAGCACCCGGGCAGGGAGACGTTCGGCGCGAGTGTGTACGTGGCCCGACGCGGCGGCACCATCGTGACCTGCGCGTCCACCTCGGGCTTCGAGCACAGCTACGACAACCGGTACCTGTGGATGCACCTCAAACGGATCGTGGGTACCCACTTCGCGAACTACCGCGAGGCGTGGGAGGCGAACCGCCTCATCGCCAAGGGCCAGATCCATCCCACGCTGTCGCAGGTGGTTCCGCTGGAGCGGACGGCGCAGGCCGTCCACGACGTGCACCACAACCTGCACCAGGGAAAGGTGGGTGTGCTGGGCCTGGCCCCCGAGGAGGGGCTCGGGGTCAGCGATCCGGAGCTGCGGGCCCGGCACGACGCGGCGATCAACCGGTTCCGCACCGGGACTGAGCCCGTCTGACGGCAGAGCCCGGTGTGCGAGTCGGCTCCCCCGCCGGCGACGGCCGCGTCGTCGGCATCGGGGGTGGCCTGGTGTGCGGGTCACGAGCGGTGCCGGCAGTCGTGACCGGCACACCGGACACTCCGCGCGGGAGGAAACCCCCGCCGGCCTGAGACGGTTTGCCGCCGGCCGGAACGTGTCCACGCCCGCCGGCGGAGCGCTCCCGGCAGCCCGCGCGGGATGCTGCCGAAGTACCGGAACGGGGCCGCTCCAAGGTCTGCGACTTCCGCACCTCAGACATTTCTTGACGCGCCCACGCGCTTACTGCATGCTGACCTGCGAATGGCGGGAATTCACTGGGGCATCCATTCGATCCGCTTTCACAGTCTTCTCGCTATCCATCCGGCCCACCCTCCGAGATTCCCCTCGGGTGAAATTCCAGTAGATTACCGGGTGGAATCATCCGAGCAGCATGGCAACTTTCGTGCGCTCATCCGTTTCCCACGGATGGGAGTACTCAGCTAATTTTCAGCGGGAATATGCGGAGCGATCCGCCGTACTTCCGCGCGTTCGTGCAATGTGTCGATCACGGAGAGGACGATCGGATGTCGGGCCCGGAGGCACAGTCGCTTGTCGAGCATTTCCGCACGGTCTTCGGCGAACACCCGCAGGAGCAGACCTTCCGGTACCTCGTGGACGGCGAGGGCAGCCCGCAGGCCATCACCGACTCCGAGTTGGACCTGAGGGCCCGGACGATCGCCGCGACCCTGCAGGAGCGCTTCCCCTCCGGTGAGCGGGCACTGATCATGTGCCCGGCCGGACTGGACTACGTCACCTCCTACTTCGCCTGCCTGTACGCGGGCATCATCGCGGTCCCGGTCTATCCGCCCGACCCGGCGTTCCTGATGCGCACCCTGCCGCGGCTGACCAGCATCGTCGACGACGCCGAACCCGTAGCGGTCCTCGCGCCCGCCTCGACGGTCGCTCTCGCCGAGAGCTTCGCCGAACAAGCCCCGCTGCTGCGGGACCTCGCCTGGGTCGCCGTCGACGAGCTCGACACCGCTGCCGCGGACGGCTGGCGGGAGCCCGGAACGGGTCGCGACGACGTCGCGTTCCTTCAGTACACGTCCGGCTCGACGAGCCGGCCCAAGGGCGTCATGGTCAGCCACGGCAACCTCATGCACAACATCACGGCCATGGCCCGGCAGTTCCGCCTCACCGGACCCGACCAGCACATGGTGAGCTGGCTGCCGCCCTTCCACGACATGGGGCTGATCCTCGGTCTGCTCACCCCCGCCTACGTCGGGTTCCCCGTCACCTTCATGTCGCCGTTCTCCTTCCTCAAGAGGCCGCTGCGCTGGCTGCGCACGATCTCGGACGTGGGCGGCACCGCCAGTCCCGCCCCCAACTTCGCCTACGACCTCGCCGTGGCGAAGACCACCGAGCGCGACCGGGCGACTCTGGACCTGAGCACCTGGCACGCCGCCGTCAACGGCGCGGAACCGGTGCGGAGGGAGACGCTGGAGCGCTTCTCCAGCACCTTCGCCGAGTGCGGCTTCAAGCCGAGCGCGCACACTCCCGCCTACGGGCTGGCCGAGGGGACCCTGATGGTCTCCACCGCGGACCCGGCGACCCGGCCGACTCTCCGCGATCTGCGGGCCGAAGGGCTCCTGGCGGGAACCGCCGAGGACGCCGCCCCCGGCGAAACGGTGCGCACGCTGCTCAGCTGCGGCTTCTCACCGCACGACCAGAAGGTCGTCGCGGTCGACCCGGAGACCGGCACCGCGCTGGAAGACGGCCGCGTCGGCGAACTGTGGGTGGCCGGACCGAGCATCGCGCACGGCTACTGGCGCCGCCCGGAGGCCACCGAAGAGACCTTCCGTGCCCGGCTGAACGACGGCGGGGAGGAGTTCCTGCGCACCGGCGACCTCGGCTTCACCGAGGACGGCCAGATCTACGTCACCGGCCGCATGAAGGACGTCATCATCATCGCCGGCCGCAACCACTACCCCCAGGACATCGAACGCACCGTCGAGGCCGTCGCCCCGGGCATGCGGCAGGGCTGCGGTGTCGCGGGCAGCCGCGACATCGACGGCGAGGAACGCCTCATCATCGTCCAGGAGTACCGCGGCAGCCGTGACCCGGAGGACCACGCCCGGGTCATCGCCGCGGTCCGCGCCGAAGTCGCCCGCGAGCACGGCCTGCAGGCCCACATCGTCGCCCTCGCCCGCGCCGGAACGGTGCCGAAGACCTCGAGCGGCAAGCTGCAGCGCTCGGCCTGCCTCGACTCGTTGCTCCGTGGCGACATGGAGTCGCTGGCGGTGTGGCGGGCGGACGGCGCAGCCGACGCCCAGGCGGACCGGGAGCAGCCGAACGTTCCCGGATCCCCCGGCGGCCGGGACTCCGCGCCGAGCTCGGCGGAGATCGAACTGTGGCTGCGCGAAGCCCTGGCCGCCGCGGCCGGCGAGAAGGTCGAACGCATCGACCCGGAACTGCCGTTCGCCATGTACGGGCTGCAGTCCGTACACATGGTCGCGATGGTCGGCGACCTGGAGCGCCGCCTCGGCGTACCGCTGGAACCCGGCATCGTCTGGGAGTTCCCCACCGCAGCCAAGCTCGCCCGGCACCTGTCGGGAGAGACCGCCCCCTCGCAGGAACCCGTGACCGCCGGCGGGACCTCCGCCGCCTCCACCGCTGCGCCGGCCGGCTCCCCCCGGGCGGCGGCCGAACCCCTCGGCGAGGACGAGGCGATCGCCGTCATCGGCATGGGATGCCGCTTCCCCGGCGGAGTGAACAGTCCGGAGAGCTTCTGGCGGCTGCTCGAGGAAGGCCGCGACGCGATCACCGAAGTGCCCGCCGAGCGCTGGGACATCGAGGAGTACACCTCCGAGGACCCGGCAGCCTCCGGCCGCACCAACAGCCGCTGGGGCGGATTCGTCGACGACGTCGACCTGTTCGACTCGGGCTTCTTCGGCATCTCGCGGCAAGAGGCGAACCGGATGGACCCGCAGCAGCGGCTGCTCGCCGAGGTCACCATCGAGGCCCTGGAGAACGCGGGCGTGCCCACCGACGGGCTGTCCGGCTCGCCCACCGGCGTGTTCGTGGGCATCTCGTCGTTCGACTACGCCACCGGCCAGCTGCGTGAACTCGCGGACATCGACGCCTACACGGGCACGGGCAGCGCCCTGAGCATCGCCGCGAACCGCCTCTCGTACCTGCTGGATCTGCGGGGGCCGAGCCTGGCCGTGGACACCGCCTGCTCCTCCTCGCTCGTCTCGGTCATCCAGGCGTGTTCGAGCCTGGCCCGCGGCGAGTGCGACGTGGCCCTCGCCGGCGGTGTCAACCTCGTGCTGTCCCCCGCACTCGCGATCAACTTCAGCAAGGCCGGCGTGATGTCCGCCGACGGCCGCTGCAAGCCGTTCGACTCCGGCGCCAACGGCTACGTGCGCTCCGAGGGTGCCGGAATGGTGGTCCTCAAGCCGCTCAGCCGGGCCCTTGCCGACGGCGACCCGGTCCACGCCGTGATCCGCGGCGGGGCGGTCAACCAGGACGGCGCGAGCAACGGCCTCATGGCGCCCAACCCCAAGTCCCAGGAAGCGGTCATCCGCTCCGCCCACGCCAAGGCGGGGGTGCGGGCCGCGGACATCGCGTACGTGGAGGCGCACGGCACCGGCACGATCCTCGGCGACCCGATCGAGGCGAAGGCTCTGGGCGCCGTCCTCGGTGACGGCCGCGCCTCGGACCGGCCCTGCCTGATCGGCTCGGTGAAGTCCAACGTCGGCCACATGGAGGCCGCCGCGGGTATCGGCGGCCTGATAAAGACCGTCCTCATGGTCGAGCGCCGCGTGGTGCCGCCGACTGTGCACTACCGCGAGGCCAATCCGCACATCTCCTTCGACGACCTTCCCGTCCGCGTGGCCGATGCCCTCCAGCCCTGGCCCGTCAGCGGCGCGCCGGCGCTCGCGGGCGTCAGCTCCTTCGGTTTCGGCGGCACCAACGCCCACCTGGTGGTGGAGGAAGCGCCGCCGGTCCCCTCCCCCGCCGCCCCGGCGACCGAGGGCGCCGTGGTGCTGCCCGTGTCCGCCCGGGACGAGCAGGCCCTGCGCGACCTCGCCGCCCGCTGGGAGAACCAGCTCAGCGACGCGGCACCCGTGGGTGCTCTCGCCGCCGCTGCCGCCGGGCGCCGCACCCACCACGAGCACCGGCTGGCCTGCGTGGGCAGCTCCGGCGGCGAACTGCGCGCCGCGCTGGCCGCGTTCGGCCGCGGCGAGGACGTCACAGGACTCAGCTCCGGCATACGCCGGATCGGCTGGCAGCCCAAGCCCGTGTTCGTCTTCTCCGGACAGGGGCCCCGGTGGTGGCCGCTGGCCGCCGATCTGTTCACCGGCGAACTCGCCGGCGAGAAGGCCTTCCGCGCGGTCCTCGAACGTGCCGACGCCCTGCTGCGCCGCCACACCGACTGGTCGCTGCTCGACCAGATCGCCGCCGATCCGTCCGGCTCCCGGCTGATGGACACCGCCGTCGGTCAGCCCTCGCTGGTCGCCGTGCAGGTCGCGCTGGCCTCCCTGTGGCGCTCCTGGGGAGTCGAGCCAGCGGCCGTGGTCGGACACAGCGTCGGCGAGATCGCCGCCGCCCACGTCGCGGGCGCGATCTCTCTGGAGGACGCCCTGCTGATCGCCCTGCACCGCGGCACGGTCCTGCACGCCGCGACCGGCAAGGGCCGGATGGCCGTCGCCGGCGTCACCCTGGAGCGGGCACGCGAGCTGCTCGCGGAACGCTCCCCGGAACAGGTGTGGATCGCCTCCGCCAACAGCCCGAACTCCACGGTCTTCTCCGGCGAGGGCAGTGCTCTGGAGGCCTTCGCCAAGTCCCTGGAGGCCGACGGCCTTTACTGCAAGGTGCTGGAGTCCGTCGAGTTCGCCTCCCACTGCCCCCTGATGGAGCCCGTCGCCGCCGAACTGTGGAGGCTCCAGTCCTCCCTGCGGCCCCGCGCCACGGCCATCCCGATGATCTCCTCGGTCACCGGTGAGGCCATCGCCGGCGACCGGCTCGACGCCGAGTACTGGGCGTCCAACCTCACCCAGCCCGTCCTGTTCGACACGGCGGTCACGGCGCTCGCCGAGACGGGGCACAACGTGTTCGTCGAGATGTCGCCGCATCCGATGCTCACCGACGCCGTCACCGAACGCCTCTCGTCCTACGAGGGCGGTTGCGCCGTGTCCTCGCTGCGGCGCGACCAGCCGGGCCGCGCGACGGTACTGGGCGAACTCGGCAGCCTCTACACCGCCGGACACCAGGTCGACTGGGCCCGCGTCTACGGACCCACCGGGCCCATGGCCGACCTGCCCACGTACCCGTGGCAGCGCACCAGGAGCTGGTTCGAGCCGCGCACCCGTCACCGGGCGGCGCACCGCGGCCACCCGGTGCTGCGGGACCGTGTCGCCTCCGCTCTGCCCCCGCACGCCGTCCACTGGTCGGCCCCCGTCGACTTCGCGGAATTCCCCTACCTGAAGGATCACGAGGTCGGCGGTACCCCGGTCCTGCCCGCGGCGCTCGTACTGGACGCCGGGCTGGCCGCGGCCCGTGCGCACCTCGGCGACAGCGCCGTGCTGACGGACATCGCGCTGACCCGGCTCACCGTGGTGCCCGAGCAGGCCGACGACACCACGCTGCAGCTCGTCCTTCTCCCCGGCACCGCCGACACCGGCACGCTGCGGCTGTTCACCCGTACCGGCGCCGACGACGGCTGGGCCGAGGCCGCGCGGGCCTCCTTCCGCCGCGCCGCGCCCGGCGCGATCGCCGCACCGCTCGCCGAGGTGCGGGCGCGCTGCACCAGTCCTGCCGAAGCCGCCGACCACTACGCCGCGCTGAAGCGCGCCGGGCTCGCCTACGGCCCCGCGTTCCAGGGCGTGGAGCTGTTGTGGCGGGGCCGGGCCGAGGCCGTGGCCCGGCTGCGGGAGCGGACCGCCCTGACCGGCGACGGCGGCGAGCACCCCGTGCACCCCGCCGTGCTCGACAGCGCGCTGCAGGTTGTCAGCGCCGCTCTCGAAGCGCAGGAGAAGCCCCTTGACGGCTCGTACGTGCCGGTGAGCGTCGGCGGCTTCACCCTCCACACCGACCGCGCCGAACCCCGCTGGGCGCACGCCGCCGTCCCGGCACCGGAGCCCGGGGCCGACGAGATCGCCGGTGCCGCCGTCGTCCTCTACGACGACGAGGGCACACCCGTCGGCGAGGTCACCGGCATCACCCTCCGCCGGCTGGACGGCACCGAAGCCGCCGATCCGCTCGGCGAGTCCCTGCTCGGCATCGACTGGCGCCACTCCCCCGCCGACGACGACACCCCGCAGCAACAGCCGGGCACCTGGCTGCTGTTCGCCGACAGCGGCGGCACGGCGGCGGCGCTCGACACGGCGTTGCGGTCCCGCGGCGCCGGCTGCCTGACCGTCACCGCCGGAACCGCCTACCGCAAGGTCGGCACGGGCAGCTACGAACTCGACCCCGGACGCCGTGAGGACGTCGCCGCGCTCCTGGCCGACCTCGCCTCCGAGGGTGTCCGGGCGGACGGGATCGTCCACGCCTGGGCCCTCGACGTGGACCTCGCGGACGACAGCACCCCCGAGCAACTCACGGCAGCCCAGAACGCCGCCTGCATGCCCGTGCTGCACCTGGTGCAGGAGCTCGCCGCCGGCAGCCAGGACCCGGCGCCCCGACTCGTCCTGCTCACCCGCGGGGCCCAATGCGCCGCCGACGGCGACGAACTGGCCGTCGGGCAGGCCCCGCTGTGGGGCCTGGCCCGGGTGGTCGGCATCGAGCACAGTGAGCTGCAGACCACCGTCGTCGACCTGGACCCGGGCCGTTCGCAGAGCGAGCCGGCCGAGCTGGTCGCCGAGATTCTGCGGGACGGCGACGACGACCAGGTGGCCCTGCGCGCGGGACAGCGCCTCACTCCCGCGCTCACCCCCTGGACACCTGACGGCCAGGTCGCGCCGGACGAGCGTCCCTCCTGGTCCTTCGACGCCTCCCGCGACGGCAACCACCGCCTGCTCGCGACCCGCCCCGGCAGCCTTGCCAGCCTCCGCTCCACCGCGTGGCACCGCACCCCGCCGGGGCCCGGACAGGTCGAGATCGAAGTCACCGCAGCGGGCCTGAACTTCAGCGACGTCCTCAAGGCTCTGGAGACCTACGCCGACGCCGAAGGCGTGGTGCCGCTCGGTGCGGAGTGCTGCGGACGGATCACCGCCGTGGGCGAGGGCGTCACCCGCCATCGCGTCGGCGACCGGGTCATCGCCGCCGGCCCCAGCAGCATGGCCGCGTTCACCACCCTCGACGAGCATCTGGTGAGTGCCGCCCCGGCGTCGCTGAGCGACGACGAGGCCGCCGCCGTGCCCATCGCGTTCCTCACCGCCGTCCACAGTCTCGACCGCCTGGCCCGTCTCCGTGCGGGCGAGAGCGTCCTGATCCACTCCGCCACCGGCGGCGTCGGCCTCGCCGCGCTGCAGATCGCGCAGGGACGCGGCGCCCACGTCTACGCCACTGCCGGCACCCCCGAGAAGCGCGAGCTTCTGCGCAGCCTCGGCATCGCCCACGTCATGGACTCCCGCACCCTCGACTTCGCCGATGAGATCGCCGCACTCACGAACGGCCGCGGCGTCGACGTCGTGCTGAACTCCACCTCCGGAGAGGCCTTCGTACGGTCACTGCAACTGCTCGCGCCCGGCGGACGGTTCGTGGAGATCGGCAAGCGGGACATCTACGACAACAGCCACATCGGCCTGGAGCTCTTCAAGGACAACCGGGCCTTCCTCACCGTCGACCTGGAAGGCACCATCCGGAACGAACCCGAGGAGATCGCGGAGCTGTTCACCGGGATCGCGGAGGGCTTCGACCAGGGTGAACTCACCGCCCTCCCCGTGACCGTCCACCCGTTCGCGGACGCGCCTGCCGCCTTCACCGCCATGGCGAAGGCCCGCCACACCGGCAAACTCGTGCTGCGCCCCGCCGCCGACGAGCAGATCACCGCCGCCCCCGGTGCCGCACCGGTGCGCGCCTCGGGCACTTACCTCATCACCGGCGGTCTCGGCGCGCTCGGCCTGGCGACAGCCCGCTATCTCGTGGAGCAGGGCGCCCGCCATCTGGTCCTCGTCGGGCGCAGCGCTCCCGGCGCCGACGCCGAACAGGCCGTCGAGAAGCTGCGGGCCAGCGCGGAGGTCGCCGTCGCCAGCGTCGACGTCTCCGAGCGCGGCCCCGTGGACAGCCTCCTGGCCCGCATCGACGCCTCCATGCCGCCGCTCGCGGGGATCGTCCACGCGGCCGGCGTCCTCGACGACGGACTGCTCACCGGCCTGAACCAGGAACGGTTCCAGTTCGTAGCGGGCCCGAAGTCGTACGCGGCCTGGCACCTGCACCAGGCCACCCTCGAACGCGAACTGGACTTCTTCGTCCTGTATTCGTCGGCCGCCGCCGTGCTCGGCTCGGCCAGCCAGGGCAACTACGCCGCCGCCAGCGCGTTCCTCGACACCCTGGCTCATCACCGGCGCGCCCGTGGCCTGCCGGCGCTGAGCATCGACTGGGGCCCCTGGTCGCAGATCGGCCTCGCCGCCCGCCCCGACCGCGGCGGAGCCCTGGCGGCCCGAGGTATCGAGAGCATCAGCCCCGACCAGGGCATCGCCGCCCTGGACCGGCTGCTGAGCAGCTCCCCCACCCAGGTCTGCGTTCTGCCGCTGGACCGCGACAAGCTCCGCGACGCACCCGGCGGCGGCCTGCTGCGTACGCTCCTCGCCGAGTCCGGTGGTGGCTCCGCCGCGTCGGGAGGACCGGTGGGTGAGATCCGCCGCCGGATGCTCGCCGTCGAACCCGGCCGCCGGCGCAAGGCCGTGCTGACGGAGCACTGCCGGGACACCGCCGCCCGCCTCCTCGGCGCGGACACCGCCAGGATCGACACCAGCGCACCGATCACCAGCATGGGATTCGACTCGCTGCTCTCGCTCGAGCTGCGCAAGTCCCTGGAGAACTCCCTGCACGTCAAGTTGCCCTCGACGGTCACCTGGCGCTTCCCGACCATCGACGCCCTGGTGCCGTACCTGGCCGAGCGGATGGAGATCCAGCTGGAGCCGGGCGGGAGCGAGGCGGCGGACCAGCCGTCCGCGTCCCCACCGCCTGCGCCGCGACGGGACACCGAGGGGACACCCCCCGCGGAGGCGAGGCCGGATCTGGACTCGATGTCCGCGACGGAACTCGAAGCACTCCTGATGGCCAAGACCAAGCAGATCGACGAAGGGGGTCAGCGATGACGCCGCAGGGACCGGACCTGGTATCGGCCGACACGCTGAAGCGTGTCTACCTGACGATGGAACGTCTCCAGCGGCAGGTCGACGAGCACGAGCGGGCGCGAAGCGAACCCATCGCCATCGTGGGCACCGGCTGCCGCTTCCCCGGCGGCGTCTCGGACGCCGCCGACTACTGGCGGCTGCTGACCGACGGCACCGACGCCGTGGGCGAGATCCCCACCAAGCGGTGGGACCACGAGGCGTTCTACGACGAAGAGGCCGGCAAGCCCGGAAAGGTCTACACCCGCTCGGGCGCGTTCACCGACGGCGTCGAGCTGTTCGACCACGACTTCTTCGGGATCTCCAAGCGTGAGGCCATGGCGATGGACCCGCACCAGCGCCTGAGCCTCCAGGTGTGCTGGGAGGCTCTGGAGAACGCGGGCCAGGACCCGGCAGGTCTCGCCGGCAGCCGCACCGGCGTGTTCATGGGCGCCGCGTCCTGGGACTACATCACCTCGCAGATCCAGCACCCCGACGACGTCAGCGCCTATACGAGTTCCGGTGCGGCTCTGTCCTTCGTGCCGGCCCGCATCGCCTATCTGCTGGACCTGCGCGGTCCGAACATCACTGTCGACACTGCCTGCTCCTCCTCGCTGGTGGCCGTCCATCAGGCGTGCCAGAGCCTGCGGCTGGGAGAGTGCGACATGGCCATGGCCGGCGGCGTCAACGTGGTGCTGTCGCCGCTGCTGATGATCTCCCAGTCCCAGTTCGGCTCAGTCTCGCGGCAGGGCCGGGCCATGTCCTTCTCCGACAGCGCCGACGGATACGTACGCGGCGAAGGCTGCGGCGTCGTCGTCCTCAAGCGCCTTTCCGACGCGCTGCGCGACTCCGACCGCGTCCTCGCAGTCGTACGGGGCGGCGCCGTCAACCAGGACGGCCGCAGTGCCGGGATCACCGCCCCCAACGGAGCCGCACAGCGGGACGTCTTCCGACGTGCCCTGGACGCCGCCGGGGTCTCCCCCGAGCAGGTCGGCTACATCGAGACCCACGGAACCGGGACCCGTCTCGGCGACCCCATCGAAGCCGAGGCCCTCGCCGACGTGTACGGCCGCGAGACCGGCGCGCCGGTCTACCTCGGTGCCGTCAAGACCAACATCGGGCACCTGGAGGCCGCGGCCGGCATCGCCGGGCTCATCAAGGCCGCACTGTGCCTCGACCACGGCGAGATCCCCCCGAACCTGCACTTCACGCGTCTGAACTCCAACATCTCCTTCGACGGCACCACCTTCCAGGTGCCCACCGGCCTCACCCCGTGGCCGCAGACCGACGAGCGCCGGGCCGCTGCGGTGAGCAGTTTCGGTCTGAGCGGCACCAACGTCCACATGGTCCTGGAGCAGGCGCCGCCTCCTGCGCCGCCGGCTCCCGACGACCGCCGGCCGGCTTCCGTCCTGCCGCTGTCCGCCCGCAGCGAGACGGCGCTGACCGCCCTCGCCGGCCGCTACGCCGACCGCATGGCCGACGGCGACGGGACCCCGCTGGCCGACCTGTGCTACTCGGCGGGGACCGGGCGCTCCCACTTCCGGCACCGTCTCGCCGCCGTCGGATCCACCCGTGAGGAGATCGCCGACCAGCTCACCGCGTTCAGCCGCGGCGAGATGGCCCCCGGCCTGGTACAGGGCGAAGCGGACGGCCCTGATGAGGTGGTGTTCCTCTTCACCGGGCAGGGCGCCCAGCGCCCCGGCATGGCCCGTGGCCTGTACGACACCCAGCCCGGCTTCCGTGCGGCCGTCGACGAATGCGCCGAGATCCTCCGCCCGCTGCTGGACCGGCCGCTGCTGTCCGTCCTCTTCCCCGACGACCCGGACGACCAGCTGATCAACGACACCGCCTACGCCCAGCCCGTCACCTTCGTCATCGAGTACGCCATGGCGCAGTTGTGGCAGTCGTGGGGCATCACCCCCGCGGCCGTCCTCGGACACAGCTTCGGCGAGTGCGTGGCCGCGTGCGTGGCGGGGGCGATGTCCCTCGAGGACGGCCTGGCCTTCGCTGTGGAACGAGCCCGCGTCATTCAGGAGTTCTCGCTGCCCGGCACCATGGCCGCGGTGTTCGCCTCCGAGGAGGAAGTCGCCGCCGAACTCGCCGCGCATCCCGGCCGCATCGGTGTCGCCGCGGTCAACGGCCCCTCGAACATCGCGGTCTCCGGCGACCGCGACCTCGTCGACGCGGTGTGCACCGCCTTCGAGTCCCGGGGGGTGAAGACCAAGCGCCTGCACATCGCCTCGGCCGGACACTCCCCGATGATGGATCCGGTCCTGGAACCGTTGCGCATCGCCGCCGAGAAGATCACCTTCACGGCGCCGCGTATCCCCCTGGTCTCCAACGTCACCGGCGACCTGTGGCCGTGGGACGAGGCGCCGGGCCCGGACTACTGGTGCCGGCACGTGCGCAGCACCGTGCGGTTCTCCGACGGTGTCCGGACTCTGCAGGAGATGGGCTACCGCACCTTCGTCGAGGTCGGCCCCGCCCCGACCCTGCTGGGCGTCATCAGCGACTCCCTGCCTCCCGAGCACGATGTCCTGCTGCTGCCCAGCCTGCGGCCCCAGCAGGACGAGTGGGAGATCCTGCTGCCCACCGTCGCCGAGCTGTACGCGTCGGGGGCGTCCGTCGACTGGGCGGGCTTCGACCGCGACTACACGCGGGCCAAGGCGCCGCTTCCCACGTACGCCTTCGACCCGGTCGACTGCTGGCAGCCGCCGCGCTCCTGGGAGGGCGCCGCTTCAGCCTCCGCAGGCGACGAAGGGGGCGAAGGGGACGCGGAGAGCGAGCGTGCCCGCAGCGGCGCCCGGGAGGGGTCCCGCAGCCGCCGCCGCTCCTCCCGCACGCGGCGCCGCGCCAGCCGGATCCCGACCGCCGCCGAGCTGATGGAACTGCCCGAGTCCGAACGGCTGGAGACTCTCTCGGCCCAGTTCGTCCTCAGCGTCAAGGACATCCTCGGCTCCAGCACCACCGACGTCGGCGTGAACCAGACTCTGACCAGCTTCGGCCTGGACTCCCTCATGGCCGTCGAGCTGCGGAACGAGATCCAGAGCAGGCTCAGCCTCACCCTGAAGATCACCGATTTCCTCGGCGACGCGACCATCAGCAGCGTCGCGGGGCGCATCGTCAAGGAGCTGGCCGCGACCGGCGGCGCCTCCTCGACGGGTACCGAGCACGGCAGCTCCGGGGGGCCCGCTGCGATCCAGCGGGTCCCCCGCGCAGCTGACGCCGCCGCGGCGCTTCTGGACGAGGTCACCGGCCAGGCCGCCCCCGAGTCCCGCCCGGAGACACGCTCGTGACCGATGACCTCACCCGGCGGCTCGCCGCCCTCACGCCCGAAGAGCGCGCCCGTTTCGAGCAGTTGCTCGCGGAGCAGGCCACGGAGGACACCTTTCCTCTGGCGGTCCTGCAGCGCGGCACCTGGTTCCTCGAGCAGATACGGCCCCGCAACCCGGGCTACATCGTGCCCGGCGCGGTCCGTGTCGAGGGCCCCATCGACACCGGTCTGCTGCGCGCCGCCGTCGCCGAGGTCGTCCGGCGCCACGAGGCCCTGCGCACCTCCTTCCAGCTACGCGACGGCGCACCCGTACAGGTCGTCGACCCCCGTCTGACCGTCGAAGTCCCGGAAACGGACCTCAGCGGCCAGGCATACAGCGAGGCCGACCACCAGAAGTGGATCGACGACGTCCTGTCGGAGCCCTTCGACATAGGCACCGGGCCGCTGCTGCGGGTTCGGCTGCTGCGCACCGGGCCCGAGCAGTCCGTGCTCGTCGTCGCGATGCACCACCTGATCTCCGACCGGTGGTCGACCGGGGTGTTCCTGAGCGAACTGTCCGAGCTGTACGAAGCGTTCAGCGAGGGCCGGCCTCCTTCGCTGCCGGAACTCTCCATCCAGTACGGCGACTTCTCCGCCTGGCAGAACCAGCAGCTCGACAACGGCGGCTGGCAGGAGGACCTGGCGTACTGGCGTAACCACCTCGCCGGAGCGCCGCTCGTCCTCGACCTGCCCACCGACCGGCCCCGCCCGGCCGTCCAGGGCTTCAACGGCGGCTCCGTCCAGCTGGACCTGCCGTCCGACGTGTCCGAGGGGCTCGCCGCGCTGGCCGCCCGGCACGGCGCGACGCCGTACATGGCGCTGCTGTCCGTGTTCCGGATTCTGCTGCAGCGCTACACCGGCCAGGACGACATCCTGGTCGGCGGGCCCGCCGCCCTCCGTTCGCACGCCGAAGTCGAGCCGCTCATCGGCTACTTCGTCAACACCCTGCCGATCAGGACAGACCTGTCCGGCAATCCCGACTTCGCCTCGGTCCTCGGCCGTGTCCGGGACGCCTGCCTGGGCGCCTACGCCCACCAGGACCTCCCCTTCGACAAGATCGTCGCCGACCTCAACGCTCCCCGGGACCTGAGCCGTTCCCCGGTCTACCAGGTCAGTTTCAGCTACGGCCGGGAACCGGTCCCGGACTTCGCCATGGCGGGCGCCCGTCTCACGCGGCTCCCGGTCAGGAGCGAGGGCGCCCGTTTCGACCTGGAACTGCAGGCGTTCGACTCCGAGGGCGGCGTCACCGGCTGGTTCGAGTACGACCGGGACCTGTTCGACAAGGCCACCATCGTCCGCCTGGCCGGCCACTTCCGCCGCCTCGTCGAACAGGTCACCGCCCACCCCGGCGTGCCCATCGACGAACTGGACCTCCTCGACGGGACGGAACACCGCCGGCTCGTGCACGAGTGGAACGACACCGCCGAGGAGTGGCCCGACGGGCTGGTGCACGAGTGCGTGGAGGAGCAGGCGCGCCGCTCCCCCGGCGCGGAGGCCGTCCGGTACGAGGGCACCTCCCTCACCTACCGCGAACTCAACGAGCGTGCCAACCGCCTCGCGCACCTGCTGCGCGGCCGCGGGGTCGGCCGCGACGTCCTCGTCGGCGTCGCCATGGACCGTTCCCTCGACCTTGTCGTCGCCCTCGTCGCCGTCCTCAAGGCCGGCGGGGCCTACGTCCCGCTCGACTCGGGCCTGCCGCCCGCCCGGCTCACCGGCATCGCGGAGGACGCCCGGCCCTCCGTGGTGCTGACCCACCGCGGTCCGGCCGGAAGCCTGCCCGCGCTGGACTGCCCCGTGCTGGCGATGGAGGACCTCGCTGCGCAACTGGCCGCGCAGCCCTCGGAGAACCCCGGGGTGGCGGTGGACGGCGAGGACCTCGCGTACGTCATCTTCACCTCCGGATCGACGGGACGGCCCAAGGGCGTCATGAACGTCCACGCGGGCCTGCGCAACCGGCTGCTGTGGATGCAGGACGCCTACGGCCTGGACGCCACGGACCGGGTGCTTCAGAAGACGCCGTTCTCCTTCGACGTGTCGGTGTGGGAGTTCTTCTGGCCGCTGATGGCGGGGGCCACTCTCGTCGTGGCCCGGCCCGGCGGGCACCGCGACAGCACCTACCTCGCCACGACCGTCGCCGCCGAGCGGATCACCACAGTCCACTTCGTGCCGTCCATGCTCCAGCTCTATCTCTCCGAACCGCCGGAGAAGTCCGCCACTCTGCGCCGCGTCCTGTGCAGCGGGGAGGAGCTGACCCGCACCCTGCACGACCGGTTCCTCGAGTCCCACCAGGCCGAGTTGCACAACCTGTACGGGCCCACGGAAGCGGCCATCGACGTCACCGCATGGCACTGCCGGCCCTCCGACGACCACGGTCCGGTGCCCATCGGCCGCCCCATCGCCAACACCCGCATGTACGTGCTGGACCACCGCGGCCGTCCTCAGCCGATCGGCGTGCCGGGCGAACTGTGCATCGGCGGCAGGAACGTCGCACGCGGCTATCTGAACCGGCCGCGCCTGACAGCCCAGCGCTTCACGGCCGACCCGTTCGTTCCGGGGCAGCGCCTGTACCGCACCGGTGACCTGGCGCGCTGTCGCGCCGACGGCACGCTCGAGTTCCTCGGCCGTCTCGACCACCAGGTCAAGCTCCGCGGACAGCGCCTCGAACTCGGGGAGATCGAGGCCGTCCTGAGCAGGCACCAGGCGGTGCGGGAGGCGGTCGTGGTCGCCCGCGAGCACGCGCCGGGTGACGTCCGTCTCGCTGCGTACGTCACCACCGACGGCACGGCCGACCCCGGTGGTGACGACCTGGCCGCGCATCTGCGCGAACAGCTTCCCGAGTACATGGTTCCGGCCTCCTTCACCGTGCTGGAGGCCCTGCCGCTGACCCCGAGCGGCAAGACCGACCGCAAGGCCCTGCCCGAACCGCGCGCCGACCGCTCCGGAACCGGTACCCGGTTCGTCGCGCCCGAGGACGGCCTGCAGCAGCAGCTCGCCGAAATCTGGAGCAGCCTGCTGGGCGTCGAACGTGTCGGGATGCGCGACAACTTCTTCGACCTCGGCGGCCATTCCCTGCTCATGGCCGAGTTCCGTACCCGGCTGGCAGCCCTCGGCCACGAAGTAGCCATGGTCGAGCTGTTCCAGCACCCCACTCTCGAAACGCTCGCCGCCCACCTCGGCGGCGCCCCCGGCCCCTCCAGTACCGCCGTCCAGAACGCCAGCCGACGCGCACAGACCCGCCGTCAGTCCCGCGACCGGCGGCGACAGGCGGCAGGACGCCGGGCTTCCTCTCGCGGAGACAGGTGATCGAAGTGTCACAAGCACACCAGGACCAGAACCGGGATCTCGACGGCGTCGCCCTCATCGGCATGGCCGGCCGGTTCCCCGGTGCAGGCGATGTCGAGACCTTCTGGACCCGTCTCGAAGAGGGTCATGAGGGCATCAGCACCCTGACCGACGAGGAACTGGCCGACTCCGGCGTCGATCCGGCCTTGTCGACCCGCGACGGCTACGTCAAGGCCAAGGGGGTGCTGGAGGACGGCGACCGGTTCGACGAGAGCTTCTTCGGCTACAGCCCCCGCGAGGCGGAGCTTCTCGATCCGCAGCACCGGGTCTTCCTCGAATGCGCCTGGCACGCCCTGGAGTCCGCCGGCGTCGATCCGGAACGCTTCGAGGGGCGCATCGGCGTCTTCGCCGGCGCCGGTCTCAACACGTACCTGCTGTTCAACCTGATGAACAACCAGCGGGTCCTGGACTCGGTGGGCATGTACCAGGTGCAACTCGCCTCGGACAAGGACTTCCTGGCCACCCGAACCGCATACAAGCTCGGGCTGAAGGGCCCGGCCGTGACCGTCCAGACCGCGTGCTCGACCTCTCTGACGGCCGTGCACATGGCCTCCCAGAGCCTCCTCAACGGCGAGTGCGACATCGCTCTCGCCGGTGGCGTGTCCGTGACGTCCCCGCTGCGCGAGGGCTACCAGTACGAGCTCGGCGGCATCCTCTCCCCCGACGGCAAGTGCCGTGCCTTCGACGCCGACGCCGCCGGCACGGTGCCGGGCAACGGCGTCGGCGTCGTGGCGCTGCGCCGCCTCGACGACGCACAGGAGGCCGGCGACGACATCGACGCCGTCATCCTCGCCACGGCCGTCAACAACGACGGCTCCCTCAAGGCCGGTTACACCGCGCCGAGCGTCGACGGACAGGCCGAGGTCGTCACCGAGGCCCTCGAACTGGCCGGCGTCAGCCCCGAGACGGTGGGATACGTGGAGACCCACGGCACCGGCACCTCACTGGGCGACCCCATCGAGATCGCCGCCCTCACCCGCGCTTTCCGCACCGGCACGGACGACCTGGGCTACTGCGCCATCGGCTCCGTCAAGAGCAACGTCGGCCACCTCGACGCCGCGGCCGGCGTGACCGGCCTGATCAAGGCGGCCCTCGCCCTCAAGCACGAGGCCATCCCGCCGACGCTGCACTGCGAGAAGCCCAACCCCGATCTGGAGCTGGACAGCAGCCCGTTCTTCGTCAACGGCGAACTGCGCGCATGGCCCCGCGGGGACGCGCCGCGCCGCGCGGGCGTCAGCTCCTTCGGCATCGGAGGCACGAACGTCCACGTCGTGCTGGAGGAAGCCCCTCTCCAGGACGTGGACGAGGCCGAGGGCCGGGAGACCGGCGGGACCACGGCCGAGCCCCCGGCCCGGCTGCTGCCGCTGTCCGCGAAGTCCGCGCCCGCACTGGCGGAGGCCGCCGGGCGCCTGGCCGACCACCTCGAGTCCGAGCCGGCCACCTCGCTCGACGCCGCCGCCCACACCCTGGCCTGCCGGCGCGCCCAGTTGCCCTACCGCGGCACCACCGTCGCCCGGACCACCGGTGAAGCAGTCGCCGCACTCCGGCGGCTCGCGCAGGGCGCGACCCCGGCCGTTGCGCCCGAGAGCGCCCCGGTCGCGTTCCTCTTCCCCGGCCAGGGCGCCCAGTACCCGGGCATGGCCCGACGCGTCCACGCCCGCGAGGCCGTCTTCGCCGCCGAGTTCGACCGCTGTGCGGACCTGTTCTCCCCGCTGCTGGGCCAGGACCTGCGCGATCTGGTACTCGGCCCGGACGAGCCGCAGGCCGTCCAGGAGGCCGCCGAGCAGCTGCGTGAGACCCGTCTCGCCCAGCCCGCGCTGTTCAGCGTGGAGTACGCACTGGCGAGGCTGTGGCAGTCCTGGGGCATCGAGCCGCGCGCCATGGCCGGTCACAGCATCGGTGAGTACGTCGCGGCCTGCCTGGCCGGGGTGTTCAGCCTGGAGGACGCCGTACGGCTCGTCGCCGCACGCGGACGTCTGGTCCAGGAGATGCCGCGCGGTGCCATGCTCAGCGTCTTCCTCCCGGAGGAGGAGACGCTCGCGCGCCTCGGGGACAGCGGCCTGGAACTCGCAGCCGTCAACTCCAGTGCGCTGACCGTGGTCTCGGGCAGCCCGGAAGCCGTCGCAGCCTTCGAGCAGCGGCTGAAGGACGACGGCGTGGGCTGCCGCAGGCTGCACACCTCGCACGCCTTCCACTCCTGCTCCATGGACGCCGCCGTCGAGCCCTTCACCTCCGAGGTCCGTGCGGTCGCTCTGCACCCCCCGGCGACACCGTTCCTGTCGAACGTCACCGGCACCTGGATCACCGAGGAGGAGGCGACCAGCCCCGAGTACTGGGGACGCCACCTGCGCCTGCCGGTGCGGTTCCGCGATGCCCTCGACGAGCTGCTCGCCGACCCGAACCTCGTCACGCTGGAGGTCGGCCCCGGCCAGAACCTCACCAACTTCGCCCGTGCCCATGCGGCGTGGACGCCGCAGCGGACGGGTGCCGGTTCGCTGCCGCACCCCGGGGACCGCACTCCCGAGGACGCGTACCTGCTGGAGGGCCTGGGTGCCGTCTGGAGCGCGGGCGCCTCCCTCGACTGGGACGCCGTCCAGGGCTCCGGCCGGCGCGGCACCGTGCGGCTGCCCGGCTACGCGTTCCAGCGGCGGCGCTACTGGGTCGAGCCCGCCGAGCGCCGGCGCGGCACGGAACCCGCCGTGACCTCCGCGCGCGACTGGTTCTACACCCCCGGATGGCAGCGCCTGAGCCTTCCCCAGCGGGACCAGGCGGCCGCCAGTGGCGACGTGTGGGTGGTGCTCGGCAGCGGGCTCGCTCTCGGTGACGCGCTCGCCGACCGCCTCGCGGCGAGCGGAGACCGCGTCGTGCGTGCCACCGCCGGCAGCACCATGGCGCACGACGACGAGAAGCTCACCTGGACCGTCGACCCCACCGACCGCGAACACCTGGCCGCCCTGGTGTCGTCACTGGCCGGGTCCTCCGCTCCGACCGGGGAAGGGCGGCGCTACCGCTTCCTCCACCTGTGGGCCGCGGACGGCGCGGCGGATGGCGCGCCTCCCACCTCCGAGCGTCTGGACTCCGCACGCCGCAAGGGCTTCGACAGCCTCCTCGCCCTCGCCCAGGCTCTCGGCTCCGAACGTCTGCCCGCCCCGGCCGCTGTCGACGTGCTCTGCCGCGGCGTGTACGAGGTCACCGGTGAGGAGGTGCTGCGGCCCGAGCACGCGACCCTGCTCGGTGCGGCCACCGTCATCCCCCAGGAGACCGCCGACACGAGCTGCCGCGTCCTGGACGTCACCGGCACGGACCCGTCCGGCCCGTCCGAGAGCGCCGTCGGCGCCCTGCTCGCCGCACTCGCCTCTCCCGGCACGGAGAGCGAACTCGCCCTGCGCGGACGCCACTGGTGGGTACGCGGCTTCGACCGGGCGGGACGGCTCGGCGGGACCGCGGACGAAGGGGAACGCACCAAGCTGCGCGACGGCGGTGTCTACCTCCTCACCGGGGGACTCGGCGGCATGGGGCTGGCCATGGCCGAGCAGATCGCGGAGACCGCCGACAGCCCCGTCCTCGGGCTGCTGGGCCGTTCGGCCTTCCCGGCCCCCGCCGACTGGGACGGCCACCTCGCCGCCCTCGAGGACTCCGACCCGACGAGCGCCGTGATCCGGCGGCTGCGCCGTCTGGAGTCCGGCGGTGCCCGCGTCGTCCTGCTGCGGGCCGACGTCACCGACGAGGAGCAGATGCGGCGGGCCGTCGGAGAGCTGCGTGCGCAGGCGGGGCCGCTCGACGGCGTCGTCCACGCCGCCGGCCTGCCCTCCCAGGGCATGATCGTCACCAAGTCCGCGGAGGACGCGGGCCAGGTCCTGGCCGCGAAGACGCACGGTCTGCTCGTACTGGACCGGGTCTGCCGCGAGGACGAGGTGGACTTCGTGCTGCTGTGCTCCTCGGTCACCGCCGTCCTGGGCGGGCCCGGGCAGAGCGATTACGCCGCCGCCAACGCCTTCCTCGACGCGTGGGCGCAGTACATGCGCCGCGAGACCTCGCTGCCGGTCACCGCCGTCGGCTGGGACACGTGGCAGGACGTCGGCATGGCGGCCGGCCTCGGCTCCCGCTTCAGCCTCGACTCCGGCACCCCGCTCGACGACCATCCGCTGCTGCATCGCCTTGTGCGTTCGACGGCCGCCTCCCGGACGTACAGCACGGTCTTCAGCACCGCCGACAGCTGGATCGTCGACGATCACCGCATCCAGGAACACGGCCTCGTGCCGGGCACCACCTACCTGGAACTGGTCCGGGCCGCCCTCGCGGAGCCCGCGGCGGAGGCCGGGCGGGACATCGAGATCAACGACGTGCAGTATCTGACCCCGGTCGTGGTTCCCGACGGGCAGACCCGCGAGGTCTTCACCACCGTCGAGGAGCACGACGGCCGGTGGAACTTCGTCGTGCAGAGCCGCACCGGCGCGCCGGGGGCCGTCTCCTGGGCCGAGCATGCGCGGGGCACCGTCACGTTCCAGGAGCGGGAGCCGGAGACCGTACGGGACCTGGCGGAGGTCCTCGCCCGCTGCGAGGTGGAAGAGGTCCTCGACACCGAAGAGACGATCAAGACGGGTCTCCGCCTGGACCGGTTCGAGAAGGGCGGCCCCCTGGAGTTCTCCTTCGGGCCGCGCTGGAAGTGCATGCGGGAGATCCAGGTCGGTCCGAAGCGGGTGATGGCCACTCTGAGCCTGGACGAGGAGCACCACGGCGACCTCGACCGCTACCTGCTGCATCCGGCGCTGCTCGACGCCGCCGGCGGCACTGCCCGCGTCCACGCCCCGGACACCTACTACCTGCCCTTCAGCTACCGCAGCCTGCGGGTCTTCCACGGCCTGACCAGCACCGTCCACGTCAGCGTCGAGTTGAAGGAGGCCGAGGACGCCGCCGGTGAGACCAGCACCTGCGACCTCGAGATCCTCGACCCCGGCGGCCGGCTCCTGGTACGGATCGGCGACTTCACCATCAAGCGGATCAACGATCTGGAGGGCCTGCGCGAGCAGATCGCGCGCGCTGCCGAACCGCCCGAGCACGACCAGGACTCGGACGCGCAGGAGGAGGGCCTCGGGGCGGCAGCTGGGGCCGGGGTACTCCGTACCCTCGCTGAGGGCATCACCGAGCAGCAGGGCAAGGAGGTCTTCGCCCGTCTCCTCTCCGTCGGCGACCTCCCCGGGCACGTGGTCGTCTCCCACCGCGACTTCACCGCCGTACGGGAACTGGCGGGCTCTTTGACGCCCGCGCTGCTCGAGGAGGAGATGGGCCAGTTCGCTCCGCCCGGCACCTCCCACCCGCGGCCGGACCTCGACACGCCCTACGTCGCCCCGCGCACCGACCTCGAGCGCGAAGTCGCCGAAGTGTGGCAGGAGATCCTCGGGGTCGAGCCGGTCGGTGTCGACGACGACTTCTTCGCTCTGGGCGGCCACTCGCTGACCGCCGTGCAGATCGGCACACGCGTCAAGAGCCGAGTGGGCGTGGAGGTCGATCTGCGGGCCTTCTTCGAGAACCCCACTGTGGCGCACACCGCCGAACTGCTGGAGGCCGGGAACCGTTCGGAGGAGGTCATCGAGGTCCTCAGCCGCCACGAGGACGAGCCGGACACCGGCCTGGACGAGATCGCCGGCCTCTCGGACGACGAGGTCGAGGCGCAGCTCCGGGCGCTGCTGGACGAAGACACCGACGGTCAGCAGAACGGAGGCGAGCGATGAACCAGGACAGTCCGGTGGCTCTCGTAGCGGGCGGCTCGCGCGGGATCGGCCGTGCCGTGGCGCTGCAACTCGCCGGCGACGGCTTCGACGTGGCGGTGTGCTACGCGTCCGACACGACGGCGGCGCAGAGCCTGGAGAAGGAGATAGCCGCGCTGGGACGGCGTTGCTACATCCGCCGGACCGATGTCAGCGACAGTTGCGCGGTGGAGGACCTGGTGGACGGGATCGAGGACGCTCTCGGGCCCGTCGAGGCGGTGGTCACCTCAGCGGCAGTGCTCCGGGACGGTCCGCTGTCGGCGATGGAGGACGAGGACTGGGCGGACGTCCTGCGCGTCAACCTCGACGGGGTGTACTACGTCTGCCGGACCGTCATCAACAGCATGATCGAGCGCCGGCGGGGAGCCATCGTGACGATGTCCTCCATCGCCGGCCTGCACGGCAACTCCGGACAGACCAACTACGCCGCCTCCAAAGCCGGGATCATCGGTTTCACCAAGTCCCTGGCCCGTGAGGTCGGCAGGTACGGCATCCGCGCGAATGTGGTCGTGCCCGGTTTCGTGGCCACCGACCCGGTGATGGACCTGCCGGCCGACATGCGCAAGCGGTTCGAGGAACGTGTCCCTCTGGGCCGGTTCGGAACACCGCAGGAGGTCGCCGAACTCGTCTCCTTCCTGATCTCGGAGCGAGCGGCGTACATCACCGGTTCCACCTTCCAGATCGACGGCGGCATGGCCGTATGACTCCGCGCGGACAGGCTCCGTCCTGCTCCCCCACCCGAACCCGTACCGACGCCGAAGGCTCACGATGACCCACACAAGCTGCCCCTTGTCCAACGGCCTGCCCACCCACCGGGAGAACCCCCTCGACCCGCCGGAGATCTTCGGCGAGCTGCGCTCCGAGCAGCCCATTGCGCCGATGGTCTTCCCCGACGGCCACGAGGGCTGGGTGGTCACCGACTACGCCCTGGCCCGGGAGCTGCTGGTCGATCCGCGGCTCAGTTCGAAGGGCTCCTTGAAGCACCTGGCGTTCCCGTCCGACCGGGCGATGGACTTCGACTTCGAGAAGGACCTCCCGCCCGGCCAGTTCGAGCACATGGACCCGCCGGAGCACACCCGCTACCGCAAGCTGCTCACCTCGGACTTCACCCTGCGCCGCATGCGGAGGCTCGTTCCCCGCATCGAGGCGATCGCCGCCGACCGGGTGGCGGCGATGCGCCGGAAGGGCCCCCCGGCGGATCTGGTGCACGACTTCGCCTTCCCCATGTCGTCACAGGTCATCTGTGAGCTGCTGGGCATCCCCGTGGAGAGCCGGGACAGCTTCGAAGCGGACTCGTCCAAGCTGCTCAACCTCGACACCGCGCCCGAGGAAGTGCTCGGCGCCCTGCACAACATCACCGGGCTGCTCGGCAAGGTCGCCGCGCAGAAGTCGGCCGAACCCGGCGACGACCTGCTCACGAAGCTGGTCACGAGCGGGGAGGTCGACGAGGCCGAGCTGATCGGCATGTCACTGCTGCTGCTGGTCGCCGGGCACGAGACCACGGCGAACATGCTCTCCCTCGGCATCTACACGCTGCTGCGCGAGCCGGACCAGCTTGCCAGGCTGCGCGCCGACGACAGCCTCCTCGAGGGGGCGGTGGAGGAGCTGCTGCGCCTCCTGACGATCGTGCACATCGGGGTACAGCGCAGTCCGACGGAGGACATGGAGATCCGCGGGGTCCCGGTCAAGGCCGGCCAGACCGTGCTGATCCATCTGCCCAGCACCAACCGCGACCCCGTGCGCTTCCCCGATCCCGACCAGCTCGACGTCACCCGGCGCGCGGTCGGCCATCTGACCTTCAGTCACGGCATCCACCAGTGCCTGGGCCAGCAGCTCGCCCGTCTCGAGCTGCGGGTCGGCTACGCCACGCTGCTGCGCGAGTTTCCCGACCTGCGCCTCGCGGTGCCGGCGGAGGAAGTCCCCATGCGCGAAAACATGACGGTCTACGGCGTGCACGAACTGCCAGTCGCCTGGTGAAGGCCGGACTGCGCCGAACCGGAGTCGGCGCCGGGAGAACCACGAGGACACGGAGGCGAAACACCTTGCAGATCCAGACTGACCCGGAAATCTGCGTCGGCGCGGGCATGTGCGCCCTGACCGCACCCGACATGTTCGACCAGTCCGAGGAGGACGGGACCGTCGTGCTGCTGCGGGACGACCTGCCCTACGAGGGCGCCGAGGACGACGTACGGGAAGCGGTGGAGCGCTGTCCCTCGGGCGCGCTGAGACTGGCCGACTGACCGCGCCGCTCGTGTGCGGACGGCCGCATACCTGGCCTCCGCACGCTGCCGGTGCCGGTTCGGTCGGACGGCACCGGCGGTGACGGCGAACCACCCTCGAACGAAGGAGATTCCGCCCGGTGCGCAACCCATGGTTTGCTCAGGGAGAGCCACAGGACCTCCCCGGTGTCCGTCTCTTCTGCCTCCCGTACGCCGGCGGCAGTGCCGCGTCCTACCGGGAGTGGAACGAACGTGCTTCCGGTTTCGGACAGGTGTGTCCTCTGGAGCTTCCCGGCCGGGGCGGGCGGTCGGGGGAGCCTCCGGTCAGCAGGCTGCCGCTGCTGGTCGACATGGTTGCGGACGCCCTGGCCGGATATCTGGACCGCCCTTACGCGCTGTTCGGCCACAGCATGGGCGGGCTGCTCGCCTTCGAACTCTGCCGGGTTCTCAACGACCGTGGCCTGCCCCAGCCGGCGCATCTGTTCGTCTCCGGAGCAGCCCCTCCGGAGTTGCCGCGTCCCCGGCTGCCGGTGCATGCCGCGCCGGACACCGATGTCCTCGAGGAGTTGCGCTTCATCGGCGGTACGCCGCCCGAGATCCTCGACGATCCCGAGCTGGTGGAAATGCTGCTGCCCGTCCTGCGCGCCGACTTCTCCGTGCTGGAGACCTACCAGTACCGCGCCCGGCCACCGCTGAGCGTCCCCATGACCGTCTTCGGCGGCGACGCGGACCCGGTGGTGGCGAGCACGAGAATGCAGCGGTGGCAGCGGCACACCCGCGCCCGTTCGCGGCTGATCGTCCTCCCCGGCGACCACTTCTTCCTGCACTCGGCGACGGCGGAGGTGATGAGAGCGATCACCGACGTCCTGCGCCAGGTGGTGCCGGAGGCCCTTCCAGGCCCGCGGGGAAGCATGGCGTGACCTGCCCGGCCTCCTGGTCCTGGCTCGCGCGGCTCCTCGTTCGCTTTCCCCGGAACTGTGACCCCTGACGCTCACTTCCCGTTTGCCGAACAACATCCTCGGAGGACTCGTGCCCGCCCCCCTCACCGGCTCCCGGATACTCTCGGTCGCCCATCACCAGCCGACGCGCGTGCTGACGAACGACGATCTGTCCACGATGGTCGACACGTCGGACGAGTGGATCAGATCCCGTATCGGCATCTCCACCCGCCATATCGCCGCGGCGGACGAAAGCGTCGTCGACATGGCGGCGGACGCCGCGGCCAAGGCCATCGCCCTGGCAGGTGTGGACGCCGCCGACATCGACCTGGTGGTCGTGGCGACCAGCACCGCGGTGGACCGTATGCCGAGCGTCGCCGCCCGTGTAGCCCGTCGCCTGGAGATCCCGGCAGCAGGCGTCTTCGACGTCAACGCCGCCTGTGCCGGCTTCACTTACGCTCTGGCCACCGCGAGCATGGCCGTACGCGGCGGCGACAGCCGGACCGCGCTCGTCGTCGGTGCGGACAAGATGAGCGACTTCCTGGACTGGCAGGACCGCTCCACGTGCGTGATCTTCGGGGACGCAGCCGGTGCCGCGGTCGTCGGCGCGGGAGCAGACCACATCGGGCCCGTGGTGTGGGGCTCGCAGCCGGAGCGCGGTTCGGCCATCACCCTGGGAACCTCCGGCCCGGACGGGCCGCGGGCCCTCTTCCGGCAGGACGGACACGTCGTCTACCGATGGGCGCTGACCACGCTCGCCCCGCTCGCCCGCAAGGCATGCGAACGGGCCGGCATCATGGTCTCCGACCTGGCCGCTGTCGTCACCCACCAGGCCAATGTGCGGATCATCGACGCCGTGACCGAGAAGCTCGGTGCCACCCGTGCCGTCGTCGCGCGCGATGTCGTCGATTCCGGCAACACGTCCGCGGCCAGCATCCCTCTCGCGTTCTCGAAACTCATCGAGAGCGGCCAGATCTCCAGCGGTGACCCTGTGCTGCTCTTCGGGTTCGGTGCCGGGCTGTCGTACGCGGCGCAGACGGTCCGCTGTCCGTAGCACCGCCACGGGCACGGCACGAGGCGGGGACCGGCGGTCCCCGCCTCTGACCGTCCGTGCCGGTCACGTGACGTGCGAGAGCCTGTCCTCTTCCGCTGGTGCGGTGTGGTGGGTGACGAAGTCCTCCTGCTCCCCGAGCAGTCGGATCAGCGCCAGGTCCCGGTCCGTCTTGGACTCCTGCTGTGCGCACTCTGCCGCGTAGAGCCCGACCAGGCCGTGGAACTGGTAGCGGCCGTCGGACACCCGCTCCAGAAGGTGGTTGTCGGCCAGCAGGACGAGCAGCCGCCGGGCCGTGTCGAGGCTCGTGTCCGCCAGGGTGGCGGCCAGGTTCACGGTGACCGGGCTGTCGGCGTGCAAGCCCAGGTACCGGAACATCCGCGCGGCCTCTGCCGGCAGCGCCTGGTACGAAGCTCCGAAGACCGTACGGAGGTTGGCGGCCGCATCACCCTCCACAGTGAGGTTGTCTAACAGCCCGCGCGGATCGGTGTAGTTCTCGACCGCAGTGCACAGCGGCACGTGCTGGATCTGGCTCAGTCTTTCGACGGCGCAGCGCAGTGCCAGCGGCAGCCCCCCGCAGATGCGTGTGAGGCGCATGATGGCCGCCTTCTCACCTCGAAGCCGGTCTCCGCCCAGATCAGTGAGCAGCTGCGCCGACTCCAGCTCGGACAGCGGGCCGACCCCGATCAGGTGGGCCCCGTCACGGACCGCCAGTCCGCTGAGCCGCCGCCGGCTGGTGGCCAGCACGCACGAAGCGCCCCGTGGGATCAGCGGCCGTAGCTGGTCGGCGCTGAGCGCGTCGTCGAGGACCACCAGCATGCGCCGTCCGTACAGCAGGCTGCGGTAGAGACTGACGCGTCCGGCGAGGTCGTAGGGCATCCGCGAGTCGTCCACACCGAGGCTGCGCAGCAGTTGGGCGAGGGCTTCCGCCGCCGAGAGAAAGCTGCCCTGCAGACCGGTGCCTCCGAGGTCGACGAACAGCTGTCCGTCCGGGAAGCGGTCCTTGAGCCTGCGTGCCGCCTCCAGTACGACCGCTGTCTTGCCCACTCCGGCCAGGCCGTCGAGCACGGCCACGGGTGTGTTCTCACCGGGTCGGGCCCCCTCGTCGGCGAGGGCCTGCTCCAGACGGGAGAGTTCCGCCGTACGGCCGACGAAGCCCCTGGCCAGAGGCGGAAGCTGGACGGGTAGCGGCGTATGGAGCGGGAGTACGTCCCTGCCGGGTTCGCCGGCCGGCTGCGGGGTGGCCGGCCGCGTCGCGGCCGACTGTGTTGCCGTCGGCTGCGTTGCGGCCGACTGGTCACGGCAGGCGGTGACCTCGCGCCCCGCAAGTATCTCCTGGTGCAGGTTGCGCAGTTCCGCGCCCGGATCGATGCCCAGTTCCTGGTTCAGCAGATGCCGGGTCTCGGTGTACACGGCAAGCGCGTGAGCCTGCCTGTCGCAGCGGTAGAGCGCGAGCATCAGCAACCACCGCAGCTTCTCGCGCAGCGGCTCCTGTGCCGCCGCCGCTGACAGGTCGGCCACGACCTCCGCGTGCCGCTCCGCCTGCAGCATGTCCGACGCCCATTCCTCGAGGGCCGTCATCCTCAGGTCCTGCAGCCGGGTCCGCTCCATCGCCGCGAACGGGCCCGGGATGCCTGCGAACGCCTCGCCGTGCCACAGCGACAGGGCGTCCTCGTACATCGCGAGGGCGCTGCCGGAGTCGGCACGTGATTGACGTGCCTGCGCGTGGCGCTGCTGGAACCGGATGACGTCCACGGCTTCGGGGCTCACCCGCAGGCAGTAACCGCCCGCCGACGAGTCGATCGCCGAGCTGCTGCCTCGCCGGCTGCGGCCCGGGTCCAGCGCGCAGCGCAGCCCGGCCACGTAGGTGTGGACACCGTTGGTGGCAGTGCGCGGGATCTCACTCCCCCACACGGCGTCGATGATGCGGTCGATCCCTACGACATCGCCGGGACGGCTCGCCAGCAGCGCGAGGACAGCGCGCTGCTTCGGCGGGCCCAGGGCGATCTCCTTCCCGTTCCGCCAAGCGCGGATGGGACCCAGTAGCTGAATTGATATGCCTTCCCCCGTGGTCAGCATGCCCTCGTCGCCTCCAGAAGTGGGTGCTTAGTGGCCATCGATGCCCGTGCCCCGGTCAGCTGCGTAACGCAGCGCGAGGGGGCCGTGCACTGGACGATGTGGTTCCCGCGGCCTCGGTCCGCACCAGCACAGACGTGGCCACGGATCTGAGCTTCTCCCGCGTCTCTTCGAGCTCGCGGTCGGGCCGCGAGTCCTCGACGATGCCCGCGCCGGCCCGCAGCCAGGTCCGGCCTCCATGCGCGTAGACGCTGCGCAGAACCAGCGCGGCGTCCATGGTGCCGCGCTCGGTGACTTTGAGGACGGACCCGGCGTACGGCCCGCGATGGCTGCGCTCATGTCTGCGAATGGCCTGGTAGGCCGCAAGCTTGGGCACTCCGGAGGCCGTGATGGCCGGGAAGACCGCGGCGAACGCGTCCCATGCGCTCGTGCCTTCGGGCAAGCGGCCGCTGACTCTCGAGGCCAGGTGCTGGACGGAACCCCGCTCCTTGATGGACATGAACTCCTCGACGACGGCCGTCTCCGGTTCGCACAGCCCGGCCAGTTCGTCGACCGCGAGCTTCACGGAGATGGCGTGCTCGTGCACCTCTTTGGGGTCCGAGAGGAGGTCCTCCTGGAGCTTGCGGTCGAGGTCGGCATCGCCCGTGAGGGCGCGAGTGCCGGCGAGCGGCTGGCTGGACACGCGGCGGTCGTCGGAGACTTCGAGGACCGTTTCGGGGCTGAACCCGAAGCAGCGCAATCCGCCCATGTCCAGAAGGAAGGACCGGGCCGGGGTGTTGTTCCGGCGCCCCAGCCGGTACCCCGCCGGAAAGTCGATCTCGGTCTCAACGGGTACTTCACGAGAGAGGATGGCTTTCTGCAGCCCGCCGGCACGGATCTCTGCGACCACGGATGCCACGCTGCGCCGGTAGTCCTCGGCACCGGTCTCCAGGTTTACCTGAAGGGGCGTCAGTCCGGCCCGCCGGGCTTCCGCGTCACCGGCTGCCGCCTCCGCCTCGATGCGGCACAGCGCTCTCTCCATGCCGGGCAGCGCGGCGGCGTTGAGGCTGCGCAGGATGGCCTGGCTGCCGGACAGCCGGATCTCGGTCTCCGGGATCACCAGGTGCAGCAGGGTCTGCGCGCCCACGTCCAAACCCGCGATGGCGTGGGAGAGTTCGAAGGCGCTCCAGCCGTACGCGGTCCAGTCGGCTATCGGCAGGTCGGAGAGGAACTCCCGCACCGCGACCAAGGGGTCCCCCGACCACGGTTCCTCATGGCTCTCGCCGAGTGCTCTGGTCCGCACGGTCCCGGCGTCCACGATCACCTCGGCGGCCACGCCGTTCGCTATGGACAAACCGTCCGGCGCCTCGTAGATCACGTAAGTATCGGAAAGTTCCGATTCGGCGAGACCGACGGCGATCTCCAGCGGTTCACGTGCAGTTTCTACCACGGCAGTGCGATAGTGAGCCTTCATTTCACTTCCTCCGAGTGAAGGGCGTGCCCGCTCTTAGGGGAGTTGCACCAAACCCGCCGTCGACAGTCTTTTACCTCCTATTGGTTTAAGGGGTTCTTCGCCAGGGACATGACACATCAATCAGCTAAATCCGCGTCACGCAACCGATAAGGCAGGGACTTCGAAGGGCAAATACACCATGTGCACATACGGAATGAGTGTGATTCACGCCACATCAGCGCGAAGGCACACTCAATGAAGATCGTCCGAGTCGACAGGTTTCCCCCGTGCTCCCCCGGGGAAGCAATTAAGGCTGATCACTCCGGGAAGAACTCTACCCTGGACTGATCGTTCTCTATTCTCGCCCCGTGCGCCATGCGCACCCACCAGCGGATGAAAATGCAATCTCGCCACCTCGGCACCCCACAAGCCACGGCATACAGACGGCACATCGATCGAACTGGCCAGCGACTGTACTGATCTGACTTCCGCAGATCAACCGGCCGTTGAAAAGGCTTCTTGTTTACCAGCACCCCGAGCAGGGTCGACGGAAGCGAATGTTTTCGGCAGCAGTTCGAGCATGCCAAATACGTCGCAACGCCCCACCCCGGGCGTTTTCCAAGTGCCGGGCGGCTTCGGAGTACCGCTCTCATCCCCGTTCAGGGAACCGGAGGGCCCCCTTTTATGCGCGTCGCACACCTCGTCCGCCGACCGCGGGCGGATTACCCCGGAGGCGAGGCAGGTCCGCGCGCCGAGAAGGCGGCGGCAGGAGCTGCCGGGGATGCAGCCGCCGGCACCGGGGCGCATGACTGCGCGCCGGAACTGTCGGAGCAGAGCGAGAGCCGGCCGACGCACCGGAAGGACGACACCGACGCCCCTCCCGACCGCCGCAACGGGGGTCGCCAATTGGACGGAAGGCCTGGGCGGGCCGGCGGAATGAACGCCGGAACCCGCTCGCTGCAACACCTTCCGGCCATCTGACCCGAGGTTTTCGTACACACGCGTTATACACGTACGATAAAGTAGCGGTGTTTGAGTTGGTTGTCACCCCCACCGTCACTTTGGTCTCAGCCCCGCGGGCGGCAGACGGGCGGACTTCCGAAGCATTCCCAGGGCAGGGGACGTTCACAGCGCCACGGTCCCCACGCCGTGCTGGGCCGCGGAAGCGGTCGCCGATTCGTGGAGGAAGATGGACCGATGCACTCTCAACCGAAGCACGCTGGGCGAACCGGCCGCCCGCCCCGGCTCTCGCAGGAGACGATCATCTCCGCTGCCCAGGCTCTGCTTGCGGCCGAAGGTGCCCGTGGTCTGTCGATGAGACGTCTGGCCCGAGAGCTCGACAGCACGCCGATGGCGCTCTATCACCACGTGCGTGACAAGGACGACTTGCTGCTGCTCCTGCTGGAGGAGCACGCCAGGACGATCTCCCGCCCCACGTTGCCCGAGGACCCGCGCGACCGGATGATCGCTGCGGGCCAGTTGCTGCACGATGTACTCGCCGGCTGCCCCTGGATCGTCGAAGTCCTCGCCTCGGACGACCTCATGGCCAAGTCCGCGCTGTGGATCGTCGAGGCCATCGTCGATGCCGCCGTCGAAAGCGGCCTCAGCCCCGAACGGGCCGTCGACGCCTACCGCGCCGTCTGGTACTACACCGCGGGCGAGTTGATGATACGAGTGAGCCGGGAACGCCGGGCTGCCGAAGCCTCGCGGCCCTCGCACCGCGACCAGACTTTCGCCAGCCTGTCGCCGGACAGCTACCCCCGGCTGTCGTCCCTGGCCGGCCAGTGGCCGGAACTGACCTGTCGCGATACGCACCGTCAGAGCCTCGAAGCCCTTGTCGACGGGCTGTTGGCCCGGAGCTGACGGGGTGCGGACGAGCGGAAGCCACGGTCCGGGAGCACCCCGGTGCGGCTGGCCGCGACGCTCCGGGGCGTGACCGGACGGATTCACGGCATGGAGGGCCATGCCTCTGCCGTGGCGCCCGCGGCCCGGCGCCCCTCGGCCATGACGAGACCGAGGACCTCCCGGCGGTGCTCCTCGAGATAGAAGTGGTCTCCCGGCAGGACGTGCCACCGGCAGGGGCCCTCCGTGGCCTCGTCCCATGCCGCGGCCTCCCGCTCGTCGACCTCCGGGTCCTGGTCCCCGTAGAGGACGGTGACCGGGCAGCGCAACGGCGCACCGGGGAGCGGCCGGTAGGTCTCGATCAGCTGATAGTCGCGACGGATGGTGGGCAATACGGCCGCCATCAGCGACTCGTCGCCCAGGATGCCGCTGCTCGTGCCGCCGAGACGGCGCATGTCGGCCACGAGCTCGTCGTCGCTTCCGAGATGCAAGGTGCCCGGGCGTGACAGTGCGGGTGCGGGGCGGCCGGAGACGACCAGGGCTGCGGGCTCCCGGCCGGCGGCGGTCAGACCGCGGGCGACTTCCCAGGCCACGGCCGCGCCCATGCTGTGGCCGAACAGCACGGTCGGCAGCGGTGCGGCGTCCTGCCGTCCGGCCAGGATGTCGTCGGTGATCGTTCCGGACAGTTCGGCCATGTCGGTGTGGGCCGGCTCGTGGTACCGGTCCTCGCGGCCCGGATACTGGACCACTGCGAACTCCACGTTCCAGGGCGCTTCCACGGCCCACTTGCGGTAGTGGCCCGCGGTGCCGCCGGCGTGCGGGAAGCACAGGACCCGGGCGCGTGCGTACATGCGGGGCGCCGGACGGCGGATCGCGCTCCCCGGCTGAGGCCGTGTCAGAGGTTCAGGGGACATCTCGCTCACTCACTCGGTACGGATGCCAGGGAGGCCTGCCAGAACTGGGCGTAGCGCCCCTTCCGGTGCAGTAGTTCCTCGTGCGTTCCCTGTTCGACGACGTGGCCGCCGTCCAGGAAGACGATGGAGTCCGCCTGTTGGACGGTGCGCAGCCGGTGTGCGACCACGACCACGGTCCGTCCCCGCAGCAGGCGGTTGAGGGCGTTCTGGACGGCGCGTTCGCTCTCCGCGTCCAGGCAGGCGGTCGCCTCGTCCAGCAGGACGATGGGAGCGTCCTTCAGAAGTGCCCGTGCGATGGAGACGCGTTGGCGCTCACCGCCGGAGAGCACCGCGCCGCCCTCCCCCACCCTGGTCGACCAGCCGTCCGGGAGGCAGGCGATGGTCTCCTCCAGTTGTGCTGCTGCCGCGGCGGCCCGGACGTCGGCGTCGTCGGCGTCGGGCCTGCCGAGGCGTATGTTCTCCTCGATGGTGCCGTCGAAGAGATAGATGTCCTGGAGGACGGCGGAGATGCGGCTCATCAACTCCCCCGTGCCGATGTCCCGTACGTCCACGCCGCCGACGCGCACGGCCCCGGCATCCACGTCGTGGAACCTCGCCATCAGCTGGAGCAGGGTGGTCTTGCCCGAGCCCGGGGGCCCTACGACGGCGAGGCGTGTGGCTTCGGGGACGATCAGGGAGAGCTGGTCGAGGACGGTAACGCCGCCTCTGCGGAAGGTGACCGCGTTCAGGGCGAGATCGTTGCCGCGGGGCTCGACCGGTTCGTCGGTTTCGGGCAGCGCGTTCTCGCGCAGTACGGCCTCCAGGCGCTGCAACTCGCCCCGGGAGGCCCGCATCTGACCGCTGAGGTCGGACAGCGACAACAGCGGGTCCACACAGCGGGCGGCGAGGACCAGCAGCGCCAGCACCTCGGCCGGCCCGGTCCGTCCGCCCAGCGCCGTGACGGTCCCGAGCACCAGCAGGGCGGTGAAGACGGCCTGCACGCTGAACGACAGGCCCAGGACTCCGGGCAGTGCCGACAGGGCGGAACGCCGCAGGCTGAGCCGCTGCCCCTCCAGCGCGTTCTCCATTTGCCGGAGTCCGTCTGTCGTCAGGCCCCCTATCCGCAGCACAGGCTGGGCGCGCAAGTACTCGAGAACCCGTCCGGCCGCCTTCTCGTCGCGCCGTGCGCGCTCGGCGTCCTGCGCCGCGGTGGCCCGGCCGGTCCAGGCCAGCGTGGCCGCGACGACCGGTACGGCCGCCAGGGCCGCGAGGCCCATCCGCCAGTCGTAGAAGAGCAGCACGGCGACCACCGTGAGCGGGGTGACGCAGGCGCCGATGAACGGCTGGAAGCGGCGGGCCGGGACTGTCATGGCCTGGAGGACAGTGCGGCTGGCGAGTGCCGACACCTCCCCGATACGGCGGGGGGTGTACCAGCCCAGGGGCAGTCGGGCCAGATGGTCGCCGAGCCGGTGGTGGAGGCCGCGGGAGAGCACGGGTCCGGCCCGGTAGCCGGACACGTCCGCGTAGTAGCGCAGGACGGCTGCGACGGCCGCGGCTGCCGCGAAGGCACCCAACCAGGGCCAGGCATCGACGGGTTCGCCGCCGAAAAGGGTGGTGAGCATGGGGACCAACAGCGCGTAGGAGAGGCCCTCCGCCGCTGCGGTCGCAGTCATCAGAACGAGCGTGCGCCGCAGTTGGGCGGCGTGCTCGCGGCCGAGGACGCGCAGTAGCAGACGGATCAACGTCACTCGCCTCCTTGTGTGATCGTGTCGCGATCGTGCGAGGCGGCGTCGGGCAAGCCCAGCCGGGATTCCCAGATCGCAGCGAACCGTCCGTCCGCCGCCAGGAGTTCGGCGGGCGAGCCGGACTCCGACACGGCTCCGTCTTCGAGGACGACGACGGTGTCGGCCTCCGCGATGGTCTCCAGGCGGTGGGCGACGACCAACTGGGTCCGGTTCTCCCGGAGTGTGTCCAGAGCCCGCCGCATCTCGTGCTCCCTGCGGGGGTCGGCGAAGGCGACGGCTTCGTCGAGCACCAGCACCGGCGCCTCGATCAGCAGTGCACGGGCGATGGAGACGCGCTGTGCCTCGCCTTCGGAGAGGGTGACGTCCTCACCGATGACGGAGTCGTAGCCACGGGGCAGTTCGAGGATTCGGTCATGGATGCGGGCGAGACGGGCGGCGCGGACGATGTCGTCCCGGTCGGCGTGGGGGACCGCCAGAGAGATGTTCTCGGCGACGCTGGCGCGGAGGAGTCTGACGTCCTGGAAGACGAAGGAGACCCGGCGGTAGAGGTCTCGGGTGGCGATGTCCCGCAGGTCGACCCCGCCGAGCAGGACACTGCCGTGTGTCGGGTCGCAGAACCGCGGCAGCAGCTGGGCGAGGGTGGATTTGCCGCTTCCCGACGGGCCCACCAGCGCCGTGACGGTGCCTGGCGCGAGTACGAGGTCGATGCCGCGCAGGACCTCGTGTCCGGGCTCGTACGAGAAGTGGACGTCGCGCAGCTCGACTTGGGCGCCGAGCGGGGGCAGGGGCCGGGCCGGCTCGGGCAGCGGGGGCGCTTCGAGGAGAGCGCGGATGCGGCCGGCGGCCCTCCGGGCCACCTGCACGTCGTCGAGGCCGTGTCCCAGGGCGGCGATGGGAGCGGTCAGCGCGAGAGCCAGCAGCAGGAAGGGCAGCAGGTCCGACGCCGGCGCAGTGCCGAAGGTGATCAGGGCGGTGCCGCCGGTGAGGACCAGGACCAGCACGAAGGGCGGGGAGAGCACCAGGGAGGCCAGGGCACCCAGGCCCGACACACCCAGCACCCAGCCCAGGAAGTAGTCGGCGAAGTCGTCCGCTGCCTTGATGAAGGCGCGGTGCGCTCGACCCGATGCGCCGAAGGTCTTCACCACGGAGATGCCCTGGACGAACTCGACGGCGGATCGGGCGATCCGGCCCATGGCCTCGTCCAGGGCCAGTCGGTCACGTCGCCGGCTGGCCGACATGAGCTTGAGGTTCAGCACGAGGCCCAGCAGAACCGGGATCAGCGCGATCAGGGTGAGCCACACGTTGACGGCGAAGAGGTAGATCAGGGAGACCAGCGGTACGACGACCGCGGAGGTGATCTCCCCCGGGGTGTGCGCGGTCAGCGGGTGCAGTGCAGCCACGTCGTCACGTACGACCTGGCCGAGTTCGCCGGAGCCGCGCCGCGCGTACCAGCCGAGCGGGACTCGGCCCAGGCGCTCGCCGAGCGAGCGCCGCAGTGAGAGCTGGAGTTCGCCGTCGAGGAGATGCCCGACAACCGAGGAGAGGCCCGCGAAGAGCACTCGGACGAGCAGGCCGCCGGCTCCGACGGCGACGACGGTCCACACATGGCTCTCGTCCACCGGTTCGGGCGAAAACAGGACCCGGCCCAGCTCCACGACGGCGATGAAGGGAGCGAGACCGCCGAGGGCGCTGACGATCTGCAGGAGAAGGACGGCGCTCAGGCGGAGCCGGTAGGGCCATAACATCTCGACGAGCGGGTTCCGTCCGGCGGTTCCGGCGATCGCGGCGGCCGCTCCGCCCCGCTGTATGGAGTCCGCTTCGGTGGTCACTGCCGCCCCTCCTTCGCCGACGCTCCGAGGCCGTCGGCTGCCGGGCAGCCGGGCGGCGAAGTGCCGGCTGCCGGTGGGTGATCGGCCCCGACCGGAGAAGAGCGGAGAGGGGCTGCGTCTCTGCCGGAGCGGAGGCCGAGCGGCGTCCCGGTCAGGCGCGGCACGACCGTCGGGACCGTGAGCGCCGGGGGCCGCGCGAGGAGCCCTCGTCCTCTGTTCGGTCGCGCCTGCTTCACCGCTCCTCCAACCGTCGGGAGTTACTGTACGCGTACAGTAACTTTACAGAAAGTAGGCACCCATGTCACCCGCTTGCGGGGGCCCGAGCGGGCGGGGGCCATGACTACGTGGCGGCGCGGCTCACCGCCCGGTATCCGGAAGGAGATCGGCAGCCGTGATCGGGGGGCCGGGCCGAGGGCCTGCCGCCTGGGGGTAGCCGAGCGTCTCGGTGAGTTGCTGCCAGGTGTGCGCCACCGCCAGATGCCGCTGAGCGCCGCGCAGCGGGTCACCGCCCGCCTCGACGCGGGCGCACAGCTCGTCCAGGGCACGCAGAACGCCTTGTGGCCACACGGAGGTGAGCACCTCCGCCCACGACGGCCCCTCCGCTGGTCCGAGCACCTCCGTGCCGCTGTCGTCGGAGCCGGTGACGAAGCGTCCGTCGGCGTCCTGTTCAAGGCGCAGCACCGGGCTCCAGACCACCGGCCCGTGGGTGTTGACCAGCGTCAGGTTTCCCGCGTCGGTTCCGACGGTGATGCGGTGGAGGAAGAGGCTGGAGCTGTCGTCCCCGGGCTCCATGCGGTTCTCCACCCGCAGGGTCAGCGGAACGCCCGCCACTGTCGCGTCCACGCTGGTGAGCGGGCGGCCCGTCGCCGCGGCGGACTCGGTCAGCGACCAGGGACGCAGTCCGTCGAAGATCTCCGCGAGGATGTCCAGGAGGTCGAAGGAGACCTGGACGGCGCACATCGCGTCCACGAACACGGGGGTTCGAAGCGCTGTCAGCCGCCGTGCGGAATCGATGAAGCGCCGCACGGGTGCCAAGTGCGGGTAGAAGGTGTTGAGCAGGAACTGCGTCCCGGTACCGCGGGCCGTGCGCAGGCAGTCCGCCAGTTCCTTCTGGTGCATCGGGTGTTCCTGCAGCACGTGCACTCCGCGTTCCATCAGCGACCGCGCCAGTTCGGCTCCCTGGCCGCCGCCGACGGAGCTGGAGACCGCCACGACAGCGGCGTCCACGTCCTCCGGCAACTCGTCCACGGAGTGGTACAGCGGAACGCCGTACTCCGCGGCGAGGGCGACGGACCGGGCGCTGCCGCGGGCGACGATGCCCGCGAGGCGGTACCGCTGCGGGCAGCCGGCCAGCGCCGAGAGGTAGACCTGCCCGAAGCGGGTGCCGCAGACCACCACGTCGACCGGGGCACGTTCGGACCCGCTCATCGCCCTGCTCCCGTGTTCGCCGTGATCATCGCGGCGGTCCGCTGTACGTGCGGGGGCTGGATGCAGGTGAAGTGGTCGCCGGGGACGTCGCGGACCGTGAGCTCGCCGAGGCACAGTTCGCGCCAGAAGCGGGTCATGTCGTCCTGGAAGCCGGGGATGAAGTGCGTGGGCTCCAGGGGGCGCAGGAAGGTGATGTCGCCCGCGTAAGGCACGGGGTCGTAGTGCGTGACCGCCTGGACCGTATGTTCGAAGACCCGGTGCAGTGCGGTCACTTGCTCGGCGCTGTCCAGTCCCGACGCGGTGTGCGCCAGCGCCTGCCGCAGTGCGTCCCGGCGCTTCTCGGAGGGTTGCTCCCCCAGCAGGCGGAAGCGCTCGGCGACGGCTCGCAGCCGGTCGTCCCCGTCCAGCAGAGCGAAGGCGCCGGGCTCCAGCGCCTCGGGGGACCGTTCGAGAGCCGTAGCCAGGGCGTGGCCCATGTCTCCTTCGTCGGCGGGCCAGCCCAGGGACCGCAGTTCCGCGCCCATCACACGGGCGAAGGCGTAGTCGATCACGAGCTCGTCGTGCAGCCGGTAGGGGATGCGGTAGCTGGAGACGACGGCCAGCCCGTGGACCTCCGCTCCGCCCTCGTCGAGTGCGCGGGCCAGTTCGGCCGCGACCAGACCGCCGGAGCAGTAGCCCACTACTTCCACCTCGCGGTGCCCGGCAGCGAGTACCTCGCGGGCATAGCGCGCGGCCAGATCCTCCACGAGCCGTGGCGCGGGGAGTTCGAGGTAGCGGTCGCTGTCCTCCACGGCGAGTCCCACCACGGGCCCGGCGGCTGTCAGTTCCTCGATCAGCGGACGGTACGGCGCCAGGGTGCCCAGACCTTCGTGCACCAGCAGCCGTACCGGCCCCGTCCCGCTACCGCCGAGGTCGACCACCGCGCCCCGCCCGCGGACCGAGGCGCTGCGACGCTCCTCTCCGGGGGCTGCGGGCTCGTGCGGGGCTGCCAGCAGAGCCGCAAGCCCGGCCACGGTCGGGGTGTGCAGGAGCGCGCGGAGCAGGACGTCGAACGTGACGTCCGCCGCCTCGGGCAGGTGTTCGCGCAGCTGCCCCACCAGCCGTGCCGCCAGCAGCGAGTCGCCGCCGGCGTCGAAGAACCCCAGCTCCCGGGAGGGGAGGTCGCCGCCGAGCAGTCCCGCCCAGAGCCGGGCCACTCGCTGCTCCACGCCGGGGCGCGGCGGTTCGGTCTCCTCCGCCGCGGCACGGTCGCCGCGCCGGGGCACCCAGTCGAGGAGCTGTTTGCGGTCGACCTTGCCGTTGGAGGTCAACGGCATCTCGTCGATGACCTGGACGTGTGCGGGGACCATGTGGGCCGGCAGCCGCTGGGCGGCCCATCCGACGACCTCCTCGGCCTCGACCACGGCACGGTCCTGCTTGAAGGAGGCGGCGATCACTCGCTGCCCGAGCGCCGCGAACGGGTCGTCCGGCCCCGGGAGGGTCAGCACTTCACCGGCTCCCGCCCGGGTGAGCAGTTCGCACCAGCCGTCCTCGTCGACGAAGAGGTTTCCCGACCCGCTCCGGAGGTCTTCGGGCTCCTCCATCATGAACGCCTGGGTCGCGGTGATCTCCGGGTGTTCCCGGGTCATCTCCAGCAGGCAGAGCCACCCCTGGGGAGCGAGCAGGCCGCGCAGCCGGTCGAGTACGAGCGGGGTGTCGCGGGCGTTGTTGAGTGCTCCCGCGCTCAGCACGATGTCGAAGGAGTTCGGCAGCATGCCCTGGTCACGCGGATCCCGGTTCATGTCGAGCAGGCCGAAGCGCATACCGGGCCGCGCTCCGAAACGCTCCCTTGCGTCGGTGAGGAAGTATTCCGACACATCAGTGAACAGGTAGTGCACCGGCTGATCCGCCAGAGCGTCGAGGACCGGTCCTGTGGCCGCCCCGATGCCGGCTCCTACCTCGAGCACCCGCAACGGCCGCCCCCGCACTGCGCCTGCCGCGCTTCGTACGGCGGCAGCGAGGGTGGTGAGCAGGTGCTGGGCGGGCAGGTTGTCCACGTACCAGGAACGGGCGATCTCCTGGCTGCCGCCGGGGAAGAACAGCTCCACCTCCTCCCGCTCCCCGCGCAGCAGGGCGGGAAGTGCATCGGCGTGGGCCCGGAAGTACGTGCGCAGCGCGGGCGGGCAGACCTCGTCAGGCGTGTGCGCGGCGAGCTCGTCCCATGCCCGGTCGGTCTCGGGCTTCCCGGGCCGCTCGGTTCCGTGCCAGGTGCCTGCCGCGGACTCGTGCCGGACGTGACCGGCCCTCTCCAGGGCGACCAGCCAGCGGTGCAGCAGTCCGCGGTACCTTGCGTCGACGCCGAGCCGGTCGGCCAGCTCCTCCTCGGTGCAGCCCGTGCCCTCTCCCGCGAAGATTCCCGACGCGGCGACGGTCTCGGCCATCGACAGCAGGAACGCGCGGTCCAGGTGGCGGACGTAGGCGGCGACGGAGTCGGCGTCGGGTGCGTGGGCCGGGGGCGGCGGGACGCACTCCCGCACGGCCTCGGCCACCGCAGGCCGCGACGGTTCCGTACATGCCGCCGGTTCCACGAAGGCGACGAGGGAGCGCTCGACCGCGTCGGTGCCGTCCACGAGCACGGCGCTGCAGCCGACCGCGGGATGCTCGCCGAGGACCGCGTCGATCTCGCCGAGTTCGACGCGGTGTCCACGGATCTTGACCTGCTGGTCGGTGCGGCCGAGGAACTCGATCTCGCCGTCCGGCAGATAGCGTCCGAGATCACCGGTGCGGTAGAGGCGTTCTCCGGTGACGGGGTGCCGCAGGAACCGTTCAGCGGTGCGCTCGGGATCGCCCAGATACCCGTCGGCCAGGCCGGTGCCCGCGATGTAGAGCTCGCCGGCGACCAAGTCGGGGCGGTCTCGCAGGGCGCCGTCCAGCACGTGGAAGCGCTGGTTGGCGAGTGGAACGCCGTAGGGAATGCTGCGCCACTGCGGCTCGACGCCACGGATGGGGTGGTGGATCGACCAGATCGCCGCCTCGGTCGCCCCGCCCAGGCTGACCAGTTCGGCCCCGGGCAGCTGCCGCTGCGCGTGGCCGGGCAGCGCCAGCGGGATCCAGTCGCCCGACAGCAGGGCGAGCCGCAACCGGGTCAGCGGACGGGGCTCGGTGTCCAGGTAGTGGAGGAGCATCTGCAGCTGGGCCGGGACGGAGTTCCACAGCGTGACGGAGTGGCGCTCCATCAGGTCCGCCCAGTGTGAGGGGTCGCCGCGGCGCGCGGGGTCGGGCAGTACCAGAACGGCACCGAGGGAGGGCGGCCCGAACAGGTCGTAGACGGACAGGTCGAAGGCGAGAGAGGCAAGGCCGAAGACCCGGTCCGCGGACGAGACCGCGAAGCGCTGGTTGATGTCGTGCACGGTGTTCGCGGCGGCACGGTGGCTGATCATCACGCCCTTGGGCTCACCTGTCGATCCGGAAGTGTGGATCACGTAGGCGAGGTCGTCCGGCGCCGACGCCGGCACGGGCCACTCCTCCGGTGCGAGTACCTCGCCGCCGGTCACGTTCACCGGCCGTATCCCGGCAGGCAGTTCCTCCACCGGACCGGGGTCCGAGTAGACCGCGTAACGCGCACCGCAGCCGGTGAGGATGCGGTCCCTGCGGACGTGCGGCTGGCCTGTGTCGACGGGGACGTACACGGCTCCCGCGAGCAGGACGCCCAGTACGCCGACGGTCTGGTCCCGGCTCTTGTCCATGAGGACGGCGACGAGGTCTCCGGGGCGGCATCCCGCGTCACGCAGCTCCCCGGCAACCCAGGCGGCGCGCCCCAGCCACTCCCCGTAGGTCATCGACCCGCCGGCGTCGACCACCGCGGTCCGGTCGGGACATCCGCGCGCGTACTCGACCAGTGGCGCGTGCAGCAGCCCGCCCGGCTCCGCGGCGACGGTGGCGTTGACGGTCTCCCTGAGGGTTGCCTGCCGCTCCGGCAGGCCCACCGGATCGGCCTCACGCCAGGGGGCGTTCCCCTCGGCCAGGCGGTGCAGGAGCCGCGTGAAGGCGGCGAACATGTCCTCCACCATGCCCTCGGGGAAGACCCCTTCCCGTACGTCCCAGTTGACCTCCAGGCCGCCGAACTGGTCGGTGGCCTGGCAGTCGATCCACACCTGCGGTGTCTGGCTGATGCCGTACACCGGTCGCAGCTGCGGGGCGGCGTCCTTCAGCGCCTCGCCCACGACACCGATTCCACCGGTGAAGACCACCGGCATCAGAGCGGCCTCCCGTCCGCGGCGCCGGGCGAGCTCGCGCAGCACCTGCACACCGCTGCACAGCCGGTGGTCCAGGTCCTCGAAGAGCTGTTCGCCCATGCCCCGAGCCCGCTCGGCGAAGGCCGCCCGGGCAGAGTGGTCGACGGAGAGCAGGCTGACGGACGTGAAGTCGCCCAGCATCCGGGCGACATGCGGGTGCAGCGGCATGCGGTTGAGGACGGTCAGCCCCAGGCAGAACCGCTCATTGGCGCTCCACCTGCCGATGGTCTCCGCGTACGCGGCCAGTACGGCGTTGGCCGGGGTGACTCCGTGGTCGGCCGCCCGGGCCCGCAGCGTCTGCCAATCCTCCCTGCTCAAGGAGGTGCCCAGACGGCGGAAGCGGGGCGCCGCCCGGGACGGGTCGTGGCCGTCGGCCAGCGGCAGTGCCGGAGCGGCGGGCAGGTCGTCGACCCGGCTCCACCAGTAGGCGCGGTCGCGCTCGTAGCGCTCGGTCTCACGCAGTCGCTGTTCGGCGGCGACGTAGTCCCGGAAGGTGGCGTCCACCGGCGGCAGCGGCCAGCCGGGCTGGGCGTAGCGGAGGTCGAGTTCCGTCAGCAGCAGCTGGATGCTGATCCAGTCCAGCACCATGAAATCCATGGACAGATGCAGCCGGCTGTGGTCCGGTGCGCGCGTCAGCCTCAGCTCGTACATGGGGCGTTCGCCGGCGGGGTGCACCCGGTGGGACAGTTCCTCGCGGACGGCGGCCAGGGCCCCGGCCGCGGCCTCGGCGGTCTCGTGCCGCAGGTCGGTCACGGGGATGCGGGTGTCGGGCAGCGCCGGTGCGATGCGCTGGGTGCCGTCCTGGCAGATGACGGAACGCAGCATGTCGTGGCGTTCCACCAGACCGTCCCAAGCCTGTTGCAGGCGTTCGGGATCGAGCTCGGCGGGGCGCTCGAACTCGAGATAGATGTGGCAGGAGACACCGCCGTAGTCGAATGCCTCGTCACGGCCGAGCAGGTACGCGGACTGGATGTCCGTCAGCGGGAAGGGCTCGTGCCTGGCCTGCGGTTCAGGCTGCCAGAGTGCCTCCCGGCCGGCCGGTGCGTGGGAAGACGTCCCGTCAGGTGACGGGCCGTCGGGTACGTGGGCCAGCAGCTCCTGCTTGCGGCTGCGCAGGACCGCGAGGCGTTCGTCGGTCATGACGCCGCGGGGCGCACGGAAGCGCAGTCCCTCCCCCTCACGCCACAGCCGGATTCCGGCGCTCTCGAACTCCTTGATCAGCTCGCTGGCGTTCACAGGACACCTTCCTCGAAGTCGCCGGCCGCGGCCCCGGCTGTCCCTTCGTCCACTGTCTGCCGTTCCTCGATCAACGCGCTCATGCCGGCGACCGTCGGCGACCGCATCACGTCGCGCATGGGCAACTCGACGCCGAGAGTCGTGTGGATCTCCGTCACCAGGCGGGTGGCGAGGAGGCTGTCGCCGCCCAAGGTGAAGAAGTTCTCGTCACGGCCGACCGTGGTCAGGCTCATCAGACGGACCCACAGCTCGGCGACGGCCTTCTCCACGGCGCCGCGGGGCGGCTCCGCCTCCTCGCGGTGACGGGACGCCATCGAGGCGAGCACGCTCTGGACGCGCTGCCGGTCGACCTTGCCGTTGCTGCTCAGCGGCAGAGCCGGCAGAGCCGCGACGCTCGTGGGAATCATGTGGCCGGGCAGCCGGTCCGCGGCCCGGCGCAGGAGTTCCTCCTGGTCGATGCCGCGGGCGTCGGACTGCCGTCGCGCTGTCACGAGGACTTCTCCGCCGGCTCCGGTATGCGTCACGTGGGCGTCGACGAGCCCGGCCGCGGCGCATGCCCGAGTCCACCGCGGGCCGTCCTGGAGCCAGGAGCCGCTCGGCCCGGTGCGGAGCCGGCCGGCCTGCGCGTCGAGGGGAAGGGCTACGAGCACGGCGAGGGGAGAGAGCCTGGTGTTCTCCAGCATGTGGAGGCGGCCGCCCGGCTTCAGCAGCAACGCCATGGTCGCCGCGGCTTCCTCGGGAGAGGGCATCCGGTGGAGCACGTTGTTGGCCACCACCGCGTCGAACGCGTGCAGGTAGTCGGCGGGCACGGCCGAAACACCCTGCTGGACGGTGCGCACCCGGTGCCCGGAACCCGCAAGTCTCGCGTCGGCCGCGGACTGCAGCGCGCCCGACGAGCTGAACAGCGTGTAGTCGACGGTGCCGGGGTCGAGTGCGGCGAGGAGCCGGACGGCGCCCAGCCCGCTGCCCCCGTCCCAGTCGGCGACGGCGGGGGGACCACCCGCCGCGAGGACTCCCAGGTCCTCTGCGATGGCGGTCAGACACTCCCTGCTTCCCGGCATCGCGTCGCTGAGGCCCTCCGGGGAGAGGACCGGGTCCTCCAGCAGCACGGAGGCGCGGGCCTCACCGGAGAGCACCGCCGCGAAGAGGGGGCCCGCTCCCCGTAGCGCGGAAGCCACCTGCTCCAGATGTGTGCCGTGTGCTTCTTCCCGCAGCCGCTCCGCCCGTCCCGGGGCACGCACTTGTGACCAGCGGCGCCCCGGCAGGACGGCCCGGCCGTCGCGCCGCACCACTTCGTGCCGCGTGAGGTGGTCCAGCCAGGCGTCCAGGACGGGGCGTTGCTCCCCGACGACGGAGAGGCCCAGGGCGGGGTCCGTGCCGGAGGCCACGGCAGGGGCGACCAGGTCGGTCAGGAGGGTCTCGACGAGGTGGAGTTCGAGGTCGTCCTCATGCGGCCCGGGCTCGGCGGCGGGTGACGAAGTGCCGGGTGCGGAGCGTTCGTCCGCCGCCCGGATGCCGGGGCCCTCCTGCTGGGGGGCGCGCTCGACGACGGCGGCGACCACCTCGCGGCGGCGTTCTCCCACGGTGACGGCTACGGCGGCGGCGACTTCGGGACAGGCCTGAAGGGCGGCTTCGATCTCGCCGAGTTCCACACGGAAGCCGTTGATCTTCACCTGATGGTCGGCGCGGCCCAGGAATTCCAGGTTCCCGTCGGGCCAGTAGCGGCCGAGATCCCCGGTGCGGTACCAGCGTTCACCGTCCACCTCGGGGAAGCGCTCCGCCGTCAGCTCCTCGTCGCCGCGGTAGCCCCGGGCGACACCGGCGCCGCCGATCCACAGCTCTCCGGGAACCCAGTCGGGACAGTCCCTGCCGCGGCCGTCCACGACGCGGAACTTCTGGTTGCGCAGGGGTTTCCCGTACGGGATGGACCGCCACTGCGCGGGCACTTCGTCGACCTCGTGGCAGTTGGACCAGATGGCCGCCTCGGTGGCGCCGCCGAGGCCCACGAGCCGGCACCGCCTGCCTGACGCGGCCGACAGCCGTGCGGGCAGGTCGAGACCGATCCAGTCGCCTGAGAGCAAGGCCAGCCGCAGCGAAGGCGGCAGTGCGGCCCGGTCCGCGGCGGTCAGCAGCATGTCCATCAGGGCCGGCACGCTGTTCCACACCGTCACTTCGTGCCGGGTGCACAGGGCCAGCCACCGCTTCGCGTCCCGCCGGTCGGACTCGTCCACCAGGACCAGAGCGCCGCCTTCCGCCAGCGGGCCGAAGATGTCCCACACCGACAAGTCGAAGTCGAGCGCGGAGACGGCCAGTACGCGGTCCTGCGCGCCGACGCCGAACCGCTGGTTCACGTCCTCGACGGTGTTGGCCGCGGCCCGGTGGGTCACCTCGACGCCCTTGGGCATCCCGGTGGACCCGGACGTGAAGATCACGTAGGCGGCCTGGTCCGGGTCGACGTGGACCGGCGCGTCGAGCGGCTCTTCACGCAGGGCCTCGCCGACGGTCAGCACCTCGGCTTCCGGGCCGGGCGGCGTCGCGTCGCCGGTGCCGTGCAGGACGAGGCCGGCACCGCTGAGTTGCAGGATGCGGGAGCGGCGGGCGGCGGGCTGGTCCACCCCGACGGGTATGTAGGTGGCACCGGCGGCCAGGACGCCGAGCACGGCGGCGATCTGGTCCGGGCCCTTGGATGCGGTGACGGCCACCGACGAGCCGGGACCGATACCGCGCCGGGCCAGCGCGGCTGCGATGCGCAGGGCTCTTCCGGCGAGTTCGGCGTGGGTGAGCCGGCCGTCGATGTCCCAGAGCACCGCGGGGTCTGCGGCGCGGCTGGGGGCGTTCTCGAAGAACGCGGTGTGCAGCAGGGCACGAGTGACGGCGCCGGTGGTGGAGTTGACCGTTTCGCGGCGGCTTCGCTGCCCGGCCGGCAGGGGGATCTCCGGCGTCGCGGGACCGTCGCCTGCGGCGAGGTCTTCGAGGAACGTTCCGTACGCGGCCAGCATCGCGTCCAGCACCCCGTCGGGGAAGAGCTCCTCCACCGCGTCCCAGGCGAGGAGCAGTCCGCCCTCGCGGGTGCGGTAGACCTGGTGGTCGAGCCAGACCTGCGGGGTCTGGGAGACCATCCAGGACAACTCCCCGAATGTCTCGGCGCAGGAGTCGGGTACGAGTGGCGCGTCGAGGTTGCAGGCGAAGACGACGGGCGCGGCGCGCGGCGCGTCCCCGTCCGCGCGGACCATGTCCCGCAGTACGTCGACACCCGTGTAGGCGGCGTGCCCCACGTCCTGGTGCAGCTGCTTCTGGACGGCCCTTGCCCGCTCGGCTGTGTCACGCCCGCGGTTCAGGTCGCACTCCAGCAGGACCAGGCTCGTGAAGTCGGCGATGGTGTGCTCGATCTGCGGGTGTGCTTCCAGGTCGCGGTCGAACAGCGGCAGGTTGAGGAGAAACCGGTCCTGTCCGCTCCAGCGGGCGAGGACTTCGCTGAAGGCGGTGGCCAGGAAGACGGCGGGAGTGACACCGGCCTTCGCGGCTTGCTCCTGGAGGGCTTTCCAGCGTGCGGGGGTCAGTTCGTGGGTGCGGCGTACGAAGCGGGTAGCGCGCACCTGCTCGGGCTCGACCGCGAGCGGCAGCGGAGGACCGCCCGGCAGTCGAGGCAACCGCTGCTGCCAGTAGGTTCGGGCGTTCTCCCGTTCGGTACGCCTTGTCTCGCTCTGCTCGGCCAGGTACTGCCCGAAGGTGTAGGGGGTCGTCTCCGGCAGGGACGAGGCGTCTTCGTACAGGGCGGCGAGGTCCGCGAGGAGCAGCCGGATGCTGTGGACGTCGGCGACGAGCAGGTCGACGTTGAGGTGCAGCCGGTCACGGTCCCCGGGCAGCCGGGTCAGCCGGAGGTCCAGCACCTCGCCGGAGCCGACGTCCAGGCGGCGGTGCGAGAGCCGGTCACGCAGATCTTCCAGTGTCCGGGACGCCGCCTGTGCGGACTGGTCCCGTAGGTCGTGCACGGTCAGTCCGGGCCAGGGCGAGCGGGGCAGAACACGCTGAGTCGCGTCGGACTCGAATCGGCTCCGCAGCATGGGGTGCCGTTCCAGGAGAGCGTGGACGGCCGCCTCGAGGCGGCGGGGGTCGACGTCCTTCGCGTCGATCTCCAGGTAGGCGTGACATCCGACGCCGCCCAGGGACTGGTCGTCGCCCCTACCGATCCAGTAGGCCTGCTGCACGGCGGTGAGGGGGAAGGGCTCCCCCTTGTCGGCCGGCGCCGGGGAAGCCGGGCGGGGAGCAGGGCCCGGGGCGGCCCCGTCAGGGCTCTGCAGCAGCTCGTACCAGGCCGAAAGACGGGCGTCCGTGGCCAGACGTTTGAAGTCGGCGCGGACGCCGGCGCGGTTGAGCCGGCTCGCAAGGCGCATCAGCTGCAACGACTGCAGGCCGAGTTCGAAGAGGTTGACGTCGTCGTCCGCCGGGCCCAACTCCCGGCCCACCAGCCGGGAGACCTCCTGCCGCAGGTTCTGCGGTTCCCATGGGGAAGTTCCCGGCGACACGATCTGCTGAGACATCCGTTAACTCCGGTTCATCGGTGCCAGTACAAGCCGCGACGTGCTGCAACGCCGGCTGTCGAACTCTTCTTTGATGCGATGCGGCCGGAAGCCCGGCTCAGCCTCACAGAGACGACTGGCGAGAATCTGAACGCTTTCTGGGACCCTCCCTGGGTGCGTCACGGGGAAGCCGACGTACCGGGTCCACCCTTCGGGCGTCCTGTTGCCGGAGGCGGGTGCGGGTGCCGCACCCGCCTCCGGCACGCGATCGGCGTCCTCGGGTCCGAGGTGCGAGAGGCCCTCAGCCGGAGCGCGTCTGGTGACGCGGGGTCACGCCCCCGCCGGCGGACGCGGTGGCAGGCGCCTGCCCACGACGGCCTGCCACACTGCCCGGCTCCCGGCCCGCGGAGGGTCTCTTCAGTTGTGGACCTGGTTCTTCAGCGTCCTCTTGTCGATCTTGCCGACGGGGGTCAGCGGCAGTTCGGGGAGGACGACCAGCCGGTCGGGCAGCTTGTAGGAGGCGATGCCACGCTCGTTGAGCCCGGTCCGCACCTCGCGGAGAGTGGGCGGCTGCTGGGGATCCTTCGGCACGACGCAGGCGCAGGACAGTTCGCCCAGGTCCTCGTCCGGCAGGCCGATCAACGCGACGGCGGCGATACGCCGATCGGCGCGGAGATGCTCCTCGACCTCCTGCGTGGGAATCTTCTCCCCGCCCCGGTTGATCACGTCGTTGCTGCGTCCCACGACCTCGAAGTAGCCGGTGGCCGTCCGCCGTACCACGTCCCCGGTGCGGAAGTAGCCGTCCTCGGTGAACTGGGTCCGGTTGCGTTCCGCGGCCTGGTAGTAGCCGCGCACCGTGTAGGGGCCCCGGGTGTACAGCTCGCCCTCCTCGCCCGGTTGTGCCTCCCGGCCGTCCTCGCGGACCACCCGTATCTCGTCGGCGGACGCCAGCGGGGAGCCCTGTGTGTGGAAGACGACGCTGTCCGGATCATCCAGCCGCGTGAAGTTGAGCAGGCCCTCGGCCATTCCGTACACCTGCTGCAGGGTGCAGCCGAGTTTCCCGGGCACCTGGCCGGCCGCCCCGGGACCGAGCCGGGCTCCGCCCACCTGGAGAAGCTGGAGCGACGTCAGGTCGTCCTGGGCCCATTCGGCGGCCTCGAGCCAGAGCGGGACCAGGGAGGGCACCAGGGAAGTGACCGTCACCCGGGCGCTCTCGATCAGGGGGAAGCACGACTCCGGGGTCGGTTCGGACGCCATGACGGCCGTACCGCCCAGGCGCAGGACGCCCAGTACGCCGGGACAGGCCAACGGGAAGTTGTGTCCCAGGGGCAGCGCGCACAGATAGCGGGTGTCGGCCTCGAACGCGCACAGCCGCGAGGTCAGTCGCAGTTGGCAGGTGTAGTCGGCGTGGGTGCGCGGAATCAGCTTGGGCGGCCCCGAAGTGCCCCCGGACAGCAGGAACAAGGCCACGTCCTGGGCGTCGGGTGCCGGCAGGCTCACCGGATCTGCGTCCACGTCCGACAAGGCGGTGAACGGCCCCGGGTCCCCGGCCACCAGTACGTGTTCCAGGGAGCCGTCCGTACTCGCCAGGACTTCCTTCGCGATGAGACGGTAGTCGCAGTCGAGCACCTGGTCCGCGCACACGTAGGCGACGGCCTGGGAGGTGTTGACCAGGTGCGTGATCTCCGACGAGCGGTGCGCGGGCAGCGCGAACACCGGCAGCGCCCCCGACCGGAAGAGGGCGTAACACAGGACGACCATCTCCACGTCGTTCGGGAGATGCACCACCACACGATCACCGGCGCCGATGCCGAGAGCACGCAGACCGGCCGCGAGCCGGTCTGCCGCCCGGTCGAGCTGACCATAGGTCATGGTGCGGTCCGGCGTGACCACGGCCTCCCTGGCCTCCGCGCCGGGGAGCCACATGGGCAGCCCCCCGAGAACCTCGTCGGTCCAGTAGCCCCTGGTCCTGTAGTCGCGGACGAAGGACTCAGGCCACGGCACACAACCTTCAAGCACGGGTCATCCCCACTCTCGGAGTCCGGAAGAGTTGTCGTCTGAGCACTGATCAGAAACAGGGCGGATCCCCGTCAGCCGGTCCGGCGTGGAGCCCGGTCGCCGAGCAGGGGGCGGGCCAGGCCTTGTGGACATCGACGGATGCGGCCTGGCCCGCTGCTCTTCGGTGCGCAAGACGGCTCCGGAGGCGGCAGTGTGCGGTGCGTCGCCACCGCCCGCCGTGCGGCTCACCCGGGACACCGTGCACGGCAGGCCCGGCCCTGCGCTGTTGCGCATATACCGCCCAGCCTCCTTATGACGCAGCGACGCAGCGCCCTGCGGAGAGGCAGGCTCGCACAGGGAATCTGGCTACTTTCTGTACAAGCTATGAAGGAGATATGCGCAAAGCCTGTGCATCGGTCGCGGGTGCGGAGACCGCGGGAGGCCGAAGGCGAGGGCGACTTGGGCTCCGGCAGGGAAGCGTGCCGGCCCGTCCTTCTGAGGTGCGGAAGGCGGACGTCCTCATGCCGACAGGAGGTTCCTCCGCTCGAACTTCCGGTGGAAGGGGCGCCAGTTCGGCGTTCTCAGGGCCCGCCCACCCTCCAGGTGCCACACCGTCAGGGTGGTCTTGTCCGTCTTCGACGAGCACGGGCGCGGCGCTCGCCGGGGCACGGCCTCCTGCATGCAACCTGCATGCAAGGACGCCTGTCGGGCCGGGCCGATACATCCGTGAAAGCTCGCTCCCGCACCGTGGTGTGGAAGCGAGTCTTCCGCTGTCAGGGCACTCTGAAGGCGTCTGCTCGGGGCTCAGCCTTCACCGGCCCGTTCACCACGTCACGGGCAGATGGTGCACTCCGTAGACGGCCATGTCCGAGCGCATCGGAATGTTCTCCGGCGGCTCGGCGAGGCGCAGTTCGGGGAAGCGCCGAAGCAGCGTGGAGAAGCCGATGCGCAGCTCCAGCCGTGCCAGTTGCTGTCCGAGGCACTGATGGATGCCGTGGCTGAAGGTCAGGTGCGCCTTCTTCCGGGTGATGTCGAACTGGTCGGGGTCCGCGTACTGGTCCGGGTCGCGGTTCATGCTCGGGAGGTGGATCAGGACCGGTTCCCCGGCGGGCAGGGTCACACCGTCGATCTCGACGTCCTCGGTGGGGGTGCGCTGGACGCCGATGTGCACGACCGTGAGGTAGCGCAGCAGCTCCTCGACAGTGCCCTCCGTGAGTGACGCGTCGGCACGGAGCATGGCCAGCTGTTCGGGGTTGCTGAGCAGTGCGTAGGTGCCGAGCGCGAGCGTGTTCGCGGTCGTGACGTGCCCGGCCACCAGCAGCATCAAGGTGGCGCCGATCATCTCCGGCTCGCTGATGTCGTCGGCGGTGGCCAGCACGCTGAAGACGTCGTCGGCCGGGTCCTTCTTCTTGATCTGGAGGAGGGTACCGACGAGTTCGGTGATGTCCCCCAACGCCGCTCTCGCCTCATCGGGTGCGATCTCCAGACGGAGCAGCTTCTCCGAGTTTCCTTCGAACCGGTCCCGGTGACCGAAAGGGACTCCGAGCAGTTCGCAGATCACCTGGGAGGAGACCGGCAACGCGTAGTCGTGCACCAGGTCGGCCGGGGGCCCCTTGCGCGTCATCGCGTCGGCGTAGTCCGCCGTGATCTGTTCGATCCGGGGCGTGAGCTGCCGCATTCTGCGCAGAGTGAACTGACCGGTGAGGCGCCGCCGGATCCGGGTGTGCTCGGGCGGATCCATGTGCTCCATCAGACCCGGAATACCCGCCTCGAGATCTGCGGGGCGGTCGGAGGGGAACGCCATGTGCTTGTACTTGATGTCCGACGAGAAACGCCGGTGATCCGCCAGGATCTCACGGCCCTGGTTGTACCCGGTTACCAGCCAGCCTTTCACTCCGTCAGGAAAGGTCATCCTGCTTATCGGCTGTTCGTCCTGCAGGTTCCTAACCATGTCGGGCGGGTCGAAGGGGCGCTCACGGAATGTCGGCAGTCCGTTCGTGATGGGGCAGGAAGAGACCGTCATAGTTTCCTAACCTGGTTGATTTCATGCAACTACTCTGCTGGCGGGAGAGATCCACTCCGTACACCGGATGTGGTTTCACCATCGCGCCACCAGTAGCCGCCGCGGGTGTATCCGGTTTTGCCGGATTTTCACGGTGCACGGCAGCTGCTCGGAAATCTGACTCACAATGAACCGGGCCGACAGGCCGCGTCCACCCGGAAAGGGCCGCCGACGAGACTGCGCGGCTCGCAGGGTGGAGCGGGAAGTTCTGCGCGGTGCTGCCCTCCATACCGAGGTCTCAGTCCCGCTTTTCCGCTTCCTGCGTTCCCTGACCGGTTCGCAAAGAGGGCGCGGATCTGGGCGCGGAGTTACTCGTCGACTGTCCCCCGGCGCGTGCACGGCAGGCGTATTTCGTTGTTTCGACGACGCTCCTGGCAAGGCCGATCGCTTCGTGCAGCAAGTCCATGTGGTCGGTCGCGTCGTCGCGGTCCTGCTGGGTGCGCAGCAGGAAGGCTGCGCACGTGATGGCGTCGTGGGCGGCACTGACCTCGGGGACGCGCAGATCCGAGTGGCGCAGGCGGCCGGCCAGCGTCGCCAGGTGCTCAGTGACCGTCGGCAGCCCCGCGGGCTGTTCGTGGATGGTGGACATCGAGGGCACCTTTCACCATTCCGCACGCCGGGACGCCGCACCAGGCCGTCCCGGCGTGCGGGGTGGGATGTCACGCAGGCTGACCGGTCTTGGTGACGAGGTAGTCACCGAGGACCAGATAGTCGATCTCGGTGCCCAGGAAACAGTTGAGCGCGTCCGAGGGGGAGTTCACGATGGGCTCGCCCGCGACATTGAAGGACGTGTTGATCAGGCAGGGCACGTCGGTCCGTTCTGTGAAACGGCGCAGCAGCGTGGCGAGTTGCGGTGTGTCCTCGTCGGTGAGTGTCTGCACCCGGGATGTGCCGTCCACATGCGTCGCACCGGGGATGATGTCGTGGTATTCGGGCCGGACGGGGAAGACGAACGTCATATAGGGCGAGCGCTTCTTGCGGCCCATCTCGAAGATCTTCGGTGCGTCCTGCTCGAGCACGATCGGCGCGAACGGGCGGAACGGCTCCCGATGCTTGACCCGCATGTTGATGACGTCCTTGATGTCCGGGAACCGCGGGTTGGCGAGGATGCTGCGGTGGCCCAGTGCGCGGGGACCGTGTTCAAGGCGGCCCTGGAACCAGCCGATGACGACCTTCTCGGTGAGCAGTTCGGTCACCCGCTCGATGACCTCGTCCCCGGCCAGCTTGTTCCACTGCACTCGGTCGCCGAAGTCGCGCAGAGCCTCTTCGATGGCGGCGTTGTCGTAGGAGGGCCCCAGATAGGGGGTGACCGTCTCGGCGAGAGGCGTCCGGGTGGTGTCCGGATGGTTGGCCCAGGCGTGGACCGCCGCACCGATCACGACTCCGGTGTCACTGGCACCGAAGCTGACCGACATGTCCTCGAAGCCGGAGCCTTCGAGGAGGTGGGTGTTGTTCACGCAGTTCAGGGCCAGGCCGCCCTCGAAGAGCAGGTGCTTCAGATCGGTCTTGGTCTCCAGGGCACGGAGCTGGTGACTGGTGACGGCGGTGACCATCTCCTGGGCCGCGGCGGCCACTGTGGCCTTGTACTCGACGGTGTCCTGGAAGGGACCGAAGTGCTCCTCGAACAGGTCGTCGAAGCAGCGGGGGTTCTCCACGTCGTGCGGCCGGCACAGGGTGTAACGCCCGTCGTCGTGCAGCTGGACGATGTGTTCGAGGAACGGGTTCGGTGACGGAGGCCCGGCGAACCCGGAGAGGCCCATGACCTTGTACTCGTCGTTGTTGGGCACGAACCCCAGGTACCGCGTGACCGACGCGTACAGGTTGCCGATCGAGTCGTTGGCGCTGATGGTGGATTCTTCGAACACGCGGGTGCGGCCGTCGCGTATTTCGCCGAGAACGGACGAGAACAGCTCAGCGCGGCCGTCGCTGATGAGGAAGGCGGAGTCCTTCTTGCCGGCCATGTAGTAGCCGGTCATCGCATGGGCCAGGTGGTGCTGCACGAACACGACCCGGTCCGGGTCCGGAGTGAATCCGGTACGTTCGGCGAAGTCGGCGAGAATCGCTTCGCGTCCGAGCACCTTGTCGAACAGGGCACTCAGGTGGCTGAGGCGTTCCGCCTTCTCGGCGGGCTTCAGCGGGGCGGCCGCGAGCTCGCCCATCATCACGTTGAATATCTCGTCGGTGAAGTTCCAGGGGATTGCGATGAGGTCGACGTCGGAGAATTTGACACCGGCCTGCTCCAGGCACCAGTTGACTGCCTGGAACGGGAAGTCGGACGTTTTCTTCTCCCGGTTGAGGCGTTCTTCCTCCACGGCGGCGACCAGCTCGCCGTCCACCAGCAGCGCCGCTCCCGAGTCGTGTCCGAGCACGTAGTGCTTCTCGATACCGACCGCACCGAACTCGTCGGCGAATACCTCCGCGCCCCGGGTGAACCCGTTGCACCCCAGAACAATCATGACCCTAATTCCTTATCTGTTGTGCCGTCTCAGGTGCACGTCCACCTGCGTCAGGCTCCTGGGCAAGTTCACCGGCGGTGCCGGACCAGCACGACGTCGGTGTTTTCGTGCAGAACGGTTCTGAGTGACGTGGTGCCGCCTGCCGATTACGGCAGCAGCGTCGCACTCCCGGAGGTGCTGTAGTCGTGCGAACCCACGCCTCCCTCCCGACCCGGCTGCCCGCACCGACGTGAACTCCGGACCCGTTTCCCGAACGCCGAAAACTGCGCACAGCGTTTACCAGCGACAAGTTTTCCGTTAGGTTACCGGCGTCGACCAGAACGCGGCAACATGCGTCTCACACCGCCATATGTGAGTTCCTCACAATATGCAGTAAGCGGAAGCATCCATACCGTGCGGAACTCAGTGATGATGAAGCACGCAACAACGTGGCAGGTCGAGTACATTGTCGTCGGCGGGGAGAAGCCGAACAACACCTTCCCCGGCCCCCCAAAAGAATCGACGGCATCCATGTGTGCTTGCCGTATTCATACACCGGACCGTCCGAGGAGTGGCTTGGTATGCCATTAGACCGCATATTCCGTAGTCTGATCGCCTGGCAAAGCGCCGACGGCCCTCCGGTTCCCGCCCGTGCACTGACCGCCGAGCAGGTGCGCGAGAGGTATCTGGCGAATTCGGTGCGTCCCGACGGACAGGGCGGCTCTCCTCTCGACAGCGTCAGCGCGGAGGACCACACGGTCCAAGGCGCGGACGGGGCCGTTGTGCCGTGCCGGGTCTACTCCCCCGCCGGCACGGACCGGGGCCGGGTGATGACGTTTCTGCACGGGGGAGGCTGGGTGGCCGGGGACCTCGACAGTCACGACAGGGCCTGCCGTCTGGTGGCGGAGTCGCTGGGCTCGGTGGTCGTCTCGGTCGGCTACCGGCGGGCGCCGGAGTTCCCCTATCCGGCAGCGCTGGTCGACGCGTTCGCCGCGGCGCGCTGGACGAGCCGGTCCTTCCCCGGCCGCGCCCATGTGATCGGTGGCGACAGCGCCGGCGCGAGCCTGGCATTGGGAGTGGCCATGGAGGCACGCGAGGCCGGTGGTCCCGAGTTCGCCGCCCAACTCCTCCTGTACCCGCCGGCGGATCCGTCACTGCTGTTCGCCGCGAGCAGTGAGTACGCCGAGGGGTATCTGCTGTCGGTCGACGACATGGCCTGGTTCTACGACCTGTACGTGCCCGACGAGCGACGACGCCGTGACCCGGCCGTCGATCTGCTCCATGCGGACCTGCGGAACCTGCCGCCCGCCGTGGTCGGCACCGCGGAGTTCGACCCGCTCCGCGACGAAGGAGTGGAGTTGGCCGACAAGCTGGCTGTCTGCGAGGTCGACGTCCGTCATGTGCCGGGGCCGGGCCTGGTACACGGCTACTTCCTCATGCACGAACTGGTGCCGGCGGCAGCCAAGCGTGCGCAGCGGGTACTTCAGGAGCTGGACGCCGTGCTCGGTCCGGTGTGCGAAGCGGAGCCGGAGGCCGCAGCGGAGCAACCCGCAGGCAAGAGCGGGGCCGAGGCGGCGGCTGCCGCCCGCGGAACGTCCTGCTGACCGAGGGCGCCGAGAGCGGGAGGGACTGGCCGCCCCGTACCTTGGGAGGCAGGCAGGGCCGGGGCCGGCGCCCTGGGATCAGCTCCAGAGCGCCGGCAGTCCGCCGGTCCTGCCTGGCCCGGCGGACTCACCGCGTATTAGCCCGGGGGCACGGGCGGGCGCCCCCGTCGAGCCCGAGGTCCGTCCGGCCAGACAGCCCGACGGACTGCCGCAGGGCTGCGGACTTCCCGGCTCACTTGTCTGCGTCGGCCGCCGGTTCGACGAACAGCTCCCGTGCCTTGGAGCGCTGCAGCTTCCCACTGGTCGTCTTCGGAATGCTCCGCCGGGGGACCAGGTGGACCTGCGCAGGGGTCACGCCGGTGCGCGAGCTGACAGCACCGCGGATCGCCAGGCGCAGGGCTTCCCTCTCCTCACCCTCGACCTCCGTCTCGGCGATCACGTGGAGGTCCTCGGAGTCGCTGTCGGCGGCACGGTGTCCTACCGCGATCACGGCCCCCAGGCGGACACCGGGCACGGTCTCGGCGGCCTGCTCGAAATCGGAGGGGAAGTAGTTGGAACCGCGGATGATCACCAGATCCTTGGCCCTGCCGGTGATGCGCAGACTGCCGTCCCGCAAGTAGCCGATGTCGCCCGTCTTCCACCAGCCCCCCTCGTCGAGCGAGGCAGCGGTCTCCTGGGGGAGTTCGAAGTACCCGACCGTGCGCGAGGGGCTGCGGAACTGGAGGTGGCCGATGTGGTCCTCGCCCAGCGGGTGGCCGTCGCCGTCCACGACGCGGATCTCCGTACCGTCGATCGGCGGGCCGCAGTCGACCACGTGCAGGGCGTCGGCGCTCTCCGGGTCGACATCGGTGACCTGGCCGTGAGCGACGGCGGCCCGCCTGTCGATGGAGTCGAAGCTCATGGCGTCTTCCGGCTTGCCGGTGGTGATCACCAGTGAGGCTTCAGCCATGCCGTAACCGGGGGTGAAGGCGTTGCGGGGCAGGCCCCGGTCGACGAAGCGCTCGACGAAGCGCCGGACGGTCTCGGGCTGGATCGGTTCCGCGCCGCACAGCGCGGCCCGCCAGCTGGAGAGGTCCACTCCCTCCAGAGCCTCGTCACGCACTCGTGAAGTGACATACCCGTAGCCGAAGTTCGGCGCTGCCCCGAGGGTGCCGCGGTAGGTGCTGATGTGCCGCAGCCACTCCACCGGTTCGCGCAGGAACCGGGAAGGGGGCATGAGCACCGCGTCCGAACCCGCGTAGACGGGGCACATGAGTCCGGTGATCAGGCCCATGTCGTGGTAGAGCGGTATCCAGCTGACGTTCGTGTCCGTACGTGTCCAGTCGACCGCCGTCGTGAACTGCTCGCAGTTGGCCGCCAGATTGGCGTGGGAGATCATGACGCCCTTGGGCGTGCCCGTCGACCCGGACGTGCACTGGATCAGCGCCAGATCGTCGCCGCTGGGCCGCCGCACCGGGTGCGCGGGGGCGTCTTCGGCGGTGGCGCGGACGTAGAGCTCCCCGCCGTCGAGCAAGGCAGCGCCGTCCAGATCGGGCAGTGCCTCGATCACCGTGGCCGTCGTGACCACCGCGGCCGGCCGCAGATAGCTCACGATGTCCTTCATCTGCCCTTCGGCACCCGCCGCTCCCCCGAACCGCAGCGGGACAGCCACAGCCGTCGGCACGGCTCCCAGCAGTTGCGCGCCGAAGAAGGCGGTGACGAACTCCGGTCCGGTCGGCAGACACAGCACCACCCTGTCGCCATGGCCGACACCGTGCTCCGCGAGAGCGGCGGCGCACCGCGCCGCCCGGGACAGGAGCACGTCGTGGCGCAGTGCCTCCTCCTTGCCCGGTTCCGGGATCAGCGTGATCGACGCCCCGTCAGGGCCGCGTTCGGCCTGTGCCACTAAGGCATGCACGACGCTGGGGAATTGCGGACGCAGTCCGGTCATCGGTACTCCTTAAGGGGGCTGCTGAGCTGGTCCTCGATCCACGGCTCTACGGAGACGTCGTCATGGACGATGCGAGCGGGGTGGAACCCGTGCCGGATCGCCAGGTCCCGGGATGCCAGCGCACCGGTCAGGGACAGCCCTCCGTAGGAGGGGCTGGGCGTCTTCGGCTCCAGGCCGAGCAGCGTTGCCTCGGCCATGCAGGAATAGACGATCCCCGGCGGCAGCGTTATCCCCGGGTAGTGGGGCGTCTGCAGATCCGGGAGCTGGATACGGCCGCCCGAGACGAGCGTGACGTTGGGCATGCCGGCCACGTCCGGGTGCACATCGCCGGGAACGGCGAGGTCGCAGATCAGCACCTCGCGGTCTCGGGCCAGATGGCCGGGCGCGATCACGGGGTCGGCCGAATTGGTGGCGCTGACCACGATCGGACAGTCCCGTAGCGCGTCGAGGTCCTCGGCGATGGAGATCTTCGTCTGGTCGGCGAGCCGGTCGGCCAGCCGCTTGAGTCGCCGCGCCGAGCCGGGCCTGCCGACCAGCACGATCGAATCGCAGTGCGGGGCGATGAGTTCGGCCATCACGGCGCCGATGTTGCCGATTCCGCCGACGAGGCCGACGCGGCGTTCGCCCGTGCCGGACTCGGCGAGTTTCGTCAGCAGCAGGTCGTACGCACAGGCCGCTGTCAGTGAGTTGCCGGAGGTCACCTTGACGTCGTCCTCCACCACGTCCCGCGCGGCGCTGGTGACGATCGAGGTGTGTCCCCCCAGGCCGATGACGCCGGCACCCAGCGAGACGCTGAACTCCACCGCGTCCAGTACCGTCCGGCGCAGCCACGCCCCGTGACCGGCCTGGAGAGCGGAGACGGCCTGAGCAGCGGTGAAGGGGACGGCCACCATGATGACTTCGGCCGTCTCCCCCGTCGCCGAGGTGATGCGGTTCCGCGCGACCTCGAAGGGGTCGGCCTCTCCCCACATGCGGTCGAACACCGCCGCACACTGCCCGTCCGACCATTCGGCGAGCTCCGGCGCCAACGACCGCAGCTTGCCCGGGACATCCATGTTGGCGAGGAACGCGACGCGTGACACGTCTGTCTCCGTGCCGCCGCCGGCCGCCACACGGTCACGCCGGGGCGAGGGAACGTGCTGTCTGGGCTGCCACGCTCCGTCCGCCGGCACGGTCAGATGCTCGAGCAGCGTCGCGTACTCACCGCGGGAGAACAGGCCCGCGATCTCGTCGAACGCGGTGGCGACGCGGTCCACGTCCGCAGGCTCGAGCAGCGCCGACGGCTGGATGCGGACGGTCGTGGGAGCGGAGAGCGTGGGGATGACCCTGATGCCGTGTGTGTGCAGCAGGCGTCCCGCGATCAGGTAGCCGAGGGACTCGGAGTCGAAGAGCTCTCGCAGGAGACCCGATGCGGGCCGGGGCAGGGCGAACTCCACGCCCAGGAGCAGTCCGCGGCCCCGTACCGCCACCACCGCGTCCGGCCAGCGTGCCGCCACCTCGTCCAGCCGGTCACGCAGCAGTGTGCCCGTCTCGGTGATCCGGTCCAGGTACTCGCAGGCGAGGTCCAGCGAGGCCGTGGCGATGCGTGAGGAGAACTCGTCGTCGGCGAAGGTGGAGGTGTGATGGCGGCCGAACTCCGGCACGTACCGGTCCTCGCGGACCAGGAGCGCCGAGATCTTGGCCAGGCCGCCGCCGAGCGATTTGGAGAACAGGTAGTAGTCGGCCGCCACACCGGAGTTCTCCGAGGCGAGGAAGGTGCCGGTACGCCCCATGCCGCACTGGATCTCGTCGAAGACCAGCGCCGCGTCGTGCAGATCGGCCAGTTCCCGCAGGGCGGCCAGCGTCTCGGCCGGGACCTCGTGGACTCCGGCCTCTCCCTGGACAGGTTCGACGAAGCACGCGGCGACGGGCGAGAGGTGGCGCACCGTCGAGTGCGGTACCCCGGCGGAGTCGACGGTGACCGAAGGCACTTCGACGCGCTGGGAGTCGAGAGCGGTCACGACCGCCTGGGGCGTCCAGTCGCTCAGCCGCTGGTGCCGCGGCCCGGGCACGTGCAGGTCCGCCGGCACGTTGGTGCCGTGGGTGAGGGTGCCGGCGCCGGTCGACTTGCCGTGGAAGGCGTTCACCAGCGAGACGAAGACCGGGTCCTGTCCGCGCAGTTCGACGATCCGTTCGAGAGCCTGGGTCAGCAGCTCCTCGCAAGGGCGGCCGGCCGCGGGACCGCTCGCACAGGGGATGTCCGCCATCCCGTCCCGCCGTACGCGCCGCAGTTGGACCTCGTGCTCTTCCTGCAGCGCTCCGAGGCGGCGCCTGTGCTCGACGGTCGCGTGCTTCACCGCGGCTTCCACGGCCTCCGCGCCGGTGTTGCCGAGCGTGGTCACGTAGCGGGCACCGGTGCTCGCCCCGACGAGCGAGGACAGCCTCTCGGCCAGCTCGGCCGCTCCCGGGCGGATGCTGGCCTGGGCGTTGAAGGGGGTCTCCTCCTCCAGGCACTGCCGCGCTACCTCCAGCAGCGCCGGGTGGTTGTGGCCGAACAGCGACGCGCCGGCGCCGCCGACCAGGTCCAGCACGTCCCGGGTCGTCCCGCCGTTCCCGGCGCTCGGCGTCTCCTGTGTGAGGTGGTCGCCCCGGCCGGCCCGGTACGTCACATCCAGGTGGAGGGCGCGGAAGAGCCGGGCGAACTCGGGCCTGGTGTAGCGCGCGAAAGCGGACTTGGCGTTCATGCGTCACCGTCTCCCTGCCCGGCATGCACCGTCAGAGACGCGGTGATCTGCTCCACCACGTCACGCAGCGTCTGCATCGACGCCGCCTGGTCATCAGAAATGTGCACGTCGAAAGCCGACTCGAGCTCGATGACCGCTTCGATGGAGCGGACGGAATCCAGGCCGTAGTCAACCAGCGGAGCGTCCGGGTTGAGTTCGGGTACCTGCAGCTGGCGGCGGAACAGTTCATCGACGACTCCGAGAATCTCTCGGTTCATGCCTTCTTCCTTCCTCCCTGCGGTGCACTCTTCCTCTGTTCCTGCGCGAGCCCGAAAGGTGAGGCGAACGAGCTCATCGCCGTATGGCTACGGCGAACGAGAGGCCTGTCCGCGGGCTGACCCACACCGCCACCGATTCGCCGCGGTAGGACGCGGTCAGCCGCTCACCGCAGGGGGCAAGCCCGAGCCGCCAGAACGGAAAGGCGCCCAGTGCGCCGAAGCCGCTCAGGGCTTTGAAAGCGGCCTCCTTGGAGGCGAACAACTCACGCGGGGTGTACTCGCCGACCGGAGGGAGCAACGTCCGCCGCTCCTCCTCGCTGAGGACGAAAGCGGTTACCCGAGGACTGATGTCTGCGTCCTCGATGTCGATACCGACTGCTGCGGCGCCGGGGACGACCACCGCGGCCGCCACGCGTGCGGTGTGAGAGATCGAACCGGCGAACCCCGGCGGGAAGCGGGGGCGGCCGTCGGCTTCACGCGGTACGTGCCGGACGCCGGACCCGGCTGATGCCAGAGCCGCGGCCGCCGCACAGCGGCCCGCAGCGGTCTGCTGGGCCGGCCCGTAGGGCGGCGGCACCCGGCAGCAGCCGAGCGGCGTCTTCGGCGGGATGCCCGCGGGAAGCCGCAGCCCGGCCACCGTCTCCTTCACCCGCGCAGCGCCACGACATGTCCGGCCAGCGAATCGATCGACCGCAACACCTCGGGTTCGACATCGTCCTCCCATTCGAAACCGAACGTCTCCTCCATCGCGACCAGCAGACTGACCAGTCCGGTGGAGGACACTCCGGCCTCCCGAAGCGACATCGTGTCCGGCACGCCCTCGAACCGCCGGTTGCCGCCGAACAGCTCCGCGAGAAGTTCGCGGATGCGCTGCCTGACGGCGGCGATTCCTTCAGACATCCGCTTCGACTTCCTCCACGAACTTCCGCACGATCGCCTGGAAGCCGTCCGGATCGTCGAGGAACGGCACATGCCCGGCGTTCGGCATGATCTCGCAACGGCCCTTCGGGAACAGTGCTGCCACGTCGTGGCCGCGCGAGGGGCTCAGAAGGATGTCGTCGTCGCCGAGGACTATCAGCGACGGCGCCTGGACGCGGGACAGCAACTCGGGGCTGGTGTCGCCCTGCTGCGCCAGGCGCAGACCGCCCGCGAGCTCCTCGGGGGTGTTCATCGCGGTGAAGGCTTCCCGCAGCCCCAGGAATCCGGGGGTGCCGCCCTCCTCGTTCATCTCCCCGCTGATGACCTCGGGATAGATCTGGTTGTACAAGGTCGCGAGCCCGTGGGTCTCCAGCGTCAGCAGCCACGAGCGGTTGAGCTGGCGGTGGCGCCGCATGCCCCGCAGGCCCATCACCGGTCCGGCCAGGATCAGTCCCTTGACGCGGTCCGGGTACTCCAGCGCCACGTCCCTGGCGAGCTGCGTGGAGGCCGAGGTGCCGATCAGGTAGGTGGACTCGATCTGCAGCGCGTCGAGCAGCCCGATCACATCGGCGGCATGCTCGGCCCAGGTCGGCTCCTCCTCCAGGTGCGTGGACGCGCCGTGGTTGCACAAGTCGTACGTCACGACGCGGTAGTTCTGGACGAGTTCCCCGGTGTACTCCCGCCAGAACGGGCTGGTGAGGAAGAAGTTGTTGAGGCACGTGATGGCGGTGCCCTCGCCGTTGGACTCGTAGTAGAGCTCGACACCCTCCCGGGTGGGGATCCGGGGTGTGTCGCGGTAGGACAGGTCCTGTCCCTCTTGTGCTTCACCGTCTGACATTGCTGTTCCTCTCCTCAGCTGTTCTCGACGCTCGGGACCGTGGGAAGGACGTGTGCGAACGCGGCGACGACATCGGCAGCGGAGGTCTCCTCGGAGATGTCGCTGCAGGAAAGGCCGCAGTACATCGCCATTTCCTCGATCCGGCCGGTGGTCGCCTCGGTCGGCACCGCCGCACTGAAGCGCGGCACCAGGTACGGCTTGCCCTCGACCACGGTCCGGCCGATGAACTTCTTGGCCTGCGCCGGGGTTTCGGTGACGGACGTGGCCAGCACACGGTGCCGCCGGCCAGGCCAGCCGATCTCATAGACATCGGTGATCACGGTCTCGCTCCCCTTCCCGCCGGCCACAGCCGACTTGAAGTGGGCGTGCGCACGTGATTCGTGCGCGACCACGAAAGCGGTGCCGAGCAGCACGCCGTCGGCTCCGGCGGCCAGGGCCCGGCGGGCCGCATCGGGCGAGCCGATCCCGCCCGCCGCGACCAGACAGGTCCCCGGCAACCGTGCACGCAGCACGCCGACAAGCTCGTCACGCGCGGACGTTCCCAGCAGATGGCCGCCCGCTTCTGTACCCTGCGCCACCACCACAGCGCCGTGCCCGGCCACCCGCTCCCCGTCCTCGGGGGTACCGACCTGCACCACCAGGTGCCGGCCCGCGCCCGTGATCCGTTCCAGGACCGCGTCGTCGTCGGGCACGCCGAACAGGGACAGGTACACATGGTCCGGTGTCTCGTCCAGCACCTGCTGCACCTGGCGTCCGAGCAGCTCCGGCCCGACCACTTCCGGGATCAGGTTCACTCCGACAGGCCGGTCCGTACCGGCGGCGAGCCGGCCGAGAATGGCCGACAGCGCCTCGCCCGACAGCTTGTACCCGCCCACGCAGCCTGCCGCGCCGGCGTTGGAGACCGCGCACGCCAACTCCGCGCCCGCCACGCCTCCCATACCGGACTGCAGCAGGCTCACCGGGACGCCGAGCACCTCCGCAACCGAAGCACGCATCAGCGGAGACCTTCGACTGCGCGCAACGCGGCGTCGGCACCGCCGAACCGCTCGGTCAGGGTGTGCACCCACCGCTCCAGGCCGAACGCGAGGCAACTGGTGTGCGCCGTCTCCGACCCCGTACGGATGTCGAACCGTTCACCGAAGAAGTTCCTGTGGTAGTTGACCGAGCCGATCGCCAGTCCGCCGACGACGAACTCCTCCTTGACCGGGAACAGCCGCTGCATGGTCGCCTTCGCGCTCTTCTTGTCGAAGAACGGGTCGGTGGCCACCTCCAGCCGCACGTCAAGGCCGAGTTGGGCGCACAGTTCCTTCACCGTGTCCTTGGCGCGCAGCAGATGGCTCTTCGCCTTCTCCTCGGGTCCGACGCAGACGATCTCCCGCATCGAGAAGCCGAGAAGCCGCTGCAGCCCCTGGTAGTGGTCCTCGTTGCGGAAGCAGGTGCCCACCGTGGAACGCATCGCCCCTTCGGCCGGCAGCTCCGAATGCGCGAGATGCACGTAGAGCGGGTAGCAGGCGGCCGAGGGCAACGCGAACGAGGTCGACTCCATGGCTTCGGCCGGAATCCGGTCGATCGGCCGGGACGCCTCCGCCAGCATCTTGCCCAGACGCTCGGGATCGAGCCGGGTCGCCGCGAGACCCAGATGCGGGAAGTTGTCGTAGTAGTCCAGGCTGTCGAGATCATCGCAGCGCATCAGGAACGGGTACCGGAACTCCGGTGCTTCCCAGTCCTCCGCCCAGCGCAGGAAAAGCGCATCGATCGCCCGCAGGAGCCGCAGCTGGCCGCCGTCGAGGATCTCCAGACCGTTGTCAGTCCCCAGGGTCGTCATGCTGATTCCTTCTTGAAGAAACGCGCTTCCAGTGCGTCGAGTGTGCGGAAGTCGTCCAGATCCACTTCTTCCGGATCGATCATTTCCTGCGTCAACTCCTCCAGCAGGAAGATGAACTCGACGAAAGCCAGCGAATTGATGGCCCGGCTGTCGATCAGATCGAGGTCGCGCGTGATGTGGTCAAGTTCCGGATTCCGGCCGAGGATGAACTTCTCGACCTCCTGCATCGGCTCGCTCGTCATTTGCTCGCCTCCGTCTCCAGACCCGACTTGGCCAAGAACCTCCTGGTCCGCTTCAGGATCTCGTCGTGCGCCTTTATCCGGGCAGGGTGCTCAAGTGCCTGGCGGCGCAGTGCCAACGCGTCCGGAATCCCCGCGTCACGGTAAGCGGCGGGGTTGTACAGGGTGCCGATGCTGTACTGCAGGTACTTCTCCAGGTAATCGGCGACCACCGGCACCTCTGCCGGGTCCCGCCTGGCCACCTGCTCCAGGAGGCTGGTGAAGATCATCCGCCCGAAAGCCACGTGCCGGCTTTCGTCCTGGTGGTGCACTCGGTTGATCTCCCGGGCGATGTGCGGCAGGGACTGGTCGGTCGCCATGCGCGCGTTGTAAAAGTCGACGATCTCCTCGAAGATCAGAATGCGCGCGAACACGATCAACTCGCGGGCCACCGGCGAGAGATGGTCCACCGAACCGGCCTTCAGCGTGGGCTGCGCCGGGTACAGCTTGCCGCCGTAGCGGAGACAGAACTGCGCGAAGAACCACATGTGCTCGTTCTCTTCGCCGATGAAGTGGTGCAGGAACTCCGAGACATCGGCGTAGGTCCGCTCGTGGATACGCATCACGACTTCGCTCATCAGCTCGCGTATGCCGTGGATGTTGAGGCTGAAGAAGTTGATGGCCTCGTACCGGGTGAGCGCGATCTGCTGTTCGCGGCTCAGCTCGTCCCACATCGGCGTTCCGGCCAGCGTCACCAGACTCTCGCTCATCCACGGCAGGTCCGGCTCGATGGCATCGGGCCAGTCGAACATCGTATACGGGTTGTAGTAGCCCGACTCGGCCAGATTCTCCAAGCGATCCAGTTCGAGCACCACGGGCTCGATTCCGCGTACCGCCATTTCAGCTCGTCCTTCCGACGGAATAGTTCAGAAACACCAGTTCACCGTGCAGGTTGAATATCCGCGCGCACCTGGACCGGCGACTGCGAACCACATCCGTGGTAACCGAGCGGCGCGTCACCGGAAGCGGTGGAAAGGATCACCTTGTTGTAGATCGACCCGATGCACAGTTCCTGGAATTCTCCGGTGTTCTTGGCCAGCCGCGCGGCCAGTTGCGCCTTGGCTATGTCGACTGTCTTGACGCGGCCGTCGTCGTCCGTTACCTCGACGCACGCGTGCGGCAGGTCCAGAGCACCGCCGAGGACCCCGCAGAACCAACCTCTTCTTACGTCCGCCTGATATCCGGCGGCACGGAAGCGCTCAGCCAGGAAGAGGCTCGCCGCGATACAGCTCGTGGAACCCATGGAATGCACCAGTTCGTAATCGAACTGCATGGCCACGGGAATCATCTGCCAGCGGTAGCCCGCGTCCAGGTAGTCGCTTACCGTCTTCCGCAGCTCCGCCGATTCCAAGGGGGTGCGCGCTCCGGTCACGGTGACCGTCGCCGCATACTCTGCCGAACCCTGACTGGGCTCGGGAACGGTCACGCCGGCGACGTCACCGCCGAACCGGGAGACGTCCGGCCCCTCGAAATGCCACGGGGCGGCTTCGGGGCACTCCGGGCACTCCAGAGCGACACGAAAGTTCCAGGACTTCGGTTGCAAAAGGCCGTCGACCGGTCGGCCTGCGAACCGGAAAAGCATCCGGAAGGCAAGCTCGGGCTGCGTCCTCGACTTTCCGGAATACATTCCGAGGTTATACAGGTCATTTGCGTCGAAAAAGCGCCCTTCAGGACGGCGCTCGCAGGGCAGACCTGCGTCCACCAGCCTATCTATATCCTCTGGAGAACATGCGAGCATTTCCTGCGCCGTGAACTCCGGATGCGTCCTGTGTGAGTACTCGTCGGGGACGAACTCAATAGACTTTGCTACTTCCGCCCACGGCGTATGCACGACTTCGGTTTGGTGCGGCACAGTCTCTCCCCCGATACTGGACACCCGGGCGCAATTTGCCATGCATCTCAATGCATCTTTCGCCGGGATATCTTGCTACTACCAGCCTTATTCGGCATTATTCCGCGAAGGCAGGGCCGACATTATCAGCCAGGGGGTCACGCTCGACAGGTTTACTTGACATTCTTCTTCGTGAGTTTTTCACGATCGCTTCTGACGAATTAACAGGTGCACTCGGAGGCCCAAGAACACAGAAGGGCGCCGCTCGCGTCGGCACGGCCGGCCGGTCGCCTGCCGGCACCCGCCTTTACCTGTGTGTTCGTCGTGACCGGTACCGGCACCGCTCGATTGCGGGGCCGACTGGGCGGCATCAGTCCGGACGAGCGACAGTAAGAGGGAGAGCAGCCCCCCGGAATGGATGCGTCCCATCACTCACACGAGCCCCTACGATCACATGGACCGCGATGGTCACAGCGCAAGGGGGGTGTCCGAAAACGCTCAGGGCGGCACATCACAGCCGCACATCTCGCCGAAGCCCAGGCCGGGCAGCTCGGCACAGCCGAAACGGTCGTCCGTCACCGAGCCGGTAAGCAACCGCCGGCCTTTCGGAAAGGACCCGCACGAAAAAACGAACGCCGCTGCACCGCGAAAGACTCAGAAATCCATGCCGGCAGGCGAGAAGGCGCGGGTAGTTGACGGGTGGCGCATCGCCGGAGCCAGGAAGAAGTGCACCGCCGCGTCATGTTCGTCAAGACGTACGGCGACATTACTCACCCGCGGTGCGGGGCAGCCTCCGCTTCAGATCCAGTACGCATCCCGCGCGATACGCAGGGCGTCGATGCGGTTACGCGCACCAAGCTTCGCCACCATGGAGGAGATGTAGTTGCGCACAGTTCCTTCGGACAGGCACAACCGCGCCGCGATCTCCCCCACCGTGTCACCGCAGGAAAGCTGCTCGAGTATCGATAATTGCCGGAGCGTGAGCGGGCATCCCTCGTTGACCAGCGCCGCCACCGTCAATTCGGCATCGAAGACCCGCTCACCTTTATGCACAGCGTGAATGGCCTCGAAAAGGCGCTGAGTGGAGTCATTGCGCCGCAGTATTCCGTCGATACCACCGGTGAAGGCTCTGCGGACAACCGGTCGGGGACACTCGGTGGCGAGCAGCAGCGTTCGGCACGCCGGGAGAGTCGCGATCTTCTCGGCGAATTCGATCGTTTCGTTTTCCCGGCCGTCGAAACTGATGACCATGACATCCGGTCGGCGAAGCTCGGCGAATTCGAGAGCAGCGGGTTTGCTTTCCAGCGAACCGACGACCGTGACGTCATCGCACTGCTCTATAAGTGTCGTGAGTGCAAGCCTGGACAAGTGCAGATCGTCGAAAATCGCTACATCGATGCCCACTCGAGTCCTCCAACGATTGAGACCTCAGGACCATAACATACGTGTACGAAAAATCCGTTCTTCCGTGAACACTTGAACACGCCCCAAGGCCGCGGTCAGTTTTGGCTGTTTTGCCTGGATTGCACAGCTCATGGTTCGTGCGCGGTTTCCGTATCGGCGCGGTTTCTCTTTCGCAACTCCGCCGCGGTAGGCGCGCGCCCCGGCAGGGGCTATCCGAATGGGATTGATCGAGAATCAAGGTTTGCGGCTGTGAGCACCGCGAAGTGTGTCATCGTGCGCACTCGACGGCACCCGGAACCCGTCCGAGCAGGCCCGTCCCCCAGTACGGTGCCCCCTCGACGACACCCGGGGGTTGCCCGCACAGAGAAACGAGGCCGGTCGACTGTCGGGGGAACAGTTGACCGGCCTCGCGCCATGGACCGAGGTATTACGGGACCTCGGACTGCCCGGTTTCCGCACTGGGGACCGCGGGAGCCGCGGGGGATTTCCGTGCGGTCTGCCGCACGCCGTGATGGACGTGGGTGAAGACGACCAAGGCCGCCAGCATGATCGTGCCGAAGACGTACGGAACGGGAATGCCCAGTTCATACAGGCCGTTGCCCAGGAGCGGACCGATCATGAAGGTCACAGCGACGGAGGCGTTGAAAAGCCCCGCCACACTCGCCTGCTCCCTCTTCTCCGCAAGAAGCGTCGGCGCGGACATGACTCCCGGCATTCCGAATCCGAGACCGGCCCCGAGAAGAGCGACACCGACGCCGATCAGAAGCCCACTCGCGGACACGGCCACAACGACCATGCCGACGGTCATCAGTACGGAACCCACCCGCATGAAGTGAACGGGCGACCAGTTCAACCGCGGAACCGCCACGACCTGCACGATGACGATCATCGCCGCCCCGGCCAGCGTCACCATGCCGGTCGCGGTGCCGGTCTGCTGCGCGTTCAGATGAAGCCTGTCCTGCAGCAGGAAGCCGGCCGTCATCAGCACGATGGTCATGGCCAGGTACAACCCGAACCCGATCGTCAGGAAGGGCCACAGACGACGGTCGAACGGACTGACCTTGACCGACTCCGAACGCTCCTCGCCCTTCTCCGGCTTGGGCACGCTGATCGCCACCACCACTGCGATGACGACCAGGATCGCCGGAGCCACATACATCGGGGGGAGCAGACCGGCGATGCTCAGCAGTCCGCCGACCGCCGGCCCCACAGCCAGACCCAGGCCCTGTGCCGCGCTGAAGACGGACATCCCCCGCACCCGCTCGGCTTCGCCCGACGTCATGCGCGCCACGTATGACTGCGCCGTGACCGGGGTCGCAGCCCACGCAAGACCGAACAGCACACCACGGGTGACGATGATCAACACGTAGGTCACCGGCTTCGGAAGCACACCGGCCAACCCGCTCTGAGCGACGACCGCGAACGCCAGAAGGCTGACCGTCGCCCCCACCAGCGAAATCAGCAGCACCGTACGGTGCCCCCAGACGGCCGCCCGGCGCCCCCAGAACGTGCCCGCAAGCACCACCCCGGAGGCACCCACGAACATCACGAAACCCAGCGCCAGCTCACTGAAATCGAGTTCACGCGCGAGCGGGGCGAGGATGGGGTTCACCATCTGCTGCCCGGTCATCAAACCGAAGACCGCCAGACAGACCAGCAGAATCGGTCGCCGGTTGACCAGCTTCGGCTGCTCCCCGGCAGCCGTTGAATCGGCGCTCACGCAAGGCTCCGTTCTGCGAACCGCTCACCCGCGGTCCAGCCACCACGAGACGTCCGAGACCCACCACACACACGGCCGCGCTCGGCACGACCGACGGGCAAGCGTCCGGGACCGGAACGAGCGTATAGACCCGGTGCGACTTTGTCTACGCGTACATTAAATAGCTCCCCTCCCCCGCCACAACCGCGTCAACTGCACTGATCGCACCGTGAGTTGAGTCCGGCCGGACCCTGGGCAGCGGGCGCAGTCCAACAGCCGGCCCCGGACGGTGACCAGGACGTCGGACCCGCGCCAGGGAACCAGGGGTGCTTCGCGACGGCCCCGTGAAGTCCGCTCCACCCTGCCCTGCCCGCCCCGGCAGGGCAGTCGAGTAGTGGCGAAGCTGCCCGCTGACGAACCCTCTCGGCGCATCGTCGACGCCGCTCGACGCGTCGGCACCCGTGGCGGTTGCCGACGGCCTCGTTGGTGTACGGACGACCCGGCCCCATCCGATTGGCCGTCAGTTCCCCGCGCCCGGCGGCGGAACGGCCTAGAGATCACCCGGCCCACACCTCGGCGTACTGTGCCTCACTGAGCCCGACCATCGACGTCCGCAGCGCGAATTCCGCTCGGAACAGAGGTGGCGAGTAGCGACGCGTCAACAGGAACTGGGGGGAACGGGTGAGGAATTGGGTGCGACGGCATCGAAAGTGGCTGCGGGTTTCGACGTGCGTGCTGGTCGTGCTGGCCGTCGTCGGGTTCTCGGCTCGGGCGCCGTTGAAGGACCTATGGCTGACACACAAGGCGTGCGGAGGCAAGCTGCCGCATGGCGATGTGCAGACGGTACGGACGGATGCGCGGCTCGGATCGGAGGAGGAGTCCTTCGACGAGGAGCAGGGTCGGTACAGCTGCGTGCTGAGGGACGACGACCGCACGGTCGTGGTCGCCGTGGACGCCTATCTCGCCGGGGTGGACCGAGCTGAGGAGATGTCGCACATCGCCGACTTCTATGCTCCATACGCCGTGCTGCCGGGCGGACTACCCGGGTTCGAGGTGGAATACAGCCTCGTGTATCTCATGCCGGAGTGCCCACGACGCGCCGGGAATGCGTTGGGTGGACATCACAGGCTCCTGGTCAGCACTTGGACGTACTCGGCCAAGAGCCGTGAGGAGAAGTCGGCCATGCTACGGCTCGCTGTGCGGATGACGAATGAGATGACCGAGAAGCTCGACTGCGGTGGCAAGCCGCTCCCCATGCCGAAGCACGGCGCCGTGCCGGACAGGGGCAAGTACGTGACTCGAGCACAAGCGAAAGGCACCGCCTGCAACGCTCTGTCCGTTGCCCGCCCCTGGGAGGCCCCGGAATGGAAGATCCGCATCGCCATTGCTGAAGGCGGGGTGATGGGGCGTTGCACCCTGTACTCGCCACCGGTGGACCCCAAGGACCGTGATCACATCGATCCGCTCGTCGAACTCACCAGCTGGCGCGGCAACTGGGCCGGGAACATGTACGAACTGGGGGCGGAGACGCAGTCGCTTCCGATGGGTGAGCACGCGGCCTGGAAGCCCGCGCTGACCGAGACCCTGGCATGGGCCGTCGCCGAATGCGGCGGCGAGAATGTCGGCTTCGGCGCCCACTGGAGCTACAACTCCCCATACCGAGCGGAGGCGACGTCAGAGACGGAGACCACACGGAAGAGGCAGCGCAAGCGGCTGAGCGCGTACGTTTCCGCGTTCGCGAAGGACCAGGTGCGCCGCGGCAACTGCACGAAGTTGCAGTTGCCGGAAAGCTCGTGAGACGTGCACCCGCGAGCGTCACATAGCCGCAGGCCGACGGCGCGTCGGTATCGGCGCTCTTCCCGGCAAGAATCCGCACCGATCCATCTCCACAGGTGCACGACTGCACCGGAGTTGCTGTCAAGGTGTGAGCACTTGCGGGACTCGGCACTGCGTGATGAGCGCATCGTCCTGGACGACGGCAGAACTAGGAACCGGAGGCCGGCGTCATCGCGCGTCGGACGCACTCGCGGAGCAGGGTCCGGCGCTGCTCGTGCACTTCGGCCGGCTCCTGTGCGGTCGCCGCGTAGACGTTGCTGACCGGTGACCATGCCATCGACATGGCGATCACCATGGCCATCACGTCGAAAGGATCTCCGTCGCGCACCAGACCGGCGGCCTGGGCTTCGGCGATGGCGCGCAGCTTGGGGGTGTCGAGGCGGCCGGATTCCTCGACGAGGTGGCCTGCCGGGCGCCGCTCCAGACGTGCCCAGGTGGCCAGACGGATGAGGTCGGGGCGGCGGAGATACTCGTCGTAGAGGCGCACGGCCCAGTCCGCGAGGTCGACGGCGTCGACAGGGACGACGTCCATGATCCGCTCCAGTGAGCCGAGGAAGATGGTGTCGAAGAGCCCTTCCTTGCTTCCGAAGTAGCCGTAGAGCTGCGCCTTGTTGGTCCGTGCCGCAGTGACGATCCGCTCCACGCGCGCGCCCGCGATCCCGTGCTCGGCGAACTCTTGGGTCGCCGCGTCGAGGATGCGCTGGTACGTCGCGGCTCCGCGCGCGGTCAGGGGCTGATCGGCCATGCGCCGACGTTAGCAGACAGACTGGTTGGTCTATTGTTGGCCTAGAATAGACCAACCAGTCTGTCTGCAATGGGGAGGCCTTATGAGGAGCACCATCGGCTGGCGGGCGGACGGGCCGTCAACTGCACTGCGGAGGGCGCCACTTGAACGGCGCGACCCGCGCCCCGACGACCTCGCGGTCCGCGTCGACTACTGCGGCGTCTGTCACACCGACGTGCACGCCCTCAACGCCCGGACCACCGGGGATCCGCCCTTGGTGCCGGGCCACGAGTTCACGGGCGTGGTGACCGGGACCGGTTCCGCGGTCACCCGCTTCGCCGTCGGCGACCAGGTCGCGGTCGGGAACATCGTCGACTCGTGCGGCGAGTGCGCCATGTGCCGGGCGGGGCAGGAGAACTTCTGTCACGCCTTCCCGACCCTGACCTACGGCGGCGTCGACCGGCACGACGGATCGACGACCCTGGGCGCCTTCTCCCGCGAGTACGTCGTCCGCGACCGCTTCGCCCACCCTCTGCCCGCGGGCCTGGATCCGGCGGCCGCCGCTCCCCTGCTCTGCGCCGGAATCACCGTCTGGGAGCCGTTGCACGCCCTCGGCGTGGGACCGGAGACCCGCGTCGCAGTGGCGGGGCTGGGCGGACTGGGCCATCTCGCCGTCAAGATGGCCGTCGCACTCGGCGCCGAGACCACGGTCCTCAGCCGCTCACCGGACAAGGCCGACGACGCCCGGCGCCTCGGCGCCCACGGCCTCGTCGTCTCAACTGACCCGGAGCAGACGGCCGCCGCCCGCGACCGCTTCGACGTCGTCATCGACACCGTCTCCGCCCCGCACGACCTCAGCCCCTACCTGCGCATGGTCGCCATGGACGGCACCCTCTGCCACCTCGGGCACCTCGGAGCCGTGACCGTGGAGACCATCGATCTGCTCGTGGGACGGAAATCTCTCACGTCCGCGGGCAGCGGCGGCCTCCCCTCGACCGCTTCGATGCTCGACTTCTGCGCACGTCACGCCGTCACCGCCGACATCGAACTGCTGCCCTCGGCGCACGTGAACGAGGCCCTGGACCGCCTGCGGCGCAACGACGTCCGCTACCGCTTCGTTCTCGACATGTCCGACCTGGACTGACCGTTCCACCTCCGTGCCGGCACGAAAGCGTGAAGCTCTCCGCCCGGACCCGACGGACCGTCAGACGGCGTTACGCTGAGGCAGGCGGCCAGGTCCGGGAGCCGGATCAACGCCGCGTGACGCAGGGGGTTTTGTGTGGTGAGGGCCCTGGAGCCGGGGGATCCGCGATCTGTCGGGGACTACCGCTTATCGTGCCGCCTCGGTGCGGGCGGAATGGGCGAGGTGTTCCTCGGGATCTCCCCGGGCGGACGGCGGGTCGCGGTCAAGCTGGTACATGCCGAGCTGGTGCGGCAGCCGGAGTTCCGTTCCCGGTTCCGCCGGGAGGTCCTGGCCAATCGACTGGTGAGCGGTGCGTACACCGCACCGGTGCTGGACGCGGATCCCGACGCGCCCGCTCCCTGGCTGGCGACCAGCTATGTGCCCGGCCCGTCGCTGCGGCAGGCCGTCACCGATCAGGGACCCTTCCCTCCGGCAACGGTGTCCGCCCTCGCGGCGGCGCTGGCCGAAGGCCTGATCTCGATCCACGACGCGGGGCTCGTGCACCGCGACCTCAAGCCCTCCAACGTGCTGCTCGCCGAGGACGGGCCGCGGGTCATCGACTTCGGGATCGCGCGTATCGACGACGCGAGCAGGATCACCAGAACGGGCATGATGATCGGCTCCCCGGGGTTCATGTCCCCCGAGCAGATCAACGGCGCGGACATCACCCCGGCCAGCGATGTCTTCTCCCTCGGCGCGGTCCTCGCCTACGCGGCGACCGGCACCAATCCGTTCGGTGAGGGACCGGCCCATGCGATGGGCTACCGAGCCGTCCACGAGGAACCCGACCTCGAGGCCCTCGGGCCGCCGGCCCTGCGCAGCCTCGTCGCCGACTGCCTGGCCAAGTCCCCCGAACACCGGCCCACTCCTCGGGACGTCCTCTCGCGCACGGGTTACGACGGGGAGCTCACCACCCTCCTCGGCAACGACGCCTGGCAGCCCGCCGCCGACCGCGTCCACAGCTCCGACCGGGCGGTCGCCGAAGCGGAGACGGCCACCAGGAACACCGTCGACCTCCACGAGGCCCCGCCCGAAACCACGCCTGCGGCGCCCCGGGAGCCCAAGCCGCGACGCGGTCTCACCCGACGCACCGCACTGGCCGCCGGCGCCGGAATCGTCACGGCCGCTGCCATACCGACCGGCTTCTACCTCACTCGCGAGGAGGTGCCCGCCCCGATCGCGGCATGGCCTCTCGACACGCGGTCCGAAGCCGCCGACAGCATCGGCGACCGGACTGCGAAGCAGTACCGGATGGGCTGGGGCGAAGGGGCGGACGGGGCGGCGCTGTTCGCCGGCCGGAGCGACGTCGTCGTCCACGAGAAGGTGGTGGACACCGCTCCGGGCAAGGCCTTCAGCGTCTCCGCGTGGGTGTATCTCAACGAGCAGCCCCGAGGCATGGCGACCGCCGTCAGCCAGTCCGCCGGGAACAGCAGCGACTTCTTCCTGCGATACACGCCCGCGGAGGGCCGCTGGGCCTTCGCGGACAGGGAGGGCGGCGCGACATCACGTGATCCGGCCGAACCGAAGAAGTGGACCCACCTCGTCGGCGTGCGCAGGAAGCACGCGCTGCACCTCTACGTCGACGGGGTCGAGCAGCAGTCCCACACGGCGGCGAGCCCGGCGGCACGGGCCCCGGGCGACAAGTTGTTCATCGGGCGGGCGAACGGTGCCGACGGCAGAGCGACCGGCTGGTTTCTCGGCAGCATCCGGGACGTCCGGGTATTCGATGTGGGGCTGTCGCCGGAGCAGATCGAGAGCCTTGCGGAGCCGAAGGCCGAGTGACCGCCTGGCGCCCTCGCTCTCGGGCCCCGGCGGCATTCACAGTTCGCCGCACGGTTTCCCTGTCCCGGCACGCTGCTGGGGGCCGAGCTTCGCGAAGCTCGGCCCCCAGCTACAGCTGACTTCGATCAGACTGCCTCGACGAGTCCGGTGCTGCTGCCGCCGGTGGCGTCGCCGCTGGTGTTGGTGTTGCCCTCGGCGTCGATGCCGCAGTTGTTCTGCTGCGCACGGGAGTCGGCGTCGCCACCGCCACCGGTCAGCGCGAGCAGTGCGGGGAGGTCGACGTCGGCGCCCTCGACGGTGTCGCCGTTCGCCTGGGTGCAGGCCACGACGACCGGGGGCTCGTGGGCGGTCGCGACGCCGGCGCCGAACATGCTGACACTTCCGAGCGTGGCGGCCACGACGGCGGCTTTGTGAAGCTTGCGCATGACTTCTCCAGTTCCTGAGGTGAACACACGATCGAGGCGATCGCGGTGGACATGGGAGTAGCTATGCACGAAAGCGGGAGCTTCAGGCGCCCCAACACGCCGTCAGCCGCTTCATGACCACCGCAAGGACGACTCCGCGACGAAAGGCGACGCCGCACCCCCTGAACGGGTCCTCTGCCGCCGGCCACCGAATCAAGTTCAAGTGGACCCCGGTTGGTCTCGTCGAGGCAGACCGCGAGGGGGCTTCCAGGCATCGCGCAGAGAGTCGGACCACGTGCCTCCCCCTGCTCCGGGACCAGGCGGGCGCGACACGAAGGAGAACGCCTCAACGGGCAGTGTGATTCGGATACTTGGGGTCTCGTGGGCGGCCCGGACGCCGCTAGGCTGAAGCGCGTCCAGCGGGGCGCAAGAAGGGGGAACAGCTGTGGAAGGCGGCACCACGGGGCTTCAGATCGCCGCGAAGACCGTCGTACCGCTGCTGAAGCGGCTCCTGCTGCCCGCGTCCCGCGTGCCGGCCGCGGAGTACGGAGCACGAGCGGTCCCCGTCCGTCGGCTGCTGGCGTTCGTCCGAGAGCACCGTACGCTCACCGAGGACGATCTGCACAAGCTCGCACGGGAGTTGGTTCGGCGTGCGGTGCTCGCAGCGGGGCCGCACGATCCGCCCGTCGTCCCGGAGCAGCGCGACGCCGTCGGGCAGGCCCTGACCCGTACGCTCCACGCGCTCGGGGATCTGGACATGGACGACGTGCAGGCGGTCGCGCTCGGCCCGGAGGCCCTTGCCGCCAAGCTCGCGGAGGCGGCGGGGACGCAGACACGGCGGCTCCTCGGTGACGACGCCGGGCGGTTCCACGACCGGCTGCTGGTCACGGCGTGCGTGCACATTCTCTGCTTCTTCAGCGAACGGCCCGGTTTCGCGGCGCGGGCGGACATGGAAACGCGCCAGGAAGTCCGGGAGATCAACGAGAGGGTCGGCCGCGTGCTGGAGCAGCTCGGCCGTATCTCGCGTGAAGAGGCCGAGGGCGACGCGGAGTTCGAGGCGGACTACGCGGCGTTCGTCGCCCGCCGGCAGAATCGCCTCGCCATTCACGGAGTGGACCTCGATGGCCCGGGTGATGCCAACTGGCCTCTGGAGAGCGCGTATCTCACCCTCGACACCGTCCCGGCCAACGCAGGCCCCGGACCGGTGGGGTCCGACGGCCCCGGGGAGGAGGGCGAGGACGGTGAAGAGCCGGAGGCCGAGCGGGCGGGCAGGCCGCTCGAGGCGGCGTTCGCCGATCACGAGCGTCTGATCCTGCGCGGCGTCGCCGGGACCGGCAAGACGACGCTGGTGCAGTGGCTTGCGTTCATCACCGCGCGGCAGAAGGGTGCGGACGGGGGTGCCCTGCCACCGCAGTTGACCGGCCGCGTCCCCTTCGTCCTGCCGCTGCGCAACCTGACCCGCAGGAACGCCGAGTTGCCCTCCCCCAGGGATTTCCTGGGCTGGGCCGGTGGCGTCATGGACGCCCCTGACGGCTGGGCCCAGCGCGTGATGAAGAGCGGGCGTGCCCTGATGCTGATCGACGGCGTCGACGAGATTCCGCTGGACCTGCGCGACGGCGTGCGCGAGTGGCTGCGCGACCTGCTCGCGTCCTTCCCGGGCAACCTGTGGCTGGTCACGACCCGTCCCGCCGCTCTGGAGAAGGGCTGGCTCGCGGGTGAACTCTTCCGCGAGTACAGGCTCGACGCCATGCGCCCCGCGGACACGCGGCGGTTCGTGGAGCGCTGGCACGTGGCCGCGGGCGCCGACGAGGCTTCCGGCAGGGACCTCACCGATGTGCTGCGCTCCACCCCCGAGTTGAGCAGGCTGGCCACCAACCCCCTGATGTGCGGCCTGATCTGCGCGCTGAACCGGGAACGGCGCGGCGTCCTGCCCCGCGACCGGGTCACCCTGTACGAGGCGGCGCTCGACATGCTGCTGCGACGCCGCGATCCCGAACGCAAGGTCTACACGAAGCTCAACCGGGAGTCGGCCACGGAGCCGCTGAAGTGGCTGGCGCACTGGCTGATCCGCAACGAGCGTACGCAGCTGGACCGTGACGACGCGGCGGAGCTCGTACGCCGGCTGCAGCTGTCCGTGCCGCTGCTGGCGGATCTGGGCTCCGCCGACGAGGCGCTCCAGTTCCTGCTGGAGCGCTCCGGCCTGCTGCGGGAACCCACGGAATCGACGGTCGCCTTCATCCACCGCACCTTCCAGGATTTTCTCGGCGCCAAGGCGCTGCTTGAGGAACGGGACATGGGCATGCTGATTAACAACGCGCACCTGGACGAGTGGGAGGACGTGGTGCAGATGGCGGTCGCCCAAGGTGACCACTCGCAGCGCGCCGACATCCTCAACGGTCTCACCGAGCGCGCTCTGCGCACGCCGGAGCCTTCCGTGCAGGCACGCCTGCAGCTGCTCGCCCTGGCGTCGCTGGAGCTGGCGACCCGACTCGCGCCGGAGGTACGGCAGACCGTCAGGGAGCACGCGTCCAGCATGCTGCCGCCCAAGAGCCTGCGCGAGGCGAGAGCGCTGGCCCGCACGGGGCCGCTGCTGCTCAACCTCTTACCCGATGCGGCGGAGCTGACGGGAGACGAGGAACTCGCCACCGTGCACGCCATCTGCCAGATCGGCGGCGACGCCGCCATCACGCGGCTCAAGGAGTTCCTCGGTACGCGCCAGGCCTCCGTCCGGGCCCAACTCCTGGGCCACTGGGACCGGTTCGACACGGAGACCTACGCCGCGGAGATCATCCGCCCGCTGCTGGAGACGACGCCCGGCGGCGTGGTGACCGTACGGTCGCAGGGCGAACTCGCAGCGCTGAGCCGAATACACGGCCGCGAACGGGTGGGCTGCCACGGCGACTTCGCCCTCGAGGACGTCCTGGCCGCCCTCGACCCGGGCAGCCTGCGGGAGTTGCGACTGCGCGGCACCCACGGGCTCAACGACCGTCTCGGCGAGCTGGAGCGGTTCAGCCGCCTGGAGACGCTCGTGCTGGAGGGCTGCCGCGACCTGACCGACCCCGCGCCCCTCACCCGCCTCCGGAACCTGAAACGGCTGACGCTGCGCAACCTTCCGGGCTTCGAGCCGATGAGCACACTCGAAGAGTGCGTCTCGCTGGAGGAGTTGCAGGTGGGCAGCGACGTACCGTGGCGGGGGCTGAGCGACCTGCCGCGCATCGGGGACCTTCGGGTGCTGGCGCTCCCGCCGGCGGCCTCCGAGCTGGAGGGCATAGAGAGCTTCAGCTCCCTGGAGGAGCTGCATCTGCGGGAGGCGGGCGGACGGCTGCTGCCGGAGATGTGGGGCTCGCTGCTGGGCGGCCTGCCGCGTCTGAGGACGCTCTCGCTCTCCCCCTCGCAGCTCAGCACGCTGCTCTTCGCGGCTCCCCGCGTCGAGATACCGCAGGTGACGCGTCTGGAGGTGCGTGCGCGCGCGGGGGCCCGACTGGACCTGGACACCCTCGCCCTGCGGCTGCCGGGACTGAGGGAGCTTGACGTGTTCCAGGCCGCCGAGATCGATCTGTCCCAACTCGTGAGGCTGCGGGACCTCCAGCACGTACGGCTCGAGTATCCCGGAGTGGTACACGGCAGCGATCTGCTCCCGGAGGAGGTGGACATCGACATCTACCCGCACTCGTGACGACCTCACCCGTACCGTCCTCCACACTGTCACGCGCTGGCCCCACGCGGTGACGCAGATGTAAGTTCTGTTCTTTCAGCGGTAGTTGGCGAGTCGGCCGGTGCGTAAGGCGTCGGACGGATGACGCATCGGGGGCATGTGCATGGCGGACAGAGCGCGGCCGCTCTACGGGCGCGATCCCCTCCTGCGTTCCCTGATGCCACAGCTCACCGGCCTCGCGTACGGCGAACGCGCGCGAGTGCGCTGGGAGCCCCGTCCCGACCCTCCCGTCGTGCTGATCACCGGACAGCACGGCATGGGGCGCACCGCCGTACTGGACGCGCTCGCCTCGCGGTACGCGGGCCGGCTGCCCTTCGCGTACATACGGGCCGTGCCGCCCGACCAGCGTCCCACCCCACCGGGACGCGACGGAGCTCCGAGTACCGCCGCGACCCTGGTGCAGCTCCTCCAGGAACTGGTGTGCGGCCTCGCCCCCGGCCTTCCCTCCCGGTATCCGCTGCGCCGCCCCAGCGCACGGCATCCCTTCCGCGTTCTGCTCCCCGGCCTCGTGGCCGTCTCCTCGTGGGAGCCCGGCGCCGTCGCCGAACGCGACGGGACCTGCCTGCGCATCGCCCGGATGCTGATCGCGTGCGGCCTCAGCAGCGAGGAGCCCGGCGATCTCGCCCACTCGCTGGCCGACGCCGTCGACCTGCCGGCGGGAGGGGCCGGTGAGGAGGGCGGCCTCGGCGCCGGCGACGAGCGCCGCGAACACGAGAACGGCGGCAAGCAGAAGGACGGCGGCAACCGGGAGGACACGCACCGCCGGCAGCTGACGCAGCGCCTGGTCGGGAAGCTCGAGGAGTTCTGCCCGGTCACCCCGGCTCAGACCTGGTACGGGCAGCAGCACGGCGAGGTCGCCGCCGCTTCGGCGGACAGCCCGGCTCCGCTGGTCCGTCTCGGCCTGCGGCTGCACCAGGGCGGCGACCCGGGGCACGCCAGCGCGCGCACCCTCGTGGCCGCCCTGCTCCACGACATCGCCTCCGCCTACGGACCGCTCCAGCGCGCCAACCGCGAGCGCTGGCCCCTGATCCTGCTGGACGACGCCCACCACCCGTCGGGGAAGCGCTTCATCGATCTGCTGCTCGACGAAAGAGCGAAGCCCGAGCGGCAGTCGGACGACCACCTCATCGTCGCCGCGACGCATCTCGGCGGCGTGCCCGACGACGCACCCGACGCGGTGCGGTGCGAACTCCCCCTGCTGGCCGAGGCGTTGAACACGCCGGCGCCGAGGCGGGGCCGCTCGGCGTCCGCGGGGCTCCTCGTCGTCCCGCTCACGCCGCTCGGCCCGGGAGAGATCCTCTCCCTGCTGGACCGGGCGGACACCACGCTCCACCACTACCTGGCCTCCGCCGTCTACGCGGTGACGGACGGCCACCCCGCGGCGAGCGAGATGTTCTGCGACGCCGTTCTGGCCGCTGTCCGCGGAGGGAAGGACGTCGTCCCCGAGTCCCTGCTGAAGCTGCAGGACCCGGACGGACGGCCCGTCACGACGGCGGTACTGGAGCGCCTCGTGCCGGAGCCACGTCAGCGCCACCGTCTCGTACAGCTCTGCCTTGCCCGCGACCGCACTGCGGCCGAGGCGCTCGCCGGCCACCTCGGGATACGTGGGCCGGAACAGCTCCAGGCCAACGCCGCGGAGGACTACCTGGAGACGCACCAGTGGCAGCGCTATCCCACCTCTGACGGCCCGCTGGTCGCCCACCCGCTCCTCCAGCGGCTCCTGATGGCCGAAGCGCGCCGCACCATGAGCGGCAAGGGCGGTGAGCACTGGCAGGACGTACACGACTTCCTCGTCCAGCACCACCGCGACCCGGGCAACGGCGGCGTCGAGCACGCACAGTGGCACTCCATGGCAGCGGGAAGAGCACAGACGGTCGCCGGTGTGCTGGAGGAGCTGTTCGAGCTGGGGAAGGGCCAGCGCGGAGGGGCCGGGGAGTGGCTGACGCTGCTGGCGTACTGCGCGACGGCCCCCGTACCGCCGTGCGACGACGGGGAGGACGACCGTACGGGTACGGCGCTCCGCGAGCAGGCGGGTCCGCTCCGGGACCCGGGCCCCTACGACGAGGCGGGGGCACGCGACGAGGCACTGCTCTCCATCAACAGCCTTCTGCACGCGCTGTGGTGCCTGTCCGAGCCGCACACCGAACCCGACCGCGACCTGCGTGCCGCCGTTCGCGAGGAGTTCGGCTGCCTCTCCCGGCTCCACCCCACATGGCGCACCGAGTTGCGGCATGTGGCGCGCACGTGGCCCGTGGCCGCGGAGAAGAAGCGCCCGTTCACCGTCCCCCCGGCCACCGCCGGCAAGCCCGGCACGCGCCAGTCCTTCCGCGGCCCGACCTGACAGCTCTGATTGCGAGGAACATTGCGCTTAGAGATTCACCACAGGGAGTGGGGCCCCGTCACGGGGGCCTTGGCGGCGGTCACGGCCGGGGCCGTCATCGTCGCCGTCGCCCTGCTGGTCACCTGGCTCTGGCCCGACGAATGCCAGGACGGCCTGGAGGCCGTGGACGGCGAGTGCGTCGGGGTGACGGACCGTGCCTTCGAGGTGGAGGACCCGGAGACCGGAAAGCTGCTGCGGGAGATCGAGAAGCAGAACGACCGGGTCCGGGCCGAGTACGAGTCCCCCTCGCGCTCTCCGTACGTACGGGTCGCGCTGAAGATGCCGTTCACCTACGACGACACCAGCGCCATGACGCGCGACATGATCCGGCGCGCAGTGGCGGGGGCGCTCGCCGCGCAGCGAGAAGTCAACGAGAAGGCAGCGCCGCACCTCCAGTTGCTGCTCGCCCCGGACGGCAAGGACCTCGACAAGTGGCCCACGGTGCATGAGCAGCTGTCCGTGCTGGCCGGGGAGAAGCAGAACCCGCTGGTGGGCGTCGCGGGCATACCGAGCAGCACCTCGGAGACGCGCGAGGCCATCGACGACCTGAGCGAGAGGGAGATCCCCACCGTCGGTCCCACCACGACCTCGGCCGACATGAACTCCCGGTACTTCTTCAAGACTTCACCGAACAACGAAGAGTTCGCCGAGGCCCTGAAGCAGTATCTGGAGCGTGACGCGCACGGCGCGGAGGAGCGGCGTCCCGAGCGCGGGTTCCTGCTCTACGACCGGCAAGGCACGGACGTCTACTCGAAGAACCTGCGCAAGGTCATCGGTGAGGAGTTCGGCAAGACCTGGGGCCTGAAGGACAGCCGGGCCCCGTACCTCGGCGTCACCGGCAACAAGAAGGGCATACCCCAGCGCTTCACGGACGCTGTCGACAAGATCTGCAAGGGCCCCGACTACGACACCATCTTCTTCGCGGGGCGCGACCAGGACCTGCCCGCGTTCGTCGAGAAGCTCGCGGACGAGCCGTGCGGCGACGGCCGCGAACTCCGCATCCTCAAAGTGGGTATCGGACTCGACCCCACCCTGACCTCCAGGGACACCCGGCTGGACCTGCTGGACGCCCACGCCAGGCTCGTCAACGCCTCCTCCGTCGACACCTCCTGGTGGCGTGGCGGTGAGGCGCCTTCCGGGGTGACGCGCTTCCTCCGCGAGTTCCGCGGCCTCGAGGACACCTACGAGCTGGGGTCGCGCTCGCTGGACGACGGCTACTCGGCCATGTACTACGACTCCGTCCAGATCCTCGCCGACGCCGTCGACTACAGCTTCGACGACATCAACAAGGGGCACGAGGGCTCCCCGAAGGTTCCGGACAAGGACGTCGTCTACGACACTCTCCTCGACCCGAGCATCGACGAGGACAGGTGCGACGAATGCCTTCGCGGTGCCGGCGGCAGGTACGGCTTCGGTTTCGAGCGCAGCGGCCAGAACGAGCAGTGGGCGGTGTGCAAACCGGTACCGGTCCTCGAGTTCGGTTCGGGCACGGGGCCCGACCCGAAATCCGTCGACCCGCTGTACCGCACGTACAGGGGAACGGACCCGGACGTCTGCCCGAGTGACTGAGCCCCCCTCGGCGGGGTCGCCTTCATCTCCACCAGCCCTCGTACTGGAGGGAAGGGTCCGTCAACCGAAGCTCGTACTCGCACTGCTCGCTGGCGGTCGCGGTGAGAAGGATCGTCTCAGGATCGAAGGGAAGGTCCTTCTCGATGACCGCCGATTCTCCGTCCTCCCGGACGAAGGTGCCGGACGCGACCTCTTCCCGACCATCGATGACGAGCGTCCAGGAGACCCCCTGGGCCAGATCTGACGAGCAATTCGGATCCGTGTCGAAATCCGCGGGAACCGAGAGGGTGAGCTTGGCCTTGATGCGGCGTTCCATCACGATGACGGGCTTCCGGGCAGGCGGGATGAACGTCACCCAGAGGTCCTCGGCGCCCACCTGCGAGTGCTTGAGGCTCAGCCCGTGCCAGGAGTACGACGGCTTCGCCGACTTCGCGGACTTCGTCACGGGGAGGTTCCCCATGTCGTAGCCGATCCCAGCCGTGCGGCTCCCGTAGAACGGCAAAGGGAGCAGCGCCAGGGCGGCGGCTCCTACGAGAAGACTCGTCGGGCGCCGCCACCGGCTCCTCCTGGCGCCCCGTCGGCCAGTTGAAGATCTCGTTGCGGAAGCCGGGCCGTCAGGTCCGGCATCGCTTTCAGCCGGAGCGACTTCCCGAGCCGGGGAGGTCCCTGCGGCGTCGTGGTGGTCCGGCGAGCCGGAAGCGCTCCTGGTTCGATCGTCCAAGAGCTGCTCGCGGACGACCTTCTGCCCGTCTTCGGTGTCGCCGGCTTCGGCGGACGACGTGGTGAGGTCGAGCTCTCCGCTCAGCTCGTCCAGTTGAGCCGCTTGCTCGACGAGCTTCTTCCCGGATGCCTCCAGGAAGTGGTCGACCTCGTACAGCGGGGCCAGTCCGAAGTCCTCTGCGGCAGGGAATCGGTCCTCGTGGGTTGCCGTTTCCCCGGACGGTAGCTGCCGGTCGTCTTCCCGTTCACGAAGGCGGTCTTCGACGAGCCGTTCCGTCGCGAGCTGGATCTCTTCGGCCTTCTCCCGTTCACGGCGTGCCTGCGCGAGTTGCCTTCTCGCCGTCTCCAACCGTTCGTGGGACGCGGCCAGTTCCTTCTGGAGTTCGGGGGTGGACGCATGGCTGCGCTTCTCGGCTTCCAGGCGTTTCACCCGACCCTGCAGGGACTTCACCATCTCCAGCAGCCAGAAGACCAGTGCATAGGCAGTGCGCGCCTCGTCCGCGGCCTTGATGTGCATCTTGCGCGCGTCGTCGAGCCGCAACGCCAGCTCTCCCGCTGTGTCCGGTCGTGACGGGGCCGGCCTCCGACTCTGCCCGTGTTGCGCGTCTGTACGAGCGGCATCCACGGCCAGCGCTGCGTCGTTGGTGAGGATCTGCTGGTGCCGCTGCTGCAGCTCGGATCCCGGGTCGATGCCCAGCTCCTCCGCGAGCATGCCGCGCGTCGTTTCGTACACCGCGAGCGCCTCGGCCTGCCGGCCGGACCGGAAGAGGGCCAGCATCAGCCGTGCAGCGAAACGCTCGTTGAGCGGGAACTCGCCGACGAGCCGGGTCAGTTCAGGGATCAACCGGCCATGACGCCCCAGGTCCAGGTCGGCCTCGATCCGATCTTCCAGAGCAGCGGTCCGCAACTCCGCGAGCCGATCTCGTTCCCCGTCCAGAGCGGTACTGGAGACGTTCGTCAGCGCCGGACCGTGCCAGAGGGCCAGCGCTTCCTCCAGCTCCGCTGCCGCCAGCCGGGCGTCCCCCTGAGCGAGCGCCTTCCGGCCCCTGGCGGCCCGGCGCTCGAAGACCGCAAGGTCCAGCCCGTCCTCCTCCACCCGGAGGACGTAGCCACTCTCCGACCACGCGAGGACCGCGGACGGCGAGCGTGCCGCCCGGCCGGGCTCCAGGGCCCGCCGCAGCGCGGAGACGTACTTCTGCAGCTGGTTCACCGCGTATGCCGGTGCCGGGTCGCCCCACACCGCCTCGACCAACCGCTCCCGCCCCACGGACCGGTTCGCGTTCAGCAGCAGGACCGCCAGCACCGCACGCTGCCTCGCCGGCCCCAGGTCCAGCCGACCGCTCCCCCGCCAGGCCGCGACCGGGCCGAACACCGTGAACCGTAACGGGCCCTCGGCCCCTTCGACGTTCTGCGGACCCACGCCTTCCAGCCCCCTCGTCCTTGCCAGCCCGGTCCGGGTGCTCCGCGCGCCGGACACGTTCGGCAACAGCACCAGCGCGTCGCCAAGAGTCTCTGCCAGCGATACGCCTAATCCGGCCGACCACAGTAGTCATGCACAGGGGGGAGCCGCCCGGTTCCTGACCGGGGCTGCTGCTGAGGCTGAGGGACGCGTCCCCATCGGGGCAACCCTCAGCAACTCCCGGGGGAGCAGCAGGAGTTGGGACCGGGGCGGCACCGGGCCTGCGTTGCTTCGGGAGCGGCCGGAGCAACGCAGGCCCGGGGATGTGGCAGGGGCGCACTTCCCGTACAGGTCAGTGGAGGGTGGGCCGGTAGACGAGTTCCTGGATGTGACCGTCCAGCGTCCGGTTCCCGACGAGTTCCAAGTCGAAATCGGCCGCGCCCCTGAAGATCGGGTCCAGCCCGGTCCGTCCGGTGATGACGGGGAAGATCGTCACCTGCACGCGGTCGACCAGGCCGGCGGCCATCAGCGCCCGGTTCATCGACAGGCTTCCGTGTGAGCGCAACGGCACGTCGGACTCCTCCTTGAGCCGTGCGACGACGTCGACGGCGTCACCTCGCGCGACGGTCGCGTTCGACCAGGCGAGGGGATCGTCCAGCGTCGTCGAGACCACCGTCGTCGGCATGCCTCGCAGCCGGGTGACCCACGGGTCGCGCACGTCGGGGTTCTCGGTGCTCGATGCGAGCATCTCCGCGAATGCCCGGAAGGTGTTGGCCCCGAGCACCATTCGCTGCTCCGGCCGGTACAACGCGAGGCGGTGGTCGAGCAGTTCGGGACCCTGCTTGCCCCAGTAGCCCTTCCAGTCGCCGCCGCCGGCGCCGTAGCCGTCGAGGCTGGAGAAGACGTCGAAGGTGTAGGTGGCGGTCATGTCGATCCCCTCAGATGCAGTTGTCCGGGCCTGTGACTGCAGACTCGGGGATGCTGCGAGACTCATCGCTCCGGCCGACCACCAGCGCGGAGGAGAACACGTGACCGCCGACGGCAGCACCGACCGCCGTGAGAAGTACGCCAGGGCGCTCTACGCGACGCTCGGTTTCAGCGCCGAGCGCCACCCCTGGACGACGCTGGCACCGGCCCGTCGGGAGGTCTGGTACCAACGGGCGGACGCGGCCATCGCCCTGGCGGACGAGGAGATCGCGGAAGCCGTGCGCGACTTCCGGTGAAGCACGTACGGAAGTGCGTACGGGGAGCGCGCCGTACCGCGGGGCCTGCCTCGAACGGGAGGTCCTCGACGGCGCCGAGGACGCTCAGTCGACGCAGAACTCGTTGCCCTCGATGTCCAGCATGGGGATGCACGCGTCACTGCCGTCGTACAGCGTTCGCACGTGTACCGCGCCGAGCGGGACCAGCCGCGCGCACTCGGCCTCCAGTGCCGCAAGGCGCTCCTCGCCCACGAGGCCGGTGCCCACCCGCACGTCGAGATGGAGCCGGTTCTTGGCGGCCTTCCCTTCAGGAACGCGCTGGAAGTACAGGCGCGGGCCCACGCCCGAAGGATCGACGCAGGCGCACCACGCGTCCCGCTCCTCGGAGGGCAGGGAGCTCTGGAAATCGCTCCACGTGGCGAACCCCTCCGGTGCCGGCGGCACCACGTACCCCAGCACCTCGCACCAGAAGCGGGCGAGGCGCTCGGGTTCCGCGCAGTCGAAGGTGACTTGGAACTGCCTGATCCGGGACATCGGCGTACCTTACCGCGGTGCCTGCTCCCCGTACTCCTGAATAAGTCGGCACGCGGACGAGGGATACTGGGCTGCGGCTCCCGACGGCCAGTGCTCCGCAGGACGTCAGGGGGTCACAGGGTCAGACCGTCCAGCCACGGGAACGGTGCGATCAGGTGCGGCAGAAGGAGCGCCGGCAGACATGATTCTTCCGAAGATCCGGGATCCGCGCTTCATCACGATTCGCCGAGGCGGCACCCTCACAGACGAGGATCATCATCTCCTCGCGCTCTGGGCGGCAGCTTGCGCGGAGCACGTCCTCGGCCTCTTCGAGTCCGCGCGGCCCGACGACCCGCGGCCGCGCGAGGCCATCGAGCACGCCCGTGCCTGGGTGCGCGGGGAGGTCGCGATGATGCGGGCCCGCGCGGCGGGCGGCCACGCGATGGGTGCGGCGAGAGACCTGCGCGGGGCACCGCGTCACGCCGCGTACGCGGCGGGGCAGGCCGGGGCGGTCGCACATGTCGCCGCCCACGAACTCGGCGCCGCCGCCTACGCGATCAAGGCCGTACGCGCCGCCGCGCCGAAAGGCGAGGAGGAGGCCGCGGGTCGCCTGGAGTGCCGGTGGCAGCGGGACCAGCTCCCCGAGGCGATCCGCGAACTCGTCCTCGACGACCAGCGCTTGCGCAACGACATCTGCTGGTCGGTCTTCGACTGCTGAGAGTGCGTGATGCCTCCGGCGCCGGGCCCGCAGCGTGCCCGGGCCGCTGTCCGCGCCTCGTCGCTCCCCTCCTGGAGGGACGGGCCGATCCCGGCTTCCGTACGCGGTACGGGAGCCGCGCCCCGCCTCACGTCCGGCTCCCGTCACTGCCGCCACCAGGAGAGTTACGGTCGAAAGGGGAGAAATGGGGACGAATATGTCAACCCGGACTCTGGACCGCACTGCCCTGGAGACGCTGCGGAGGAACTTCACCGGTGCCTTGCTGACGCCGGGCGATCCCGGCTACGAGGGCTGCCGCACCCTGTTCAACGCCATGATCGACCGGCACCCCTCCCTGATCGCCCAGTGCCGCACCGAGGACGACGTCGCCACCGCCGTCCGCTTCGGCAGGCAGTCGGGCCGGGAGATCGCCGTCCGCGGAGGCGGCCACGGCGTAGCCGGAACCTGCAGTACCGAGGGCGGCCTGGTCGTGGACCTGCGGCACCTGGACGCCGTCACCGTCGACCCCGACGCCCGCACCGCGACGGTCGGCGGCGGCGCCACCATGGCCGACCTCGACGCGGCGACCCAGCCGTACCGCCTCGCCACCACCGGAGGGCGCGTCTCGACCACCGGAGTCGGCGGCTTCCTCCTCGGCGGCGGCTCCGGCTGGCTGGACCGGACGTTCGGACTGGCCTGCGACAACCTCGTCGCCGCCGACCTGATCACCGCCGACGGCAGCAAGGTGCACACCGACGCCGCCACCGAACCGGACCTGTTCTGGGCCCTGCACGGAGGGGGCGGCAACTTCGGCGCCGTCACCTCCTTCACCCTGCGCCTGCACCCTCTGGCCGCGCTCACGGCGGCGCTGCTGATCTGGCGGCCCGAAGAGGGGCCGGGAGTCACCCGCGCCTACCGCGACTTCATCGCCGGCGCCCCCGACGCGGTGGGCGGCGGCCTCATCTACGTCACCGCCCCCGACGAGCCGTTCGTCCCGGAGGACATGACCGGCTCCCTGGCCTGCCTCGTCCTGGTCACCTACGCCGGTCCCGAGGAGGAAGCCCGAGAGGTCCTCGAACCGCTGCTGCGCCTCGCTCCCGCCGGGGAGATGATCGCCGAGATGCCCTACGCCGAACTGCAGAGCATGCTCGACGACCCGCCCGGCTACCGCAACTACTGGTCAGCCGAGCACCTGCAGTCCCTGCCCGACGAGGCCGTGGACGTCTTCTGCGGCAAGGCGCACGAGATGATCGTCCCCTCGCCCTCCCAGCACGTGCTCTTCCCCCAGGGCGGCGCCGTCGACGACGACCCGCACGGCTACCCCGTCCCCTGGCGCCACGCGCCCTGGACCGTCCACCCGTTCGGGCTGTGGAGCGACCCGGCCGACGACGACCGCGCCATCGCCTGGGCCCGCACCCTCCTCAGGGAGCTGCGCCCCTGGACCACCGGAAGCGTCTACCTCAACTTCATCGGCCAGGAAGGCCACGACCGGCTCGTCAACGCCTACGGTCCCCGCGACTACGAACGTCTCACGCGCATCAAAGCCCGGTACGACCCGGACAACACCTTCCACCTCAACCACAACATCCCGCCCGCGAGCGGTAGTTGAGAGCAGCGGCAGCAAGTCCGTTTTGGCGCGACGTCTTTCGGGACGTCTTTCGGGACGTCTTTCGGGACGTCTTTCGGGACGCCAACGTTGCGCGTCGCTCCGGCTCCCGGGCGCCGGTCGCGGGACGTGCCGGACTTGCGTCCCCCGGACCGGCGTTGACCACACTCGGATGCAACACGGCGTCGCCCTCTGCGAGTTCGCGCACGCACGCCGGTCCTGGAGGCCGTACGCGTACTCGCGTCCACACCGCTTTCCAGCGGCGAAGCTGGTGCCCAACAGCCGCGGATAGCCTGGCACGATGAGCCTCCTCGACAAACTGACCGGCACCAGACGCCCCAGCAGCGGCGTCGCGCCCCGCTCGGCCGAGGACGTGCGGGCGATGCTGCTCGATCTCGACGCCACCCACCCCGCTTATGCCGTCAAAGACGGCACCCCGGAGGGGGCAGACGTGATCGCGGAGTGGCAGGTCTGCGATCACGTCTGCCCCTGGGGCTGTTCTCCGCCCGCGGCGAGGTCCGCCACACGGTGCGCATACGGATGCGTCTCGTTGCGGCGCGGCGCGAAGTCCGCGCCCTGGAAGAGCAGTCGGAGGTGAAACGGGTGGGCGGGACGCAGGTGTCCGCCACGTACACCCGCGGTCCCGCACGGTCGGTCTCACGCCAACTGACAGTTCGAAGAGCCGACGGCGGCGGCGAAGCCACGGAGACCTTCCGCTTCGACCGCGCGGAACTGCGGGGAGTTCTCCGGGACACGGTCCTCTCGGCGGGATGGACCTGGCGCGGCGTCCTCTTCGGCAGGCTCTGACCGGACGGGGCCTCCGCCGGTGGACGGCCGGTCCGGCTAGGTGTATTGGTCACGAGCGTCAACAACGCTCGTGACCAATACACCTAGGGCGTGTCTCAAAGTAGCGTCGTCCGGCCGTAGGCCGGGGGACGCGGCGTCTGGTGCGTGCGATCGCAAGGCGGAGGGAGGAGAGCGCAGCGGGCTGCGCCGACGACCGACAACGCAGCCAGCGTGCGTGCCAGACACCGCGTCCCAGACGGGACTTTGAGACACGCCCTAGCCCAGCGCCGCCTTCAGCAGCCGCCGGTCGCCCTCCCCCACGAGGTCCGCGTAGTAGTCGAACAGCGCCTCTCGTCCCAGGCGCGCGGCGCCCTCGCCGTCTCCGGCCCGGATCGCTTCCAGTACGCGTCGGTGGTGGGCCACGGAACGCTCCATCCACGCGCCCGCGTCCGAGACCGCGGCGATCTTCTGCTCGATCACGCCCACCACCGCCTCGTGCACGGCACGTGCGCACAATCCCAGCAGCGCGTTGCCGCTCGCTTCGGCGACGGCCTGGTGGAAGAGGGCGTCCGCCTCGCTGAAGGCGCGCAGTCCCACCGAGCTCAGCTCTTCCATGCGGGCGATCTGCTCGGCCATCCGTTCCAGGTCGCTTTCCTGCCGCAGGCAGGCCGCGAGCCGGTTGCTCTCGCCGTCCAGCACCATCCGGAACTGGATCAGCTCCCCCACCGACGCCACTCGGGAGCGCGTCAGCCTGCCCATGGCGCGGGTGAGGCCCTCCGAGGAGACGCCGAGGACTTCCACGCCGAGCGGGTCGCCGGGCCGGGAGCGTACGAGGCCGCCCGATTCCAGGACCCGCAGCGCCTCGCGCACGGTGGAGCGACCGACGCCGAACTGCGAGACGAGTTCCCGTTCCCCCGGCAGGCGCGAGCCGGGAGGCAGCACTCCGCTGACGATCCTGTTCTCGATCTCCTCCGCGACGCGCTCGTAAGCGCGCACCGCTCTCACCGGCTGGAACGGCACTCCCCCAGCAGCCACCGCACGCCCCTCTTGTCGTCGCCCATGTCGTCGCTCCGGCTCGGCTCTTCCGCCTCGCCCGTGGTCTGCGGACACCATGCCGGAAGCAGATTCCGGTGCCTGCGGCGCCCTCCCCCTTGACCAACGCGTCAGCGCGCTAGGAGAGTACGGGAAATCAACTGGTCTGACCAGTCACCTGGCCTGGTGGAGAAGGCCGGCAAAGGGCTGTGGGAGAGGCTTGTCTATGCATTCCGAATCGGGTGCCCCGCCGCGCGACCTCGTGGTCGACGCGGACGCGGCCGTGGAGCTCACCCGCGACCTGGTGCGGCTGCGCACCGTCGCCGACGCGGAGGAGGTCGAGGGCCCGGCCGTCCGGCTGCTCGCCCGGCTGTTCACCGAGTTCGGCTGGCAGCACGAAGTGGTCGAGGTGGCCCCCGGCAGGCAGAACCTCGTCGCCGTCGTCGAGGGCGGTGGCGGCGACGGGCCGACGCTGATGTTCGAGGGGCACACGGACGTCGTCACCGAGGGCGACAGCGCGGACTGGAGCACCGACCCCTACGGCGGGGAGATCCGCGATGGGAAGCTGTGGGGCCGCGGCTCGGCGGACATGAAGTCCGGTCTGGCGGCGATGGTCCACGGCGTGCGCGCGCTCCAGCTGGCCGGGCCCTTCCCCGGACGGGTCGTCCTGGGCGTCCTGTGCGACGAGGAAGGGATGATGCTCGGCGCCAAGGCGTTCTCGGCCTCCCCGGCGGCGGCCGGCGTGGACGGGGTCATCGTCTGCGAACCCGAGGGGTACGAGGTGTGCACCTCCGCACGCGGCGGCATCCGGCTGCGGCTGGAGCTGACGGGGGTGATGGCGCACGGAGCGATGCCGCAGGAGGCCAAGTCCCCTCTGCTGGCGGGCGCGCGGATCATCGAGGCCCTCGCCGGCGTGGAGGAATGGGCCGTCGGGCGCTGGGGCACGCACCCGCACGCCGGTGCGGTGACCGTCACGCCGACGGTGCTGCAGGCCGGGGACGCGGCGCAGCTCAACGTCATCCCGGCGCACGGCCTGGTGGGCGTCGACGTCCGCACGATCCCCGGCACCGACCACGCGGAGCTGACGGGCCGTATCCGGGAGGCCGCCGAGGAGGCCGCGGCCACTGCCGGCGTCACCGTGGAAACGACCGTCGTCGACGACCGGCCTGCCGTGGAGGTGGCACAGGACCACCCCGTCGTCACGGCCCTCGTCGCCGCGCACCTCGGCGAGCACGGCGTACCGCCGGCGTACGGCGCCGTTCCCGGAACCACCGACGGGACGATCCTCACCCGCGACGCGGGCCTGCCGACCGTGGTCTACGGCCCGGGCGGGAAGTGGATCGCGCACCAGAAGGACGAGTTCGTGGAGGTGGCCGAGATCGGGGCGTACGCAAGGGTCTACGCGAACGCCGCCCGTCAGTTCCTGACCGGCGGGGCGGCCCGGTGACCGCCGCGGCACACTCCCCCTCGGAAGCGGGCACCGTCTCCGCTCTGCCCGGGGTCCCCGCGGATCTCACGGCGGGACTGCCCGTCGGAGAGGCCCTGGTGGCCACCGACGGCTCGCAGCCCGTCCACTTCCCCTACGACGGCACCGAGATCGCCCGCTCCCCCCTGGGCGACGAGGCGGCAGCGCACCGGGCCGCCGAGCATGCCGCGGCGCTGCGCAAGCAGGTCGGGGCGCTGCCCTCCCGGGTACGGCGCCGGGTGCTGCTCGGAGTCGCCGACGCCCTGCGGGAAGCGGCCGGTCCCATGGAGGATCTGCTCGTCCTGGAGACGGGCAAGCCGCGGACGGACTGCCGTACCGAGGTGCTGCGGGCGGTGGCGACGTGGGAGGCCACTGCCGACGAGGTCTCGCGCACGCGCGGGGAGACGGTCCCCTTGGACCTGCTGCCCTCCGGCGACGGGATGACGGGGTTCTGGACGCGGCGGCCGGTCGGAGTGGTCGTGGGCGTGACCGGGTTCAACTACCCGATGATGCTCGCGTCCCACAAGATCGCTCCGGCCCTGGCGGCGGGCTGCCCCGTCATCGTCAAGCCGGCCCCCGCGACGCCGCTGGCCACGCTGTGGCTGGTGCGGCTCGTGCGGGAGCAGCTGGAGGCGGCGGGGGCGCCGGCCGGTGCGGTGCAGATGGTCACCGGCGACGCCGGGGTGGGCCGGACCCTGACGACGCATCCGCACGTCGCGGCGGTCTCCTTCACGGGGTCGGCCGGGATCGGGCACCTCATCGCCCGGGAGGCGGCGCCGCGGAAGGTCGTCCTCGAACTGGGCTCCAACGCCGCGCTGGTGGTGGCGGCGGACGCCGACCTGGACGCGGCGGCCGACGCCGTCGTGCGCGGCGGGTACTACGCGTCCGGGCAGGCGTGCATCGCCGTCCAGCGCGTGATCGCCGTCGAGGACGTCGCGGCGGAGCTGGAGCGGAAGATCACGGAGCGGCTGCCGCAGGTCCTCGTCGGTGATCCGCGGGCCGAGGAGACCCGCGTGTCCGCCCTGATCGACGAGGCGGCGACGGAGCGGGTAGGGCGGTGGATCGAGGAGGCCCGCGCGGCGGGTGCGCGCCTGGTGCACGGCGGGACGCGCGAGGGGCGCTGTCTCACTCCGGCACTGCTGACGGGGGTGCCCGACGGCCAGCCGGCGTGGGACGAGGAGATCTTCGGGCCGGTGGTGTGCCTGCGCGCGGTGCCGGACCTCGCGGCGGCGTACGCGACGGTCAACGCCAGCCGCTACGGGCTGCACGCCGCGGTCTTCACCCGGGACCTGGGCACGGCCTTCGACGCCGTGGAGGAGCTGGAGGTCGGCGGCGTCGTCGTCAACGACGTCCCGGGCTACCGCTGCGACATCGCGCCCTACGGCGGAGTGAAGGACTCGGGAACGGGCCGCGAAGGCCCGCGGTTCGCCATCGAGGAGATGACGGTGACACGCATGGCGGTGATCCGGCGATGACGGCGGGACAGCGCATGCCGGAGGAACAGCGGACGCCTGCGGGCTACGCGGGCCTGTTCCGGCTGGACGGCCGCCGGGTCGCGGTGGTCGGCGGAGGGAGCGGCATCGGCCGGGAGTCGGCGCGGGCCCTCGCGGCGCACGGCGCCGAGGTGCTCGTCGCGGACCGGGACGAGGAAGGGGCGGCCGAGACAGCGCGGCTCGCTTCGCTCGAGGCGCCGGCCCCGGGTGCGTCCACCGGCCGGGTGAGCACGCACCACCTCGACGTCCTGGACGGGGAGGCGGTGCGCGAGGCCGTACGGGAGTGGGGGGAGCTGGACGGTCTCGTGGTGACCGTGGGCGCGAACGTGCGCAAGCGGATCAGCGACTACACGGCCTCCGACTTCGACAAGGTCCTCGCGCTGAACCTGCGTGCGTACCTGACTCTCGTGCAGGCGGCGGCGCCCGGCATGGCCGAGCGCGGGCGCGGCAGCGTCGTGGGGATGTCGTCGATGCGCGCCTTCCAGGTGGAGGCCGGGCAGAGCGTGTACGCCGCGTCGAAGGCCGGGCTGGTGCAGCTGCTGCGCACGGCCGCCGCGGAGTGGGGGCCCAGCGGCGTGCGGTTCAACGCGGTGGCGCCCGGGGTCGTCCGTACACCGCTGACCGATCAGATCGCGGACGACCCGCAGTGGTACGACGCGTACGCCCGGGCCTCCGCGTTGCGGCGTTGGGCCGGCGCCGACGAGATCGCGGGTGCCGTGACCTACCTCGTCTCCGACGCCTCCACGTACGTCACCGGCAGCGTACTGACCGTGGACGGAGGGTGGACCGCGGTCGACGGCCGCTACGACCCGTCCGTGTGAGCTGAGCGGACGCCCCGGCGGCGGACGCCCGGCGACCGGCGCCGAGCTCCACGGCGAGAGCCGCGGCGAGCACCTGGCCGCGAGCGGAGCGACCCAGCACGGAAGCACAGCGCACGAGCACCGAGCACCGAGCACCGAGCACATCAAGGAGCCACATGTCCGAGAGCCCCTCTCAGGGCGGGCAGGAGTCCCCGCCGCTCCCGCAGGAGCCAGGTTCGTCCTCCTTCGACGCGCTGCCCACGGTGGCGCCGCGCCGGCGGATGCTGTGGCTGCTGCTGGTGCCCGCCGTGCTGTACTGCGCGGCGCCCCTGGTGGCCAACAGCATCGAGCCGCGCATCCTGGGCGTGCCGTTCCTGCTGGCGTGGATCATCGCCGCGACGGTGATCTCCCCGCTCGTCATCTGGGCCGTCGCGCGGCTCGATCCTGCCTACCGGACGGGGGCGATCGAGCCGGTCCCGGTCGACGACCACCCGCTCGGCGGGGACGCGGGCGGCCAGGACGGCGCCGAGGGCGAAGGGGGTGCGCGATGAGCTCCTCCGCGACGATCGCGACGTCGATATTCGCGGTGGCGATGATCGCCACCATCGCCGTGGGGCTGCTGAGTGCCCGCGGCCGGGACAAGGGGCTCGCCGAGTGGTCGGTCTCCAGCCGCGGCCTGGGCGTGCTGTTCATCTGGCTGCTGATGGCGGGCGAGACCTACACCAGCTTCTCGTTCCTGGGGACCGCGGGGTGGTCGTTCTCCTTCGGGGTTCCGATCCTCTATCTGGTGGCGTATCTGACCACCGGCTTCGCCGTGGCGTACGTGGTGGGGCCCGCGCTGTGGACGTACGCGAGCCGGCACCGCCTGATCTCCATCGCGGACATGGCCGAACACCGCTTCCGTTCCCGGCCGTTGGGGATTCTCGTCGCCGTCGTGGCGACCGTCTTCATCGTCCCCTACATCCAGGTGCAGATTCAGGGCATGGGCCTCGTGGTCAACGCCATGACGTACGGGAGCGTCGACCTGCGGGTCGCCGCGGTGATCTCCTTCGTGGTCGCGGAGGTCTTCATCCTGGTCTCGGGGCTGCGCGGTTCGGCGTGGGTGAGCGCGCTCAAAGACGTCCTGGTGATCGCGGCCGTGGCGTTCCTCGCGGTGTACGTGCCCATGCATTACGTGGACGGCGTCGGCGACTTCATGCAGCGGATGGTCTCCGAGAAGCCGGAGTGGCTGACCTTCCCGGGCCACGACTCGGGCGGCCTGGACGGCACGTGGTTCATCAGCACCCTGCTGCTGAACGCGGTGACCATCACGATCTTCCCGACGACGGTGGCCGGATACCTCAGCGCCAAGTCACCGAACGCGCTGCGCCGCAACGCGCTTCTGCTGCCGTGGTACCAGCTGCTGCTGTTCATCCCGATGATGGTCGGGGCGACGGCGCTGTTCGTGATCCCGAACCTCGACAATCCCGACCTGGCGCTGTTCTCCCTCGTCACCGAGTCGCTGCCGGCACCGCTCGTGGCCGTGATCGGCGTGGCCGGGGCGCTCTCGGCGATCGTGCCGATGAGTGTGTTCATGCTGTCCATCGGCACGCTGTGGGGCCGGACGCTGCTGGGCGGCGGAAACGGCGCGGACCCCCGCAGCCGCCGCACGGGCCGAGCCCCCGCCGACGACGTGCGGACGAAGCGGCTCTCGCAGCTCGTCTGCCTCCTGGCCGGCCTGGTGGCCCTCGCGGGGGCGCTGTTCTTCCCCAACACCCTCGTGGAGCTGTCGGTCCTGTCCTACGAGGGCCTCGCCCAGCTGGTGCCCGCGGTCCTGCTGGGGCTGTACTGGCGACGGATGACCACTCTCGCCGCGGGTGCCGGAACCCTCGTCGGCCTCGCGGTCATGACCGCGCTGTGGGCTTCGGGCAACGACCCGTGGAACGGCGTCAACGGCGGCATCATCGCTCTCGGCGCCAACCTCGCGGTCGCCTGCGCTGTCTCGCGGCTGCGGCCCGGGACCGGCCGCCCGGCCGCGGCGGCGCCGGCCAAGGGCGGGGCCACCGCCTCGACATCCGGGGAGACTTCGTGATGGACGAGACCACGCCCGTGCTCTACCGGGCCGCCCGCATCGTCGCTCAGGGGCACGCGGGAAGCGAGCCGGAGGCCCTGGCCGTCGCGGACGGGCGGATACGGGCCACCGGGTCCGTGTCCGCCCTGCGTGACCGCTTCCCCGGCGCGCGGGAAGTCGACTTCGGCGACGCGTGCATCGTGCCGGGCCTCAACGACGCCCACATCCATCTCGCCATAGCCGCCGAGGACATGCTGCATCTGGACCTGTCCGCCGACGCGGTGGCGGACGTGCCGGACCTGCTGGCCCAGATCCGCCGCGAAGCCACGCAGGCGGCGCCCGGCGAGTGGATACGGGGCAGCCGCTACGACGACACCAAGACAGGCCCGCTCTCCCGCCGGGAGCTCGACGCGGCCGCTCCGGACCATCCCGTCCTCGTGGTGCAGGTCGCCGGGCACTGGGGCGTCGCCAACTCCGCCGCGCTGAGGGCCCTGCACATCGACGAGGACTCGGCTCCCCCCGAGGGCGGCGAGTTCGGGCGCTCGTCCGACGGACGGCTCGACGGGCGGCTCATCGAGCGCGCCTTGATGAACGTCGTGTATCCGGCGACCGCGCGGGGCAACCCCTCGCCCCTGCAGCCCAGTTCGCCCCAGGACAAGCTGAGGGGCCTGGCGCGCGCGCAGCGGTCGTGGCACGCGGCCGGACTCACTTCCGTGTGCGACGCGCTGATCGCGCCGCAGGACACCGATCTGCTGCACCAGGCCCGTCGGAGCGGCCAACTGACCCTCCGCGTGGGGATGCTGCTGTCCATCGACCACTACGGCGCCGCCCGCGCGCTCGGTCTCGGCAGCGGCTTCGGCGACGACATGCTGCGGCTGGTCGGCGTCAAGGCGTTCGTCGACGGGGCGATCGGGGGACGCACCTGCCTGCTCGACGAGCCGTTCGCGGACTCCGGCGGGTACGGGCTGCAGACCACCCCCACCGAGGAGTTGGCGCGGCAGGTCCACACCGTGCACGCCGACGGCAACCGCATCGGCGTGCACGCCAACGGCGACGCCGCGATCCGTCTCGTCCTCGACGCCATGGAGGACGCCCAACGCCGCACCCCCCGCCCGGAGTTGCGGCACAGGATCGAGCACTGCAGCGTGATCGACGCGGACATCGTCGAGCGGATGCGCGCCCTGCGGGCCATCGCCGTGCCCTTCGCCGGGTACGTCGGCTACCACGGAGGCTCGCTGAACCGCTGGTACGGCCCGGAGCGTACGGAACGCATGTTCGCGCACCGGGCCTTCCTGGACGCGGGGGTCTGCGTCGCGGGCTCCTCCGACTATCCGTGCGGCCCGTATCAGCCGCTCCGCGGCATCCAGTCGATGGTCACCCGGGAGGGCATGGACGACGGCGTCCCGGTCGGTCCCTCCCAACGGGTCACGCCGGGCGAGGCGTTGAGCGTCTTCACGCTCGGCTCGGCCGAAGCCGAAGGCACCGACGACCGCAAGGGGAGGCTGGTCCCGGGATACCTCGCCGACTTCACCGTGCTGGGAGAGGACCCGCTCACGGCGGACCCGCACAGCATCGCCTCGATCCCCGTCCGGGCGACCTACGTCGGCGGCGAAAGCGTCTACGAAGCGGAGGCGTAGACAGACAGCGGAGGCGTAGACAGACAGCGAAGGGGCCCGGCCGTCAACGCTGAGGGTCGTGGCCCCAGTTCATCAGCGAGTAGCGCCACCGCGAGCCGCCGGCGTCTCCCGCGGGCGGCTGGCCCAGGTGCCTGCGCACATAGCCGACGACCTTCCGCATATGGGCGAGGTCGTCGTCGCTGAGCGAGCTCCGGTCGGTGCGCAGCAGCTCGACGATGCGCCGCCCGGAGGCGTGGCCGGTGCTCTCCTCCCCTTCCTTGTGCTGCCCGACGCTCCACGACTCGTCCGTCGCCAGCCACCCCTCGAGTTCGCCGGCGCTCATGTTGACCGCGTCGTCGAAGTCGGCCAGGACCTCGTCCCGTTCGGTGCCGGTCCGGTGCGCGCTCATGAGGAGCGGCCCTTCCTCCCGAGCGATTCCGGTTTGTGGACCGCGGTGTTCCCGGACTTCTCGCTCTCCACTTCGTACTGCGGTTCCTCCGGGGAGGCGTCGACGGTCCTGCCGCCTGCCCGGGTGCGCCGTGTCAGCCTTCTCCTCACCGTTCCGACGGCTGTGCTGCCGTGGCTCCTCCAGCTGACACGGTCGCCCTTGCGGAGCTTCTTCGCCATGGCGGTCGCCCCCTTCTGCGGTGCGGACGGTGCGCCGCCCGGGTGTCCTCGCGGCAGCCGCGTATGCCCGGCACCTTCGAACCGCCAAGCCGCAGGCGGTGCGGCGTCCCGTTCCAGGTGGGGCCCTTCGTAAGGGCGTGTGCCGCTCGCCGTGACAGCGGGCGGTGAGCGGACGTGCCGGAAGGTGAGCGTCGCGGAGCCGGACGGGCGGGAAGGCGGGTGCCGCCCGTCCGGAGACGGCGCGGCGCGAGGCCCCGCGCACGCCCGGGGAAGAGCGGAAGCGCCACGTCAAGATGTGTGGAGGGGACTTGTCGAAGTTCGCACGAAGTGGCCATCGCGTGACCGCGCGGTGGTAGTGCTGTGTCTGTGATCTGCGGCTTCGGTGTGCACCGGGCTCTCACCGCGGCGTCCGGGCCCCAGCGGTCCGGGAGCCTCCGCGCGGGCGGGCGCGCGTGACCGGGCGCCGCGGACTCGGATGACCTCGACTGAACAGGAAGACGGACAGGACCAGCCGGAAGACTGCCAGGGCGAGGGCATCGCTGGTGTGCGCCGGAGCGTGCTCCCCCTCCGACGGGGGCCGCTCCGCCGGAATCGACCGTGAGCATGGCCGCTGACCAGCGCCGGGGCCGCGAGGCCCGCAGCGCTCAGCCCGAGGCGTAGGGGGCAGTACCGGTGTGGAATCGCGCAGCTTCGGTGGAGTACGCGGGACGGGTGGGCGTGGGCTGTGTCGTCGCACCCGGAGTCATCCTCACCGCCCGCCGCATGGTGGAGCCCGCCTCGACGGAATCAGTGGGTGAACCGCGGATCGTCCGCGTCCTCAGCACCGGCGGCCCCGGCCCGCGCGCCGAGGCCGAAGTGGCCTGGCGGCGCGGTGAGGCGGCTCTGCTGCGCTGCCGCCCCAGAGACCTGGGCCAGGAGTTCACACCCGTGCGGTGGGGTGAGATGACCTGCACCGATCCCGTCGCGCCGCCGCAGTGTTCGGCCCTGGGGCTGGCGCCGAACGGCATGCGCTCCATCGAGTCGGGCGCGCGCCGGGACGAGCAGGCCGGATGGCCGGACGCGGGCGGGCCCGAGCCGCTGAAGGCGCCGGTCCACGTCGACATGGACACCGTGGCCAACGCCTCCCCCGCCTACGGGCTGCACCTCGCGCTGCGGCCCTCCCAGCACCTGGACAGCCAGGCGTACTCGCCGTGGCAGGGGATGTCCGGGGCCGCCGTCTTCTGCGCCGACCTGCTGATGGGCATGGTGGCCCACGCTCCGGGCGCGGGCCTGCACAGCCGCGTCGAGGCCGTGCCCGCACGGCAGTTGCTGGAGGACCGAGGCTTCTGCGACATCATCGAGGAGGCCTGCGGAAGCCGGCCGCGCCTGGAGGCGGCGGACCTCGACGGACTCTTCGACAGCCTCCCCCAACCGGCCGCCGCGGCCTCCTACTTGCTGGACCCGCGTTCCGAAGTCGTCGACTTCATCGGGCTCGACACCGAGATCAACACGCTCACCGACTGGTGCCACACGCGTGAGGGCGTGAGCGTCGCCGCCGTCGAAGGCCCTGCCGGTGTCGGGAAGAGCCGCCTGGGCGCGGAGCTGGCGCGCCGCCTGAGCGAGCGCCGGCCCGAGGCCGAGCACCAGCCGGGAAGCGCGGACATCCCGTGGACCGCGGGGTTCCTGTCCGGGACACCGGCCCAGCAGCCGCCGCCCTACGGCATGTTCCGGCAGCTGACGAGACCGGCGCTGATCATCGTCGACGAGGCGGAGACACGGCTCAAGCAGGTCGACGAGCTCCTCTCCGTCCTCGCCGCGCACGAGCGTCCGCAGCACCGCATCCGCGTTCTGCTCCTGACCCGTTCGACGCGCAGCTGGTGGCACAAGCTGCAGGACCACTACCGCGGGCTCGTACTGGACCCGCCGGTACGTCTCGGCTCCGACGCCCTCTACCGGCACCACACCGCCGCGCAGATCCAGGAACTCGCCGAGATCGACTTCAGCAAACGGATCCTCACCCTGCACCGGGCGGGCACGCCCGACGACTGGGACGCGTACCAGGCAGCCGACCAGCGCGCGTCGGCCGCCGCGCACACTCCTCCGGCGCAGACGGCGACCGTCACCAAGAGCGCACCCCCGCACATCCTCACGCTGCACATGGACGCGCTCACCAGCGTCCTGCTCAACTCCCCCGGCGAGCTGACCGATTCGCTGCCCGCGACGCTGACCCTCCTCGAACACGAGACCACCTACCTCAAGCGCGGCGCCGCCAAGCAGGGCCTCCCCCACGCCCACCCCCACCTTCTCCAGGCGCTGATCGCGCTGCAGGCGATGGCGGGCGCCGGCACCGAGGAGGAGACCACGGCGCTGATCCAGACCGCGTGGCAGTTCCACCACCGCCCCCACCCCGCGCCGCTGGACGAGCACACTCTCCACAAGCTGCACCGGACCCTGCGCGAGTGCCACCCCCCGCTGGACGGAGGCAGTTGCGGCGGCACCGGGCCGCACGCGCTGACCAGCGCGCTCATCGAGCGCCTGGAGAAGGACACCGGCACCTTCCTCCACCACGCTCTGACGTCCTCGCACATCACCGCCGGACAGCGCCAGCGCAGCCTCACCGCGATCGCCCACGCCCTCACTACCCACACCGGTCTCGCCCCCCACGTCGCGCACACCATCGCCGTCAACTCCGGGCTCCTTGCCGTCCCCGCCACCCACATCGCCGAGCACCTCCCAGAGAACACGCGGGAGAAGTGGCTGAAGACGCTGCACGCCGCCGCAGCGCAGCGGCAGCGGGAGGTCCAGGAGCGGCAGCGTGAGGCCGAAGCCCGCAGGCAGGCCGAGGCGCAGCAGCGGGCCGCGCGCGAGGCGGCTGCCGCACGGGTCCGGACGATCGTCGCCACGCCGGGCGAGCCGCTCGTGCTCAGCCGGACGGCCGTGCGGGCGGACGGCACGGTGCGCCCCTCGGCCCCCGCTCCCGCCGCTGCCGTGAACGGCGGCGGGCAGGGCCAGTCCGCCGTGCGGGAGCGGGTCGTCTCGAACGGCACGCCGGGGCGGCCTTCCGCCCCCGCGCAGCCGGCTCCCACGCCGCAGGGGACGACCGGTCCGCCGCCGGCCCCCTCCGGGCAGGCCCCGCGACGGCGGCGCCGCAGGAGTCTGCGGGACCCCAGCATCCCGGCGCTGTTCGTCATGATCACCGTGCCGCTGGCCATCCTCGTGACCGTCGTGTGGGCCACTCTCCAGCGCACCTGAGCGGGCCCGGCCCGGAGCCCGCCGGGCGGCGGTGCGGATGCGGTGCGGCGCCGAACGCCCCGCCCCCGTAGGGTGATTCGCGTCGCCGGGAGCGGGAGAGCAGCAGTGGATGTGCGGGAGAGCAGCGCCGAGGCCTTCTTCGAGCAGGACGGGCGGGCGCGGTACGTGCCCAGCGGTTACACCCGCGGTCCCTGGGCCGCGGACAGCCAGCACGCCGGTCCCCCCGCGGCGCTGCTCGGACGGGCCGTGCTGCGGCGTGAGGGCGCCCGCGAGGACATGCTTCTGGCCCGGATCACGTTCGAGATCACCAGACCCGTCCCCCTGAAGCCGCTGGAGGTGGCCACCCGGGTCCTGCGGGAGGGGCGCAGCGTGGAGCTGGTCGAGGCGACCCTGACGCCGGAGGGCGGGCAGGAAGTCATGCGGGCGAGGGCGTTGCGCATCCGGACCGAGCCGGACTCGGTGCCCGAGGTGGTCGGCGGGCCCGTGGTCGCGCCGCCGGAGAGTTGTGCAGCACAGCCGTTCTTCGACGTGCCGTGGGAGAAGGGCTACCACACGGGCATGGAGTTCCGCTTCGCTTCGGGCTCGTTCCGCGAGCAGGGGGCGGCGGCGTGCTGGCTGCGGATGGGGGTGCCGCTGGTGGCCGGCGAGGAGGCCGCTCCCCTGGACAGGGTGCTGATCGCCGCGGATTCGGGGAACGGGGTGAGCAACGTGCTGGACTTCTCGCGGCACGTGTTCGTCAACCCGGACCTGACGGTCCATCTGCACCGCTATCCGTGCGGCGAGTGGGTGTGCGTCGACGCCGCGACCAGCGTCGACGGAGCCGGGGTGGGCATGGCGGAGTCCGCGCTCCACGACGAGCGCGGCCCCATGGGGCGGGGCGTGCAGAGCCTGTTCGTCTCGGCACGCCCCTGAACCGCCCCTCGGGTCACACGAGCCGGATGCGCAGCGCGCTGTCCGGGCTGCCGCCGGGCCAGCTGACCAGCTGCCCCTCCGCGGTGGACGACACTTCGGCGCCGGCGTCCGCGGTGACGCCCCTGGCGGTCTCCAACAGCGCCTGGCCCGGGCCTTCTCCGCGCCGCAGCACCACGGTGGAGCCGTCGCCCGCGCCGTCCAGTTCGGCTGTGGACCAGCGCAGCACCGCCCCGTCCAGCCGTACGTCCAGCGGCAGCATCAGGCCGCTGCGGGCCGCCAGCTGGAAGCGGAAGCCGCCTGCCACCGGCGCCTGCCCGAGCGCGGCCGTGAAGGTCTGGGCGGACGGCGCGACGTTGACGAGGTGCAGCAGCCGCTGACCGCTGCCGTCGGCGGTGGTGGTGGCGACCAGCCCCGGTGACGCCCCGTCGAGGGTGATGCGGCGGCCCACGCCGAGGCGGGCCGTCAGCCCCCGCCAGAACGTCAGATGGCAGGGGTAGTCGCAGGCCACCACGATCGCCCGGCCGCCGCCGTCGAGAGTGACCTCGACGGCGGCCGGGGAGCCGTCGGCGACGTCGAGGGCCAGCGGCTGCGACGTGCGGCCCGGGGCCGTCCGCAGCCGCTGCACGAACCCGGCCCGCACCTCCGGCTGTTCCGGGAGCCAGCCGGTCGCGCGGACGGAGGGGAAGTAGCCGACGCTGCCGTCGAGCATGGCGCCGGCGGTGAGCCCCAGCGCGTCGGCGAGGGTGGTGCAGGGCGTGCCGTCCTCCTCGTGCGTGGGGAGGAGCCCGTGCAGCAGGAGCCGTCCGCCGCCCCGTACGAAAGCGGCCAGCCGCTCCTGGACTTCGCGGCCGAGGACGGGCGGGCTGGCCAGGGCGACGGCCGGGCCTTCCGGGTCGAGGCGCGCCCCCGCCGAGTGGGGCGCGGCGGAGAGGTCGACGGCACGGAAGGAGTGGCCGCCGAGCAGCAGCGCACGGGCCAGCACGTCCCGGGCGCCCATGCCGCGGAAGCGCTCCAGTTCGCCGACCTGCCGGCGCCGCGCCTGTGCCTCCGGGTGCGCGTACTCGGTGAGGTAGTGGTCGGGTACGTAGCCGAGGACGACGTCGTCGTGTTCCTCGTCCATGGCGGCGAGGAGGTGCTCGGCGCCGGCGACGGCCCGTACGGCGCTGCGCGTCGCCTCATAGGTGCTGCTGGGGCGGCCTTCCGGGTCGAGCGGGGCGGCGAAGCCGTGGCGTTCGCCGGTGAAGGCGATGCGGTCGTTGCCGTCGCCGGCGGGTTCGTCCAGGGGCGGGTTGTGGCCGCCGGCGAAGAGGTAGTAGTTGATCAGCCGGTTGCCCTGTGCGACGCACAGCCGTGTCTTGAGCTCCGTGGCCTCCGGGGAGACCAGCCTGCTGAGGTCCTCTCCGTAGTCGCCGGTGCCCGCCTCGAACTCCAGTGAGGTCAGCGGTTGTTCGGCGTCGTGGACGGCCGCCATGAAGGCGTTCATCACGTACAGGTCGGGCACGTTCTCGACGGTCAGTTCGCCGATGTAGTGGTCCGAGCCGGACGTGGTCTGGGGGCGGCCCGCGTACGCGGCCGAGAGCTGGCTGATCGCGATGGGGAAGGTGCGGCCGCGCCCTTCGGCCGTTCCGTGCAGGTTGACCAGGAACGGCACGCCGTCGATGCCGTGTCCGCGGGCGAGGTCGCCGAGCCGGTGGACGTACTCCGCGTAGCGCTCGCGGTGGTGGAGGCCGAGTTCGTGGTGGAGGGCGAGTTGCTGCGCCTCGGTTCCGCCGGGCGTTCCGCCGCCGCGCCACCACGACGCCCACGCCGCCGCGTCGCCGGGGTCGGCGCCGTACCGGGCCAGGGCGCCCTGCCTGCCGAGGCGCCGTTCGGCGCGCGAGGCGAGGGCGGCGAGTGAACTGTCCGTCAGCTCCGGGGTGTTGGTGACCCAGGAGAGCATGCCCACCTCGTTGTCCAGCTGCACCGCGGCGACGGGGCCGCCCCTGGTGGTGAGGTGTCCGGCGAGGACGGGCATGACGGCGGCGTACCAGCGCTCGACATGGCCGAGGTAGCCCGGATCGAGGTAGTCGAGGGTCTCGGTGGGGCCCCGTTCGCCGTCCCAGCCGAGCGGGCGGGCCCCGGGATGCTCGCGGTAGACGCGGAAGGGGATCCCCTCGTTCTTCAGCTCCGCCATGATGAACGGCCCGGGCCGCGCGATCACCGACAGGCCCTTCGCGGCGGCGAGTTCGAGGAACCCGACGAGGTCCCGGTACTCGCTGGTGCTGCCGTCCAGATCGATTTCGCCGGTTGGCGTCTCGTGCACCAGCCACGGGATGTAGGTTGCCACCGCGGTGCATCCGGCGGCGGCCAGCTTCTCCAGCCGGTCGGCCCAGTCGCTGCGTCGCAGGCGGAAGTAGTGGACCTCCCCCGCCATCAGGATTCTCGGCACCCCGTCGACGAGGAGCCGGCGGCTCTCCAGCCGCACCTCCCCGGCCGGCGGCCTTTCGGCCTGCTCGGGGCGGGCGGTGCGGCGGCCTGCGGTCTGTGGTGTGGTCACGAAAGGGTCCTCACCGTGGTCCGGTTCGAAACGGGTGGTCGCGCCGGGGGCGTGTACTCGGGTCTTGCCACTGCGGAAGGGATCTGCTTAGGTTCCTGAAACCGGTCTCAAGAAACCGGTTTCAGGAACCTATCCGGAGCTTCTCTGATGAGCAACAGCCGCGTGAACGTTCGTTGGGTGGCCGAGCAGGCCGGCGTGTCACCCGCCACCGTCTCGCGCGTCTCGCGCGGATCGGCCCAAGTCTCGCCCGAGCTCCGCGAGCGGGTCATGCGGGTCATCGAGGAACACGGTTACCGGCCCAACCACTTCGGACGGGCGCTGGCCGAGAAGCGGCACGGCTCGCTGGGCCTCGTCTTCCCCGGGCTGTCGGGCCCGTACTTCTCGGAGCTGATCCAGGGCTTCGAGTCGGAGGCTCTGGAGACCGGAGACCAGGTGCTGCTGCTCTCCTCGCACTACCGCTCCGACACCGACGCGAAGGTCCTCGACCTCGCGGGCAGGGTCGACGGCATGGCCATCCACGCAGGGACGGTCTCCGAGGCGATGATCGAACGCGTCTCCCAGACGATCCGCGTGGTGGTGATGGCCCACAAGGCGGGCCCGGCCCACGCGTCCGTGAGCACGGACAGCGGCACCGTGGGCACCCTGACCCGGCACCTCCTCGTCGAACACGGCTACCGCAGGCTCGCGTTCGTCGGCACCCCCGAGGGGTCGCCCGACGTGACGGCGCGCTGGGAGGCGTTCCTCGCCGCCCACGCCGAGACGGGCGCGCAGCCGCCGGCCGGGCCCACGCTCGTCGGTCTCGCGCAGGCCGACGGCGCCATCGCCGCGCAGAAGCTCCTCGACTCGGAGGAGGAACCTCCGGACGCCGTGGTCTGCGCCAACGACGAGACGGCCCTCGGCCTGATCCTCGGCGCGCTCGGCCGCGGCCTGCGCGTACCGGAGGACATCGCCGTCACCGGCTTCGACGACATGCCCATGGCGGCGCTCGTCCAGCCGGGCCTGACGACGGTGCGGCAACCGGTGCGCGAACTGGCAACGGCCACCGCCCGGTTGCTGCACGCTCCGCTCACGCAGCGGGACGGCGACACCCTCCTGAAGACGGACGTGGTGCTGCGCGGATCGTGCGGCTGCCCGGACGGGCCTTCCGGCGAGACCGGCCGGGACGCCATCACCGGCGGTGACAGCTGAACTGCCTCTGCCACGAAGGGGGGACCGGGCGCCGCCGCCGACGGGCGGGCCCCCGGCACGCACGTGACCGATCACAACAGCCGGCGCATCCCAACCCGCCGGTGGCACCGATGGAGGTACTCGACGATGAGTCGACCACGGAGCACGTCCACCGTCCTCGTGACGGGCACCGCAGTTGTCAGCCTGCTGCTCTCAGGCTGTACGGGCACCGAGGGAACGGGGGAATCGACCGGCGCCGGCGGCAGGATCGACTACCTCAACTTCGGCGACTTCGGCGGCGGCGCCGCACCGAAACCGAACTACAACCCGTTCCTCGACGCGGTGAAGCTCAGCTCGACCGGCTACATCTTCGAGCGCCTCTACATAGTCGAGGGCAACAGCTGCAAGGAGAAGCCGTGGCTCGCCAGCGCCTACGAGTGGGAGAACCCCGAGACGCTGGTCTTCGACATCCGCCCGAAGGTGAAGTGGAACGACGGCAGGCCTTTCTCCGCTGAGGACGTCGCCTTCACCTTCGACATGATCAAGAAGCACCCGGCCCTGGACACCAAGGGCGCCTGGGCGAACCTGAAGTCGGTCGACGCCCAGGGCCAGAAGGTCGTCTTCACCTTCAAGGAGCCGGGCGCCTCCTCCTTCACCGCCATCAACGAAGTACCCATCGTCCCCGAGCACATCTGGTCCAAGGTGAAGGACCCCACGACCTTCACCAACGCGAAGGACCCCGTCGGCACGGGCCCGATGAAGATGAAGTCCTTCAGCCCGAAGCAGCTGGTGACCGAGCGCAACCCCCGATACTGGCAGGCCGACAAGGTCAAGGTCAACGAGCTGCGCTTCAACAAGACCGACGCCGGCGGGCAGGTGGAGCAGCTGAAGCTCAGCCGCGGCGAGTACGACCAGCAGGGCCTGTACGTGCCGGACATCGAGAAGACGTACGTCAAGCGGGACCCGGAGCACCACAAGTACTGGTACGCGCCGGGCGGCGCCGTGAGCATCTACATGAACCTCACCAAGGCGCCCTTCAAGGACGTCCGCTTCCGCCGCGCGCTGACCAAGGCATTCGACCACCAGAAGGTCGTGAGCAAGGCGCAGCTGGGCTACGTCACGCACGCCAGCCAGAGCGGCCTCATCGTCCCCGGCCAGAAGGACTTCCTGCCCAGGAGCCTCCCGGACGAAGGCCGCATCGGCTACGACCCGAAGGCGGCGGGCGCCGCCCTCACCAAGGCCGGCTACAAGCGCGACTCGCAGGGACGGCGGCTGGGCAAGGACGGCAAGCCCATCTCGTTCAGCTTCAAGGTCCCCGGTTCGTACAACGACTGGGTGGCCTCCGCCGAGATCCTGACGGACAACATGAAGGCCCTGGGCCTCCAGGTGGACATGGAGACGCCGACGCCCACGTCGCAGGAGGAGGACCGCGCGACGGGCAACTACGACATGACGTTCGGCGTGCTGCCCGGCACCTGCAACAACTACACCAACTTCGCGGATCCGCTGAGCAGCGAGAAGACCGCCCCCATCGGTGAGAAGGCTCCCAGCAACACGGTGCGCTGGAAGGACGCGCGGACGGACGAGCTGCTGGACCGGCTGCGCCTCACGGTGGACCGCGACAAGCAGAAGCAGGCCGTGGCCGGGCTCGTCGACGTCATGATGACCGACGTGCCGGTGATCCCGATCTGGTACGGCGCGAAGTGGTTCCAGTACAAGACGACGAAGGCCGAGGGCTGGCCCGACGAGAACGACCCGTACGCGGCCGCCGGCGACAACCTCGTCTGGCTGACCCACCTCAAGCCCGCCAAGGACTGAGTGGCATGGCGTTCTTCGTCCGGCGTGCCGGCTTCTTCCTGGCGACCCTGTGGGCGGCGGTCACGCTCAACTTCCTCATCCCCCGGCTGGAGCCCGGGGACCCGGCCGAGGCGCTCCTGGCCCGGCTGAGCAGCAGGACCGAGGCGGTCGACCCCGCCCAGCTCGCAGCTGTACGGAAGTTGCTCGGCACGCCGGACGGGAACCTCCTCCAGCAGTACTGGGAGTACCTCGGTGCGCTCGCCCAGGGCCACTTCGGCGTCTCGTACACCTACTACCCGTACTCGGTGACGGACGTGATCAGCGAGGCGATGCCGTGGACCCTGGTCCTCGTCGGCGTCACCCAGGTCATCTCGTTCGCCGTGGGCACGGCGCTCGGGGCGTGGGCGGCCTACCGCCGCAACAGCAGGACCGACTCGCTGATCACCCTCGGGTCGACGTTCATCGGCACGCTGCCGTTCTTCTGGATCGGCCTGCTGCTGATCTTCGTCTTCGCCATCACCCTCAACTGGTTCCCGGAGGGCGGCGGTTACGGGGGCGGCAGTAAGCCGGGCTGGACCTGGCTGTTCTTCTCCGACGCCTTCCAGCACAGCGTGCTGCCCGCCGTGTCGCTGCTCGTCACCGGGCCCATCGGCTGGATCCTCGGGATGCGCAACAACATGGTGCAGAACCTCGGCGAGGACTACGCGCGGCTGGCCCGCGCGAAGGGCCTCCCGCGGCGTCGCATCGCCCTCACCTACGGGGCGCGCATCGCCATCCTCCCCAACGTCACGGGGTTCGCGATCGCCCTGGGCAGCATCCTCGGCGGCACGGTGCTCGTCGAGAGCATCTTCAACTACCCCGGAATGGGGCGGCTGTTGCTGGAAGCGGTCTCCAACAAGGACTTCCCGCTGATGCAGACCCTGTTCCTGTTCACCACTGTCGGCGTGCTGCTGGCGAACTTCCTCGCGGACGTCGCGTACGGATTCCTCGACCCGCGCGTCAGGCGGAAGGAGGCAGCATGACCACCGCCCCCGGCAACGCGACCGCGGCGGCGCCCGCTCCGGGCGCCGACACCGAGAGCGTGGGGATCGCGGCGCTCGACGCCGGCAAGTCGCGCCGCATGCCCGGCTGGTTCGTCATCCTGTGGCGCAACGGAAAGTGCCGCGTGGGGCTGCTGATGCTCGCGGCGTTCACGCTGGTCGCGGTCTTCGCTCCGCTCATCGCCCCGTACGACCCGCGGTTGGAGGACTTCGCGACGTCGGAGGCGCCCTCCGGCGCCCACTGGCTGGGCACGACAGCTCAGGGCGAGGACGTGTTCTCCCAGCTCGTCCACGGGGCCCGCACCTCGCTGCTGGTGGGCGTGGTCGCGGGTGTGCTGAGCACGCTGATCGCCGTGGCGGTCGGTCTCACGGCCGGCTACCTGCAGGGAGTGGTGGACGAGGTCCTGTCGTTCTTCATCAACCTCGGTCTCGTCGTGCCGGTGCTGCCCCTGATGATCACGCTGGCGGCGTACGCCCCGGTGAAGGGGCTCTGGCTGATCATCGCCGTGATCACGGTGACCGGCTGGGCGCACGGCGCGCGCATCAAGCGCGCCCAGATCATCACCCTGCGGACGCGGGACTACGTCACGGCCGCCAAGTTCGCGGGCGACAGCACCGCGCGCATCATCGCGTACGAGATCGTGCCCAACATGATGTCGCTGATCGTCGTCGGGTTCATGGGCTCCGCGCTCGGAGCGATCGGCGCGGAGGCGGGGCTGGCGTTCCTCGGTCTGGGCGACCCGCAGACCGTCAGCTGGGGCACGATGCTCAACCAGGCCAGCCTCGGCGGTGCGATGACGACCGGGCAGTGGGCGTGGGTGGTCGCGCCGGGTCTCGTGCTGGCGCTGCTGGTCACCTCCTTCACGCTCGTCAACTTCGGCGTCGACGCGCTGAGCAACCCCCATCTGAGGGAGGACTGAGATGCCCCTGCTTCAGGTGGAGGACCTCCAGGTCACCTACAGTCCCCGCGACTCGGCAGCCGTACGGGCCGTGGACCACGTCAGCTTCACCGTAGGCGAAGGCGAGTTCGTCGGCCTGCTCGGGGAGTCGGGCTGCGGCAAGTCCACGCTCGGGCACGCGGTGCTGCGCCTGCTGGAGAAGCCCGCGTCGATCACCGGCGGACGGATCAGCTTCGACGGCCTCGACGTGACGCGTCTCGACGAGGACGAGCTCCGGCCGATGCGCTGGGCCGACCTGTCCACGGTGTTCCAGTCGAGCATGAACTCGCTCAACCCGGTCATCACCGTGCGCGAGCAGTTCGCCGACGCCATCGCCGCCCACCCCGAAGTGACCGGCGGCAAGGTCGACGTCGACGAACGGGCGGGCGAGCTGCTGGAGATGGTCTCCCTCGACCGCGGAGTGCTGCGGCGCTACCCGCACGAGCTGTCCGGCGGCATGAAGCAACGCGTCGCCCTGGCCCTCGCGTTGGTGCTGCGGCCGCGCTTCGTGCTGCTCGACGAGCCGACGACCGGCCTGGACGTGGTGGTGCAGCGCGACATCCTGGACCGGCTGCGGGAGTTGCAGCGCAGACTCGGCTTCGCCGTGCTCTTCATCAGCCACGACCTGGGCACCGTCATGGAGATGGCGGACCGCGTGATGGTCATGTACGCCGGTGAGATCGTCGAGACCCGGCCCGCGGCGGACATGGTGGCGCGGCAGCTGCACCCCTACAGCGCCGGGCTGCTCGGTTCGTACGCGGACCCGCGCGACGCGGACGTCGAGGTCGCCTACACCCCGGGACGGCCTCCGGACCTGTCGCGCAGGCACGACGGCTGCCTCTTCCAGCCCCGCTGCCCCGTCGCGGTCGATGCCTGCCGGACGCGCCATCCGTCGCTCCTGCCCGTGGGGCGGGGCGAGGCCAGGTGCCTGCTGCTGGAGGGGCCGGCGGAGCGGGCCGCACACGGCGGCGGGCCGGAAGCCGGGGCAGCGGTGGGGACCGCCTCGGCCCCGGTCCCGCCGCCTGTGCGGAACGTGGCCGCCTTCTCCACGACGGCCGATCCCCGGGGACGGGAGGGCGGCGAGCCCGTCATGACCGTGAAGGCCGTCAGCAAGACCTACCGCACCAAGCGCGGCCTCGGCTTCACCTCGACCCGCGCCGTGCGGAACGTGTCGTTCACGCTGCGCCCCGGGCGGGTCAGCGCGCTGGTCGGCCAGAGCGGGTCGGGGAAGTCGACGATCGCCCGCCTGCTCACCGGGGTGGAGCGGCCCAGCCGTGGCAGCGTCCACTTCAAGGGCACCCGCGTGGACCGGCTGCGGCGCAGTGCGCTGCGCCGCTACCGCCGGCACGTCCAGCTCGTCTTCCAGGACCCGTTCTCCGCGCTCAATCCGACGCGGACCCTCGCGTACGCACTGGGCCGGCCGCTCCGCAACCACCTGGGCATGGACGGCAAGCAGGCGCGGGCGCGGGCGGCGGAGCTGCTGGAGACCGTCGGACTGAGCCCGGCGGAGCAGTACTTGGACAAGCTGCCCAGCCAGCTCTCCGGCGGGCAGCGGCAGCGCGTCGTCATCGCGAGGGCGCTGGCGCCGGAGCCGGAGGTGCTGATCGCGGACGAGCCCATCTCGATGCTGGACGTCTCCATCCGCGCCGAAATCCTGGAGCTCCTCGACACGTTGGTGCGCGACCGGGGCATCGCCATGCTCTACATCACCCACGATCTGCTCAGTGCCAGGCTCCTCGCCGACGAGGTCATGGTGCTCAACCAGGGATCGATGGTGGAGCACGGCCCCACGCTCGAGGTGATCGGCGACGCCAAGGACCCGTACACGCGCCGGCTGCTGGCCGCGATTCCCCGGCCGGGCACGTCACGCGTTCACGTGATGGCCGGGCCCCCCACCGGCACCGCGACGAGTGGCCCCGGCGGAACGGAGCAGCAGCGACCGCTCGGGAGCTGACGGGATATCAGCTGACAGGCGGGGTTGCCGCGGTGATTCCCCGGGTGGCGCACTCGATGGGGCGGTGCGTCACCCGGCTCCGCGTCGTCAGGGCACGGCCGGCCGCGGGGCGCCCGTCCCGGCACGCGGACCCGACTGCCGCCCCTGGCCGCGGACTTCTCCGCCGAACGGCCGAACGGTCCGGCTGCGCCGCCCGCGTGTCAGCGCAGCCAGGCCGTTCCGGGTGAGGGCAGCCTGCCTTGTGAGTCCAACGGGCGGCTGGAGGACAGCAGTTCACCACCCCATGTCTCCAACGGCAGCGGTTCTTCCGATGAGTTGAGCACGCAGGTGACCTGGCCGCGCCGGAAGGCGAGCACCCCGTCCGGAGCGGGCGGCCACTCCGGCCAGGGGGCCTCCCGCAGGCCCGATCGTGCACGCAGCGCACCGCGGACCCTGTTCAACGCCGAGCCGGCGTCCCCGTGCTGGGCCCGCACGCTCCGTTCGCCCCAGCCGGGCGGCTGCGGCAGCCACGGGCTGTGCAGGGCCCCCGGCGGGGAGAAGCCGTGGTGGCCCTCGCTCTCGCGGGTCCAGGGCAGCGGCACGCGTGCGCCGTCCCTGCCGCGGTCGGTGCCGCCGGAGCGCACCCACGAAGGGTCCCTCAAGTCCTCGTCGGCGAGCTCCACTTCGGGCAGGGCCAGCTCGTCACCGGCGTAGAGGTACGTCGCGCCGGGCAGGGCGAGCAGCAGCCACAGCACGGCCAGTGCGCCCTCGCTCCCCCAGCGGGACGCCGCCCGTGTGACGTCGTGGTTGCCGTGCGGCCAGGCCGGACGCCTGCCCTGCCGTGCGGCCGCCTCCAGGTACGAACGCACGGTGCAGCCCAGCGCTCCGGCGTCGAGGGGTGTGAAGACGACGTCCATGGCGAACGCCTGCTGCAGTTCGCCGGGGCGGATGTACGGCTCCCCGAGCCAGGCGGGCCCCCAGGTCTCCGCCACCCCGTACCGGGCGGGACGCTCCGCGAGGATCTCCGCGAACCGGCGGTGGATGCGGTGCACTTCGGGGCGGTCGCTGAAGGGATGGCCGTCTCCGGGGCGTCGCTCTCCCTCGGGCGCGGGAGGGTAGCCGGGTGCTTTCGCCAGGGCCCCCGCGGCGTCGAAGCGCAACCCGTCGAAGCCGCGGTCGAGCCAGAAGCGCACCGTGGCCTCGACGTCGGCGCGGACCTCGGGATGGTCCCAGTTGAGGTCGGGCTGTTCGACGTCGAAGAGGTGCAGATACCACTCGCCGTCCCCGAGCGGCTCCCATGCGGGCCCGCCGAAGAGCGACTGCCACTGGGAGGGCGGCGCGCCGTCGCGGCCGGGCGCGATGTGGTAGCGGGCGCGCATGGGGTCGCCGGGGCCGCCCGACCGGGCCTGGCGGAACCAGGGATGCTGCGCGGAGGTGTGGTTGGCGACGATGTCGCCGACGACGCGCAGCCCGCGTGCGTGCGCCTGCTCGATCAGTTCGTCCACGTCGGCCAGGGTGCCCATCGCGGGATCGACGGCCCGGTGGTCGATGACGTCGTATCCGGCGTCGGCCTCGCCACTGACGTAGAAGGGGTTGAGCCAGAGCGCGTCCACGCCCAGCTCGGCCAGATGGTCCAAGTGCCCCAGCAGGCCCCGCAGATCGCCGGTGCCGTCGCCGTCCGAGTCCGCGAAGCTGCGCAGATAGACCTGGTACACGACGGCGTCACGCCACCACGGTGCTTCTCGGGCGCTCATCTTGTGGCTCCTGCGACGTGCGGGGACGGCTGCGCACCACATCACAGCACACCGCCCCGGCGGGCAGCGCCGCCGCCCGGCATCCGGAACGCGGGCTGCCCGCGGCGCCGTCACGGACAGTATGTTCTGCGCGGCACCGCCGTTCCGCCGCCCGACCGACCTTTCTCAGTGGAGAGTCCATGGCCGCCAGTTCACGGGTCCGCACCCGCCGCACCGTCCGCCCCTTCCGCATGCGCACGGCCTTCTCGGCGGGCGCGCTGGCAGCGGTGAGCCTCGCGCTCCTCACGGCGCCGCCGGCGGACGCGGGAGGCATGGACGGGCCCGGCACACGGGTGCCCGAAGCGCTGTCGGGCTGGGACCGCCAGCGGATCGCACCCGGCGCCGACCTGTACTCCGGTCTCCTCCGGGACGGCGGGAGCGCACGCTGGACCGTGACCGTCAGCCGGGACGGCGCCCAGATCCTCAGCGCCGGACAGGCCCGGGACACATCGCGGGGCCTCCGCGAAGCGGGATTCACGCCCCGCACGGAACTCGTCGACTGGCCCCGCGGTTCCGCCGACCGGCACGGAACCCTCGGGATGCGGGTGCGCGTCGGGAGCCACGCCTCGAAGGAGGAGGCGGACGAGCAGCGCGCCGAGCTCGGCGAGGCGGGCTTCGCGGCGGCGGCGGAGTGGACGGGCGGTGACGGCGCGGGGCGCGGCGGCCGGACCCGCGTCAACGCGGCCGTGATCGATCCCCGCCGCTTCCGGGGCTCCCTCGGCAGCGACGACGGCGGCGCCGTCTCGGGCAGGGAGAAGCTCACCGCGCTCTCCTCGCGTGCGGGTGCGCTGCTCGGCGTGAACGCCGGCTTCTTCGTGATGGAGGACGAGGACGGCGTGCCCGGAGCCGCCGCCGGAGTGGCGGCACAGGACGGCCGGCTGCGGAGCGCGGCGACGAACGGCCGGATCGCTGCGGTGCTCCGCGGCGACGGGCTGCGGCCCGAACTGCACCGTCTGCGCACGGAGTTGAGCGTCGGAGCGGAGGACGCCCGAGGGGACGGTGCGGTCAGGACGGTCGACGGCGTCAACCGGCGGCCCGGCCTGATCCGCAACTGCGGCGGCGTGGGAGGGGACCGCCCGACCGAACTCCCCCGGCACGATGTGACGTGCACCGACGCGCACGAACTGGTCCTCTTCACCGCGCAGTTGGGGACGTCAACCCCTGCGGGGAAGGGCGTCGAGGCGGTGCTGGACCGTACCGGCCGCGTGCTGGAACTGCGGGCGCGCGGCGGGAAGGTGCCCGCGGGCGGCGAGGTGCTCGCGGGAACGGGAGCGGGCGCGCGCTGGCTCCGCGCGCACGCGACCCCCGGGACGGCCTTGAAGGTGCGTGAGCGCATCCTCGACGAGGACGGGCGCAGGGTACGTCTCGGCGACGGCGACGACATCGTCAACGGCGGCCCGGGGCTCGTGCGCGACGGCAGGGTCTCCGTCGACTTCGGCGCCGACGGCATCGACCGGCCGGGAGAGCCCTCGGCCGCCTACGCGTGGGGCCTCCAGCGCAATCCGCGTACCGCCCTGGGCGTGGACCGCCGGGGGAGGATCCTCCTCGTCACCGCGGAGGGCAGGCAGCCCGGCTACAGCGACGGTCTCTCGGTGACGGAGACGGCGCGGCTGATGGCCTCGCTCGGGGCGGTGCAGGCGATGAACCTGGACGGCGGTGGCTCGACGGGCATGACCCTCGACGGTGCGCTGATCACGCGGCCCTCGGACCCGGCGGGTGAACGCGCCATCGGCGACGCGCTGCTGCTGGAGCGGTGAGCACACGCCGCTCCGCGCGGCACGGCCCGCGCAGGACTGCCGGCGCCCGCTCCCCCGCCCCTGAGATCGGCACCCTTGAGGCGGCGTTGCCAGGGCAGGGATGCACCCGGCCGGCCCCTTCAGGTCCGGCGGTGACCAGCACGATCCGCGCGCCGCACCCCGCGGGGACGGCGCGCGGGCACAGCCACGGAAAGAGAACACGCAAGCCATGCCTGAGATTCGAGCGGACCTCGTCGTCGCCGGCGGAAGCCTCGGCGGGGTCGCCGCGGCGCTCGCCGCATGCCGCCTCGGACGGCGCGTCGTCCTGACGGAGGAGACCGACTGGCTGGGCGGCCAGCTCACCTCCCAGGCGGTGCCGCCGGACGAGCACCCCTGGATCGAGAAGTTCGGCTGCACGGCGTCCTACCGGCAGCTGCGCGAGGACATCCGCGCGTACTACCGCACGTGGTATCCGCTCACGGAGCAGGCCAGGGGCTGGAAGGCGCTCAACCCCGGAGCGGGCCGCGTCAGCAGGCTCTGCCACGAGCCCAGGGCCGCGCTGTCGGTGATCGAGGCGCGTCTCGCGCCGCATGTCGCCGCGGGACGGCTGACGGTGCTGCTCCGCCACCGCGTCAGCGGCGCCGAGACGGACGGGGACCGCGTCCGCTCCCTGGAGGTGCGCGGGCCCGGCGGTGAGACCGCCGTCCTGACCGCCCCGTTCTTCCTCGACGCCACCGACCACGGCGACATGCTCCCCGCGGCGGGAGCCGAGTACGTCGTCGGAGCCGAGAGCGCGGACGAGCACGGTGAGGCGCACGCCCCCGCCACCGCCGCCCCCGGCAACGTCCAGAGCTTCACCGTCACCTTCGCCCTCTCCCACCACGAGGGGGAGGACCACACCATCGACCGTCCGGACGGCTACGCCGCCTGGCGCGCGTACGAGCCGGACTTCTGGACGGGGCCGCTGCTGAGCTTCACCGCCCCTGTGCCGAGCACCCTCGAGCCGCGGGAGCGGTGGCTGGAGCCCAACCCGCCGGACGAGCCGATCGCGCAGCTCGCCGACCCGGCTCGCGACCACGGCGACAGCGAACTGTGGATGTTCCGCCGCATCCTCGCCCGCGGCCTGCACACGCCGGGCGCCGTCCCCTCCGACATCACGCTGGTCAACTGGCCGATGAACGACTACTGGCTGGGACCGATCGTCGACGTCGACGAGGAGACCGCCGCGGAACACCTGCGCCAGGCCCGCCAGTTGAGCCTGTCGCTCCTCCACTGGCTGCAGACCGAGGCCCCGCGGGCCGACGGCGGCACCGGCTTCCCCGGCCTGCGGCTGCGTCCGGACGTGACGGGGACGCCGGACGGCCTGGCCAAGGCGCCGTACGTACGGGAGTCGCGGCGGATCAGGGCGCTGCACACCGTCACGGAGAACGACGTCTCCCTCGACGTGGCCGGTCCGCACGGCAGCACGCGCCACGCCGACTCGGTGGGCATCGGCTCGTACCGCATCGACCTGCACCCGTCCACGGGTGGCGACAACTACATCGACATCCCGAGCGTGCCGTTCCAGATCCCGCTGGGGTCCCTCGTCCCCGTCCGCGTACGCAATCTGCTGCCCGCCTGCAAGAACCTGGGCGCCACGCACATCTCCAACGGCTGCCTGCGGCTCCATCCGGTGGAGTGGAACATCGGGGAGGCCGCCTCGCTGCTCGCCGTCTTCTGCCTGGAGCGCGGCGCCGAGCCCCAGCAGGTGCACGCGGACGAGGTGCTGGGTGCGGAGTTCTGCCGGCTGCTGGAGCGGCAGGGGATCGAGCGCGCCTGGCCCGAAGTGCGGGGTTACTGACCGGCCGGGGGACGGGCGGGCTCTCAGCCTTTCGCGCTCTGCGCGGACAGCGGGCTGGCGATGTCCTCCAGGGAGCGGCGTTCGGCGGGTACAGCGAGGAACGCCGCCACCAGTCCCGCCAGGCACATGAGTGCCGCGCCGATCCGGAAGGCCAGCGCCGTCTCCGACAGCACGCCGCCCTCGGTGAGTTCCGCGAAGAGGAGGGGGCCGCTGATGCCTCCGGCGGCCGTCCCCACCGCGTAGAAGAACGCGATCGCCATGGCGCGCGTCTCCAGGGGGAAGACCTCGCTGACCGTCAGATACGCCGAACTGGCCCCTGCCGAGGCGAAGAAGAGCACGACCGTCCAGCACGCCGTGAGGGTGTAGGCCGTCAGATGGCCCCCGTCGAAGAGCCATGCCGTGCCGAACAGCAGGATCCCGGAGAGCAGATACGTACCGGAGATCATGATGCGCCGCCCCACGGTGTCGAAGAGCGTGCCGAGCAGCAGCGGGCCGAGGAAGTTGCCGACGGCGATGACGGCGAAGTAGTAGCCGGTGGAGCCCGTGGGCACCTTGAAGAACGTGGTGAGGATCGTGGCGAACCCGAAGGTGATGGCGTTGTAGAGGAACGCCTGGCCGATGAAGAGCGAGAAGCCGAGCACGGAGCGCTTGCGGTAGCGGGTGAGGACGGTCCGCGCGATGACGCCGAAGCCGGTGCTCTTGCGCTGCCGGATCGTGATCTCGCCCGCCGGGGGCGGCAGCCGGCGGCCGTGATGCGAGGCGACGGTGCGTTCCTCGGCGTCGCGGACGATGTGCTCGGCCTCGTCGCCGCGGCCGTGGATGAACAGCCACCGGGGGCTCTCCGGCACGTGCCGTCTCACCAGCAGGATGACGAGGCCGAGGACGACGCCGACGGCGAAGGTCAGGCGCCAGCCCAGGTCCTTGGGGAAGATGTCGGTGTCCAGCATGAAGATGGACAGCAGTGCTCCCGCGGAGGCCCCGAACCAGTAGCTGCCGTTGATGACGAGGTCGACGCGTCCGCGGTAGCGGGAGGGGATCAGCTCGTCGATCGCCGAGTTGATCGCCGCGTACTCCCCTCCGATCCCGAAGCCCGTCAGGAAGCGGAAGGCGAAGAACCACCAGCTGGAGAAGGCCAGTCCGGTCAGCGCGGTGGCCGTGAGGTAGACGCCCAGGGTGATCAGGAAGAGGTTCTTGCGCCCGTAGCGGTCGGTCAGCCATCCGAAGAACAGAGCGCCCGAGCAGGCGCCCGCGACGTAGAGGGCTGCGGCGATGCCGGTCACCTCGGCGGCGGTGACGGCCAGCCCGCTGCCCGTCTCCGACAGCCTGCTGGCGATGCTGCCCACGACGGTGACTTCCATCCCGTCCAGGATCCAGACGGTGCCCAGCCCCACGACGATCATCCAGTGCCACTCCGACCAGGGCAGCCGGTCCAGACGGGCCGGGACCGCGGTGGTGACCGTGCCGGTGGGGGACGTTCCGTCTGCGCTCTCACGCTCCGACATCGCACTCTCCAGACAGCGGACGGCACTGCGGCTCGTGGAGCCCGTGGCCGCCGCGGGTGACGGGGAGCCAAATATGCCTTCGGAGGGCGGGCGAACCGGGCATCTCCTCCCCCGGCGCGCGGGCTTCCTCTCACACCGGAGCTCAACCGGTGGCCGAGCCCCGGCGCCGGGCCCGTTTGGAGATGACGGGGCGCGCATGGTGGGGTGCTGCTCACGAACCGTTGGTGGCCCGCCGGCGGGCGTACACACGTACAGCCGCCTCACGGGGCACCCGGCAAGCACCACAGAAAGGAGCCGGCATGTCATCGAAGCGGCGCCGCAAGAAGAAGGCACGTCGCAAGAACGCGGCCAACCACGGCAGGCGGCCCCAGTCCTGAGGACGGGCCCCGGCCCGGCGGCCTGAGTGCCCGGCCGCCTCCCGCAGCCGTCCACCGCTTCCGCAGCGGTGGACGGCTGCGGTGTTTCTCCACCCCTCCGTACCCGCGCGGGGCCCCGGCGCGGTTCCGCCCGGGTGTGCGGAACGGACGGGATTCCACGGTCTTTGTCACGGTGGCGAGCAGTCCCCGCACCTGCCTTTACAACGTTGTACTCACGGCTATAGAACGAGCGTGCCGCTGTGAGGACCCGGGGAGGGCCAGTGATGTCAAGCAGTGCCGGTGCACGCATCCGCCGCACACTCGCAGGATCGGCTCTGCTGATCCCGCTCGCGTTCGTGCCGCCCCCGTACGGTTCGGCCGCTTCCGCCGACGCCAGGTCAGACGGCCCCGGAGCGCGGTCACTCACCTACCGCAACCCGGTCTCGAGCGGTTTCGCGGACACCTTCGCCGACCCCGCGGTCGTACGCGGCAAGGACGGCTACTGGTACGCGTTCGGCACCACCGATCCGCTCCGCAGCGGCGAGGGCGAGCCGCACTCGCTGCCCGTCGCCCGCTCGGCCGACCTCGTCGACTGGTCCTACGTCGGCGACGCCCTCGACGAGGACAACGCCCCCGACTGGGCCGACGAGAAGAACGACGCCGCCTACTGGGCGCCGGACATCAGCTACCACGACGGCCGCTACTGGCTCTACTACGTCGTCACCCAGACCGACGCCACCGGCGAGAAGGACGACAGCGCCATCGGCGTCGCCACCGCGTCCCACCCGGCGGGCCCGTGGAAGTCGCACGACGAGCCCGTCGTCGAACCCAGGCGCGGCGACGGGGACGAGGACGACTTCCTGTGGACGTTCGACCCCGCCCACATCGTCGACACGGACGGCCGCCGCTACCTCTACTACGGCTCGTACTACGGCGGCATCGAGGTGACCGAGCTGTCGGCCGACGGCAGGCGGGCGGTGGGGAAGCCGACGAAGGTCGCCACCGACAACAGGTTCGAGGGCGGCTACGTCGTCCGGCGCGGCGGCTGGTGGTTCCTGTTCGCCTCCTCCGGTGACTGCTGCGCCGGGCCGACGACCGGGTACTCGGTCTTCGTCGGGCGGTCCAAGTCCGTGCGCGGGCCGTTCAAGGACCGCGAAGGCGTCGCCCTGACGGCCTCCCGTACGGGCGGGAGCATCGCCCTCACCCCCAACGGCAACCGCTGGGTGGGCACGGGGCACAACGCCGTCGTGAAGGACCTGGCCGGACAGGACTGGATGCTCTACCACGCCATCGACCGGTCCGACCCGTACCTCGACGAGCCGTACGGCATCAACCGCCGCCCCATGCTCATCGACCGGCTGGACTGGGTGGACGGCTGGCCCGCCGTGCGCGGAGGCAAGGGCGCCTCCGAGGGACGGCAGCTCGCCCCCGTCACCGGTCCCCCGGGCCACGCGGCCGGCACCCGGCCCGGGGCGGAGCGGCACGCACCGGCAACGCCGGGCAGGCTCGACGCGTCCCGCAGCGACGAGTTCGACGGCGAGCGGCCCCGCCCGGGCTGGCAGTGGGTGCGTGATCCCGCGGGGCGGGTGGAGAAGGGGCAGTACGTCTGGCCCACGCAGGACGCCGACCTGCACAAGGACGACAACACGGCCTCCGTCATGCTGCGAAAGGCCCCCGAGGGGGACTTCACGGTCGAGACGAAGCTCGGCATCGACCTGGGCGAGGAGAAGGAGCGCAACTTCCAGCAGGGCGGGCTGATCGCGTACGTCGGCGACGACAGGTACCTGCGCCTGTCCCACGCGGCCATCTGGAACACCCGGCAGACCGAGTACGGCAAGGAGCAGCCCTACGAGGGCGACATCTCCTACGGCTCGACGTCCGTGGGGCCGCCCGCCGCGACCACGTGGCTGCGGCTGAGGCACACCAGGGACCGTCGCGGCGGCGAACGGCGCGTACAGGCGTTCACCAGCCGCGACGGCCGGACGTGGATCGCGGGCGGAACGTGGACGCTGCCCGGCGGCAGCGAGCTGCGGACGGGCCTGGTCTCCATGGGCGGCGAGGGCGCCACCGCGGAGTTCGACTACTTCCGCGTCTACCGGCACTGAGCCCCGGCGCCTCCGCCCGCACCGGGCGCGGAGCCCGCTTCCGCGAGGAGCCCTCGGCGCGGGTCCCGCCCCATGCATACGACCCCGGGACCACGGCTACCTGGGAGGAGGACGGACAGCCAGCCGGAAGGGGAACCTGTGACGGTCTCGGAAGCAGTCTCGGTCTCCGCGCCGGGCAGCGTGGAACTCGCGGGCGACCTGGAGGTACCGCCGTCGGCCCGCGGTGTCGTCCTCTTCGCGCACGGCAGCGGCAGCTCGCGGCACAGCCCCAGGAACAGGGCGGTCGCCGAGGCGCTGCGCCGGAACGGATGGGCCACGCTGCTGATGGACCTCCTCACCGAGGGCGAGGAGCAGTCCGATGCGGTGAGCGGTGAGTTCCGTTTCGATGTCGCCCTGCTGGGCGAGCGCACCGCCACCGCAGTCGACTGGCTCGCGAAGTACCCGGCGACAGACGCGCTGCCGGTGCACCTCTTCGGTGCCAGCACGGGCGCCGCGGCCGCTCTCGTGGCCGCGGCGGAGCGCCCGGACCGCGTGGTCTCCGTCGTCTCGCGCGGCGGGCGCCCGGACCTGGCGGGGGACGCCCTCGGACGGGTCCGCGTGCCGGTGCTGCTGCTGGTGGGCGGCCGGGACGAGCACGTACTGGAGCTGAACCGAAAGGCCGCGGAGGAGCTCCCGGAGACGCACCGCGTCCAGGTCGTGCCCGGGGCGACCCATCTGTTCGAGGAGCCGGGCGCGTTGGAGCAGGTCGCGGCGGCCGCGCGGGACTGGTTCCTCCGGGCCGCCGACGCCGGCCCGGGGTGAACCGTCCTCACGTTCTCCTCCGGCGCCGGGTGCGGCGCGGGCCGGGTGCCCCGTGGTCAGGCCGCGGGGGTGAGCGCGTCCGTGACGCGCTCCATCACCGCTCTCCAGTGGTGCCGCTGCCGTTCGCGCTCCCGCGCGTCGGCGAGCCGCTCCTGGTGGAACTGGAGCACGGACCTGCTCCCCCGCGCCTGGATGGTGAACTGGACGGTGCTCTCGCCGCCCTCCGGCGGACGGTGCGTCAGGCGGAGGCGGACGCCCGGCCGGCAGCCGCGCACCTCGCCGGCGGTGCCGTCGGCGAGGGTGTACCGGGCGCCTCTGCGCAGCTCGACGGCGGGGCCCTCGCCGAGCCAGGCCGCCTGCCCTTCCGGGCCGGTCAGGTAGTCCCACACCGCTTCGGGCGGCACGGGCAAGGTCCTGGAGACGCCGATCTCGTAGCCGGCGTCCTTCGTGAGCCCCGTGGGTCGGGTCATCGCCCTGGCTCCTTCCTGTCGTCGCTCTCGCGTGCGTCGTCCCTCTCGCGCCGGGCGCGCAGGGCCCGGACCTTGTGGCGGTTCCCGCAGCGCTCCATCGCGCACCAGCGCCGGCGGCCGGGGCGCGAGACGTCCACGAAGACGAGACGGCAGTCGGGCGCTCCGCACTCGCGCACCCGGGAGGCGAACGGGCCCGTGAACAGCTCCACCGCATCGCGGGCGACGGCCGAGAGGGCCTGCCTGCCGGCGACGGGCGGCTGCCAGCCGCGGACCGCTCCGTCCTCCTCCATCCGCGGGACGGGCGGAGGGTGGGACGCGGCGCGGTTCACCTCCGCCGTGTGGCGGGCCTCTCGCCTCTGCCCGTGCGCGGCGGCCCGTGCCAGTCCCCAGAGGGCGTCGCGGAGCCGGTGCGCGGCCGCCAGTTCGCTGCCGGTCACCCGGACGTCCTCCCGGGCCAGGCCGAGACGTGACCTCGCCAGCCATCCGGCCAGGTCGCCGGGGGTGTGGAGTACCTCGAAGGCGGCGAGGTCGCCCGGGCCGCCCGTGGTGAGGAACTCAAGGCACAGCGCTCCCGGGTCGAAGACGTATCGGGTGCCGTCGGGCGAGCGCATGACCAGCCCTGTTGCCTCGGCATTCATGTAACCACTATAAGTGGTTTCGGCGGGACGGAGGCCGCAGGGAAGCCACCCGGCCGCACGTCATCACCCCTGACCTGCCCTTCACCCCCGCCGCGCGAAGCTCTCCCCACCCCTGGAGGACCCCATGGCCGTGGACTGGAAACTCGTCGTCGACTGCTCCGACCCGCTGCAGCTCGCCCGGTTCTGGGCCCTCGCCCTGGGCTACGAGGTGGAGGACAACAGCGCGCTCATCGACCGGCTCCTCGAAGCCGGCGCCGTCGGCGAGAGCGACTACACCGTGGTCGACGGGCGGAAGGTCTGGCGTCTGCTGGCCGCCGTGCGCCACCCGGACGATCCGGTCGACGCCGCCAGCGGTACGGGCCTGGGCAGGCGCCTCCTCTTCCAGGCCGTCCCGGAGGCGAAGCAGGGCAAGAACCGCCTCCACGTCGATCTGCACGTCGGCCCCGGACAGCGCGACGCGGAGGTGCGCCGCCTGACCGAGATCGGGGCGAAGGTGCTGCACAGGGTCGAGGCGCAGGGCGGCAGCCACGTGACCATGGCCGACCCCGAAGGCAACGAGTTCGACGTCCAGTGAGCGGCCCCCGGCCCGGCCTCTCCCCGCACCGCGGACGCGCCGCCGGGCTCGGGCGTCCCGCGGGCCCGCCGGTCCACGATTCGCCCGGCATGGATCAAGTCCAGGAAGGCTGAGGGCTGTTGCCGAGCCGCGCCACCATCTACGACGTCGCAGCGGAAGCGGGCGTGAGCATCTCCACGGTCTCGCTGGCGCTCAACAACCCTGCCCGCGTGAGCGCCAGGACCCGCGAGCGCGTCCTGACCGCCGCGGACGCCCTCGGCTACACGCCCAAGACCGAGGCCGTGGTCAAGGCACGCAAGGGCGTCGGCCGCATCGGGGTGCTCGCGCCCTTCACCTCCTATCCGTCCGCGGCCCGGCGGCTGAACGGCGTGCTGCACGAGGCAGCCGGGCGGCCGCTGGAAGTCGTCGTCTTCGACCAGGAGTCGGCCGCACGCAGCGCCTCCCCTCTGCTCGCGAGCCTGCCGCTGACCGGACAGCTGGACGGGCTCCTCGTGGTCAGCCTGCCGCTGGAGGAGTCCGCGGCCGGGCGGCTGCGGACGCAGGGATTGCCGGCCGTCCTGGTCGACGTGCGCCACCCTGGCTTCGACTCCGTCCACACGGACGACTCCTCCGGTGGCCGCCTGGTGGCGGAGCACCTGGCCGGGCGGGGCCACAGGGACTTCGGGTTCGTCGGCGAGAGGCAGCAGTCCGACGACCGCCTCTCCCCCACCCGCCAACGGCTGTCCGGGTTCCGCGCGGCCCTGACCGAGGCCGGATGCCCGCTCGACGACACCCACCTGCGGTTCGCGGAGCACAGCCTGGAGGCTTCCGCCGCCGCGGCTGCCTCGCTGCTGTCCGGCGGGCAGCGCCCCACGGCGATCTTCGCCGCTGACGACACCCTTGCCGCGGGCGTCGTCAGGGCGGCACAGCGCCTCGGCTTGGCGGTGCCCGGTGACGTGGCCGTGGCCGGGTTCGACGACAGCGAACTCGCCGAAGCCCTGGACCTGACGACGGTCCGCCAGCCTCTCGAGGAGTCCGGCAGGGCCGCGCTGGAACTGCTGCGCAAGCGGATGTCCGGCGAGGGCGCGGCAGCGGTGCGGGAGGTCGCGCTCCGGCTGGAGCTGGTGCAGCGCGGCTCGGCCTGAGGCTCCCGTCCAGGGCGGCATGCGGAGTCCCCACGCAGCGCGGGGACGTGCCCCTCTCCGTTTCCCGAACAGGTGAGCATCTGTCGAAGTGCTTCGACAGATGCCGTTGACATTGCTCGCGGGCGGAGGGAAGGGTGGTCGCACCGGGAGGACGCGAAGCGAGGAGGGCGGATCCATGCGCGACGTCTACGTGGTGACCGGCGCGGGCCGCGGCATCGGCCGGGCCCTCACCGAGCGGCTGCTCTCCGATTCCCACTCGGTGATCGCGGTCGACGTGGACGCGGCAGCCCTCCAGTGGGTCCGGGAGCACCCCTCCGCGGACCGCGCCGTCGCGGTGGCCGGCAGCGCTGACGACCCCGCGGTGACCGAGCGGGCCGCGGACCTCGCGCAGAGCGCCGGAACGCTGAAGGGCTGGGTGAACAACGCCGCCGTCTTCCGGGACGCCTCGCTCCACGACACCCCGGCGTCCGCCGTCCTCGGCCTGATCGCGGGCAGCCTCGACCCGGCAGTCGCCGGATGCGCGACGGCCCTCCGCCGGTTCCTCGCCGACGGCACACCCGGCAGCATCGTCAACGTCACCTCGCACCAGGCCACTCGGGCCGTCCCCGGCTGCACGCCCTACGTCACCGCCAAGGCAGCCGTGGAGGGGCTGACGCGGGCGCTGGCCGTCGAGTACGGGCCGTACGGGATTCGCGTCAACGCGGTCGCTCCCGGCTCCGTCGCCACGGAGCGCTACACCGAACTGCTCGCCGAGGCCGACCCGGCCGTGGCGGCGCGCATCGAGGACGAGATGCGCGCGCTGCACCCGCTGGGCCGGGTGGGGCGTCCCGAGGAGACGGCAGCGGCCATCGCGCATCTGCTCTCCCCCGACGCCGGGTTCATCACCGGCGCGACGGTGCCGGTCGACGGGGGACGGACCGTCCTGGGGCGCGACCCGGACTGGTGACCGGCCTGAGCGTCCCGTCGCCCGCGGGAGCCTGCCCTGCTGGCGGCGGCCGCTCCCTCAGTCGGTGAAGCGCAGCACCCAGCGGCGCTGCCAGGGGGTCTCCACCGCTCGCGGGTCGTAGTGCCGGCGTACGAACGCGACCGCTTCGGCGGGCGGCACACCGTCCAGGACGGCGAGGGCGGCCAGCGCCGTGCCGGTACGCCCCCGTCCGCCGCCGCATGCGACCTCGACGCGCTCGTACGCGGCCCGCGACCAGGCCTCGCAGAGCAGCGCCTGGGCCTGGGTGCGGGAACTGGGCACGCGGAAGTCCGGCCAGCGCAACCACCGTGAGTCCCAGGGGACTTCGGGCGGCTGCTTGCCGAGCAGGAACACGGAGAAGGCGGGCTGCGGGCCGGACGGCAGCGGCCTGCGCAGTCCGCGCCCGCGCACGGAGCGCCCGGAAGGCAGCCGGAGCACGCCGGGGGCGTCCGTCTCCCAGGTCTCGGTCATCCGCGCAGACTACCGGCGGCTCTCACGCCGCCGCCACGGCCGTCACGTCTTGACGGCACCCGCCGTGAGCGCTCCGACGATGTGCCGCTGGAGCACGACGAAGAGCACCACCACCGGCGCTACCGCCAGCATGCTTCCCGCTGCCAGGTACTGGGTGGTGGTCTCGCCGCTCGTGGACTGGAGGTTGACCACGCCGACCGAGACGGGGGCCAGTTCCGGCGCGTCCACGAGGATGAACGGCAGCACGAACTGCGACCAGGTCGTCACCCCGGCGAGGATGGCGGCCGAGGCGATGCCCGGCTTGGCCGCCGGCAGCACGAGCAGCACCAGCGCCCGCAGGCGGGAGCAGCCGTCGACGCGGCCGGCCTCGTCGAGTTCGGTGGGGACGGTGTCGAAGTAGTTCTTCAGGAACCACGTCAGGAACGGCGCCGAGATCGCGATGTAGACCAGTACGAGACCCACGTAGTCGTTGACCAGCCCGAGCGTGACGAAGACCCGGTAGACCGGCACCGCGATGATCAGCGGGGAGAGCAGCTGCGCCGCGAGCACCGCGCGCGAGTACGCGCGGCGGCCGCGGGTGCGTGCCCGGAAGCGGGAGAGCGCGTAGGCCGCGGGGACGCCCAGCAGTAGGGCCCCGCTCACGCTCGCGGCCACCAGGATCAGGGAGTTGACGAGGTAGCGCCCGATCGGCGTGGTCTCCAGCACGTGGGCGTAGTTGCCCCACTGCGGGGTGCCCGGCAGCAGCGAGGGCGGGGACTCCAGCACCTCCGGACCGGTCTTCAGCGACAGCGACGCCACCCACACCAGAGGGAAGGCGAAGAGGCACACCAGCACGGACATGGCCGCGTAGTGCGCGGCGTCGCCGAACCGGCGGCGCGCGCGGGCGCGGGCGGCCCCGGGACGGGCCGCCGCCGGAGCGGGACGGGGCTCGGGACGCGGAGTCATATCTCCCTCTCCTGACGCTCGATCAGCCGCACGTACAGGCCGATCACGACGATGTTGACGGCCATGAGGACGACGGCCATGGCCGCGCCCCTGCCCAGGTTCAGCTGGCGGAAGATCTGGTCGTAGACGTCCAGGGCGAGGACCTGCGTGGCCGTGCCCGGCCCGCCGCCGGTCAGCGAGAGGACCATGTCGAAGCTGTTGAAGGTCTCCACGGTGGCCAGGACCAGGTTCATGGTGAGGATCGGCAGGATCATCGGCAGCGTGACCCGGAAGAGCGTCTGCACCGGCGAGGCGCCGTCGATGCGGGCCGCCTCGTGGACCTGCTGCGGGACGGTCTTGATCCCCGCGTAGCAGAGGATCATCGAAAGGGCCGTGCCGCGCCAGATGTTGGCGACGGTGACCGAGATCAGGGCGTTGTCCGGGTCGGACAGGAACGGGGTGTCGCCGGAGAGGCCCAGCAGGGACAGCCCGTGGTTGAGCACCCCGGAGCTGGTCTCCTGGTAGAGGAGGCTCCAGATCACGCCGATGATCACCCCGGGGATGGCCCATGCCGTCAGGACGACGGCACGGGTGGCGACGACGCCGCGCAGGCCGCGCTTCTCCGCGCTGTCGATCAGCAGCGCCACGGCCAGGCCCAGGAGCAGCTGGAAGACGACGCTGGCCAGGACGAAGAGAAAGGTGATCTGCAGGGTGTGCCGGAAGTCGGTGCCCCGGAGCAGCGAGGCGTAGGTGTCCGCGGTGATCTCGTAGGGCTCACCGGAGACGAGACTGGCGTCGGTGAAGCTGAGGCGGACGACCTCGAAGACGGGGTAGACGAGCACGAGCAGCAGCACCGTGCCCAGGGGCAGCAGCCACGGCCAGGGCGAACCGGAGACGGCTCCTCGGGACGCACCCGGCCGCCGGAAGGTCCCGCGCCCCGGATCCGGCCTCTTACGGGGAACCGCGTCGGTGGTGGCGGTCATCGCTTCTTCCTCCCTTGTGCGGCTCATCCCACGAGCCGTCCGAGAGCCTGGTCGAGGGCCTCCGCGGCACCCGTGGTGCCCGAAGCGACGCTGGACAGGGCGATCTGCATGGTGTGGGAGACGTCCTGGTACTTGCGGTCCGAGGGCCGGGCCCGGCCGTAGCGGATGATGTGGTCGCGGAAGACGGGCGTGAACGGGTCCTGCTCGTACTCCGCGCGCCGGTAGGTGCTCCGGCGCGGCGGGAGGTAGCCGCCCAGCGAGCACCAGGCGGCCATGCCGCGGTCGCCGACGTAGGCGGAGTTCACCCAGTCGAGGCCGGCGGCGATCTTCTTCTCGTCGTCGGTGAACGCGGCCCACATCCAGCCGCCGGTGGCGCTGACGTGGCGGTCTCCGCCGAGGGTCGGCATGGGCGCGACGCCCCAGCGGCGGAAGAAGTCCTCGTCCTTCATCAGCCCGTCCAGCGCTGCCGCCTGCCAGCTGCCGCCCAGGAACATGGCGACCCGTCCCGCCACGATGTCGGGGTTCTCGTCGTCCTCCTGGTCGTATCCCGCGACCCGCCTCGGCGTGACGCCCTCCTCGACGGTGCGCTGCACCGCCCGCAGGCAGGCGAGCATCGCGTCGTAGCCCTTGCCGGAGGTGAACGCGGGCTCGCCCCGCCGGTCGAAGAGCTCGGCGCCCCGGCTCCAGTACGCGGGCCACAGCGTCGTGGTGACCGCTCCCTCGCTGCGCCCCGCCGGGTAGAGGACCGAATAGCCGCGCCGCGCCAGGGACTTGGCGCTCCGGGTCATCTCCTCCCAGTCCGCGGGAGGGGACTTCACCAGGTCGCGGCGGTAGTACAGCACGCGCACGTCGGAGGTGAACTGCAGACCGCGCACGTCGCCCGGCCGGGGTTCCATCTCCCTGCGCATGGTGGGGAACCAGTCCGCCGTCTCCAGCCCGAGCCGCTTCAGGTGCGGCCCGATCGGCCGGGCGTAGCGGGCGACGCGGCCGAAGATGTAGGAGTCGACCTGGGCGATGTCGGGCGCCCGGCCCTGTGATGCCTGCAGCAGGAGCTTGGCCATGGCCGCCGACGTGTCGTTGCTGCTGACCAGCGGGTCGACGCCGTACGGCGATCGCCCGCGGTGGGCGGCGAGCCGCCGTTCGAGGTAGGCGGCGCGGCGGGGGTCGGGGGCCTGCAGGGAGTAGGGCGGTATGGCCTGCCAGGCCACCGTGCGCGGGCCGCTTCCCGACGGGGCGCAGGCGGGCGCCAGCGCCAGCGCTGCTGCGGCCCCGCCTGCTCGCAGCAGGCCGCGGCGGCTGACGGTGACGGACGGCGGGTGTCGCATCGTTTCATCGCCTCCTGGGGGTGGTGGCCTCGGGGCGCAGCCGCAGCGTCGCGATCCGGCCGCCTTCCAGAGGGAGTTGCACGGTGCTGTGCCCGCTTCGGCCGTCCTGGCGGACGTCGAGGCCGTGCAGGCGCTGCTCCTCCATGTCGCTCGCCTCCGCGCCGGAGAGCGGAGTGCGGCAGGTGAGGGCGGCAGTGACGGGGGAGTCGGAGCTGTTGAAGACGCGTACCACCAGCCCGTCGCGGTCCTCCGCGGTCTTCACCGCGCTGACAACGGCCTCCGCGGGCGTCACGGCCAGCCCCAGCGGGGGCGCCTCGGATGCTGGCACGGGGCGGCTGTGCACCGCGTGCGCGAGGAGCGGCAGGGCGAACTCCTCGGCCGTGCGGTACAGATCGCCGGACCGGCCGCTGCCGCCGTAGGGCCGCAGCGCGATGCGGAAGGTCCGCGGTCCCGGGCACTGCGCGGCGGGGGTGGGCAGTTCCGGGCCCACCTTGTGGGGGCGCAGCGGATGGTCCGTGCGGGCCATCCAGCCGACGGAGCGCAGCAGCGTCACCTCCAGGACGTGGCCTTCGCTGTGCGTGTACTCGTGGAGGCCCTCGGTGAAGACGGCGAGACCGGTCGTGTCGTCCTCCAGCGCCGCGAAGCGCCGCATGGCGAAGGCTCCCGTGGGGCGGTCGCGCCAGCCCTCGCCCGCCGGGGTCGCGGCGTCGCGGCGGATGACGCCGAAGGCCGATTCGGCGACGGAGTGCGCGGCGTGCACGCCCGTCGGGACGCGCAGGCGCAGCCGGTGGTCCTCGGCGGCGTTGTCGACGCTCACCTCGGCCTCGACGCGGTCGGCCTCCGCCGGCAGCCGGACGGTCAGCGTCAGCGGGAGAGCCACCGTGGACTCATGGTCGCGGCCGGACCGGTCGGGCAGCAGCCGGGAGGGGACGGTGAGCACGGCTCGCGCGGTCAGGGCGTCCTCGCCGGGGCCGTCCGAGATCTCCCACCGGGCGTGGCGGCTGGTGAGGGGACGGTCCCCGGGCAGCGGGCCGAACCCGTACTCGTCGCCCGCGTCGCCGTCGTCGAGGATCTCCAGCAGTCCGCTGCGGCGGCTGCCGGTTGTCCGGTCGGCGAGGGTCAGCGTGCCGTCGTCCTCGATCGTCACGCTCAGGGCGTCGTTGGTGAGGCTGCGCCCGTCGCGGACGGTGCGCGGAGCAGGTGCGGGCGGGGCTGCGGCCGGAGGGGCTTCGCCGGCGGGGAGGAGGCGGTAGAGCTTGGGAGCCAGCGCGGGGACGTCGGCGGCGTGGAAGGTCAGGCGGTCGCGGTGCAGCTCCTTGCGGCGGTCCAGCGTGTCCTCAACCGTGACGCCGGGCGCGGGAGCGGCGGTGAAGGGCACCCGCTGCCCGTCGGGGCCGACGAGCACGTGCGTCTTCCAGTCGCCGCCGCTGCCGACCCCCTGCGTCCAGCCGAACCGCCGTTCCCCGAGGGGCGCTTCGGGATCGGGCACGACGTCGACGCTCACCCGGCCGGAGCGCGGGAAGGCGCTGGGGTTGACCACGGCGACGGGGATGCCTCGCTCTTCGCCCGCCGTCCGCCCTGCCGCGGCGGTGGCCCGGCCGGCACGGTCCCGGTCCGCGGCCGCGTGTGCGACACGCGCCAGCGCGTCACGTGTGACGGCTTCGGCGACCTGCGAGATGCGCGCGAAGCGGACGTTCATCTCCTCGTGCACCTCGTCGACGGAGCAGCCGCAGATGGAGTCGTGCGCGTAGTTCTTCACCAGCTCCCGCCAGGCGTACCGCAGGGAGTCGAGGCTGGAGCGCCCGTCGGTGAGCGTCGCCAGTGCGTCGAGCCGCTCGGCGATGCCCGAGAGCTTGGACTCGGTGGCCTCGTTGAGGCGCTTCAGCGGCGTGCGGGTGGAGCCGATGCCGTCGAAGACGTCGTGCTTGCGGCCGTGGCGCAGTTCGCCCGTGAACTCGGCCTCGGGGGCCGGACGCCCGTCGGTGAGCTGCCGGAACTCCTCGAGTCCGCCGAGCCGGAGCGCCGTGCCGCCGTTCCTCGACTGCTCCTCGTTCAGCGAGGCGACCATCTCCGGCACGCCCTGCTGCACCCGCAGGTGGTCGCCGCCGTTGAGCAGCAGCAGGACTCCCGTGGACGAGCGTCCTCCCAGCCTCTCCAGCAGCTCCGGGAGCCGGTCGTAGCCGACGAGGATTCCGTGGTGCAGCGAGAGGGTCTCGGGATCGCCGGTCAGCACCGCGGCGTTGGAGTAGCTCTCGGCGAGCCAGTGCGCTCTCACCCGCGAGCCGTCCGGGGCCCGCCAGAGGAACTCGCTTCCCAGGGTTTCCGTCTCGTCGCCGAAACCGCGCATCGCGTAGAACGTGTCGATGCCGAACCCGCGGAGTATCTGCGGGAGTTGGTGCACGTGCCCGAAGGTGTCGGGCAGGTAGCCCTCCCGCATCACGTGCCCGTACTCGCGGCTGACGCGGCAACCGATGAGCAGGTTGCGCACCAGCGCCTCGCCGGAGACGTGGAACTCGTCGGGCTGGACGTAGAACGGGCCCGGCCGCAGCCGCCCCGCCCCGACGAGCGCCGAGAGCCGTGCGCGCTGGTCGGGGCGGATCTCCGTGTAGTCCTCGAGGATCACCGCCTGCCCGTCGAGCAGGAAGGCCGGCAGCCCGGGCTCCCGTTCCAGCACGTCGATCAGCTCGTCGAAGAACTGGACGAGCGCGAAGCGCATCGTCTCGAACGGGCTGTACCACTCGCGGTCCCAGTGCGTGTGGGGGACGACGACGGCGAGGGGGCCCGGCTCGGGATGGGCGGGCGGGGCGTCCGGGACGTGCACGTTTCTCCTGTTCCTGTGGACACGAAGCCTGGAGTCAACGTTGACCGACAACGTTGACGTACTTGTGGAGAGCAGTGCACACTTGGTCACCTGCCGGCGTCAAGAGGTGTGCGGAAGACGGGCGGCCGCGAGGGGCAGGCAGCCGCAACGACGAGAGGGCGGCCAGGGGTGGCAGAGACCAGCAGAGGCGCAGGGCGTCCGGGACGCCCGACAATGAAGGACGTCGCCGCTCACGTCGGCACCAGCATCAAGAGCGTCTCGCGCGTCCTGAACGGCGAGGAGGGCGTCTCGGCGGCCACGAAGGAGCGCATCCTGCAGGCGATGGCCGAACTCGGCTTCCGCCGCAACGACTTGGCACGCGGCCTTCGCCAGAGCGACCGCACACGCACCGTCGGGCTCGCCCTCCCCCAGGCGGGCACCCGCTTCCACGACAGCCTGGTGCACGGCATCGACGAGATCGCCGCGGCGCACGGCAGCCTCGTCCTCACGGCCTCGTCCCGCACGGCGGCCCGCGAACGCGAGACACTCGTGGCCCTGTGCTCGCGGCGCGTGGACGGGCTGATCGTCGTCCCCGCCGGAGAGGACCACGCGTTCCTGCGGCCCGAACAGCACGCCGGGGTGCCGGTCGTCTTCGTCGACCGCCCGCCGCACGGCATCGAGGCCGACACCGTCCTCACCGACCACGCGGGCGGCGCACGCGACGCCACGGAGCACCTGCTGCGGCAGGGGCACACCCGGATCGGGGTCATCGGTGCGGACGCGCGGATCTTCAGCGTCGCCGAGCGCATCGAGGGCCATCTCTCCGCGCTCTCCGCGCTGCGCGCCCGCGAAGCGCCCGCCCACCGAGAACTGATGCGGCTGGGGGCGGAGTCGGCACCGGAGGCACTGGAGGCATGCCTTGACCTGTTCCGGCTCCCGGAGCCGCCCACGGCGCTGTTCACCCTGAACAACCAGTGCACCATCGGCGCGGCGCGGGCGCTGCGCGGTCTCGGCCGGAGCGACGAGGTGGCGCTCGTCGGCTTCGACGACTTCGAGACGGCCGATCTGATCGATCCCCCCGTCACGGTCATCGCCCAGGACGCCGAGGAGATCGGACGGACGGCGGCCCGCCTGATGTTCGAGCGCATGGCCGGCCATTCCCCCGCCCCGGGCAGATCGGTACTGCCGACACGGCTGATCGTCCGGGGCTCCGGCGAGATCCCGCTTCCGGTCACGTAGCGGGCGCTCGCGTGCGGCAGGGCGTCCGGGGCGGCGGGTGGTCATCCCTCCTGGAGGATCAGCTCCGTGCGCAGCTCGTGGCTTCCGTCCGGCAGCCGGGCCTCGTAGAAGATGCGGTGCCCCGCCGCGCCGGGAAGCGGCAGCACCTCGAGGTAGCGGACGTCGGCGACCGGCTCCCGCCCCAGGGCGCTGAACCGCATGACGCCGTCCACGACTTCCCCGGCGGCGAGACCGGTCCGCTCGAACCAGTTCTCCTCGGCGGCGGCCCGCCCGTCGTAGCTCGCACGGCCGTCGGGGAGGACGGACGTCAGCCTGGCGGCCCTCGCGTCCCAGGCGCCGGGGCGCCCTCGGAGCACCGGGCCCCGCCGGCGCCATTCCAGACCGTCCTCGCTGGTCGCGTAGACGGTGAACATGCGGTCCTCGTGGCCCGGCCGGTCCAGGGGGTGGCAGCACAGCCACGCCTCCCAGCGCCCGTCCCGGCACCGGATCACCGGGTCCTTCACGGCGGTGGCGTGGTCGCCGCGGAAGACGGGCCGCAGCACCGCGCCGGGCAGCTCCTCCGCCGTGGGCGCCTCCAGCACACCGACCCACCAGTGCTTCGTGCCCGGCGTGGCGCAGCTGACGTAGAGGCGCAGGGTGCCAGCGGGCGTCCGGACGAGAGCGGGACGTTCGACCATCATCGCGTCCAGGCGACCGCTCTCGACGACCGCGATGGCGGTGAAGGTGCGGCCGTCGAGGGAGCGGGCGACGACGTTGCGGTCCTCCCCCTCGTCCCGCACGCGGTAGGCGAGCAGGAGCGATCCGTCCGTGTCGTACAGGGCGCTGGGCGCGCCGGCCCAGCGCTGGGGGCCGCTCCCCGGTGCGGGGGCGGCCACGATGGCGGCGGCGGTGCCGGGCAGGGGGAAGGCGCCGGTGCCGGAGCCGCTGCCGGGAGCGGTGTGGCCGGACTGCCCGGCCGGGCCTGTGCAGATGTCCATGCCGGAAGCCTCCTCGGCTCCCGCTGAGAGCGATACTGGCAGGACTGACATGGTCCCGGAACTTTCTGCCATGATGGGTGCATGCTCCGCAACGTCGTCGCGCTGGTGGGCGAGCAGGCAGCCGCTTTCGAACTGGGCGTCGTCGCCCAGGTCTTCGGGCTGGACCGCTCCGACGACGGCCTTCCCGTGCACGATTTCGCCGTGTGCGCCGCGACGCCCGGCCCCGTCCGGACGACCTCGGGCTTCACGCTGCACGCCGGGCACGGCCCGGAACGCGTCGCGGACGCCGACCTCGTCACCGTGCCTGCCTGGCCGCAGCTCGAAGCGGACCCGCCCGAGGAGCTGGTGGAGGCGCTGCGGGAGGCGGTCGCCCGCGGTGCCCGCGTGCTGTCCGTGTGCACGGGCGCCTTCCTGCTGGCGGCGGCCGGGCTCCTGGACGGGCGGCGGGCCGCCACGCACTGGCAGTTCGCCGACCGCCTCGCGCGCCGCCATCCGCGCGTACGGGTGGACCGGGACGTGCTGTACGTGGAGGACGGCCCGGTCCTCACCAGCGCCGGCGCCGCCGCCGGCATCGACGCCTGCCTCCACCTCGTCCGTCTCGAACACGGCGCGGCCACCGCCAACGCGCTGGCCCGCCGCATGGTCGTGCCTGCGCACCGCTCGGGCGGGCAGGCGCAGTTCATCGAGATGCCCGTGCCCGCGGCGAGGACCGGACACGGCCTCACCGGGCTGCTCGACTGGATGCAGGAGCACCTCGACGAGCCGCTGACGGTGGAGGCCCTGGCCGCCCGTGCGGCCATGTCGCCGCGTACCTTCGCCCGGCACTTCAAGGCGGCGACCGGCACGACGCCCCACCGCTGGCTGCTGGATCAACGGCTGCAGCTCGCCGAGGAGTTGCTGGAGAGCACCGCACTGCCGGTGGACACCGTGGCGGCGCGCGCCGGATTCGGCAGCGGAGACACCCTGCGGCACCACTTCGCCGCCCGCCGCGGGGTGGGGCCCTCGGCTCACCGCCGCACGTTCCGCAACGAGGAGCCCGCCCTGGGCCGGGCACCGCAACCCCACCGAAAGGACCGCCGGAGCATGGAGATCTGGATCAACCCCGCCTGTTCCAAGTGCCGTTCAGCGATCTCGCTGATGGACGCCGAGGGGGCCTCCTACACGGTCAGGCGCTACCTGGAGCAGCCGCCGACCGTGCAGGAGCTCGAAGCCGTACTGGGACGGCTCTCGCTGGAACCGTGGGACATCACCCGCACCGGGGAACCGGCCGCCGCCGAGCTGGGTGTCGGGGACTGGCCGCGCGACGAGGAGCACCGTGCCCGCTGGCTCGAAGCCCTCGCCACCCGCCCGGAGTTGATCCAGCGGCCCATCATCACCGCCGACGACGGGAGCGCTGTCGTCGGCCGCACCCCCGAGGCGGTGCGGTCCGTCCTCGGCTCCTGACGTCTCAGGCGGTTCCGCGCAGCCGTGCGGCGAGAGCCGTGACGGTCCCCCGGCGAACCCACGCGATCACGCCGAGCGGCACCATCAGCAGCAGAGGCGTGTAGGCGTTGCGGCCGTCGAAGACGGTGACCTGGGTGATGAAGGCCCCTGCCATCAGGGCGATGAGCGCCAGCGCGGACAGCCCCGAGAGCCGCGGGACCACAAGTGCGATGCCGCCGGCGAGTTCCAGCACGCCTATCGCGTACATGAACCACATGCCGAAGCCGATCTGCTCGAAGCCCTCGGTGGCGGAGGCATGGGCGATGAGCTTGGGCAGCGCGCTCGCGAACACGTAGAAGAGCGCCAGGAGCGCCTGAAGGGAGCGCAGGGCCAGTTCCCTGCCCCGTGCCGCCCTGACGGCGGGAACGGCGCCCCGGGGTTCCGACGGTGTGCCGGCTGACTGGTTCATCGCGGGTCTCCTCTCCGGGAGGGGTACGGACGTACCCACCGGAGAGGAGACCGCGCGGCCGCCCGCTTCTCATCGGGCCGGGCGGCCGGAGGTCTTCAGGCCGTTCCGGCCCCGCTCACGGTCGTGGCTACCGGCCACCGCCGCGGAGGCGGTTGAGCAGCTGCGTGATCGTTCCCCAGCGCCCGACGACGATGACGAGCAGCGGGACGAGCATCATCGCGGGCGTCGACATGCCCTTGCCGTCCATCAGCGTCAGGTGCGTGACGCAGGCGCCCGTCATGACGCCCATCAGACCGAGCGCGCCCAGGCCGGAGAACCAGGGGGTGAGCAGGGCGATGGCGCCCAGCAGTTCGAGGGTGCCCGTGAGGTACATGAACCACAGGCCGATGCCGATCTTCTCGAAGGTGTCCTGTGCACCGGCCTCCGCGGTCAGCGCCGGGATGGCGCCGACGGTCACGAAGAAGTAGGCGAGGTACAGCTGCACCGCCCACAGGGCCACTTCGAGGGCGATCCGGGCGGGGCTCTTGCGGCGTGAACGCCTGGCTGAGGGGTTGGCGTGAGAGGTCGGCGGCGTGCCGCTCGCGTGCGCCATGGTGGTCTCCTTCTGCAGACGGTGCGCATGCACTTTTCATGACGGACCCGGCGGCCGGCCTTCTGCCGCCAGAGACCCGCGGCGGATCCCCGGCCGCAGCGGCAGCGAGGCGGCGACGCCCTGCGAACACGTGTGCCGTGGGTTCCACCATGTGCGTATCACGTGCGCAGCGCGCACCGCAGACAGTTGCGCATCCTGTTCAACGAACACATTGCGTACGGGCCCGCCGCGACCTGGTCCTTCGGACGGACGGCGGCGCAGGCACGCGGCCACCGGCGTCCTGGGCGGGCATCATCGTGCCGCCCTGCGGCGCCCGGTTCCCGGGTGCTGCGGGCCGCGGGTGCTCAGCGTTTCGGCGGGAGGGCGGCCGCCAGGCGGGGATGCCCCCCGCTGCGGCTGCGCAGCGTCCCCGTGGCGACGCCCACTCTGCGTGCCGCCTCGGTGATGGTGGCGCCTGTCTCGAGCAACTCGGCTGCTCTGTCCAGCAGTTCGTCCGCGATCCGGCGCCGGGGCCGGCTCGCCCGCTCGGCGACCGCGGTCAGCAGCAGCGCCTCTTCGGCCGCGTACACCGGATCGGCCAGCCACTCGACGGTGTCCAGCACGTCCAGGACGACGGCCCAGGCGGCGAGTTCCCTGTCTCCGTCGGTCCCCCTCAGCGCCGTCAGGAAGTCGTGCCGCCTGGCCCGGAGTTGCTCTTCGGGCGAGTGCCCCGCGAGAGCGGACCGGACCTCGCTGTCACGGAGGACGAACGCGGCGAGGTGCTCGACGGGAACTCCCAGCGCCCCGGCCGGCGCGTCGAGGGCGGCGCCTGCGCGGAGCGCCGCCAGCACGGCCTCACGCCTCTCCGGACCGAGGCGGGTCTCACGCTCCAGCTCCGCCCAGCGCGCGGCGCGGCACCTGGGGCAGCGTCCGCCCCGGTGCCATCCCCCGGGCTCACCGGGGCGCAGGCCCCTCGGCTCACCGCAGCTGGCTCCAGCCGCCTTGCACCGTGTACGCGTTCTCACAGGGGCCCCGCTGGACCACGGTCCGGGCCGGCCGGGGCCGCGAACCTCCCCCTTCTCCTCATGGCGGACATGCTACCCACCGCCGCCACCATCAAGCGGACGCTCTCGCTCCGGCGGCCCAGGGCGGCCCGGGTCCGGCCTGCGGGCAGGTCAGGGGCGGTCCGGCTCGAACTCGACGACCATGAGCCGCGCCCCGGGGTTGACGAGCGGCTCGGCCGCACCGAGCCGTGCCCTGCCCGGCCCCAGAACGGGGTGGCGCAGCGGGCGGTCGTCGCTGTCGGGCCGGGTGAAGGCAGCGGCGATCCTGCGCCGGACGCGTGCGGCGCGCGGGTCGCTGTGCAGGTCCTTCTCCAGTTCCTGCAGCGTCGGGTCGGCCGGGTAGGCGTGCCGGGCGGCCACGAGCTGCGGGATGATCACCGGCGCCCACTCGTTCTCCCAGTCCAGGAGGACCTCGTCGCGCGCCCCGTCGTCCAGCAGCATCCACCGCATGACGTTCTCGGGCGGTTTCCCGTCCGGGAACATCTCCGCGAAGGCCGAGTTGCATTCCAGCAGGTCCCAGCAGACGTTGCTTATGAAGGCCATCGTCGTCATCTCGTGGACGACGCGGCGCCACACGGGCGCGACGTCCAGACCGGCGCCGGGGTCCAGCGCGTAAGGAGGGTTGTGCCCGTAGGTGTGCCGCCACAGCGACTCCCACTCCTGCGGGTTCAGCTTCAGATAGCGCGCCAGACGGTCGAGGTAGTCGGTCGACGGGTTCGTCTTCGCGCCGCGTTCGAAGCTGCCGTAGGTGCCCGTCCGGCTGTGCAGGAGCACGTCCATCTGCGGCTGGGTGAGGCCGGGGACCTGGCGTCCCCGGCGGTCGCTCGGCCGCTCCAGCCCGTGCTCGGCGGGATCGACCCGTGCTCGAGCCTCCCTGAGGAAGTTCTGCAAGTCGTGCCGGCGGTGCGGCGGGCCGTCGAGCCGGGGCATTCTGACGCTCCTCGGACTGTGCGGGCGTTTTTGAGTACCCCGTTCTTACACGTAAAAGGTCGCGCCTGGAAAGGTGCCAGCCGCGCACGGCATGATCGGGGGGCACCACGCTGCCGTCGGGGGACAGCGTGGCGCGAGACGTGATGCATGGCGGGACTCCTCGGCTCATCAGGGCGACGAGGAGTCAGGGGAACGCCTGCACGTGAGGTCGGCAGGTCTCCCATCCGCCGCGGGCGGCCTGCCCGGCTGACGCGTCTTCTCCGGGGTCCCGGACCACGGCCGACCGGAGCCGGTCCCGTCCCCCGCCGGACGTCGCCTCCGCCCGACTCGGGCCGGCTCACTCGGCCTTCTGCAGCTCGCACCCGGAGACGCGCAGCCAGTCCGACTCGGTGCCCGCGATCCACAGATGCTCGGGGCCGGGCTGGGAGACCAGTCCGTACAGCAGCAACTGCCAGTGCGCCGAGAGGCGTTCATGCGGATCGGCTCCGCCTTCCGCCTGGTCCGTAGGGGCCGCCGAGGCGAGGCCGAAGGCCACTTCCGCCACCGTCTCCGCCGTCGTCTCGGGGCGCAGCGTCCCGTCCTTCTCGGCCTCCCGGGCCACTTCGGTGAAGACCTGCCGCCAGCAGGCGAGCGGGTTGACCTCGGGGTCCGGCGGTGTCTCCAGCTCGCGGGACAACTTCACCGCGGCCCGGGCCAGATGGTCGTTGGCCAGCTGCTCGGCCACGAGGTGCGTGAGGTCGATGAGCGTCTGCAGCGCCGGCTGGGCCTTGGCCCGCAGCAGCTCCGTCGCCTGGAAGGTGCGGGTGCACGCCTCGCGCCGGACGGTGTCGGCCAGTTCCTCCTTGCTGCCGAAGTGGAAGGACAGGGCGCCCTTGCTCATCGCCGCGGCACGGCTGACCTCGAAGAGTGTGGTGCGCTGGTAACCGGAGCGGTCGAAGGATCTCGCTGCGGCCATCGTCAGTGCGTGCCGCGTGAGTTCTGCGCGCTCTTGCCTCATGGAGCCTGTTCCCTTCGTGCGTACGGGTCCGCGGGGAAACGGACCGTCAGGGGCAGCAGCTGACGGGGAGCACTGCCGCCCCAGACAAACATACAAAGTGTTCTGTTTTCATGCGCTGGAAGGGACTACAGAGCCGCAGGAGAAGGAGTGGAAGAGTGATGCCCCGCCAACGGGCTTCCGCAACATGCTTCAGACGAGGCCGAGTTGGCGGCGGTACCAGGCAGCGGCACCGGGCAGCCTCGCCAACGGGCCGGGCCCCGGGTCGCATCGGCACGCGTCCCAGAGCGATTCCCCGCTGTAGAAGTGGTCCTGCGCGAGCAGTTCGAGCTGCCGCTCACGGATCCGTCCGGGGTTCGCGCGCATCAGGGAGAGGCACTGCTGCCAGGTCAACTCCCCGCTCAGCGGCGGCAGCAGCCCCAGGGCGGCCAGGGTCCGGAGAAGGTCGCGCAGGCGCACGGGCTGGGGATGGACCGCGTGGTGGACGGCTCCGCCCGCCGCCGGAAGACGGAGCGCTGCGGCCGTGACGAGCCGTGCCAGGTCCTCCACCGCCACGAGTGAGAGGCGCCCCGTTCCGCCCAGCCACAACCCCGGTACGCGGCGGGCGAGTTCGGCCAGCGCCGGCACGACCCAGCGGTCGCCTTCACCGGTCACGAGTCCGGCGCGCAGTACGAGGGCGCCCTGACGCAACGCGTGCGTCTCCCCGGCGAGCCGGCTCCGACTGGCGGCGGACCCGGGAGCGGGCCCCAGGTCGGTGACGGACGCGCCGCGGTGGGGACCCCGGCCGTAGACGGCCGTCGTCGACAGGTGCACGACCCGCCGGACACCGGCCCTCCGCGCCTCCTCCATGAGCGCTGCCGTACCCAAGTCGTTGACCAGGTTGCACTGTTGCTCGTCGGAGCCGACGTGGGAGGCGGCGTTCACGAGTACGTCCGCTCCCTCGCAGACGCCGGCCAGGGTCTCGGGCCGGGCCAGGTCCGCGTGGACCTGCTCCACACCGGCGGGCAGCGCGACGTGCCTGCGAGTGAAGGCACGTACGGTCAACTCCTGAGCCGTGCCAGGGCGTTCGCGGGTGCGGGGCGCTCCGGGCGCTCCGTGTGCGCCGAGCCGTGCGAGGACGGCGGAGCCGAGGAACCCCGTGGCACCGCTCAGCACGACGCGCACGATCAGCCCGCCGCGAGCATCGGATGCTCCGGATTGACGACCATCTCCGCGGCGACCTGCGGTGGGGCGATGCCCAGCAGCATGTAGTGCCACAGGTCGGCGATGCGGTCGGGAAGGTCGGCGCGGGCGTTGGCGAGCTTCGAGAAGTGCTGCACGCCCGTGTAGCAGCCCACCAGCAGCACGGCGAGTCGGTCCACTTCGACGTGGCTGCGCAACTCCCCGCGTTTCGCGGCCGCTTCGAGCTGGCCGCGGAAGACCTGTGCCCATTCGCGGTACGGCGCGTCGTCGACGAAGCCGATCTCCTCCTGCTCCACGGCGAGCCGCACCCCGGCGCGGAGCAGCTTGTTGGTCTGCAGTTCGAAGGCGAGCAGGAGCGTGGTGTCGATGAGCCTCTGGAGACCGTCCGGCCCCGGGGGGAGCACCACGGCGTCGCGCTGGGCGAGCATCACCGTGCGGGCGAGGTCGAGCTTCGAGGAGAAGTGGAAGTACAGGGCACCCTGGGTGATGCCGGCGCGGTGCATGATGTCGGCGATCCTCGCCGCCCTGTAGCCCCCCTCGTCGAAGACCTCCGCCGCCTTCTCCAAGATCAACTGCCGTGTTTCGACGGCGCGTTGCTGCATCGGTTTCGTTCTCGCTGCCACCATCCGGCCTCGCCACCAAAGTTCTATGGTTTCCGGCACAGGTCACTCACTCTGGACACCATCCCACCCGGAGGGCCGCCGATGACCGTCACCCCCGCAGTGCCGGACCTGCCGGAAAGCACAGCCTACTCGTCGCCCGTCCCCCGCGAGTTCGTGCACAAGTCGGCGCATACGGAGGTGCTTCTGACCGGCTGGCGGCGGCTCGGCGAGAGAGAGTTCGAGGTGGGCGCCCAGTGGCCGCGGGACCACGGCTACTGGCGTACGGGCCGCGGCGGGGTGCAGGATCCGATGCTGCTGGTGGAGACGACCCGGCAGGTGCTGCCGCTGCTGTCCCATGCGGTCTACCGCGTACCTCCGGGGCACCAGTTGATCTGGAGCCACCACCACTGCGCGTTCGCCGCGCCCTTGTTGCGTGTGACGGACCGGCCCGCCGAGGTCGTCCTGCGCCTGTCCGTGTCCCGGCCGCCGCTGCCCGGCGGCCGGCTGCGGAGACTGGCGGTGACGATGACCGCCGCATGCGAGGGACGCACCCTGGGCACGGCCTCGACCGTCTTCAGCGCCCACTCCCCCGAGGTGTACGCGCGGCTGCGCGAGCCCCGCACCGACCCGGCCGAGGCGATGTCGGCCGCGCTGCCGCCGCCGGCGCCGGTGGTCCCCGCGCTCGTGGCGAGGGAGAGCGAACGGGAGGTGGTTCTCGCCCCCGCCGAGGACGCGGCGCGCCGGCGGCTGCGCGTCGTCACCTCCAGTCCGTGGCTCTTCGACCATCCGGTCGATCACGTACCCGGGATGCTGCTGATGGAGGCGGCCCGCCAGTGCGCTCATCTCGTGCTGCAGGGCAGGCGGTCCCGTCTGCTCCATCTGGTGCGCATGGAGGCCGAGTTCAAGCGCTACGTCGACCTGGACGAACCCGCGTGGGTCGACTGGTCGCAGCCCTCCTCCCGCCCGGACTCCCCCTCGGAGGACGGCGAGGAGACGATGACCGTCGCGATCACCCAGCGAGGCGTGCGCGCCTTCACCGCCGTGGTGGGCTTCGCTGCCGCAGCGGTCCTTCCCGGCGCCGGGTGACGACGCCTCCGGGACGGGCGGAGGCGTCCGGGCCCACCCGGGCGCACAGCCGCACGCTCGGGTATCGTCCGTGCTTTCGGTACGGCGCGAAAGAGGAGGTGGGACCGATCACCGCAGCACCAGAGGGGCTGCACTCCCCCGCCGTCGCCGGCCCGGGACTGGCGTAGGCGGCCGGGAGCCCCCGTGGCACCACTCGAAAGGCCCGCATGACCTCGCCGCTCCCCTCTCCCCTCCCCCGTTCCGCTCTCGTCGCCCGCCTCCGCGCCGCTGGCTGCGTGTTCGCCGAGGACGAGGCGGACCTCCTGATCTCCACCGCCGGTTCGCCGCACGAGCTGGCCACGATGGCCGGCCGCCGGACAGCGGGCGAGCCCCTCGAACACGTCCTGGGCTGGGCCGGGTTCTGCGGGATGCGCACGGCGGTCGAGGCGGGCGTGTTCGTCCCTCGGCGGCGCACGGAGTTCCTGGTACGTCAGGCCGCCGAGGCGCTCCGCGCGGTCGCCGGCCGGTGCCGGGAAGAGGCGGCCGCCCCCGTGCTCGTCGACCTGTGCTGCGGTTCGGGCGCGGTCGGGGCGGCGCTCGCCTCCCAGGCGGACGGGCGCGTCGAGCTGCACGCGGGCGATGTCGATCCGGCCGCCGTACGGTGCGCCCGGCACAACCTCGCCGCCTACGGCGGGCACGTCCACCACGGCGACCTGTACGAGCCACTGCCCGCCGGGCTGCGGGGACGTGTGGACGTGCTGGTGGCCAACGTGCCCTACGTCCCGGCGGACGAGGTCCCCCTCCTTCCGCCGGAAGCCCGCCTCCACGAACCCCGGGTGGCGCTGGACGGCGGCCCGGACGGGCTCGACGTGCTGCGCCGGGTCGCCGCGGGTGCTCCCGGCTGGCTGGCCCCGGGCGGTTCCCTTCTGGTGGAGACGAGCGAACGGCAGGCGCCCCGCGCTCTGGAGGCGGTCGCGGACTGCGGGCTGGTGGCCCGGGCGGTGACGTGCGAGGAGTTCGACGCGACCGTCATCACCGCGGCACGGCCGGACGCCGGCCGGGCCTGAACATGTCCGACTCGCCTTCTCGGACGGTGACTTGAGGGTCGTCCGCACCCTCCGCCCTACGCGGCGACGGCGCCGTCCCCGGTGACCGTCAAGGGGCGCGTTCCTTCATGGAGTCCCGAACGCGGCCTCGTCAGGCGCTGGTCGGGGCCGAACCGGGCGCCCCGTCCTCGGCGGTGCGGGCGTTGCCGTGCGGCCCGGACGGCGAAGGGGGCGCGGCCTCCTGCTCCTTGACCCGGGCGCGGTGGCAGACGAGAGTCACCGCGAACGCCGAGACGAGAGCCGCGAGCACCCCGAGGTTGGCGGACGCCCACGCCCCCGAGGTGCCGCCGAGGCCCAGCGGCCCCAGCAGGTAGCCCTGCCAGGACAGCCAGCCGGCGGCGGTGTTGGTCACCAGGCCCCACCCGGCGGCCGTGGCCGCGCACAGCACCGCGGCCGGAAGCCACCGCACGTCGCCGTAGCGGCCGGAGGGCGAGAAGAGGTCCGCGTCGTCGTAGGGACGGGAGCGCAGCGCCACGTCGGCCAGCATGATGCCGCACCAGGCGGCCACGGGGACGCCGAGCGTGGTGAGGAAACCCATGAAGGAGCCGAGGAAGTCCTCGGAGAAGAACACGACGTAGACGGTTCCGAGGATCATGAGCAGCCCGTCCAGCGCCGCGGCCGCGTAGCGCGGCACCCGCACCCCCAGGGCGAGCAGGGCGAGCCCCGAGGAGTAGATGTCCAGCACCGCGCCGCCGACCAGGCCCAACACGGCCACCAGCGCGAACGGCACGAGGAACCACGTCGGCAGCAGCGTCGTCAGGGCGCCGACGGGGTCGGCGGCGATCGCCTCGCTCAGCCGCGGGGAGGAACCAGCGAGCAGCAGCCCGAAGACCAGCAGGACGAGCGGCGCGAGGGACGCCCCGAAAGTGGTCCAGCCCGCCACGGCAGCGCCTCGCGTCCGGCGCGGCAGGTAACGGGCGTAGTCCGCGGCGGCGTTGACCCAGCCGAGCCCGAAGCCCGTCATCAGGAACACCAGCGCTCCGACGACCTCCTGCGCCGAGCCGGCGGGCAGGCTCCCGGCCGTCTCCCAGCGGATCTCCCCGGCGACCAGGGCGATGTAGACGACGGTCAGGGCAGCCGTCACGACCGTGATCGCCGACTGCATCCGCATGATGAGGTCGAAGCCGACGACTCCTGTCAGGACCGTCAGCGCCGAGACGACGACCAGCGCGGCGATCTTCGTCGACGTGCCGCCGCCCCAGCCCAGCCTGTCGAAGACGGTGGACGTGGCGAGCGTCGCGAGGATCACCAGCACGGTCTCCCAGCCGACGGTCAGCACCCAGGAGACCGCGGACGGCAGCCTGTTGCCCCGCACTCCGAACGCCGCCCGGCTGAGCACCATCGTCGGCGCGGAGCCGCGCTTGCCCGCCACGGCGATGAAGCCGCACAGCAGGAACGAGAAGACGATCCCCGCGACCCCGGCGGCCAGTGCCTGCCAGAAGTCGATCCCGAACCCCAGCGCGAACGAGCCGTAACTCAGGCCCAGCACCGACACGTTCGATCCGAACCAGGGCCAGAACAGCTGCGCGGGGCGGCCCTTGCGCTCGGCGTCCTCGATGACGTTGAGGCCGTTGGCCTCCACGGTGATCTTCCTCGCGGGACGGTCACCGTCCGCCGCCGCGCCCGGTACGTCCGTTCCTGCCCCAGGCACAGTGGTCCCCCGTATCGCCGGATCAAAAAGCCAGTGGGAGCGTTGCGTGCGCTGCGCACGGCGTCAAGTGGGCGTTCGCGCCGGGCAGTTCGGGGACGGGGTGCGGGCCGGGCCGGCGGCGGGGCCGGGCTCAGAAGCGCGGGCTGCACCCCGGGGTCAGCGGCAGGACGCTCAGCAGCGCGGTCAGGGTCCTCGCGTAGACGCCGTCCGGATCGGCCTGGTCGCGCAGCCTCGTCAGGTGCGTCCGGGCCTCGGGCGGCAGGTAGCAGGTCGACCGGTACGGATCGTGGTCGACGGCGGCCTGTGCCTCCTGCGGCCCGCCGTCGGTGACACCGCGCGTGAGCCGCAGCCAGTGGGGAGCCGACCGCGCCAGAGCGGCGTCGACGAGCGGCTCCACGACCTCGCCCGGGTGGGAGTGCCGCGCGGAGCCGTGCCAGACGCTGACGACGACCGCGGCAGAGGACCACGAGCGCAAGGTTGCGGGATCCGCCAGGTCACGCCGGATGTGATCACGGGCCCGGTAGTGGCACGCGTCGGCGGGGGCGAGCCAGCTGCCGACGCTGAGCCCGGCCTGACGCAGCGCGTCGGTGACGCAGTAGGCGACCTCCGCGGTCCCCAGCACGAGCACGTCCCGCGTCCGCACCGGTGCGGGCGCCGCGGCGCGGGTGGCGGTGGCGGCGACGGGGTCTGCAGCCGGCATGGTCTCGTCCCTCCGCTCCAGGTGTCGGGGAAAAGGCATCTCGGGCAATCGGGATCTCCTACGACCGTAGGCACCCGTCGGAGGCCGCAGAAGGGAGGATCGGTCGATCCGGGGCCGGTACACCGGTCGATATCCGGGCCGGCCCGGGGCGGAGCGCGCTGCGAGCCGCTACTTCACGCGGGCGACGCCCCCGTAGCAGTTGACCTCGTCGGCCGGCGGCGGCACGCCCGCGCCGGGCAGCGGACGCCAGTCCGGGAGGGAGACGACCCCGGGGTCCAGCAGCTCCATGCCCGCGAACAGCGCCTCGATCTCCTCGTGCGTGCGGATGACCAGCGGACTGACCGTGGAGCTGTAGTACGCCTGCACGCTGCCGATGAGGTTCCAGGCGTAGTCGGCGGTCATCGAGGTGAGGGTGACGTAGCTGCCGGGGGCGACGAACCGCCGCACGTCGCGGATGAGCTTTCCGGCCTCGTCGTCGTCCAGGAAGTGGACGAGGGCGTTGACGCTGACGGCGACGGGCTCGTCCAGGTCGAGGACGTCGCGCAGCCCGGGCGAGGAGAACAGAGCGCGCGTGTCGAGGACGTCGGCCTCGATGTACGCGGTCCGGCCACGGGCGGTGCTGCGCAGCAGGGCCGCGGCGTGGGCGAGGACGATCGGGTCGTGGTCGACGTAGACGACGCGGGCGCCGGGCGCGGCCCCCTGCGCGATCTCGTGGAGATTCGGGGAGGTGGGGATGCCCGACCCCAGGTCGAGGAACTGGCGGATGCCCATCTCGGCGGTGAGGGTGCGGATGGACCGCTGCATGAAGAGCCGGTTCTCCCGTACCGCCGTGGTGGTGTGCGGGTTGATCGCGAGGATCCGCTCGGCGGCCTCCCGGTCGGCGGGCCAGTTGCAGTTCCCGCCGAGGAGGTAGTCGTAGACCCGGGCGACATGCGGTCGGCCGGTGTCCACCTCGGATACGTCCACCGTGCGCTCCCCTCCCCCGGCCGGCCCGCTCACATGCCGGTCCTCCATCGCCGGGACATCTCCCATCATGACGTCTCCGGTGATGCAGAGCGCCAGCGCCGTCTCGGACGCGGGCCCCGGGTACCGCGTCAGCTCCTGCTGCGTCGCGGTGACCGCCCGGCCCAGCCGCCGGTACGCGGCGCGGGGAGTGATGCCCAGCGCGGCGGCTGCCGCGTCCTTGTCCATGTCGGCGGCGACCCAGGCGGCGAGCGTCTCCCGGAGGCCCGGCGTCAGGCCGTCCAGGCGTTCGTCCGCCCAGGCGCGGGCCCCCGGGTGGTCCAGGACCTGGCGGAGGGTGACAGTGCGGTCGAGCACCGGCGGGGGCGGCAGGGCGGCCAGGCGCACCGCGAGATACAGCGCGCTCTGCTGCCAGCGCTGCCGCGGGTCCAGGCCCGTGAGCGCGGCGAGGCGGTCCAGCCGCTGTGCGAGGGTCTGCCGGTGCCAGCCGACGAGCCGCGCGGCCTCGGTGGGCCCCCACCACAGCGTCTCCCCGGCGAGGTGCAGCAGGTCCTCCCGCTCCTGGTCGGGCAGGTCCCGCAACGGCTGCATCACCAGCGCCGCCCAGATGCGCGCGTCCAGTCCCAGCCGCTCCTCCAGGGGTGCTCTCCCGTCGTGGACCCGCAGCCGCGGCGGCCCGTCCCGGGCGAGGGCGAGCGCGGCGGCCGCCTCCTGGTAGCCGGCCGCCGCCCGGAGCCACGGCGTGGTGCGGCAGACCCCGGCGGCCCGGCGCGGCGTGCGGTCGACGAGCGGCAGCAGCCACTCCTCCAGCGGGCCGTTGCCGGTGTGGAGGGCGACGACCTGCCGCTCGTCCCCCGGTGACGGCACGGCGACGGCCTGCCCGGCCAGCGTCCGCTCGACGTCCGCCGCCAGGCTCCGGCGGTCCTCGCCCTCCGCGGCCTCCAGGAGCGCGATGCGGCCGGTGCCCGCCGCGACCAGGGCGGGCACCGCCGCGTCCAGCAGCGGCTCGGCGCTGGGGAGGTCGCCCGCCATCAGGTACTGCATCCCCACGGACCGCGCCGCCTCCGCGGCGGCCACGGACCGCCGCTCCCGTTCGCGGACGTCCTCGCCCCACAGGGCGGCGCCCGCGGCCCCGGCCGCCTGTTCCAGAAGCTGCAGCTCCTCCGGTTCCCACGGCCGGGCCCGGTAGGCGAGCAGCACGGCGTGCGGTGCCCGGGCCCCGATCCGGAAGGCGAGGGCGTCCTCGCCGGCGACCCGCATCCGCGACGGCCCGCCCGAGGCGCCCGCCACGAGCTCGCGCACCGCCCGGCGTGCTCCCTCGTCGTCGATGCTCGCGTCCGCTCCCGGCCGCAGCAGCCTGACCCGCGCCGACAGGCGCCGCGCGCACCAGCCCGCGAGCGCGTCCACGCCGCCGGGGTCCTCCAGCATCCGCTGGAGGAGGGACATCAGGTCACCGGTCTGCTGCGACCGCCGCCGCGCCTCCCGGGCCTCGGCGGCGTGGGCGGCGGCGAGCCGCTCCAGCAGGCGGCCCCACACGTCCCGGGCCGTGCCACCGGCTTCCGGCCGCGGGAGGAGCACCGGCACCGCTGCCGCCTCGACGCTGCGCTCGGCCGCCTCTCCGTCGCCGACCACGACGAGCCCCGCGAAACCGTCCGCCGCGGCCTCCACCGCGTCCGGCAGCCACTGCGCCGCAGGGGCCACCAGCAGCACGTCACCGCCGGCGGCCCGTACCGTCTCCGCGCACTCGGCCAGCTCGACGCGCTCGACCGGCCGCGCCCCGCCGGCCGGTGGGCCCGCCGGGCGCAGGAGGGGTGCCGCGAGGTCGCCGAGTCTCATCGCGTGTCCCCGGTGCGGGAGGGACGCCTGCCGCGGCGGCTCCGGCACCGCACGGGTGCGGCATCACGGCGGGACGGGGAGCGGGGGGCCGCGTCTGGAAGGGGCGGGCGGCGACGGCCGCCGGGTACGGGGAGGCTGCCGCGGGCGGGCGGCCTGGCCATGCGGCTGTCCGGCGCGGCGGTGGCGGATGTGGGGGCACCCCTCGTCAAGGCCCCCCGGAAGCCCCCGCGACGTGCGCGTTTCACCTGGTCAAGTCTATCGAAGGATGCTTCTCGCCTCCCGCCCGGAACGTGGCCCGGCCGTCGCCGGGGCGCCCTACGCCCGGCCGGGGCGCGGGCATGCGCCTGCGGAGGACCGGGCCGCCCGGCGTATGCCCCGTCCGTACGGCACCGAGGCGCGGACAATGGAGGGATGGGGTGGCGGATACCAGGAGTGGCGACGGCGCGGGAGCGCCTGGGCAGCAGTCTGTTCGAGCGGGTCGCGGGCCCGGCCGGGATCGAGAACCGGTCCAGGATCCACGGGACGCCCGGACCCCGGTGGTTCGGCGAGGACCGGCCTGTCCGCACGGTGCACGGTGACGCCTCGATGTTCATCGGAGGGCTGAGCGCCCTCCTGCTCCAGTCGCTCCATCCGCTGGCCATGAGCGCGGTCGCCGCGCACTCGGGATACAAGGGCGACCCGTGGGGCCGGCTCCAGCGGACCAGCACCTTCCTGGCGATGACGACGTACGGCGCCGCGGACGACGCCCAGCGCGCCGTCGATCACGTCAGGGGCGTGCACCAACGCGTGCGGGGGCGTACGGCAGCAGGTGAGGCGTACCATGCCGCCGACCCGCATCTGCTCGCCTGGGTGCACGTCGCCGAGGTCGACAGCTTCATGCGGGCCCACCAGCGCTACGGGGCGGAGCCGCTGACGCCTGCCGGGTACGACGGCTACGTGGCCGACACCGCACGCGTCGGCAGCGCGCTGGGCGTCCTCGATCCGCCGCGCGACCGCCGGGAGCTGGCCGAGCGGATCGCCGCGTACCGGCCCGAGCTGCGTGCCACGCCGGAGGCCGCCGACGCCGCCCGGTTCCTGCTGCTGCGCCCGCCGCTGCCCCTAGCGGCGCGCCTGCCCTACGCCGTGCTCGCCGCCAACGCCGTCGCCCTGCTGCCCCCGTGGGCCCGGGAGCCTCTGCACCTGCCCCGTCTGCCGGTGCTGGAGAGGACGGGTGTGCGCTGGGCCGGGTCCGGGCTGACGTCCACGATCCGGTGGGCGATGGCCCACCGTCCGGCCGCCGCGTCCAGCGAGCGCGGTGCCGCCTGACCCGGGCCGCTGCTGACGGCGGACTTCCCGGTGACGCGGTGCCTGCCCGGCTCGGTCACCGGCGAGCCCGAGAGCAGGTGGCTGACGGCGTCGGCTGTCACGGTCACCACGGGGCCGAACCATCCGACCGCCGCGCCGCCGAGGGGCGGCCCCAGCATCGTCGCGCTCCAACTCGTGGCCTCGAACCGTCCGTTGGCGGTGAGCAGGTCCTGCGGCGGCAGGAGCGCCTTGAGATACGCGCCGCCCGCGGCGTTGAAGGCGATGCCCGCCGCGGCGCAGACGACTCGACGGCCGCGTTCCGGATCGGGATCCGGGTCCGGGTCTGGGTCCGGATCCCGATCCCCGGGCGTCAAAGCGTCCGGCGTCGGCGCGAGCAAACCGGCGACCCGGCGAACCGGCGCGGGACAACTCCCCACCGCCCGGCTCGCGTCGACGGACCGGCGCACCGAGGCGTGAGGCCGGCGGTGCCGGAGAACGGCGTCGCCCCCGGCGGCGCCTCTCGGGCCGCCGGGGGCGACGTCGGACTGTGCGGCCGGAGCCGTCCAGGAGCGTCCGGGGCCGGCCCCGGACGCTCCGTGCGTCAGGCCAGGTCGAACCGGTCGAGGTTCATGACCTTGTCCCAGGCGGCGACGAAGTCCTGGACGAACTTCCCGCCCGCGTCGTCGCACGCGTAGACCTCGGCGAGCGCGCGGAGTTCGGAGTTCGAGCCGAAGAGCAGGTCGACGCGGCTCCCGGTCCACTTGACCTCGCCGGTGGCGGTGTCACGGCCCTCGTAGGTCTCCGCCGTCTCGGACGTCGGCGCCCACTGCGTGCCCATGTCGAGCAGGTTGACGAAGAAGTCGTTGGTCAGCCTGCCGGGCGTCTCCGTCAGCACGCCGAGCGACGACTTGTCGTAGTTCGCGCCGAGGACGCGCAGGCCGCCGACGAGCACCGTCATCTCGGGCGCGCTCAGGGTGAGCAGGTTCGCCCTGTCTATGAGCAGGTACTCGGCCGGGAGCCGGTTGCCCTTGCCCAGGTAGTTGCGGAAGCCCTCCGCGGTCGGTTCGAGCGCTTCGAAGGACTCGACGTCCGTCTGCTCGGCAGAAGCGTCCGTGCGTCCGGGCGTGAAGGGCACCTCGACGTCGTAGCCGGCCTCCTTGGCGGCCTTCTCGACGCCGGCGCAGCCACCCAGCACGACGACGTCGGCGAGCGACACCCGCTTGCCGCCGCTCTGGGAGGAGTTGAATGCCTCCTGCACGGCCTCCAGCTTCGCCAGGACCGATGCGAGCTGGTCGGGGTTGTTGGCCTCCCAGCGGTTCTGCGGCTCCAGGCGGATGCGTGCGCCGTTGGCGCCGCCCCGCATGTCGCTGCCACGGAACGAGGAGGCCGCGGCCCAGGCGGTGGAGACCAGTTCGGCGACCGACAGTCCGGAGGCGAGGATGCGCTCCTTGAGCGCGGTCACGTCCGCCGGGCCGACGAGTTCGTGGTCCACGGCGGGGAGGGGGTCCTGCCAGATCAACGTCTCGCTCGGCACCTCGGGGCCCAGGTAGCGGTTGATCGGCCCCATGTCGCGGTGGGTCAGCTTGAACCACGCACGGGCGAACGCGTCCGCGAACTCGTCGGGGTTCTCGAGGAAGCGGCGCGAGATCGGCTCGTAGACCGGGTCCATGCGCAGAGCGAGGTCGGTCGTGAGCATCGTCGGGGCGTGGCTCTTCGACGAGTCGTGGGCGTCCGGGACGGTTCCCGCTCCCGCGCCGTTCTTCGGCTGCCACTGGTTGGCACCGGCGGGGCTCGTCGTCAGCTCCCACTCGTAGCCGAAGAGGATCTCGAAGAAGCTGTTGTCCCACGTGATCGGCGTGTTGGTCCAGATGCCCTCGAGACCGCTGGTGATCGCGTCACCGGCGCTGCCGGTGCCGTGCGAGCCCTTCCAGCCCAGGCCCTGCAACTCCAGCGGGGCGGCCTCGGGCTCGGGGCCGAGGTGGCTGTCGGGGGCGGCGCCGTGGGTCTTGCCGAAGGTGTGGCCGCCGGCGATCAGCGCGACGGTCTCCTCGTCGTTCATCGCCATGCGGCGGAACGTCTCACGGATGTCGCGGGCCGCGGCGATCGGGTCGGGATTGCCGTTGGGGCCCTCCGGGTTGACGTAGATGAGGCCCATCTGGACAGCGGCGAGGGGAGCCTCCAGCTCACGGTTGCCGCTGTAGCGCTCGTCGCCGAGCCACGTGGACTCGGGGCCCCAGTAGACGTCCTCGTCGGGCTCCCAGACGTCCTCGCGGCCGCCGGCGAAGCCGAACGTCTTCAGGCCCATCGACTCCAGGGCGACGTTCCCGGCGAGGATCATCAGGTCCGCCCAGGAGAGCTGCTGGCCGTACTTCTTCTTCACGGGCCACAGCAGCCGGCGGGCCTTGTCCAGGTTCCCGTTGTCCGGCCAGCTGTTCAGCGGCGCGAACCGCTGCTGCCCGGCGCCCGCGCCACCGCGGCCGTCGCTGATGCGGTAGGTGCCCGCGCTGTGCCAGGCCATACGGATCATGAACGGGCCGTAGTGGCCGAAGTCGGCGGGCCACCAGTCCTTGGAGTCGGTGAGCAGCTCCGCGATGTCCCGCTTCACGGCGGGCAGGTCGAGGCTCTTGAACGCCTTCGCGTAGTCGAAGTCCTCGCTCATCGGGTTGGCGACGGGGGTGTTCTTGGCGAGGATCTTCAGGTTGAGCCGGTTCGGCCACCAGCCGCGGTTCCCGCCCCCCTGGGTCGGGTGAGGAGCGCGACCGTGCGCGACCGGGCAGCCACCTCCACTCTCCGTGCTCGCCTCTCCGACGACGGCATCATGGTTCTCAGACACGGAAATCCTCCACACAGATCAGGGGTTGATCGCAAAGCTAATTAGGGCGAAGCACCGGGCACAAGCCCCCCACAGACGATCACAAGCTCGTCGCAGGCGGGATGCGGCCGCCGGACGAACCGGGACGGCCGCGGCAGGCCCGCGGCAGCGGCCGCCGGCCCGCCCCGGATCCGGCTCGGCCTCACTGCTCCACAGACGCGCGAGGACCCGCAAGCGTTCCGGTCCCCCCGTCACGCCTCCGCCGCCCCGCGTTGCCGGGGCGCGGCCCAAGTGGCAGCAAGAAAGCGGTGATTCCCGGTGAAAACCGACGAGTCAGACAAACCGCCGGAGACTCCTGAGCTCTCAGGCAGCCCTCCCGCCCCCGCCGGCTCCGCACACGAGCGGTACGGATCGGTCGCCTGCCCGCACGGGAGCTGACTGCTCGGCTGACGGAGCGCTGACGGGAGACCGAGGCGTACTTCATCCCGCACCGCCCCGCTGCGAGACTGAGCGCGGCCGCCCCGCCGAGCGAGGGCGGCCTCGTTCAGGTTGCACCCTCTCCATTCTCCTTGAGACGAAAAGGGATGACAGTGACCAAGTTACTGCGACGGGTTCTGGCGGTTACGGCCTCGGTTGCGGCGCTGCTCGCCGGAACGGCGCTGGCCGGGCCCGCCTCGGCCGCGCCGATGTCCGCGAACGCCGCCTCCACCGAGCGGGCGGCGTGTGCCGCCGGCCACCTGTGCGTGTGGGAGGGCAGCGTGCTGCACGAGTTCTCCGAGTGCGGGCTGTTCGACTTCCACGGGCAGGGCACCGGAACGGTCGAGAACAACATGGCGGCCGGCACGACGGCGAAGTTCTACGACGGGACCGGCACCACCCGCTGGATGATCCCCGCGGGCTCGACGGGCACCGTGGACCTGGACATCGTCTTCTTCGTCCGCCCCTGCTTCTGAGCGGTCCCGCCTCCCGGAAGCCCCCGCTCCCCCTGGTGACATGGCGTGGACGTGGTCGTCACGATCCGGCTCCCGGTCCCCTCGGGAGCGGGGCACCGGCATGGTGCGGCCGAGGCGGACCGGCATCAACTCCCGTGCCGATACTGGGCGTTGACGCTGGAGCCCGACGGCGGTCCGCCACCGAGGGCCGTCGAAGGCCCTGCGCCAGGCGGGCACCGCCCCCTCCCCGGGCCCGCCGTCGCCACCGCCGCACGCGTTGCCTACTCTTGCCGTCTACCTGAACCGACGGGGGAGTTGGCACATGGGTGAGGGCTTCAGTGCGGTACCGGAGTCGATCGACGGCAGCGCGCATCTGCTGCTGGAGATCGCCGGTCTTCTCGAACAGGGCAGCCTCGACGGGGACGTCGGCACCATGGCTCGTGTGCCGCGCTCGCACGAGGACGTGTCCGCCGCCGTACTGGACTTCGCCCGCTTCGCCGACGACCAGGGCCAGGACCTCGCCGCGCTGCTCACCGCCCTCTCCACGCTGCTCAAGGCCACGGGCCACAACTACACGGCCGTGGAGAGCAGCACCGCCGCCGCGCTGAAGGACTTCGTCGACTCGTCCGTGTACGTCGCGCCCGAGGGGAAGTGATCGCGGTGACCTACTACGCCGACGTCGAGTTCCTCGAGAACTGCGATCCGAAGCTGATCGAGCGCAACGCGGCCGAGTACAAGCGCATGCGCGACCTGCTGGACTCCCTCGAACCCTCCGTCGGGCGGGCGCAGTCCGTGGAGTGGACGAGCGACGCGCGCGCCTCCTACGAGGAGCGGCTCAAGGACGTCCGGGGCCTCGCCAAGGGGCTCATGGACGGCTACGAGGCCGCGTGGAAGGCGCTGCTGAAGTACGCCGACGCCGTCGAGGAGGCCCGGAAGAAGCTCCGGCAGGGCGGCGACGCACAGGACCGCCTCGCGGAGGTGATCACCCGCGAGGCCACGCCGATCACGCGTACGGCGCAGGACGCCGAGCCGATGCGCCGCTGGGAGGACCTGCGGTCCACGACCGGCGTGCTCGACTGGTTCGCCGAACTGGGCGTGGACGCCGACGCCGTCAGGGAGGACGCCGACCGCTACTACGGCCAGGCCGACGACGCGTTCAGCGCCGCCCTGCGCGCCGAACGGGGCCCGCGCGCGGAGTGCGTCGCCGCCCTCAAGCGCGCCAAGGGGCTGATACCCGACTTCCGCACCGCGAACAAGGACGCGGCGGACCTCCTCTCCAGGGTCCGGGCACTGTCGTCGGAGAAGGCGGAGTCCGCGGGCGACCCGCTGACGCGCCTGCCCGGCAGCACCGGGGAGAAGGGGAGCCTGCCCACGGTCGGCGACGAGAAGGTCTCGCCGCTGCTGCAGGACCTCCGGGACAACCGCAAGGGCATACCCGACGTCGACAGCATGTGGCTGACCGACGCCTCCGGCGGCAAGGAGGAGTGGATCGCCACGAACAAGGACGCCATCGAGGAAGCGGCGCGGGCGTACGGCCTGCCGCCGGACATGATGGCGGGCATCGCCTGGATGGAGGTCGGCGGAAAGCCCTACGTCGCCGACGACTTGACCGAATGGGCCCGGCACGCCGCCGAGTCGGAGTGGAGCCCGCTCACTCCCGAAAACCTCCCCGGGCCTCTCGGAGGGGACCGCGACAACACCTCGTTCGGGCCGATGGCCGTACAGGTCCGCCGTGCCGCCGAGGTACTGGGGTACGACCCGGCGAACCTCACCGAGGACCAGCGGGACGAGTTGACGGCCTCGCTGAAGGACCCCAGCCAGAACATGCTGATCTCCGCGAAGTACATGGCGGACCTCAAGGCGCAGAGCTCCTTCGCCGACGTACCGGCCGACGAGATGACACCCGCCCAGTACCGCGAGCTGGCCGCCCGCTACAACGGCGGCCCGTACTGGGAGAGCGGCGACGCCCAGGGCTACGCCGAAAGGTTCGAGCAGAACCGCGAACAGGTCGGTCGGGCGCTGAGGTGACCGTGCGGGAGGAAGCCCGGCCGGGACGGGGCCGCAGAGTCGGGTCCGTGCTCTGCACGCTCGTGCTGGTCGCGTCCGAACTCGCTGCCGCGTTCTGGCTCTTCGTGGCGTTCTGGATGTCGCCGCGGGACGAACACGACCGGGAGGCGCTGGACGGCGCGGGCCTCGGCGCGCTGTTCACCATGGGCTTCGCGGTTCCGGCGCTGCTGCTGACGATCGTGCCCGTCAAGCTGGGGTGGCTGCGGCGGCTCTGGTTCGCGCCGCCTGCCGTCATGGTGGCGCTCGCGGCCGTCCGCTACGGGTATCTCGTCCACGTCTACGACCCCTGGTGACGGCTCCCGGCCGACCGGGCCGGTGACTCGGCTTCCACTGCCGTCGGCACCGTCCGGACGACGCCGTACACCGCCTGCGCACGGCGCACTTCGGCGACTGGCACCGCGCGAGACTGGTGCGCCTGCCGGGCGGTGCGGCACGGATCGTGTCCCATAGGGGGACACCGTCGGCCGCCAACTCGCCCCGGCCTGCCGACCGATGAGGGGAGCCAGGAGTGCCGCCGCCGATCGCTGACGACCCCGACTTCCGCGAAGTGCACTTCCTCGTCGTCGACTTCGAAGCCACCACTCCCACCGGCCACCCGCCCGAACCCGTGGAGGTGGCCGCGCTGGGCCTCCGCCACCGCGAACGGTCCGGGCCGCAGCCGAGCGGATTCCGGTGGGAGGCGCTGATGCGGCCGCCCTCCCGCGCACCGCTCACCCCGCGCGTCACCGCACACACCGGCATCCGTCCCGAGCAGCTCGCCGGAGAGCCGCCCGCAGAGGTCGTGCTGCGCCGCCTCGACGACGAACTCCCGTCCGGCCGGGCGGTGCTGGTGGCGCACAGCGCGCCGGTGGAGGCGGGCATCGTCCACCGCTACCGCGCTTCCTGTCCGCGCCTTGCGCGCCTGCCCGTGCTCGACACGATCCGGATGGCGAAGGGCGCGCTTCCCGGCCTGCCCTCGTACGGGCTGGACGCGCTCCTCGATCACACCGCGCTGCCGCGTCCCTCCCGGAGGCACCGGGCCATGCCCGACGTCGAAGCCACCGCGCGGCTCTTCCAGTTGCTGCTGGCGGAACTGGCCCGTGCGGGGAAGGTGCGCAGCCTCACCGAACTGGTCGCCCGGTTCGCGCTCCCGGCCGAGGCGGCCCGCCCCCGGCAGCTCACCCTGGACGAGTAGCGAGACGCCCGGCACCGCCACGGGCGGCTCCGGCCGCGCGCGTTCTCACGTACCGCCGCGCGTCGCCGAGTTCGTGGTCGCCCGCGACGGCTGGGACGGCGGCGGGGCCGTCGGCTCCGCCGCTTCCGGCGCCGGGTAGCGGGCGGCCAGCCCCTCCAGGAGCCGCAGGTACGCGGCGCGTTGGGGCGGCCGCGGCTCGCTGCGGCCGCTCTCCCAGTCGGCGACGGTCTCCCTGCGCTTCAACTGCAGGGCCGCCGCGACCTGTTGCTGGCTCAGACCTGCCGCGCGGCGCAGCCGCGCACGTTCGGCGGGAGGGGGCAGCTCGGCGCCCGCCTGCTCCAGCAGCGCGTCGACGGCCGCGAACAACTCCTCTTGACCGGCCACCCTTTCGACCTCCTCCACCCGCGAGACCACACGCAGCGTGATCCGGAACGTACACCGAGCGTACTTGATACGTACGGGCAACGATCCTCGGCGAACGAGCTGGTCAACCGGTGCGCAGAGCACGTCCGTTCCGGTCAGAAAATGCGCGGGGTACGTGCCGTCTCCGTCGTCCACCTGCCCTGACAGCGGTGTCAGCGGGATACTCGTGCGTAACAGTCAACACGGCCGCGACGGCGAATGGCTGTACGGGCAGGGGGGCGTGGGGAGTTCGGCTCCGCGCGTCGGCCCGTACGGCCGGACAAGGGCTCTCATGGGGACGGCGACGATTCAGGTACGCGTGCTCGCCGTTGCGGGAACGCGCGTGTGGGTGGCGGCCAGCGGCACCCTGTGCGTCCCGACGCTGCGGACGATGCACTACAGCCTGTGCGCACGCATCGTGGACGAACGGACGCAGTTCTACCTGGACTTGAACCAGGTGCGCCGTGAGGACGCCCTCTCCCCCGCCGAACTGCCGCGGCTGCTTCCCGCCGGCGGACGGCTGCGCTTCCACATCGTCGGAGCCGAGCCCGCCACCGCGGCCGCGCTCAAGACCGACCCCCGGTGCCGCGCCTACCCGGACGTCGCCTCCGCGTGGGAGAACTGGTCACGGCAGCCGTGAGCCCCGTACCGTCCCTACCGGCGGGCGCCCCGGACGCGCGACGCCGATCCCCACGGCCGCCACGGCGTCGTGGGCACGCGAGACCGACCACCGCCACGGCGCCCTGTCCCGGGCTGCCGTTCCGTACCGACGATCCTGGAGCCGCCCTGTGGCCGCGAGCCCTCGAACCGGTCAGCCCGCCCCTGACTTCGCCCTCCCGGGCGGCGTCCTGAAGGACGGAGAGTTCGAGCACGGCGAGTACGCGCTCTCCTCCCGGCGCGGAGTGCCGGTGGTCCTCGCCTTCTACCCCGGCGACGACACCACCGTGTGCACCAAGCAGCTCTGCTCGTACTCCTCGGGGCTGGAGCAGTTCGAGGGGTGGGACGCCGAGGTGTGGGCCATCAGCCCGCAGGACCTGGCGAGTCACGCCTCGTTCGCCGCGAAGCACGGGCTGCGCATGCCGCTTCTGGCGGACACCGGGCGGGAGGTGGCGCGGGCGTTCGGGGTCGCGGCGCCCGGAATCGGCCTGCGCCGTGCGGTCTTCCTCATCGGACCGGACGGGACGGTGCGCTGGAAGCATGTCGCGCTGCTCGGTGCGACGTACCAGCCGGTGGAGACGCTCACGCGGCATCTCGCGCAGCTGCGCGACCGCTGAGACCGCTGAGACCGCTGAGACCGCTGAGTTTACGGCCCGGCTCTCGTCGGACGCGGCGTCCGGGCCGCCGCCGGCCGGAGGCCAAAGGGCGTGTCAGGCCGCGTCCAGCACGGCGCACACCGTCTTGCCTCCGCCCGGCGCGGCGCTCACCTTCAACTGCCGTGCCAGGCACTGCACCAGGGCGACGCCGCGCCCGCTCTCCCCGTCGGCGGCCGGCGGACGGACCTTGGGAATCCGGGAGCCCTCGTCGCGTACCTCGACGGTCACCTGGCCGTCCGCGCTGCTGAGCCGCAGCCTGCACCGGCCGCGGCCGTGCCGTGTCGCGTTGGTGACGAGCTCGGAGACGACGAGGTTCGCCTCGTCCACGTGCCTCGCGGCCTCGGGGGGCGTGCGGGAGCCGTTCAGGAAGCCCGTCGTCAGCCGCCTCGCCCACCGGGCGGACACCGCCTTGCGCGGCAGGGTGTACTCGACGCGTGCGGTGCGCCTGCTGGCCCGCATGTCGTCCACTCCTCTCGTACCGGCACCGGGGAGGCTCCCGGGCTCCATGACTGGTGTCCCGCCGGCCGCCGGCTTGTCGTACGGAATGCGATCCCGGGAGTCTTCTTCCCAGGCCCTCTTCCGGCATTCGCCCGAACTGCCCCGAGACGCACCCGCCACGGGAACTCCACAAACCGGTCGTATTCCCTGCGAATCAGCTGTGCGGGCGGGGCGGGCCGGGGAGCGTTGCGTCGGACCGCGGACGGGGCGCCGGAAGTGCGTCAGAGTCTCCTGGAGACCTGTCCGAACTCGTCCACGACGAGACGCTCGCGGTCGAGCTTCTCGGAGCGGTAGGCGGCCCGGCCCACCATGTGCGCCGCCACCGGGACGGTCACGAGCTGGAACAGACCGACGAGGACGATCGTCCCCATGTCGGCACCGCTGCGCAGGCGCAGTCCCGCGCCGAGCAGCACCAGCAGCAGCCCGAACGTCTGGGGCTTGGTGCCTGCGTGCATGCGCGACAGCACGTCCGGGAGCCGCAGCAGTCCGATGCCGGCCAGCAGGCACAGCACCGCACCGAGCAGCATGCACACGGCAGATGCCGCATCGGCGGCGTCCGACCACTTCATCCGGCACTCCCCTGTTCGTCGCCGCCCGGCTCCGGCCGGCGTCCGTTCTCGTTCCGTCCTTCGGCGTGGGGGCTCTCGCCCTCGTCCGCGTCGTCGGTGCCCGCCTCGTCCCGCAGCGCGAGGAAGCGGGCGATGCTCACCGAGCCCGTGAAGCCGAGGAAGGAGAGCACGAGCAGCGCGGGCAGGTAGAAGGGGATCTGCCGTACCGCCGTCAGCACGCCGATCCCGGCCATCACCACAGCGACCAGCGCGTCGAGGGCGACAGCGCGGTCCAGCATCGAGGGGCCCCGGACGAGGCGGATCGTCACCAGCACGCCGGACGCCAGCAGCAGGCCCACCACCAGGCTCATCAGCGTCTCCAAGGCCCGCCTCCCTTCCGGAAGTTGCCCGGTCCGCCCGCCCCGAGGGCCTCGACGTCCGCGCGGGTGCCGAACGCCCCGACGACGCGGGCCTCCAGCCGCAGCACCTCGTAACGCGCCCGCTCCCGCTCGGACTTCTCGCCCGCACCCACCACATGCACGAACAGCGTCCCCGAAGCACGGTGCACGTCCAGGACGTTGCTGCCGGGGACCGCGGAGACCGCGATGGACGTCGCCGTCAGCATCAGGTCGCTCGGGCAGCGCAGACGTACGGCCAGCACCGCGCACAGCGGAGGGCGGAGCCCGAGGATGTACCTGTTGAGCCGCCAGCTGGAGACGACCATGTCCAGCAGGAAGCGGAGGCTGAAGCGGAGGATGCCCGCCGGGCGCAGCCGTACCTGGGTCTCGATGGGCGGCAGGGGGAAGACGACGCACACGACGACGCCGACGAGGGCGCCCGTGAGGGCGTTCGCGGCGGTCGGCGTCCCCCACAGCAGCATCCACATCAGCGTCAGGCCGAGCACCATGGGCCACTGCGCGGCCCGCAGACGGCCGCGGTGCCGGCGCCTCGTGCCGCCCTGCGGGCTCACACGTCCCGTGTGGCCTTCGCCGCCGGGCCGGGGTTCGCTCATCTGCCGGTCACCGCCTCGACGTAGGGCGTGCGGGCCGTCAGCTCGTCGGCCACGCGTTCGGTCAGGCTCGTGAGCGGCCCGGCCAGCACCGTGAAGGCCAGGCCGAAGGAGACCATCGCGATCGTCGGCCCGAGCATCGTCGCCGGCGGCTCGCCGGTGGTGATGGCCCGCCCGCCGAACGTGGCGGCCTCGGTCCTGCCGGAGAGGACCTGGACGTCCACGGGCCCGCCCGGGGCGCTGCCCGGTTCAGCGGACGTGCCGTAGGCGCCCGCCGCCGCGGCGCCGGCCGTGCCGGTCCCCTCCCGCTCTTCGGTGTCGTCGCTCTCGTCGCTCTCCACGATGTCGAGGACGACGCCCAGTACGTACAGCTCCGGTGGCGCGGCCCTCCAGAAGGCCAGGTTCCACGCCTTGGCGAGCGCGTACAGCGTGAGCAGGCTGGTGGCCGTGGCGGCCGCGATCACTACGGTGACGAGAGCGCCGCCGTGCAGGAAGCCCGCGCGCAGAAGCGCCAGTTTGCCGAGGAACCCGGAGAGCGGCGGGACGCCCGCCAGGTTCATGGCCGGGATGAAGAAGACCAGGCCGAGCACCGGGGAGAGCTTCGCGATCCCGCCCAGCCGCTGCATGTCGGTGGTCACGCCCCGGCGTTCGACGAGGCCGACGACGAGGAAGAGCGTGGTCTGGACGGTGATGTGGTGCGCCACGTAGAAGACGGCTCCGGCGAACCCCGGCCGGGACGCCAGCGCGATACCGAAGACCATGAAGCCGATGTGGCTGATGAGCGTGAACGACAGCAGCCGCTTCAGGTCGGTCTGGGCGACCGCGCCGAGGATGCCCACGACGAGCGACAGCAGGGCGAGGACGAGCAGCGCGTCGTCCAGCCGGCCGTCGGGGAAGAGCAGGGTCTGGGTGCGCAGCATCGCGTAGATGCCGACCTTGGTCAGCAGCCCGGCGAACACGGCCGTGACCGGAGCGGGAGCGGTGGGGTACGAGTCGGGCAGCCAGGCGGCGAGCGGAAAGACCGCGGCCTTGATGCAGAAGACGGTCAGCAGCGAGATCTGCGCCATCAGGCTGACGCCGTCGGGCAGCCGGTCGAGCCGTCCGGCGAGCTGGGCCATGGTGACGGTCCCCGTCGCCGCGTAGACGACGGCGATGGCGGCGAGGAAGAGCACGGACGACAGCAGCGAGACGATCGCGTACGTCGCCCCCGCCCGGATGCGGGTGACGGTCCCGCCGAGGGTCAGCAGCACGTAGCTGGCGGTCAGCATGATCTCGAAGCCGACGTAGAGGTTGAAGAGGTCGCCGGCGAGAAAGGTGTCGGAGACGCCGGCGACCAGGACGAGGTAGGAGGGGTGGTAGATGGACAGCGGAGTGGCTTCGTCGTTGTCGGCCATGCCCTGCCCGATGGAGTAGAGCAGCACGCACAGCGTCACGGCCGAGGAGATCACCAGCATCAGCGCGGAGAGCCTGTCGGCGACGAGCACGATGCCGACGGGCGGCTTCCAGCCCCCGGCGTACATCACCTGCGGCCCGTGGCGGTCGGCGTCGATGAGCAGCACCAGCGCGACCGCGAGGACGGCGGCGAGCACGACGGAGCTGATCACACGCTGGGTGCGCTGGAGGCGTACGCCGATGGCGAGTTTCAGTCCGGCGGCGAGCAGCGGGAGGATCACCGGGAGGGGGACCAGCGCGGACGACGTGGACGCCGCTTCGGCCGTCGCGGCGATCACCGGTCGGCCCCCAGGATCGTCTCCCACTCGTCGTCCTCGTCGGTGCCCGCCTCGGCCTGCGCGCCGCGTACCCGGTCGGCGCGCAACTCGGCGCGCGCTCTGCGGCGCGCCTCCCGGTACTGGGCGCGGTCGCGCCGCAGGTGCTGGAGGAGACCGCCGCCCGGCGGCACTTCGGCGGCGCGGGCCTCCTCGCGGCTCCTGGCGCGCTGAGCGCGGTAGACCGTGCGCAGACGCTCCCGCTCCTCCGCGTAGTCGGCACGCTGCGCGACGCGGAGGTCCTCCACGTCGTCCTGGACGTCGTCGGTTCCGGACAGCTGCCACGCCCGGTAGGCGACCGTGGAGAGGAACGCCGTCAGCGCCAGGCTGATGACGATGGCCGTGAGGACGAACGCCTGCGGCAACGGGTCCGCCATCCTGCTCGGTTCGATGCCGGGGTAGAGCAGCGGCGAGCGTCCGGCCGCTCCCGAGGTGGCCAGCAGCAGGAGGTTGACGCCGTTGCCGAGGACGACCGCGCCGAGGACGATCCGGGTGAGCGGCCGGCTCAGCAGCAGGATCGTGCCCACGGCGACGAGCCCGCCGCCCGCGACGACCAGTGCCAGCGTCTCGTTCATGCCCCGCCCTCCCCTGCCGGGCGGGGGCCGCCCTCCCCGCCGCCCGCGGCTTCCCCGCCGCCGGTACGCAGCCCGCTCCGGGACTCGTTCCGCAGGTCCCTCTCCACCCGCCGGTCGATGCCGGAGCCCAGACTCCGCAGTACGTCCAGGACCACGCCGAGCACGAGCAGGTAGACGCCAGCGTCGAAGAGCACCGGGCTCGCGGCGTGGTAGTCGCCGATGACCGGCAGACTGCCGTGGTACACCGCCGACTTCAGGACCGACCCCTTCGCGATGAGCCCCGCCAGCCCGGTGAGCGTCATCGTCAGCAGGCCGAGACCCAGCAGGAAACCGGCGTCCACGGGCGCGGCCGCCGCGAGTTCGTGCCGTCCGCCCGCGAGGTAGCGCACCGCGAGCGCCAGGCCGGCCACGAGTCCGGCGGTGAACCCTCCCCCCGGCAGGTTCTCGGCGCAGAACAGCAGGTAGAGCGAGAGCACCACGATGGGGTGGAAGACGAGGCGGGCCACCACCTCGAAGATCACGGAGCGCCGCTCCGGGTCGAGTGTGCCGGAGGCGGTGAGCCACGTGCGGCGAGGGATGGCGCCGACCGCCGACGGATAGGCGACGCCCTCGGGCCCCAGCACGGACCCGGCACGTCTGCGGCCGGTCTCCCCTCCGCCGCGCTGCGCGGGCGACCCGGCGGCGGGGCGGCCCGGCCCGCCGGGGGGCCGGACCGCGGCCGCGGCGGTCTCGGCGGGGACGGCGCTGCCCGGACGGCGCCGCAGATAGACGAGGCTCGTGACACCGACGACGGCGACCGCGAGGACCGCGGACTCCCCCAGGGTGTCCCAGGAGCGCAGGTCGACAAGGGTGTTGGGGACGATGTTCTTCAGGCCGTGCTCCGCGGTGGCCACTGTCAGGCCGGGCCCCGCGGGAGGGTCCACGCGGGCTGCTCCGGCGACGTACGTCAGCACGGCGGCGAAGCCCCCCGCGGCGAGACCCGTCACCACCTGGGTGATGCGCCGCGGGGTGCTGGTGCGCCGCTGGCTGGGGAAGCGGGCCGGAAGGCGCCTGAGCACCAGCACGAACACCACGAGGGAGACCGTCTCCACCGCGAACTGGGTGAGGGCCACGTCCGGGGCGCCGTGCAGTACGTACAGCACGGCGGTGCCGTAGCCGGTGACCCCCGCCAGCACGACGGCCTTCATGCGGTGGCGGGAGATCAGGCACAGCACGGCGACCACGCAGATGATCAGCACGACCCCGAGCTGGGGCACGGAGTCGTACCAGCGGATCGTCCCCACGTGCCTCCACGGCGGATCGACGATCATGGCGGTGCTCTGGGCCGCGATCAGGAAGGCGAGGGCGGTGCCGAGGTAGACGGGCAGCGACCCGCGCTGCACGGCGCCGGTGACCTCCAGGGACCCGCGCTCCAGGGACCACAGGGACCGGGCGAAGACCTGCGCCCCTTCCACGATGGCCATGCGTTCCGCGAACCGCCCGAGGGGGTTCATGGTGAGGAAGAGCAGCGCGCCGACGGCCCAGGTCAGCAGCGAGAGCCATAGCGCCGCCCCGAACCCGTGCCACAGGGAGAGGGTGAACTCACCGTCGTCCGCGGGGAGTTCGTCGGCGTACAGGGAGAGCAGCCGGTCCAGCAGGGAGACCCCTGGGCCGAGGACGAGTCCCGCGAGGGAGCACAGCGCGGGCGGCAGGAGGAGGAACGGTCCGCTCGCACCGCGCAGCGGCGTGGCGATGGGCGAGGCCTGCTTCGCCACGCCCGCCTTCTCCTCGGCGCCGGGAAGGGCCGGTGCGGGCTTCGTGGCGAAGGCGCCCCACAGGAACCGCAGGGTGTAGGCGGCCGTCAGCGCGGACCCGGCCGCCACCGCCCCGCTCAGCCACGGCGCGGCGCCGCCGCCCTCCAGGAGCGAGGTGAAGGCGGCCTCCTTCGCGGCGAAGCCGATCAGCGGCGGGATCCCGGCCATGGACGCCCCCGCGAGCACGGCGACCGCGCACACTCCGGGCATGGAGCGCCCCAGTCCGGAGAGCCGGTCGAGGTGGCGTGTGCCGGTGGCGTGGTCGATGATGCCGACGACGAGGAAGAGCGGCGCCTTGAACAGGGCGTGCGCGAGCAGCAGTGCGGCCCCGGCCAGTGCGGCGTCCCGGGTCCCCCTGCCGAACAGGAGCATGAGCAGGCCGAGTTGGCTGACCGTCCCGTAGGCCAGGAGCCGTTTGAGGTCGGTCTCGCGCAGCGCGCGCCAGCCGCCGAGCAGCATCGTCGACGCCCCGAGGACCAGGACGGTCACGCGCCACGGCGCGGCGTCGGCGTACGCCGGGGCGAACCTTCCCACCAGGTAGACGCCGGCCTTGACCATGGCGGCGGCGTGCAGGTACGCCGAGACGGGCGTCGGTGCGGCCATCGCCCCGGGGAGCCAGAAGGTGAAGGGCCACACCGCCGACTTCGACAGCGCGCCGGCGAGGACCAGCAGCAGCGCCGCCACGACGCTTCCCGACGCCTCCGGGGGGCGCTCCAGCAGGCCGGAGACGCTGAACGTGCCCGCTTCCCTGCCCAGGATCAGGAACCCCAGAAGCATCGCAAGACCGCCGAGGGTGGTGACCATCAGCGACTGCAGCGCGGCGAGCCGGTTGGGGCGGCGCTCGGGGACGTGGCCGATCAGCAGGAAGGAGAAGACCGTCGTCAGCTCCCACAGGACGTAGAGCACGATCAGGTCGTCGGCGAGCACCAGGCCGAGCATCGCCCCCGCGAACGCCGTGAGCGTCCCGGCGAACTGTCCCAGCCCGAACTCCGCCCAGCTGAAGTAGCCGGCGCAGTAGACCAGTACGAGCGCCCCGACGGCCCCGACGACGAGCACCATGAGCAGCGCCAGCGCATCGCAGCGGAAGGCGAGTTCGACCCCCAGCTCCTCCATCCACCGCCATCGCTGCACGAGTACGCCGCCGTCCGCGACCTCCGCGTAGTGCGCGAACGCCCAGCCTGCCGCCGCGGCCGGAACGAGGGCCAGGACGAAGAACGCGCGCGACCCCAGCCACCGCACGAGCAGCGGCGCACAGCACGCCCCGGCGAAGTGGAGGAGGATCAGCGACAGCACAGCGCGATGATCGCACGCCGAATCCGGCATTCCTCGCAAAAGGGAAGCTCTCCCGGCGGGACGGCGCGCTGCACCGGAACCCTGTCACCGGCCGGTCCGGAGGCCCGCCGCCGCGGGCGGTGGGGCCAGCACCACCGTCCGCCTCCCGCTGCCCCCATCGACCCCGCCGCCCGTCCCGCACGACACTGACGGTCCGGGCGCCGCGGGGGTGCGGCGGCGACCGGCACCGGTTCGCGGAACATCCGCGAGGGGCGACGACCACGACAGGGGGACAGTCGGATGCGCGAGCGCGGCACCGCTCAGACCTCACCCCGCACCGGTCACGGCACGGAGCGGGGCGCTCAGGGCGCGTCCCGCCCCGTCCGGCACGGCCGCCTCACCCGCGCCGGTCGTCTCGCCGTACGTTCCGCGCTCGGATTCCCCCTCGCGCTCGCCGCCGTGCCGATGGCGCTGCTCGGCAGCAGCGAGCGGGCGGCGAGCGCCCAGCGGACGGTGCTGCGCCGCTGGGGACCGGGTGAGCTGCCCGCACCGCGCGGCGGGACGGGAGCTGCGCGGACACTCCGTCACAGCGCCGCGGTGGCGCTGCCCTCGGCTGCCTGCTTCGGACTCGTCGCACTGTCGGCGGTGGTCGTCTTCTCCGGCTACCTGTACGGCTTCCGCCCCGACGCCTCCTACGGCGCCTTCGGGCACCCCTTCACCCCCGACCACGCCTTCGACCGCGCGTGGGGTGGTCCGACGCTCGCCGGGGCGTGGGCCGTCCACGCGCTGGCCGCGTTCGGGATCCAGCTCGTATGCCTGCTCGCCGCCGGGTTCCTGACGAGGCTGCAGGACCGGGCCTCCGAGAGGCTGCTGGGCCGGCGCGAGGACAGCGGCACCGGGTCCGCGCACTGACACTCGCCGCCGGACGCCGACGGGCCCGCGGTGAATCACCCGGTTGCCCGTTTCCCAGCCTGTGCACTTTCTGTGAACCTGAAGGAACTCAGGGTGATGTCCCCTACATCAGGAGTCCCCATGATTCTCAGCATCTCCGGCGTCCTCCTGCTCGGCTTCATCATTTTCCTCTTCACCCGCAAGGACGGCCTGAAGTTCTCGCACGCGCTGGTCTGCGCGCTGTTCGGCTTCTACCTGGCGGGCACCGCCATCGCACCGAGCATCAAGGCGGGCGGCGCGAGCCTGGCCGGGCTGCTCGGCGGCATCAAGTTCTGAAACGGCGACGGCGGACGCCTCGCCGCCATCCGGCCGCAGAGGTCCGCTTCTCTCAGGAGGTTCCGTGGCGCGTTGGCCGCTCCCCCGGCCGCGACGGGGTCCGGGCCCGGCGATGACCGGGCGGGCGCACAGCCTCGTACGCTCCGGCACCGACGGTGCCCTCGACGTACTGCATCCCGTGATCACGCTCGTCCGGGGGCTCGGCCGTCTGGTCGTGCTCGCCGTGCGCTGGTGGTGCCGGACGCCGAAGGAGCGCCGCGGCCCGGTGCTCTTCCTGCTGGGAGTGGGCGTGCTGGTGGTGGCGCTGATGCCGTGGGGTCCGGCGTTCGCCGTGGTCCTGGTGGTGGGCGCCGCCGCCTGGCAGGGCCGGGAGGGCGCAGGCGTGGGCGCCGATCCCAGCGAGGAGGAGAGTGCGCGGCTGCAGGCGGTCTACGAGGCGCTGGTCCCCCTCTTCGCGCTGCCGGACGATCCGAACCCGCAGCCGCTGTTCGCCCACGACGGCAGCTGGGAACGGGCTTTCGAGGAGATCGAGTTCGCCGACGACGGACGCATCGGCCGTCTGCTGCTGCGCTATCCCGCCCACTTCCGTGACAGCGACGCGAAGCTCCGCTTCCTCGTCGAGCGGCTGCTCGGCGCCAAGTCGGGGCGCGACCGCGAGTACCGCTTCGTGTGGGACGAGGAACGCAACGAGTTGGAGATGACCGTCCCCGAGCCGCTGCCCGAGGGCATCCGCGCCCAGCGGTTCGTGACGGGCCCGGGCGAGGTCGTCCTCGGCTTCACCGACGCGGACTCGGTGCACCGCCGGGTGCCCGTCACCGATGCGGGCCAGGCGCGCGACGTCCCCCCGGTCGTGTGGCGTACGGGCGCGCGGGCGACGGAGTCGCACCTCCTCGTCGTCGGTGCGCCCGGTGCGGGCTCGACCACGCTGCTCCGCTCGGTGGTCCTGCAGGCTCTCGAACACGGCGACGTCCTGGTCGTCGACGGCAGCGGCTCCGGGGAGTACGCGTGCCTCGCGGGGCGGGCCGGCGTCCTCGCCGTGGAGACGTCGCTGACGGGGGCGGTGGCGTGCGCGGAGTGGGCGGTGCACGAGACGGAACGGCGCCTGTCCGTGGCGAGCCGCGCCCGGCAGGCGGGAAATCTCGTCCCCGACGACGCCCGGCGGCCGCTGTGGATCGTCCTCGACAGGCCCGCCGCGCTGAGCCATCTGGCCCGTACGGAGGGCAGACGCGACCCCCAGGAGCTGCTCCAGGTCCCGCTGCGGCACGGGCGGGCGGCGAACGTGACGGTCGTCGTGGCCGAGCACTTCGAATGCGCGGACGAGCTGAACCGCGCCGTGCGCTCCTACTGCAGGGCCCGCGTCGTGCTCGGCACGGCGTCTCCTGAGGAGGCCTGGTCGGTGCTCGGCGTGGACGCCGTCTCCCCGCCCGGGCCGCTCACGCCTCCGGGCCGCGGGTTCGCACGGCTGGGCGCGGGCCCCGTGCTCCGGCTCCAGGTTCCGGCGACCCCCGACCCGCTCGACGACGCCGCGAACGAGGGCGAACGGCGGGCCGTACTGCGGCTGTTGCCGCCTCCGGCGAGCGGGCGCACAGCGGGCGGCACGGGTGTCCGGACGCGGGAACCGGGCATGCCGGTGCCGCCGGAGCCGTCCGCTCAGCAGGGAGCGCACCCCGCCGTGCCGACGGCCTCCGCGCCGGAGAAGAGCGTCACCGGTACGGCAGCGGCCTCGGCCGCAGCGGCGCCCCTGGCGGTCTCGGAGCAGCAGGCAGGCGCTCAGGCCACGTAGGTGCGGGGGACGTCCCCCTCGGGGACCGCGCCCGTACGCACCATGTCGGCGGCTTTCGCGAGGCGGGCGACCGCCTCGTCGACGAGCGGATCGGCGACGGTGAAGAGCAGCCGCACGTAGCCCTCGAAGGCACCGTCCACCCCGAAGCGGGTCCCTGCGGGCACCCGTACCCCGATGCGCTCACCGGCGTCCGCGATGCGCGAGCCGGACAGCCCGCCCGTACGCGTCCAGAGGGTCAGGCCGCCCCGTGGAACGGTGAACTCCCAGTCGGGCAGCCGGTCCCGCAGGGCGGTGACGAGCGCGTCGCGGTTCTCCCGGGCCCGGGCGCGCCGCACCGCCACCGCCGCGTCCCAGCCGTCGCCCGTCATCAGGCGGGCGACGGCGAGCTGTTCGAGTACGGGGCTGCCGAGGTCCGCGTAGACCCGGGCCGCGACGAGGCTGCGGATCACCTCCGGCGCGGCACGCACCCAGCCGATGCGCAGACCCGCCCAGATGGCCTTGCTGACGGAGCCGACGGTGATGACGGCCGAGCCGCCCGGGTCGAACGCGGCGACGGGACGCGGGAGTTCGGCCTCCTCGTCGAGAGTCAGATCGGTCATCGACTCGTCCGCGACGAGGACCGTCCCGGCCGCCCGCGCGGCCGCCACCAGGTCACGCCGCTGGTCGTCCGTCGCGAGCGCTCCCGTGGGGTTGTGGTAATCGGCGATGACGTAGGCCATGCGGGGAGCCGTGTCCCGGAACGCCTGCTGCCAGGCGGGCAGGTCCCAGCCCGCCAGTTCCGCCGCCATCGGCACGGGCACCAGCCGAGCGCCGGCGTCCCGCAGCAGGTGCAGCACGTTGGCGTACGAAGGGTGCTCGACGGCGACCCGCTCACCGCGCGGGGTGAGGAGACGCGCGAGGGCGGCGACGGCCCCCATGGCACCGGTCGTGACCATGATCTGCTCGGGCATGGTGGGCACACCGCGCGCCGTGTAGCGCTGGGCGAGCGCCTCCCGCAGCGCGGGGAGTCCGGCGGGGTAGTTGCCGTGCGTGTGGGTGTAGGGCGCGAGATCGCCCACCGCGCCCCGGAAGGCGTCGGTGAGATGCGGTTCGGGGGCCAGGAACGAGGCGCAGGCGAGGTCGATGACCGAACCGGCGGACTCGGGCGGCAGCGGTTCCAGTCCACGGGTGGGCAGCGGCTTCCCGGCGGGGACCGCGGTCCAGCTGCCGGAGCCGCGACGCGACGCGAGGAAGCCGTCGTTGCGGAGGGCCTCGAAGGCGGCGGCCACCGTCGTCCGGCTGACGCGCAGGGCCGAGGCGAGTTCGCGCTCGGCCGGGAGGCGGGTGGCGACCGGCAGGCGGCCTTCCAGCACGAGCAGGCGTACGCCGTCGGCCAGCGACCGGTACGCGGGCACGCGGTGTCCGGCCTCCGCCGCGGTGGCGGCACGCTGGGAGGCCAGCAGCCGCGCGAGCTGCGGCGCTCCGACAGCAGAGGTCCACTGCGCCATGATTGCGGTCCACCTTCCCCGGATTGGCCATGGATGTGGCCTGATCGACGGTTCCAGACTGCCACGCATGCACTCGCCGGCGCCAGGAGTCCTGACGCGGCACGCAACGCAGCGCGGCGTAGCGCCGACGCGCTGCGGAGCGCCGAAGGGGGCCCGAGGGCTCGACGGAAGCCACGAGGCCAGAGATGCCGAGGGATACCGAGGAACGTCGCGGAATGTCGGGGGACGTCGGGGGACGTCGAGGAAAGGGGCCGGTCTTGCCCGTCTTCAAGGCAGCGCGCGGTACCGGCCGGGCAGCACCCGGCGGGCCGCGCAAGTACCTCGGCCGCCGTCTGACGCAGCTGTACGCGGGACTGCTGCTGTACGGGGCGAGCGCCGGCCTGATGGTCCAGGCCGGCCTGGGGCTCGACCCGTGGGACGTCCTCCACCAGGGCGTCGCCGAGCGCACGGACCTGTCGATCGGCGTCGTCGCGATCATCGCGAGCGGCGTGGTGCTGCTGCTGTGGGTGCCGCTGCGCCAGCGCCCCGGCCTCGGCACGGTCTCCAACGCCCTGCTGGTCGGGCTCGCCATGGACGGCACGATCTCCCTCGTACCCACCCCTGACGCGCTCGCGGCGCAGATCCCGCTGATGGTGGCGGCCGTCGTCCTCAACGGCGTTGCCACCGGCCTCTACATCTCGGCGCGCTTCGGCCCCGGCCCCCGCGACGGACTGATGACGGGGCTGCACCGCGTGACGGGCCGTTCGATCCGGCTCGTACGCACGGGAATCGAAGCGACCGTCCTGGTCTCCGGCTTGCTGCTGGGCGGCACGGCCGGGGTCGGCACCGTCCTGTACGCGCTGGCGATCGGCCCTCTCTCGCAGCTCTTCCTGCGGGTGTTCGCGGTCCCGGGGCCTCCCGCGGCACCCGTCCGCGGGGGCGGCCCGGCGGACGGCGAGGACGTACGGCCGCCCTCACCCGCGCCGCCGCACGAACCCCGCGCATAGCGCGCCGCGCACGGCCAAGACCGCGGCGCCTGGCGCACCCCGCTCCCGCCGCGGGACGGCCCCGCGCGATACTGCGGCGGTGATGAGCGCCGAGCATCCCGCCTCCCCCGGGCCCCCGCACCGCGCCCGCCCCGCACGCCGGGCGCCGCGGCATCCCTTCCTCGACCATCCGGCACCCCTGGCCTTCGCCCACCGGGGCGGCGCCGCCGAGGGCCTGGAGAACACCTTCAGCGCCTTCGAGCACGCCGTGCGGCTCGGCTACCGCTACCTGGAGACCGACGTGCACGCCACGGCCGACGGGCAGCTCGTCGCCTTCCACGACGCCACGCTGGAGCGCGTGACGGACGCCCGGGGCGTGATCGGCGAGCTGACCTGGTCCGAGGTGCGGCAGGCCCGCATCGGCGGCAGCGAGCCGCTGCCCCTCATGCGGGACCTGCTGCGGGCCTTCCCCTGGGCCCGCTGGAACATCGACGTCAAGGCCGACGCCGCGCTCCTGCCCCTGCTCGAACTGCTCGCCGAGCAGGAGGCGTGGGCACGGGTGTGCGTGGGCTCCTTCGACGAGGCCAGAGTGGCGCGGGCCCAGGACCTCGCCGGTCCCCGGCTCGCCACGTCCCTCGGGACCCGCGGGGTGATACGCCTCCGGCTGCGCTCGTACGGCCTGCTCCCGGCGTGGGCGGTGCGGCGCGGCGCGGTGTGCGTGCAGGTCCCCGAGCGTCATCGTTCGGGGATTCCGGTGGTCGACCGGGCCTTCGTTCGGGCCGCCCACGCCCGCCGGATGCAGGTGCACGTCTGGACCGTCAACGAACGGGATCGGATGGAGGAGTTGCTCGACCTGGGAGTTGACGGCATTGTGACCGATCACATCGAGACACTGCGCGAAGTCCTCACCGAGCGGCACGCGTGGCTGCCCGGCCCTTCCCACTAGCCGGACCGCAGCACGCGCGCGCCCGCCGCGGACGCGGACGGGACGGGCAGCGCGTGCAGGCACCACGAGGTGCCGCGGAGGCAGGGGGACAGCTGTGAGTGCAGTCGTGACCGACGCCGGAGCCGGGGACGGCACGGCCGAGCGCCGCCGTGAGCAGCGCGGCTGGTACTTCTACGACTGGGCCAACTCGGTCTTCTCCACCTCGGTGCTCACCGTCTTCCTCGGGCCGTACCTGACGGGGATTGCCAAGGCCGCCGCCGACGCCGAGGGTTTCGTCCATCCGCTGGGCGTCCCGGTGCGGGCCGGTTCGTTCTTCGCCTACGCGGTCTCCGCCTCCGTCCTGCTGTCCGTGCTGGTGATGCCGCTCGCCGGCGCGATAGCCGACCGGACCGGCCGTAAGAAGCCGATCCTCGGAGTGGCCGCCTACGTGGGCGCCGGGGCCACATCCGGGATGTTCTTCCTGGAGGGCGAGCGCTACCTGCTGGGCGGGGTGCTGCTCGTCGTCGCGAACGTGGGCTTCGCGGTGGCGGCGGTGATCTACAACGCGTTCCTGCCGCAGATCGCGGGGCCGGAGGAGCGGGACGCCGTCTCCTCACGCGGCTGGGCCTTCGGCTACGCGGCGGGCTCGATCGTCCTCGTCGGCAACCTCGCCCTCTTCCTCGGCCACGACTCCCTCGGAGTCACCGAGGGTTCGGCCGCCCGCATCTGCATCGCCTCGGCCGGAGTGTGGTGGGCCGTCTTCACGATCGTGCCGCTGCGGCGGCTGCGGGAGCGCCCGGGGACGGCCGCGGGTGAACGCGTATCGCTGCTCAGCGGCTGGCGGCAGCTCGCCGAGACGGCGCGTGAACTGCGGCGCTACAGGCTCACGATGCTCTTCCTGCTGGCGTACCTCGTCTACAACGACGGGGTGCAGACCGTCATCACGCAGGCGTCCGTCTTCGGCTCGGAGGAACTGGGCCTGGACCAGACGACCCTCATCTCCGCGATCCTGCTCGTCCAGGTGCTGGCCGTGGCCGGGGCGCTGCTGATGGGGCGCCTCGCACAGCACTACGGCGCCAAGCGCACGATCCTCGGGTCCCTTGCGGCCTGGACGGCGACGGTCGCCGCCGGATACTTCCTGCCGGCCGGCGCCCCGGGGTACTTCTTCGTGCTGGCCGCGGGGATCGGGCTGGTGATGGGAGGCAGCCAGGCGCTGTCCCGTTCGCTGTTCTCCCAGCTCGTACCGCCCGGCAAGGAGGGGGAGTTCTTCTCCCTGTACGAGGTGAGCGACCGCGGGACGAGCTGGCTGGGACCTCTTGTGTTCGGGCTGGCCTACCAGCTGACGGAGAGCTACCGCGCCGCGATCATCTCGCTTCTCGTCTTCTTCGTCCTCGGTTTCGTCCTGCTTCTGCGGGTACCGGTGGAGCGGGCGGCGAAGGCCGCGGGGAACCCGTTGCCGGAGCGGATTTAGGACATGCGGCGGCGGCCCGGTAGTGTACGCCCCCGACTCGCCGGATGGAGCGTTACTGCACGGCGGGAGATGAGATCGCTGGGTGACATCTCCTGCCAGTTGTGACAAACCGGTCATTGGTGGGTATCAGAAGGGCGGCACGACGGACGACGCATCTCCCGTTTCGGGAATCTTCACCGCCGACCGGACGTTGACCAGATGACGACGACAGCGACATACCTGTCCTGTGGGCGACAAGCCCGGGAGGCACGAATTCATGAGTGAGCGAGCTCTTCGCGGCACGCGACTCGTGGTGACCAGCTACGAGACCGACCGCGGTATCGACCTGGCACCGCGCCAGGCCGTGGAGTACGCATGTGAGAGCGGCCATCGCTTTGAGATGCCGTTCTCTGTAGAGGCCGAGATCCCGCCCGAGTGGGAGTGCAAGGTGTGCGGTGCACAGGCACTCCTCGTGGACGGCGAAGGACCGGAGGAGAAGAAGGGCAAGCCGGCGCGTACGCACTGGGACATGCTCATGGAACGGCGCACCCGTGAGGAGCTCGAAGAGGTTCTCGCGGAGCGGCTGGCCGTGCTCCGGTCCGGCACGATGAATCTCGCGGTCCACCCGCGGGACGGCAACAACAAGCGCAAGTCCGCCTGAGGGCCTGAACGGCGCGGTCAGCACCGCGTCGGGCGCACAGCGGCTTCGTGAACACGAACGCGGCCCGGTGACCATCTCGCATGGTCACCGGGCCGCGCTTCGCTGTGCGGACTCCGGCCGGGGCGCCGGGGCGCCGGGCCGCTCAGCGCGTGGGCGGGTCGTCGTCCCGTACGACCTCGCCCTCGATGACCTCGCCCTCGACGATCTTGCCGTCGGGGCGGTGGATGCGCATCTGCTCCTCCGCCTTGCGGGCCTGCTGGTAGGCGTCCCCGAGGCTGCCGGGCGCGAAGCCCGAGCGGCGCTCCAGGTGGCGCCGCGTACTGCGGCGCATCAGCGCGGCGGTCGGTGGGAAGAGGCACAGCAGCCCGGCGGCGTCGGAGAGGAGGCCGGGCACCATCAGCAGCAGCCCGCCGAGCATCAGCAGCGCGTTCCCGCCGCCCGCGCGATCGTCGCGTCGCGGCGCTTCGCCGCCCGCTCCCCCGGCGGCCTGGGACTGCGCCTGCTGCACCTGCTCGGAGAGCCTGCGCCAGGCTCTCCGCCCGGCGCGCTTGATGACGACGGCCCCCACCACGAACCCCGCCACCAGCAGCCCGAGCACGGCCAGACCGCCGGCCGCGTCGGCCACGAGAGTCAGAAGCCAGATCTCCAGCAGCGCCCATGCGGCCACCGCGAGCGGGAGGAACCGACGGACGCGGGAACGCGGGACGGGGTCACGGCCCTTCGCGGCGCCGGGGGTCTCGCCGCCCGGCTGCTCGCCGGAGGGCCCGTAGGGAAACGGTGCACGGCTCGTCATGGTTCAAGTGTGCCTGTGGCCGAGCAGCCGCTTCACCCGGCCCTGCACACCCCAGACGGCGACCCGCCACAGCGCCTCCGTCGCGATGCTGCGGCTCATCTTCGAGTCGCCGCGCTCACGCTCGACGAAGGTGATCGGCACCTCCACGACGTGGAAGCCCGCCCGGACGGCCCGGTGGGCGAGATCCACCTGAAAGCAGTACCCCTGTGAGGCCACGGCGTCGATGCCCAGGCCCTGCAGCGTCTCGCTGCGGAAGGCCCGGTAGCCGCCGGTGACGTCCCGCAGCGGGAGGTCGAGGAGCACCCTCGAGTAGAGGCTGCCGCCCCGGGAGAGGATCTCGCGCGACCGCGGCCAGTTGACGACCCGGCCGCCCGGCACCCAGCGGGAACCGAGCACCAGATCGGCCCCCTTCAGAGCGGTGAGCAGCCGCGGCAGCTCCTCCGGCTGGTGCGAGCCGTCGGCGTCCATCTCGACCAGCACGCCGTATCCGTGCTCGATGCCCCAGCGGAAGCCCGCGAGGTAGGCGGCGCCGAGGCCCTCCTTGCCCTTGCGGTGGAGGACCTTGATCCGGTCGTCCTGGGCGGCCAGCTCGTCGGCGATCTTGCCTGTCCCGTCGGGGCTGTTGTCGTCGGCGACGAGGATGTGCGCCTCGGGGACGGACTCGCGGACGCGCGCGGTGACGAGCTCGATGTTGTCGGCCTCGTTGTACGTCGGGATGATCACCAGAACACTGCCGAGCGGACCGTACCGCCGCCGCTGTCCGCCGTCCGTCACTGCTGCCCCTCTTGCTTCTGCCGTACGTGCCGCGTCTGCTGCGCCTGCCGGACGGACCGGCTGCGCCCGGCGAACCAGGCTGCGGCGCAGGAGAGGACGCCCACCATAGCGAGCAGCCACTCCGGGGCGGCGCCGACGCGGTCGGCCAGCGTGGTGTCGTCGCGCAGGGGCAGCGTCGCGGTCAGCACGTCCCGCTCGAACTCCTGCGTGCGCTGCTGGATGGTGCCGTCGGGGGCGACCACGGCGCTGATGCCGCTGGGCGCCGCGGTGACGACCGCCCGGCCGTGCTCGACCGCGCGCAGTTTCGACATCACCAGCTGCTGCTCCGGCTGGCCCGTCCTGCCGTACGTGGCGTTGTTGGTCTGCACGACGAGGGCGCGCGCGCCGGCGTTGACGGTGTCCCTGGGGATCTCGTCGTAGGCGACCTCGAAGCAGATCACGTCGCCCAGGCGGGCGGGGCCGGTCTGCAGCACGCCCGTGCGGTCGCCGGGCCAGAAGTCCCGCGGGATGCGCTGAAGCCGGGTGATGACCTTGCTGAGCTCGTCGCGGAAGGGCACGTACTCGCCGAAGGGCACGGGGTGCTGCTTTGTGTAGGAGGCGCCCGGTCCCTTCTTCGGGTCCCAGACGATCCCCTGGTTCTTGACGTAGCCCTCACGGCTGGGGTGGTCGACGAGAGCACCGACCAGGATGGGGACGCCGATCGCCTTCGCCGCCTGGTCGATGCGGTCTCCCGCCTCGGGCCACCTGTACGGGTCCAGATCGGAGGAGTTCTCCGGCCAGATGACGAGTTCGGGCTGCTTCACCTTCCCGGCCTTCACCTTGCGGGCGAGGTCGAGCGTCGCGTCGACGTGGTTGTTGAGGATCTTCATGGGACGCCCGAGGAACTCCATGCCGGGCTGCTGCACGTCCCCCTGCACGACGGCGATGTCGGCGGTGTCGTCGGCGGCGGTCGGGACGGGCACGGCGTATCCGGCCCCGGTGACGGCGACCGCGAGCGTCAGCGAGCCCAGGAGCGGCACGAGGTCCGCGTAGCTGCGGACGCCCGCCGGTACGGGGGTGCTGGAGTCGGGGTCGGTGACGCGCTCCGACTGCACTTTGCGGCGCAGTCCCCACAGCGCCAGCGCGGCACCCGCGAGAGCGGTCCCGGTGAGTGCGGCGGCGAAGGTGACAAGCGGCGCGCCCCCGAGTGCGGCGAGCGGCGTGTAGGGCGAGCCGGTGTTGGCGAAGGCGATGCGCCCCCACGGAAAGCCGCCGAAGGGCGTACGGTCGCGCGCCCACTCCTCCGCGACCCACAGGCACGCGCCCCACAGGGGCCACAGCGGCAGACGTGACGTGACGGCGAGCGCGGCACCGAGGAGCAGGACGAAGAGGCTCTCGAGGAAGGCGAGGCCCAACACGGCGTCCCAGCCCACCACATGGAGCCACTTGAGCAGGACGGTGAAGAAGGGCCAGCCGAAGGCGAAGCCCGTCCAGGCCCCCTGCCGGACGGTGCGCCCACGGGTGAGCAGGCTGAGCGCGGTCACGGCGAGGATCGACAGCGGCCACAGCCCGTAGGGAGGGAACGCGAGAGCGAGGGCCACGCCGGCCGCCGCGGCGGCAGCGGTGCGCGGCGTCTCGCGCCGTATGAGGCCGTTGAGGCGGCGCAGCCGCCCCTGCCGGGATGCGGGCGCCCCGTCTTCGGCGGGCTCCGAGGGGTGCTGCACGGTGGCCGGTCCGGCGTCCGCGGCGCCGGTGCCGGTTCCGCCTTCCTCCTCCTTCTGCAGGCTGCGGGGCGGCTGCGTCCCGTCGGGGGTGCCCGGCCGCTCGGCGGGCCGGCCGCCCGCGGCGGATGCGGCTGTGGTGTCGGAACCCGATGGCACGATCGCGCCCTTCCTGCAGGTCGTGAGGTCGTGATGTGACCGTATAACGCGCGGGCGCCCCGACGGGGCGTGGGTCGGCAATGCCGGGGAGGAAATGAGGGGCCTGACACGCTCGCACGGCACGTCCGGCGGGAGGCGGATCGGCGGGGCTCCAGGATCTTGCCCGGCTCAGCGCCGCGGCGCTGCGGAGGCGCGGAACCCGTCGGAGACGAGGCTCTGACGAGGGGTGCGGCTGCCGGGGCCTACCGCCGGCTGCCGCGAGGGCGCGGGCGACGGGTCGGGGCCCGGTGCCCTTCGGGCCGACCTGGGACCCGCTGGCTGCGAGTCGACCGAGAGCCGTTGTCTACTGAGCATCCGGGCCCCACCCGGGTCGCACCTGCCGGCCAGCCTGAACCTTCCGCCCCCGTGCCGTGGGCGCTGGACCTGGCTCCCAGTGGTGGTGTCCCGGTGCGGTACACCACCCTCTGGCCCAGCGGCGTTCGACGACTGCGCGAGGGAGTGGCAAGCCGGACGTCCTGTGGTGGACCTGGCCGAACCTACCCGGCTGCGGGCGTCGCCTGTCAACAGCGACGCTACCTGCGGCGTTTCGTCGTAACAGCAGGTCAGTGCTGTGCGGCCCGGGCGGCGCCCGGCGGCTGAAGGGCCGTCAGGCACCCGCACATGACGCGCATACATCACTCGTTCGGGCGCCTGAAGACGGTACGTCCCCCCACCACCGTCCGCAGGCAGACGGGCAGTTGGGCGCCGGGGGTGAGGTCGGGCAGGCCGGGGGTGCCGGAGCGGGGGTCGGTCGACCAGTTGGCGACCCGCGTATCGGGGGCCTGCACGATCAGTGCGCCGGTGCGCCAGAGCGCGTAGTCCGCCGGTGCGCCGGGGACGAGGACGCCCGCCTCGTCCTCGCCGGCCGCACGCCGGCCGCCGCGGGTGTGTGCCGTGAAGGCGCCGCGTACGGAGATGCGGTGCTCCGGTGTGCGGTGGAAGGCGGCGGCGCGGATCGTGCCCCACGGGTCGAGCGGAGTGACCGGACTGTCGGAGCCGAGCGCCAGGGGGACGCCCGAACGCAGAAGCGCAGCAAAGGGGTTGAGGGTCGCGGCGCGCGCCGGGCCGAGGCGGGTCGCGTACATGCGGTCCTCGCCTCCCCACGCCGCGTCGAAGGCGGGCTGGACGGACGCGGTGAGGGCGAACTCGGCGAAGTCGGCGATGGTCTGACCGGTGAGCATCTCGGCGTGCTCCACGCGGTGCCTGGCGGCCCGTACGCGGTCGGTGCCTACCTCCTCGGCGGCCGCGCGCACTCCCGCGGTGACGGTGGCGACGGCCGCGTCGCCGATGGCGTGGAAGCCCGCCTGGAGACCCGCACGGGTGCAGGCCGCCACGTGTGCGGCCACCGCGGCGGTGTCGAGGTAGCCGGCCCCGGTGTGCTCGGCGTCGGCGTAAGGGGCGGACAGGTGTGCGGTGTGCGAGCCGAGCGAGCCGTCGACGAACAGATCGCCCGCTGCACCGACGGCGCCGAGGGCACGCACGCGGGCGGCGTCGGCGGGCGAGGTGACGGGTTCAGCCCAGTAGCCGCGCACGTGTGGCCCGTCGATCTCGGCCGCCAGGGCGAGGAGCGCGGTGAGGTCGTCCTCGGAGGAGATGTCAGGGCCCGCGCACTCGTGCAGGGCGCCGATGCCGAGGGAGGCGGCGTGTTCCAGCGCCGCCCGCTGGGCTTCCGCCCGGCGGGCGGGCGTCAGGGTGCCGTGGGCCCGCCGCCGCGCGGCGTGGTGGGCGTCGCGGGTCAGCGGCTCGCCGTCGTCGAAGCCCGTCATGTCCCGGATGCCGGGGACGAGGTCGAGGAGCGCGGTCGTCACCAGCGCGGAGTGGGCGTCGGTGCGGGTGAGGTAGCACGGCCGCCCGCCCGTGGCCTCGTCGAGTTCGCCGCGCGTGGGGTGACGGCGCTCCGGCCAGGCCGTGCTGTCCCAGCCGTGGCCCAGCAGGACGGTGTCGTGCGGACGGGACGACGCGTAGGCGGCGATACGGGCGAGGGCCTCGCCCAGGGTGGGCACGCCGCTCAGGTCGAGTCCCGTCAGAGCGAGTCCCGTCGCGGTGGTGTGCACATGTGCATCCGTGAAGGCCGGGGTGACGAGAGCGCCTTCGAGCCGCACCGTCTCGTCGACGCCGTCGGCGAAGGAGTCGGCCGCTCCCTCGGAGCCGATCCAGGCGATGCGCCCGCCCTCGGTGACCATCGCCGTGGCGAAGGGGTCCGCGGGGCTGTGGATCTCACCGCCCCGCAGCAGGACGGTGTGGTTCTCGCGCTCGCCGGGCCTCGTGCTGTCGCTCATGGCGACAGTCTCCCGCCCGTCCCCGCGCGGAGGCAGGGCGGGTCGGCGTCCCGCACCGCTCCGGGGCGATGCCGCGTCCGGGGGGGTCAGATACGGGGAGGGCGCGCCTCGTACGGCGTGGAGAGCACGACCGTCGTACGGGTGGACACCCCGGACAGGGAGCGGATGCGGGCGAGCAGGTGCTCGAGTTCGATGGGGGTGCCGACGCGCACCTTGAGGATGTAGTTCTCGTCGCCCGCGACGCTGTGGCAGGCCTCGATCTCCGGTACCTCGGCGAGACGTTCGGCGATGTCGTCGGGGGCGCTGGGGTCGAACGGCTTGACCGAGATGAACGCCGTCAGCGGAAGCCCGACCGCCTCGGAGTCGACGAGCGCGGTGTAGCCGCGGATCACACCGCGCTGTTCGAGCCGGCGCACGCGCTGATGCACCGCCGAGGTGGACAGGCCCGTGGCCTTGCCCAGATCGGTGTAGCTCATCCGCCCGTCCTTGACGAGCAGCTCGACGATTCGCCTGTCCACTTCCTCCACAGCAGGTCAACCTACTGTGCCGCGCACGCTCAGGCACAGCGGGCGCATGGCGGAAGCGCAGGGGGAGCACACGGTGTGACCAAGGCCACACACGTGCACCCGTGTCCCCGGGCGCGCGGAGATTACCCGTGTGACGCCACGGGAAGTGCTTGTGTGGCCGGGGGCGAGATGCCCGGCAGGTCCACCCGAGGGGGATTTGCATGCGCACTGTGAAGCGGGTCCGCACGTCCGTGTCCGCCGCCGAGGCGGCTGTACGGGAAGCCGCGGTACCCGAGGCATACGAGAGCGAGACGTACGACATCTTCCGGGTGGCCTGCCCGGACTGCGGGCAGGCGATCGCGCTGCTCGCGGAGGAGGACAGACTCCCCCGGCACGGACTGTGCGCCTCGCCGTGGGACCCGTTCGGGCTCACGGTGTGCCAGGGCTCCGGCCGGGCGGCCTCCGAGGCCGCGTCCCTGGGCCAGGACGGAGGCCAGGAACACGATGTGACGGCCCTGTTGACCCTTCCGGAGGGTCTGGACTGGCGGATGCAGCCCTTCTCCCACGCGGGCCGCCCCGAACCGGTCCGCTGACCCGCCCGTCGCGTGAACCGCCGAGCGCGGACGCGCGACTGATTCACCGGCGTCCGCCGGATCACCTTTCCGCCCCTATGAGCTGCTGACGTACCGGCGCCCATCTCGCGCGAGGCGGGCGCCGCCACATCGGGTCGGCACGCCGGGCGACGTCACCGCGAGGCGATCCCGTCGAGGGGCCTCCTCGTCCTGCCAGGGACCCTGCTCCCGCCGCCCGGTCCGGACGGCTCCGCGCCGTGCGCGCGTGACGGACTGCGGCTCGCGGGGTGACCTCCGCGCGGTGCTGGGCACCCGGGCTCCCGGACGTAGCCGAGCACAGTCGAGTGAGGCCCCTCATGGCACAGACGAAGACACGGCCCGAGACGTCACGGCAGGCGCGCGAGCGGGCGACCGTGCGCACCCTCCTGGAGCGGCACGGCCAGACCTACGCCGAGCAGGCGGGCATCACGCTGCGCGACACCCCCTCCCCCCTCTACCGGCTCCTGGTGCTCTCGCATCTGCTATCCGCGCGGATCCGGGCGGACATCGCGGCCGCGGCCGCGCGAGCGCTCTCCGACGCGGGCATGAAGGACGCGCGCCGGATGGCCGACGCGACCTGGCAGCAGCGCGTCGACGCCCTCGGCGTCGGCGGATACCGGCGCTACGACGAGCGGACCGCCACCCAGCTCGGGGAGGGCGCGGAGCTGCTGCTGAGGGAGTACCGGGGGGACCTGCGCCGGCTGCGGGACGATCCGCGTCCCGCGGAACGGCTCCGGGAGGTGCCGGGCGTCGGCCCCACCGGGGTGGACATCTTCCTGCGCGAAGTGCAGGAGGTGTGGCCCGAGTTCAGGCCCTACTTCGACAAGAAGGCGCAGGACGGCGCGGAGCGGCTGGGGCTGCCCCGTTCGCCGGAGAAGCTGAGCGCGCTGATCGCCCAGCGCGACAGCGCCCGTCTGGCAGCGGCGCTGGTTCGGGCCGCGCTCGACAAGAAGGTGGTCGACGACGTGCTCGGCGGGGAGTGACGCCGCTCCCCGCGCCCGCCGTGCGAGGGCGGCGGCCCGGTAGCCCCGGCCGCCGCCCCGCCCCGGGCTACCGCTTGTTCTCGGGGCCTGCGAGCTGCCGGGCGATGACCAGCCGCTGGATCTGGTTGGTGCCCTCGACGATCTGGAGGACCTTCGCCTCCCGCATGTACCGCTCCACCGGGAAGTCGGTGGTGTAGCCATAGCCGCCCAGCAGCTGAACGGCGTCCGTGGTGACGCGCATCGCCGCGTCCGTGCAGAAGAGCTTGGCCATCGCCGCTTCACGGGAGAAGGGCCTGCCGGCGTCCCGCAGCCGTGCGGCGCTGAGGTAGAGCGCCCGTCCGGCCTCGATCTGGGTGGCCATGTCGGCGAGCATGAAGCGCAGCCCCTGGAAGTCGGTGAGGGGGCGGCCGAACTGCTCGCGGCGCTGCATGTACGCGAGGGATTCGTCGAGGGCGGCCTGCGCGAGGCCCACGGCGCAGGCGGCGATCCCGAGCCGTCCCGACTCCAGCGCGGACAGCGCGACGGTGAGCCCCTGGCCTTCCTCGCCGAGCCGGCGGGCGTCGCTGACGCGTACCCCGTCGAAGTGGAGCTGCGCGGTTGGTGAACCGTTCATGCCCATCTTGCGCTCGGGGGCGGCGGCGCTGAGGCCCTCCGCGTCCCCCGGCACGAGGAAGGCCGAGATGCCACGGGGGCCCTCTTCTCCCGTGCGGGCGAGGACCGTGTAGAAGTCGGCGACTCCGCCGTGGGTGATCCACGCCTTGGTGCCGTCGAGGACCCAGTCGTCTCCGTCCTGCCGGGCCCGCGTACGAAGGGAGGCGGCGTCCGAGCCCGACGCGGGCTCCGAGAGGCAGTACGCACCGAGCGTTCCGCCGCCGAGCATGGCCGGGAGCAGGTCGGCGCGCTGCTGCTTGCTGCCGAAGACGGCGAGGCCGTGGCAGGCGAGCGTGTGCACGCTCGTGCCCAGTCCGACGGTCAGACGGGCGGCGGCAAGCTCCTCGACGACCTGGAGGTACACCTCGTAGGGCTGGTTCCCGCCGCCGAACTCCTCCGAATACGGGAGGCCGAGGAGCCCGGACCGGGAGAGCAGTGCGAAGACTTCGCGGGGGAAGCGTCCGGAGGCCTCTTCCTCGGCTGCGCGCGGGCGGATCTCACGGTGGACGAGTTCACGTACGAGGGCCAGCAGATCGCGGGCCTCCTGCGTCGGCAGTTGCCGTTCCACCGGCTGCGGTCCGTACTCGGGCATCACGAAGCTCTCCTCCTGTCGGGGGCTGCGGCGACGGACCGGGGTGTGGTGGAACGCCGCCGGCCGGTCCGCTGCTGGAGCCGGGACCGGTGGACCGCTTGCCGCGAGGTGCCGTGCCGGGTTGCGACGTCGGCTGACCAGCGGCTGCGGCGGAAAAAGTATGCCCGATCCGCGGCAGGCCGTCACGGGCGCGCCCGGGCGGAACGCGGGGGTGCGGCGGGATTCGGGGGGTATCCGCCGTCATCGATCTCAGCCGAATTGGTTCACACCATTGACTGACTGGTCTAGTCCTTCTAGATTCCGGCGCGAAGCTTCTCCGCACTTGCCGCTCCGTGCTCCGTTTCCCGTTCCGGCTCCGCCTCCGTGCCGTTCCGCCCGTTCCGTTCCACCGCCGCGGCACGCAGCGGAACCGGCCCGACCTCCGCGAGGGAGAAACATGACAGGCCTCTTCGCACCGACCCGTCGCAGACGCACACGCCCGGTCCGGCGCAGCCTCGGCGGGCTGCTCGCCGGATGCTGCGCGCTCCTCATGGCGGCCACGCTCTCCGCCGGCGGTGCCGGCGCGGCCGCCGCCGCACCGGCACCGTCCTCCCCGGCTGCCGGCCAGGAGGCCCAACACCCCACGGCCGAGGGAACGTTGGTGGGCTACTTCGCCAACTGGGACGTCTACCAGCGGAACTACCACGTCAAGAACATCGACACGTCCGGCTCCGCCGCCGAACTGACCCACATCAACTACGCGTTCGGCAACGTCCAGGGCGGGAAGTGCACCGTGGGCGACGCGTTCGCCGACTACGAGAAGGCCTACACCGCCGAGCAGAGCGTCGACGGCAAGGCCGACGCCTGGGACCAGCCGCTGCGCGGCAACTTCAACCAGCTGCTCAAACTCAAGGCCAAGCACCCGCACTTGAAGGTGCTGTGGTCCTTCGGCGGCTGGACCTGGTCCGGCGGCTTCGCCGAAGCCGCGAAGAACCCCGGGGCGTTCGCCGACTCCTGCCGTCAGCTGCTCGACGATCCGCGCTGGGAAGGGCTGTTCGACGGCATCGACATCGACTGGGAGTACCCCAACGCGTGCGGTCTGACGTGTGACGAGAGCGGGCCGGAAGCCTTCACCGACCTGATGGGCGCGCTGCGCCAGGAGTTCGGCGGCGACAGGCTCGTCACGGCTGCGATCACGGCGGACGCGTCCGACGGCGGCAAGCTGGAGGCCGCCGACTATGCGGGAGCCGCCCAGCACGTCGACTGGTATCTGCCCATGACCTACGACTACTTCGGCGCCTGGGACGCCCAGGGCCCCACCGCCCCGCATTCGCCGCTGACCGCGTACGAGGGCATCCCCAAGGACGGCTTCGACGCCGCCTCGACCGTCGAGAAGCTGACCGGCATGGGCGTGCCCGCCGGGAAGCTCCTGCTCGGGCTCGGCTTCTACGGACGCGGCTGGAGCGGCGTGAGCCAGGCCGAGCCGGGCGGCAGCGCCACCGGTGCGGCGCCCGGGACCTACGAGCAGGGCATCGAGGACTACAAGGTGCTCAAGGACCGCTGCCCGTCGACCGGCACGGTCGCCGGCACCGCGTACGCGCACTGCGGCGACCAGTGGTGGAGCTACGACACCCCGGAGACCGTCGGGAGCAAGACGGACTGGGCCCGGGAGAAGGGGCTCGGCGGCTCCTTCGTATGGGAGCTGAGCGGGGACACGGCGGAAGGAGAGCTGATCAAGGCCGTGCGCTGACCGCGGTGCGGTGGCCGCGGGCCGGCCGCCGCGACTCCTCCGCGCCCGTGCACCCCGCCCCGCGGCGGGGCGCACGGGCGCGTCCACGGACTCGTGGAGAACGGGAGTGTCAGTGGCGGCTGCGAGACTCCCCGGCATGACTGCCGACCAGGAGAGCGCGGCCACAGCGCGTCCGCGGCCGGTCCCGCACGAGGGCGGCGCCGCCCCGGACGGGCCGTCCCGCTGGGCGCTCGCCGAGTGCGCCGGCGGCCGCGTCCTGGTCTGCCCGCTCGACAGGGCCGGCCGGGCGGCCGGCCCCGTGCGCCCGGAGGCTTCGCCGGCCGCGGCCGTACGGTCCGTGCCCGGCGTGGTCCGGTGGGTGTGGCGGTCCTCGGCCTCGCTCTACCCGCGGCTGCTGGACGCCGGTGTGCGCGTCGAGCGGTGCTACGACGTGGAGTCGGCGGAGGCGCTGCTGCTCGGGCACGAAGGACATGCGGGAGCGCCTCGTTCACTGCCTGCCGCGTGGGCCCGGCTGCACGGACGTCCCGTGCCTCCGGACCTTCCGTCCGCTTCGCGGGAGGCGGACCCTGAGCCGTCGCTGTTCGAGGCGGGAGTCCTTCCGCTGCCGGAGGGCGTCGACGCGATGACGGCGCTCCTGGAGGTGTACGCCGGGCAGCAGGAACGTACGTCGGCGGCTGAACACCCCGAACGGATGCGGCTGTTGCTGGCGGGCGAGTCGGCGGGGACGCTGGTCGCGGCCGAGATGGGCCGGGCCGGGGTCCCCTGGCGCGCGGACGTGCACCGCGAACTGCTGGAGGAGTTGCTCGGCGAGCGCTACGGGGGCCGCGGCCTCCCCCGGCGGCTGGCGGAGCTGGAGGAAGAGGTCTCGCGGGCGTTCGGGCCGGGCGTGCGGGTGCGGCCCGACCTGCCCGCCGATGTGCTGCGCGCGTTCGCGCGTGCGGGGGTCGAACTCTCCTCGACCAGGGCGTGGGAGCTGCGCGACGTCGAACACCCCGCGGTGGAGCCGCTGTTGCTCTACAAGAAGCTCTACCGGCTCTACACCGCGCACGGCTGGTCGTGGCTGCGCTCGTGGGTGCGCGACGGGCGTTTCCACGCCGAGTACGTCCCGAGCGGCGCCGCCTCCGGCCGCTGGACGACCAACGGGGGCGGCGCGCTTCAGATCCCGAAAGTGGTGCGGCGGGCGGTGGTCGCCGACCCCGGCCGGCGCCTCGTCGTCGCCGACGCCGACCAGATGGAGCCGCGCGTGCTCGCCGCCGTCTCACGCGATCCTGGGCTCATGGCGGCGGCCGGCAGCAGCCAGGACCTGTACACGACGCTCTCGCGGCACGGCTTCTCCGGGGAGCGCGCCCAGGCCAAACTGGCGCTGCTCGGCGCGGTGTACGGCCAGACCAGCGGGGACGGGCTGAGGAACCTCGCCGCGCTGCGGCGGCGCTTCCCCCGTGCGGTCGCGTACGTCGACGACGCGGCACGCGCGGGCGAGGAGGGCCGGCTGGTGCGCACGTACCTGGGCCGCACCTGCCCTCCGGCCGGATCGGCGGCCGCCGAGGACGGTGCGGGCACGGAGGCGGGAGAGGACGGGGAGGCCGAGTCCCGGCCTCCGGGGGCGGGGACGGCGGCGGCCCGCGCGCGGGGGCGGTTCACGCGGAACTTCGTCGTGCAGGGCAGCGCGGCGGACTGGGCGGTGCTCATGCTGGCCGCACTGCGTCAGGAACTGACCAATTTCGAAGCCGAGTTGGTCTTCTTCCAGCACGACGAGGTGATCGTGCACTGCCCGGCGGCGGAGGCGGAGGAGGTCCGGAAGGCGATCGCGACGGCTGCGGAGCGTGCCGGAAGCGCCGCCTTCGGAGAGACGCCCGTCCGTTTCCCCTTCACCACCGCCGTCGTGGAGTGCTATGCGGACGCGAAGTGAACGCAGCCGCCCGGTTCGTCGGCCTTCGGCGGCGTCTTCGGCCCCTGTGCGGGGTGTGCGTTCACGGCCGGCATGATTGATGTAAGCGTCTCTTGCGCATTAGAGTCATTACATGACCTCACAGGTGCGGCGAGCGGCCCACGACGACATCCCCGAACTCGTACGCCTGCGCGCGCTGTTGTTCGCGGAGCTGGACCAGGACGGCACCGGACACGTGCCCGGGGACGCCGGCTGGCGGGACGCCCTGACGGCGGTGCTGAAGGAGCAGCTGGCAGCCGAGTCCGTGCGGATCCTCGTCGTGGACGGCGAGCGGGGCCTGGCCGCCTGCGGTATCGGAACCGTCCAGCAGCGGCTGCCCGGCCCCCATCTGCCCAACGGCCTGGCGGGGCAGGTGCTGGGCGTCGTGACGGACCCCGCGTACCGGCGACGCGGTCACAGCCGCGCCGTCATGTGCGGCCTGCTCGACTGGTTCCGGGAGTGCGAGACCGGCCGGGTGGATCTGTACGCGTCACGCGACGGCGAACCGCTCTACCGCTCGCTCGGCTTCACCGCGCACCGGGATCCGTCGCTGTGCCTGCGGATGTGAGCGCTTCGCCTCCGGCGTGCGCGCGGCAGGCCCGCCCGGGCCGCGGGAGCAGGACGGGGCCCGTTCCGGCGTCCGCGGTCAGCGCTCCAGCTCGGAGCGCAGCCGGGCGGCGACCGCTTCGGCCTCGGACTCGTCGGCGTAGCGGCCGCGCGGCCAGAAGAAGCCGCGCAGGCCGTCCTTGCGGTTGCGGGGCACGACGTGCACGTGGAAGTGCGGCACGGACTGGCTGACCTTGTTGTTCGCGGCGACGAAGGAGCCCGCCGCCTCCATGCCGGACTCCACGGCACCGGCGATCCGCTGCACCCGTGCGAAGAAGCCGCCCACCGTCTCGGCAGGGAGGTCCGTCAGCGTCTCGTGGTGGCGCCGCGGCACCACGAGTGTGTGCCCCGGGAAGAGGGGCCTGGCATCGAGGAAGGCCACCACGTCCCCGTCCTCGAAGACGCGGTGGGCCGGGCGCCGGCCGTCGGCGATCTCGCAGAAGATGCAGTCCACCCGCCCAGTCAATCAGCCCGGCGGCGGGCAGGACGGTCCGCGCGCACCGGCAGCGCCACAGTGCGCGCGGCACGGCATCCGCGCCGGTGCCCGGGAGCGCCGAGCCGCGCACCCCCTCCCGGAGTCCCTGCCGTCACACGCCCGTGTCGCAGACACCTGCCGTCACACGCCCGCGTCGCAGCACCCTTCCCTGCGCAGTTGCCTGCTGACCTTCCGCCAGTCGAACGTCGCGGGGCCGCTGTCACCGTCCGAGCCCTCACGTGCGGCCGCCTCTCCCCCGCCGGCCGGTTCGGGAAAGGCGTCGAGAAGGGCGGTCTGCTCGAACAGTTCGCCGCCCCGGACCACGGCGGCCGTCCGCACCAGTTCGTCGAAGTCCGTGAAGGGGTCGCCGTCGACGAGGGTGAGGTCGGCCAGCTTGCCCTCCTCGACGGTTCCCAGGTCGTCCTCGGCGCCGAAGACACGCGCGGGCATCACCGTCGCCGTGCGCAGCGCCGCGGCCGGCGACAGGCCTCCCTCGTGGAGTGCGCGCAGCGCGATGTGGAGGTGCAGACCGACGGGCACGAGCGGCTGGTCGGTGCCGAGGGCGATGAGCCCGCCGGCGTCCAGCACCCGCCGGTAGATGTCCGTCTCCCGCCGCAGAGTGGCCAGTTGGGCGTCCGAGGGCGGCTGCGCGGCGAGGTCCTCGACGGCGGCGGTGTCCCACGGAGGCATCATCCGGGTCACCCGCGGGTCGTCCGCGAGCGCCGGGTCCGCGCCCACCAGGGGAATGGCCGCGAAGGGTGTGGCGATGAGGTGGAAGCGGGCGCCGTCGGCGGTGTAGATCTCCTCGACGTCGCCGAACGCCCGTCCCGTCGCGGTGGTCGCGCGGCCGAACTCCAGGCGCTGCGTGGCCTGCAGATGCGTGGTCACGTCCCCGCCCAGCTGCACCCCGGGAGTGCACAGATGGCTGCCCGCGCGCACTCCCAGCCGCTCGTGTGCGAACTGCGCTGCCTGCGCCATGATCCAGCCCGGTGCCCGTACGTAGGTCTTCACGAAGTCCCAGTCGAGACCTTCGGCCCGCTCCAGCGAACGGCGCAGACCCTCCCGGGTGCGGTGCGCGCGTCCCATGCTGTAGGCGACGCGGGGGCCGTCGAGCAGCTCCCCGGTGGCCAGCAGCCGCGGCCCGGCGAGGCTGCCGTGGGCCACCGCCTCGCGGATGCGGGCCTGTTCGTAGGCGAAGCCGCCGAGGGCGACGGCGGTCGTGATGCCGTAGGCGAGCTGCGTGGCGGTCTGCCGCCCGCCGTACGTGCTCTGCCAGGGGTGCGTGTGGGAGTCCCACAGGCCCGGCAGGACGGTGTACTCGGCGGCGTCGATGCGGCGTGCCGCCGCGCGGCCGGCCCGGTGCGGGACCACGGCGCGGACGCGGCCGCCCCGCACCAGGATGTCGACGTCCTCGCGCACGGTCTCTCCCGTGCCGTCCCAGAGCCGCCCGGCGTGGACGACCGTGTCGCGGGCCTGCGGGCGCCGGTGGTGCAGTCGCACCGGGACGGTGCGTGCCTCGCCCGTACGCACGTCGACGCTGCGCAGCCTGCCCGCGGAGAGGTAGAGGACGGTGCGCGAATCCCCCGACCAGGACGGGTGGTCGGCACTCTCGCCGGTCAGGCGCCGGGGTTTCCCGTCGGGTGTGCCGTCGGGGCGTACCGGCAGCAGCCACAGCGCGGACTCGCTGACGAGCGCGAGGTGGCGGCCGTCGGGCGACCAGACGGGGCCGCTGTCGTAGCGGTCGGAGATCGAGGTGTGCGGCGCGACGGGGTACAGCCGGTCGTCCCCGCTGCCGGAGGACACCACGCGGATGAGGTTGTAGCCCTCGCGGAAGCGCTGGTTGAGGCGGTTGCGGTCGCAGAGCGCGATGTGGCGGCCGTCCGGCGCCCAGCTCGGCCTGCCGGGCAGCCCGGCGGCTCCGAGCGGTTCGGCGAGGACCTTCTCGGTCCCGGCGGACAGGTCCCGGACGATCAGGTTGCCCACCATGTCCAGGCAGGCGAGTTTCGTGCCGTCCGGCGAGAGGACGGGGAAGACGCGTCCGCCGCGGGAGAGGAGTTCGTCCTTCCCGGAGCGCAGGTCGCGCCTGTACACGGCGAACAGCCCGTCCCGGTCGTCGGAGTAGACGAGGCCGCGGCCGTCGGGCGTCCAGGTGGGGGCGAGCGGGTAGCGCGTGGCGGTGGCCTGAAGGATCTTGCGGGGCCGTCCGCCGCCCGAAGTCTCCGCGACCCACAGGGCGTTGAGGGCCGCGAAGGCCACCCGGCGACCGTCGGGCGAGAGGGCGGGCAGGTGCAGCGACCGTACGGGGCGGCTGCCTCCTCCGGCGTCGAAGTCGTAGTCCTTGACGCGGTACCGGGGCCGGTCCATGGAGGCCGAGGCGGTGAAGGGGATGCGTTCGGCTTCGCCGGGGTCCTCGGTCCGCACGATGCTGAACTGCCCGTCGACGGTGAGCAGCAGCGCGCCGGAGCCCGCCCAGCGCGGGGGCACGGGCAGCACCTCGCCGCCGGCGTCCAGCGGTTCACCGTCCACGACGAGGGTGCACGATCCCGAGGGAGCCGCGGTGGTGCGCAGGTGGGCGAGGCGTCCCTCCGGGGAGACGGCCGGGGTCATGACCTCCGCTTCGCTCTTCTCCCTGTACTCGGTGCGCACCGCGCTCTCGCCGTCGGCCTGTACGGAGGCGATCGTGCGGGCCTGCAGCACGGGGCCCTCCTCGCCCTCGACCGGGGTCGCCCGTACGAACAGCACCCGCCTGCCGTCCGGGGACCAGGTGGGGTCGAAGTCCTCCCAGGCTCCGTCCTGTTCAGGGCCGTCCTGCCCCGGCAGCCCTGTCAGGCGGGTCAGTTCGCCGGTGCGGACGTCGATCACCCAGATGCGGTAGGGACTTCCGGTGACCGTGTCGCCGCCGCGCTCGGAGGAGAAGGCGATCCGGGTGCCGTCGGGAGACCACGCGGGTCCGCGGTCGTCCCACGGGCCGTCGGTGCGCCGGCGCAGCCCGGAGCCGTCGGGCCTCATGGTCCACAGGTGGAAGCCGCCGCCCTGGTAGGCACAGACGACGAGTTGCCGGCCGTCCGGGGAGAACTGGGGGCGCGTCGGCTCGAGTTCGGGCTCCGTGAGGGGGACGGCGCGGCCGCCGCCCCGCCGGGGCACGGACCACAGGACGTTCTGGACCTCGGCGACGAGCCTGTCCCCGCCCGGCGAGAGCGTGGCGGCCCCGTTGGTCGCCGCTGTGAAGGAGAGCGTGACCCTGGAGGAGGGGGCGGCCGCGGCGGACGCGGGAGCGCCGGGAGCGGCGGCGGCCGCCGTACCGGCTCCGCCCGCCATGACGGCGCCCGTGGCGGCGGCTCCCGCGGTGCCCTGCAGGAAGCGCCGCCGGGAGAGCCTGGCCGTACGGGAAAGGGGGTGCCGCTCTGCGCCGGGCACGGGAACGACCGGTGTCACGGCGTCCGTTCTGGAAGCGGGGGCGGGGTCTGCTGGGGTCATCGGTCCTCCCGGCACCGGTGTAGCGCGGACGCGGTGCGCCGGGCGGGCGCGGAGCCCCGGCGCTGCCGAATCCATCGATCCTCACGGCCCGGACGTCAGCCGGTCAACAAGGCAACGCCCGTGCGGGAACGGGGCGTTGCGCGGCCGGCGGGCCGACCTGCGCAACGCGAGCGACCCGTTCCCGTACGCGAACGTGCCTCGTCCCACGGGCGGCCGCGACCTCAGCGGCTTCGGTCCTCCGCTCCGGGCGTCAGGCCCAGGTAGGCGCAGAGCTTGCGGGCCGCCGGGCCGGCCGCGTCCCCGGCGGGCAGGGCGACCGAGACCTTCCATGACGGCGCCGGACCGCCCGTCAGCCGCACCGCGCGCAGTCCGGACGCCGGGGGCTTGTGGGCGAAGTGCCGCGGGACGACGGCCACGCCGAGCCCCTGCTCCACCAGTTCGATCATGCTGTGGACGTCGTTGACCTCCAGCGCCACCTGCCGCTCCAGCCCTGCGGCCGCGAACGCCCTTTCCGTCAACTGACGTATCCCCCAGTCGAGTTGGAAGTCGACGAGGGCTTCGCCCTTGAGGTCCGCCCATCGCGCCCGCGCGCCGGACGCCAGTGCGTGCCCCGGATGGCAGAGCAGGATCAGCGGCTCCTCGGTCAGCGGGAGCAGCCGTACCCCCTGCGGGGGCGGCTCGCACAGGGCCACGAACGCCAGGTCGAGCCGCCCGGCGGCGACTGCCTCCGCGAGCTGGACCGAACCCGTCTGCCGCAGCCGGATCTCCACCCCTGGGTGCTCCTTCCGGAAGCGCGCCAGCAGCTCGGGCACGTGCACCCCGGCGATGCACTGCTCGGTACCCACACTGAGGGTGCCCCGCAGCAGCCCCTGCACTGCGGCGACGGCTTCCCTGGCGGCCCGGACGCCCGCGAGCGTCCGGGTGGCCTCGCCCAGCAGGGCCCGGCCCGCTTCGGTCAACTCGACGCTGCGCGTGGTGCGTACGAAGAGCTTCGCCCCCAGTTCGCGCTCCAGTGCCCGCACGGAGGCGGAGAGGCCCGACTGGGAGACCATCAGCAGCTCGGCGGCCCGGGTGAAGTGCCGCTCCTCCGCGACGGTGACGAAGTACTCGAGGTGCCGTAGTTCCACGATTGAGAAGCCTACTCGCTGAATTCGTTCACTTTCTTCTATTGGACGGATGGCAGCGGGCACGTGAGGCTTGAGGAGTCCACTGCCGCCACGTGAGGAGCGCACGCATGCAGACCACCCGACTCGGAGCGACCGGCCCGACTGTCTCCCGCGTGGCGTACGGCACCTGGCAGCTGGGCGGCGAATGGGGCTCCTTCGACGAGGACGCCGCGAAGCGCGCCGTCCGGCACGCCCGCGAGCTGGGCGTCAACTTCTTCGACACGGCCCAGGCCTACGGCTTCGGCGCCTCGGAGCGGCTGCTCGGCGAGGCGCTGCGCGAGGACCTGGCCCGGGACCGGGAGAGCGTCGTGATCGCCACCAAGGGCGGCATCCGCCCCCTGCCGACGTCCGGTGTGGTCCGCGACGCCTCGCCCGCCTTCCTCCGCGAGGGCGTCGAGCAGAGCCTGCGGGCGCTGGGCGTGGAGACGATCGACCTGTACCAGGTCCACTGGCCCGACCCCGAGGTTCCCGCCGCGGAGACCGCGGGCGCGCTGCAGGAGATGGCCGACGAGGGCAAGCTGCGCCACGTCGGAGTGTCCAACTACGACGTCGCGCAGATGGAGGAGTTCTCCGCCGTGCGGCCTGTGGAGACGCTCCAGCCGCCTTACCACCTCTTCCGCAGGGGCATCGAGGACGGGATCCTCCCGTACGCCAAGGAGCACGGCATCGGCGTACTCGCCTACAGCCCGCTCGCCAGCGGACTGCTGACCGGGCGTTTCGACGAGACCACGCGCTTCGAGGAGAGCGACTGGCGCAGCCGGGCGACGGCCTTCACCGGCGAGGCGCTGCGCCGGAACGTGGCCGTGGTGCGCCGGCTCGCTGCTTTCGCGGAGGCGCGCGGCCACACCGTCAGCCAGATCGCGATCGCATGGGTCCTCGCCCGTGCGGACGTGGCGCTGGTGGGCGCGCGCAGCAGCGCCAACATCGAGGCGAGCGCGGCTGCCGCCGACATCGCGCTGAGCGGTGAGGAGCTGGCGGAGATCGAGCGCATCGCCGCCGACGGCGTGCAGGTCGAGGGCGCCAGCCCCGAAGGAATCGCCTGAGCGGCAGACCCCTGCCGCAGGGCTCCCGGGCACGCGCACCGGAACGCAGACGAACCCGACAGGACACCGGAACATCCGAGGAGAATCGACCTTGTACCGAGCACACGAAGGCCGCTACGACGCCATGCCCTACCGCCGCACCGGGCGCAGCGGCCTGCGTCTGCCCGCGATATCGCTGGGCCTGTGGCACAACTTCGGTACCGACCGGCCGCTGGAGCGCCAACGCGCCATCGTGCGCCGGGCGTTCGACCTGGGGGTCACCCACTTCGACCTCGCCAACAACTACGGTCCGCCGCCCGGCGCCGCCGAGACCGCGTTCGGCCGCATCTTCCACGAGGATCTGCGGCCCTACCGCGACGAGATCCTCGTCTCCACGAAGGCGGGGCACCTGATGTGGCCCGGACCGTACGGGGAATGGGGTTCGCGCAAGAGCCTGCTGGCCTCCCTGGACCAGAGCCTGGGGCGTCTGGGCCTCGACCATGTCGACGTCTTCTACTCGCACCGGCCGGACCCCGACACCCCGCTCGAGGAGACGATGGGGGCCCTCCACACGGCCGTGCAGCAGGGCAAGGCCCTCTACGCCGGCATCTCCAACTACACGGCGGAGCAGACGCGGCAGGCCGCACGGATCCTGCGGGAGCTGGGTACGCCGCTGCTCATCCACCAGCCGCGGTACTCGATGCTGGACCGCAGGCCCGAGGAGGAGCTGCTGGGGACGCTCGACGACGTCGGCGCGGGCTCGATCGTCTACTCCCCGCTCGCCCAGGGCCTGCTCACCGGGCGCTACCTCGACGGGGTGCCGGCCGACTCCCGGGCCGCGGGGTCGAGCCCCTTCCTCAGCACGGGCCAGATCACCGAGGAGACGGTCTCCGGGCTCCGGGAGCTGAACGGCCTGGCGCGGGAGCGCGGGCAGAGCCTGGCCCAGATGGCGCTGGCGTGGGTGCTGCGCGGCGGACGGGTCACCTCGGCGCTGGTCGGTGCGAGCAGCCCGGAGCAGCTCGCGGACAGCGTGGCGGCCACGGAGCGGCTCGACTTCACCGACGCCGAACTGGCCCGTATCGACGGCTTGCTGGAGCGGCTGCCCGCCCTCACCTGACCGTCCGCGCCGGCGTGTCCGGTACCGGAGAGCCCCGGTACCGGGCACGCCGGCCGTGCAAGCGGCCTGCGCCTCAGTTGAGCGTGTCCGGGTCGGGGCCGACGCGCTCCCCCGTCTCCATCCCGCCGATCGCGGCCATGTCCTCGCCGTCGAGCTCGAAGCCGAAGACGTCGAGGTTCTCGCGCATGCGGGCAGGCGTGACGGACTTGGGGATGACGACGTCGCCGAGCTGCAGGTGCCACCGCAGGACGACCTGCGCCGGAGTCCGGCCGTGCTTGCGGGCGACGCCGGTCACGGCGTCGTCGTCGAGGACCCCGTTGTTCCTGCCCAGCGGCGACCACGCCTCCGTGGCGATGCCGGCGTCGGCGTGGAAGGTGCGCAACTGCTCCTGCTGCAGCTTCGGATGGAGTTCGATCTGGTTGACGGCGGGCACCACGTCGGTCTCCGCGATGAGCCTGCGCAAGTGCGGCGTATGGAAGTTGGAGACACCGACGGCCTTCGCACGGCCGAGTTCGTAGATCTTCTCCAGCGCCCGCCAGGTCTCGACGTACAGATCCCGGGCGGGCAGGGGCCAGTGGATGAGGTAGAGATCCACGTATTCGAGGCCGAGCTTGGCCAGCGACACCTCGAAAGCGTGCCGGGCGGCGTCGTAACCCTGGTCGGTGTTCCACAGCTTCGTCGTCACGAAGAGCTCTTCGCGCGGGATGCCGGAGGCGGCGATGGCGCGGCCGGTGCCCTCCTCGTTGCGGTAGAGGGAAGCGGTGTCGATGCTGCGGTACCCCAGCTCCAGCGCGGTGGACACCACGCCCTGGGTCTCGTCCTCGGGCACCTGGTACACGCCGAAGCCCAACTGAGGCATGGACGAACCGTTGTTGAGGGTGACAGCGGGAACTGTGCTCACGTCTTGGCTTCCTCGGTCTCTCGGGATGGCTTCCGGTGCTGGTCCCTCGGTCGCCCCCTGCTCAAACCTCACCGGCACGCCCCGGCGGGGGCCGTACCGGCGGTCGGGTGAACCCCGCTGTGTTACTCCCAGGTATCGTCCAGTCGGCCGGGATCCCGGCGTCCACGACCAGAGGAGCCGAGCCGATGCGCATCGCTGGATCCACCGTCCTGCTCACCGGGGTCACCGGCGGCATAGGGCGCACCATCGCACACCACCTCGCGGACGCCGGTGCGACGTTGATACTGACGGGGCGACGCGCGGAGGTGCTGGAGCCGCTCGCGGACGAGCTGGGCGCCCGCGGCGTCGTCGCGGACCTGGCCGACCCCGGGCAGGTCACCCGGCTCGCGGAGGAGGCGTCCGGCGCCGACATCCTGGTCGCGAACGCGGCGCTCCCCGCCAGCGGCGACCTTCTCGACTACACGCCCGGGCAGATCGACCGCTCCCTCGACGTGAACCTGCGCGCGCCGGTCATGCTGGCGCGTCTGCTGGCCCCGCACATGGTGGAGAGGGGCCGCGGTCATCTCGCGTTCGTCGGCTCGATGTCGGGCAAGGCGGCCACGCCCGCCGCGTCCCTCTACTCGGCGTCCAAGTTCGGGCTGCGGGGCTTCGCACTGGGCTTCCGGCAGGATCTGCACGGGACCGGGGTCGGCGTCTCCGTCGTCCAGCCGGGCTTCGTACGCGACGCGGGCATGTTCGCCGCCACCGGAGCCGAGCCTCCCGGCGGGCTGGGGACCGTGACGCCGGAGCAGGTGGCCGCAGGGCTCGTCCGGGCTGTGGAGCGGGATCTGTGCGAGGTCAACGTCGCTCCGCTGAAGCTGCGGCTGGGCGCGGCGATCGCCGGTCAGTTCCCCTCCTTCGCGGCGAGGATCCAGCGCCGCAGCAACTCGCAGGACACCATCCGCCGGATCGTCGAGGCGCAGCGCGCCTCCCGCTGAACGCCCCTGGGCCGCCGGCCTGCCACCGCGCTGGCCCAGGGCCTCCCCCGGGCCAGCCGTCCGCCTAACGGTCCGACGGGCCGAGCACGTACTGCGCGAGGGTCTCCAGGACGCGCTCGTCGTCGGCCTGCGGACGCATCGACCGCGGTTCGCCCCGGTAGGTGTCGAACAGGACGTGGGAGGCGCCGAGTTCGGCCAGCTCGTCCAGGTCGCGCCTGACCTGGTCGAGGGTGCCCTGCCCGGCGAGCCTGGTCTCCTCGGGGAGCGGCGCGTCGGTCAGCAGCAGCGGCAGCCGGGGCGCGAACTGCGGTACGGGACGACCCGCTTCGTCCGCGAGGCGGCGGAGCGCCGGAAGCGCTTCGTCGCGGAACCAGGCGATGCGCTGGTTGAGGGGGTGCCACGCGTCGCCGTACTTCACGGCGCGGCGCAGGGCGGCCTTGCTGCCTCCGCCGATCCACACGGGAGGGGTGCGCACCGGAAGCGGGCCGGTCGACACGTCGTCGAAGGAGACGAACTCCCCGTGGTGGGAGATCTTCTCGTGCCGCCAGGCGCGGGTGACGACGTCCAGGTATTCGTCCGTGACGGCTCCGCGCCGCCCGAACGGCACGCCCAGCGCCGCGTATTCCGTCTCGCTCCAGCTCACGCCGACGCCGAGGATGAAGCGCCCGCCGCTGAAGTTGTCGATGTTCGCGACCGCCCTCGCCGTCAGCAGCGGGTGCCGGAAGGGCAACACCGTGACGGTGGTGCCGAGTTCGATCCTCTCGGTGCTTCCGGCCAGCCAGGCGAGGGTGGTGAAGGGGTCGTAGAAGGGTGCCTCGTACTGCTGCGCCACCTGCTCGGTGACGGCGACGTGGTCGGAGATCATGGCGAAGTCGAAGCCGCGCTGCTCCGCGTACCGCGCCCACCGCAGCAGGCTCGAAGGGCCGGTTCCGCGGCCGAAGTTGAGGATGTTGACCCCGTAGCGCACCCAGTGTCTCCGATCTGCGTCCCGCCGGCTTCCGCGCGTCCGGGGACCCCGGCGTCCTCCCCGGATTCCCCCGCCCCCGCCCCTCCCGGGGGCAGCGCCGTCACCGCCCTCCGCGAGGAGGCCGCGAGGACGAAGGTGACGCTGATCAGCAACGCCCACGCGGCGGCCTTGGAGATGGTGACGGGCTGCCAGCCGTCGAGTTGGTCAGGGTAACTCCACGCGCCGACGAAGGTCGCCGCGTTCTCCGCGACCCAGAGGAAGAAGCCGATGAGGACGAACGACACGCACAGCGGCATGTGGTGGCGGCTCGCGCCGACGCGGTAGCAGACCCGGGAGCCCGCCGTCGCCCACACAAGGGCGGCGGCCAGGGGCCAGCGGAGGTCGGGAAGCCAGTGGTGGGTGAAGAAGTTGACGTAGACCGCCGCGGCGAGCACCGCCATGACCCGCGGGCGGTATCCCGTGAGGTGCAGGTCCATCAGCCGCCATGCCCGGCACACGTAACTGCCCACGGCGGCATAAAGGAAGCCTCCGTAGAGCGGCACGCCCGCGACCTTCGTCAGCGCGGCCTCCGGGTAACTCCAGGAGCCGAGCCGCACCTTCACCAACTCGAAGAGCAGGCCGATGACATGGCACGCGGCTATCACCATCGTGTCCCGCGAGCCGTCCCAGCCGAGCTTCCGGGCGAGCGCGGCGAGCACCACGCCGTAGACGAGGACGAGGTCGTAGCGGGCGACGGGGAGTTCCGGCAGCAGCGCCGAGACGGCGATGCCCCCGATCAGCGCCACGGCGAACGCGCAGCAGCGCGCCTGCAGCCAGGCGAAGTGCAGCAGCTGTCCGATCGCGCGCGAGATCCCGTCCATGCAGGCAGGGACGCCTGTCGTACCCGTGCGGTTCGCCGCCCGGCCGGTGCGCACCGCGGGTGACGGAAGGACGCGGAGAGTCGCCGCGCCAGTGGAGACCGGGGAACGGGACCGGGGCGGCGGCTTCGGCACGCGGGTTCCGGGGCGCGGGTCCGGGGCGCGGGTTCCGGGGCGGCGGGCCGCAGGGGCGAGGGGCGGGAGAAGGGCCCCTCGCCCCGAAAAGCCGTCGAACCCCGCACGGAACGCTCCTACGCTGCCCGCATGTCGCACTCCAAGACCTCGTACGTCTGCCTGCCCTGCCGGGCCTCGTACAAGCAGCCGCACGCCGGCACCCACCGGAGGCTCTGCCCCGGGTGCGCCCGGCCCCTCGTCCACGTCGGATCCGCCTTCGCGGCTCCGCCCCGCAGGGACAGGCGGGCCTGGCGGACGCTCTCCGTGCTGCTGAACGCGGGTGTGCGTTTCCACAAGTCGTGCTGCGGAGGGCCTGGTTACCGGCCCCGCACGCTCAGGGAGGTGCGCGAACGGATGGCGTACGCGCGCGCCACGGGAGAACCCTTCGCGCGGTCGCTGGTCCGCTGCGGCTGCGAGCTGGTCTGACGCGACGCGTCCCGAACGGCCCGTCCGGTGCGCGGTTCGCGCCTGACGGCCTGCTGACCGGGGGGGCGGGACGGTCGTATGGTCGCCGTACCGGCCGGGCGGACGGGCCCGGGCCGGCGCGGATGTCCGCACCCCGCCCGCGCCCGGGCCTTGGCCCCGCGCGGACCGGGCACGCTCGACAGCGGACGACGAACAGCCAGGGCGGCCGGACGGACGGTCGCCCGGAAGGAGGACCCGGTGGGCGGCTACGAGGAGATCTTCTCAGCGAGCGTGTCGGACCGTGAGCGGTTCTGGCTGGAGGCGGCCGGCGCCCTGGACTGGCACAAGGCGCCCGCCCGAGTTCTGGACGACTCCCGGCCCCCCTTCTACCGCTGGTTCCCCGACGGGGAGCTGAACGTCTGCCACAACGCCCTCGACCGCCACGTCGAGGCCGGACGCGGGGACGAGGCGGCCCTGGTCCACGACTCCCCCGTCACCGGCACGAAGTCCGTCTACTCCTACCGGCGGCTCCGCGACGAGGTCGCCGCGTTCGCCGGAGTCCTGCGCGGCCTCGGCGTCGGCACCGGCGACCGCGTGGTGATCTACATGCCGATGGTGCCGGAGGCCGCGGTCGCGATGCTCGCCTGCGCGCGCCTGGGCGCGGTGCATTCGGTGGTCTTCGGCGGCTTCGCCGCGAGAGAGCTCGCCGTGCGGATCGACGACGCCGAGCCCGTGGTCGTCGTCTCGGCGTCGTGCGGGATCGAGGGCTCCCGCGTCATCGAGTACAAGCCGCTGCTGGACGCGGCCGTCGGCATGGCCTCGCACAAGCCCGAGAAGAACGTGATCCTGCAACGCCCGCAGGCGCGGGCCGAGTTGAGCGAGCGGGACGTCGACTGGGCGAGCGCGTGCTCTGCCGCCTCGCCCGCGGCGCCGGTGCCAGTCAAGTCGACGGATCCCCTCTACGTCCTCTACACCTCCGGCACCACGGGGAAGCCGAAGGGCGTCGTGCGCGACAGCGGCGGCTACGCCACCGCGCTCACGTGGAGCATGGCCAACGTCTACGACGTGGGGCCGGGGCAGACGCTCTTCACCGCGTCCGACGTCGGCTGGGTCGTCGGCCATTCCTACATCGTCTACGCGCCGTTGCTGGCCGGGGCGACGACCGTGCTGTACGAGGGCAAGCCCGTGGGCACCCCCGACGCCGGGCAGTTCTGGCGAGTGGCGAGCGAGTACGGGGTGCGCTCCATGTTCACCGCCCCCACCGCCTTCCGGGCGCTGAAGAAGGAGGACCCGGAGGGGGCCTTCACGCGCGGGTACGACTTGTCGGAGCTGAAGTACCTGTTCCTCGCCGGTGAGCGGCTCGACCCCGAAACGTACCGCTGGGCCTCGGAGTTGCTCGGCATCCCCGTCATCGACCACTGGTGGCAGACGGAGACGGGCTGGCCCATCGTGGCCAACCCGGCGGGGATCGAGCTGCTGCCGCTCAAGCCGGGGTCGCCCACGAGGCCGCTGCCCGGCTGGGACATCCAGGTCCTCGACGGCGACGGGAAGCCCGTGCCGCCGGGCACCAACGGCGCGATCGTGGCGAAGCTCCCGATGCCCCCGGGGGCGCTGCCCACGCTGTGGAACGACGACGAACGGTTCCTGTCCTCGTACATGTCGGCGTTCGAGGGCTACTACCTCACCGGGGACGGCGGGTACCTCGACGAGGACGGCTACCTGTACGTGATGGGCCGCACGGACGACGTCATCAACGTGGCCGGGCACAGGCTCTCGACGGGCGGGATGGAGGAGGTCCTCGCAAGCCATCCCGACGTCGCGGAGTGCGCGGTCATCGGAGTGGCGGACCAGCTCAAGGGACAGGTTCCCCGCGGGTTCGTCGTCCTCAAGTCCGGCGTGGACGGGGCGGCCGAGGGCTATGCGTCCCGACTCCAGGCGGAACTGGTCCAGTTGGTGCGCGACCAGGTGGGAGCGGTGGCCTCCCTCAAGGACGTCGCGGTGGTCACGGCGCTCCCCAAGACCCGGTCGGGGAAGATCCTGCGCAAGGCGATGCGGAACATCGCCGAGGGAACCGAGGAGCCGGTGCCCAGCACCATCGAGGACCCTGCAGTGCTGGACGCGCTGCGCCCGGTGCTGCGCAAGGAGTAGAGAACGCACGGCAGTTGGCCGGCGGCGGGCTGCGGGCCGCACCGCCGGCGCGTGCCGCCGTCACGTGGACGCCGCGACCGAGGTCCCCTGCGGGACGGGGGCGGCCGGCGCGGCGGCTTCGAAGGCCGCCCGGTGGCGCTGCCGCGCTCTGCGCATCTCGCGTGCCCACTGCCGCGTCACGGCGGCGTCCGAGTACCGCTTCGCGGTGCGGCGTGCCTGACCGCGCATCCTGGCGATCTCCTTCGCGGGCAGGCCGGCCAGCCGCACGACGGCCTCCGTCAGCTCCGCGACGTTCCCCTGCTCGACGAGGAAACCGTTCCGGCCGTGGGTGATGACGTCGGCAGGCCCGTAGGGCACGTCGTAGGCGACCGGAAGGCAGCCCGCGGCCATGGCCTCGATCAGCACCAGGGGCAACCCCTCCGTGCTGCCGGTGAGGAGGACGAAGGACGCCTCGGCCAACTGGTCGCGCGCATCGGGGCGGTGCCCCAGCAGCCTTACGCGGTCGCGCACTTCGAGCCTGTCCACCAGCTTCCGCAGCGCCCGCCGCTCCGCGCCGCTTCCGTACACGTCCAGCGTGATACCGCCGCCCGCGCGTGCCGAAGCGGCCGCCACGGCGCGGACAGCGTGACCGACACGTTTGCGGCGGGTGAGGGAGGCGATGACGACGCCGCGCCCGGGAGGGCGTTCGGGGCGCGGCCGCCTCGGCGGTACGACGTTCCTGCTGTTGGGAACCGTGCAGAGGTTGGGTGACGGACCGAGCATCGCCTCGACGTCGGCCTTCTGCCGCGGCGTGAGGAGAACGACCGCGTCGAACCTGCCGAGTTGCTCGAAGACGGGGCGCCGGGACTCCTTGATCCGGCCCGACTGCCGCCCCTCCCCGTCCAGATGGGAGTTGTGCACCACGTGGAGCGTCACGGCGCGCCGACGGCGGTAGGTGAGCATGAACCGCGCGACCGGTTTGCTGTCGACGACGAGGAACGAGGGTTCACCGTCGCGCACGAGGTCGAGCCACAGCCGGTAGAACGGCCAGATCGCGCCCCAGGCCCGGACCGGGCGCCCGGCGGTGTCGCACAGCACCACGGAGCGTCCGCCGAGCCGGCCCTCGGTATGTGTGTCGCGGCGGTCGCTCAGCAGCAGCGAGCCGTCCTCGCGGTAGTGGTCGGTCTGCAGCACGGTGCCGTCCGCCGCCCGCCGTGTCCGGTGCATCACCGTTCCCTCGCGCAGGCCGCTCTCGTGGACGGGTCCGCTCCCCAGCGGCGTGAAGGCGAACTCGCCGGGGACGGGCGTGCCGTCGGGCCGCGGCGGAGACGGATGCTCACGGAACCAGTCGTAGAGGTTGAACAGCCGCATGCCCGCGGTCAGTTCGCCGTCCTCGCGGAGCCGGTGCGCGAGGGACGGGTAGTCGGGGCGGGCGTCGAAGGTGAGGACGTCGACCGGCCGTCTCCCGAGGCGTACGAGGGCGCGGCTGCGGTGGAGCATCGCGCTGGTCATGCCGCCGAAGTCGTCGCGGATCCCCCAAGTCAGCGCGAACTGGCGCCCTTTCGGGAGACGTTTCCGTACACCGGGGAACAAATCGGCCATGCCCTCAGCCTAGCGGCCCGGGATGCTCCCCTGGCCCGGCCAGGCCCTCCGTTGCGATATCCGCACGGGCTCCCGCCGTCCGCACCGCCCGGATGCATCGTGGCCGCCTTCTCGTCGAGGACACGCGCCAAGTACCCCAAGACACAGGCAGGTTCACCAGGAGAGCCACGCCGGGCGCACCCGCGGCGGCCCTCCGCACCACTCCGTCACAAGTGACGCGGAGGACCGCGATCCGGGGCCGCCCGGCCCGTACGGGGCACGACACCGCGCGCGGACGGCGGACGGGCGTCAGAAGCCGGGCCTCGTCTCGTAGCGCGGCCCGAGGTCGGGGTCGTCGGGGTGCTGCAGTTCGGTGGCCAGCCCCTGGACAGCCGTCAGATCGTGCATCAGGACACGCGTCTCCTCCAGAGGCCGTGCCGCCGCACGTGCGACCTCCCCCAGCATCACGGCGGCTCCGCCGTTGGCCGCCTGGGCGTCGGCGAGGGCCTGATAGACCTGCTCGTGCTCCTCGGTGTAGCCGGGGTGGCCGCGCCCGCGGAACGTGGGCCACTGCTCACCGGCGCCGCGCCCGCTGCCCTCTCCCGCCGCCGCCCTGCCCACGCTGCCCTGCTTGCCCTCGTGGATGTGAGCGGTCCTCTCCTCGTGGCTGTGCGAGCGCCGGGGGACGCGCGTCCGCTGCTTCGACGCACCCGTCGTGGTGTGCTCCTCGCTGGGCGTCTCTCCGGCACGGCGCGCCCTGAGCGCGGCCGCGCGCCGCTGCACCTCGTTCCCCTCCTTCTTCTTCCGCACCATCGGAGTCACCTCCCGTCCTGAGCGTGCGCTCCGGCACGGCTCCCGCTCCCGGCGCCGGGCCCGCCCGGGGACGGCCGGCCGTCGTACGTGGCTGCGGGTACCCCCGGTCGGCTCCGGCAATACGGGCCCGCCGTGCAGCCCCTCAGACCTGCCCCGGGCCCCGGGTGGAGGGCTCCAGCTCCAGTACGGCCTGTACGGGAAAGTGGTCGCTGGGGTACCGGTCCCCCGGAGCGAAAGTGTTGATCTTCGTCGAGACCGTGCGGACCCCGTGCGAAGTGAGGATCCAGTCGATGCGGGGGCCCGGCGCCGGCCCTTCGTAGTCGTGCCAGGTGCGGTACTCGGCGCTGCGGCGCTCCGCCGGTGCGGCCGTCCAGGAGTCGGTCATCTCGCCCTCCCGCAGCAGGATGTCGTGGACACCGCCCTCCCCCGCGTCCGCCGGAACGTTGAAGTCGCCGGTCAGGACGCGCGGCAGCCCCGGCTCGAAGGGCGCGAGGGGTGCGGCCGGCCGGCGCATCTGGTCGACGAGCAGCCGGGCGCCGGCGACGCGGGCCTCGTGGCTGGCGTTGTCGAGGTGCGTGTTGAGCGCGTAGAACTCGCCTCCCCCGTCGAGATCGCGGAAGCGCACCCAGGTCACCATGCGCGGAGAGCCCGACCGCGGCCACTTCCCGCCGATCCTGTGGGGATCGTCGAAGATCCAGAAGTGCTCGTACTCGACGGGCACGAGGCGGCCGCTGTCGTAGAAGACGGCCATGAACTCGCCACGGCTGCCGCCCTCCCGGCCCATGCCTATCCACTCGTAGCTCTTCCCGGACCGCCGGAGGTCCGCGTGGACGTCCCGCAGCTGCCCGTGGACCCCCTCCTGGGTGCCGATGAGGTCGGGGGCCTCCCGCGTCAGGAGCTCCGCCACGGCCGGGCGGCGCAGGGGCCACGCGTGCGGGGAAGCGCTGTCGTAGTCGGCGTAGCGGAGGTTGAAGGTCATCACGTGAAGTTCCATGGCACATCCGTACCACCGCCCGGCAGGCGCCTGCCGGACGCGTTCCGGATGACTTCCCCCTGTTCACGCGCCGCGCCGCGGACGCGCGACGGGGAACGGGGTGCACCACTTCCGCAGCCGGGGTGAAGATCGCGTAACGCATTCCTCTTACACGTGAACGGTGTTCGCGCTAGCGTGCGACCCATGACAGCGCGGTCCCCCGCTCCCGTGGCACTGGCAGGACGGTACGTCGTGCTGGAGCCGCTCAGGCTCGACCACGTCCCGGATCTCTACATGGCGCAGCGCGGCCTCGAGACCGACTGGGGCTGGCTGCCGGTGCTCGCGCCACGCTCGGAAGCCGAGATGCGCCTCATCGTGGAGCAGCGCCTCGCCCAGCAGGCCGCCGGGGGCGCCTTCCTCTTCACGGTGCTGCAGGCCGGTACGCGGCGGCCGGTCGGCTGGATCGCCTATCTCGACATCTGCGTGCTCGACCAGCGCCTCGACATCGGCTGGTACTGGCTGGGCGCCTCGCTCTCCGGCACCTTCGCCGCCGTCGAGATCCACCTGCTGCTGATGCAGCACGCCTTCCACCTGGGCTTCACGCGGGTGCAGTGGCAGTTCGACGACCTGGACCGGACGAGCCACAGCACGATGGCGCAGATCAACGCCGTCCGTGAGGGGCTGCTGCGCCGGCACGTGCGACGTCCCGACGGCTCGTGGCGCGACACCGTCGTCTACTCGGTACTCGCCCCGAAGCGGTCCCTGCCACCGGGCGCTTTCGCGCCGCCGGCCCTGCCCGCACCGCCTCCGCCGAGGCAGGTCCAGGCGGCCGCTCCCGCTCCCGTCCGCTGGCCCGCGGCAGGGGCGACGGGCATGGGCCGCCCCCGCGCGGGGCTGGGTCCGGCCGGAGTCCGACGCCCGCAGTGACCCCTGCTGCCGGCCTCAGCGAGGGGGCGACCCCCGGTGGCGGGGCGCGGCCCGGGGTGTCACTCGAAGCGTGAGGTGTCGCCCGCTCCGCGCCGTACGATCTCGACGCCGCCACCCGAGAAGTCGATCACCGTGGTCGGCTCGGTGCCGCAGTCGCCGGAGTCGACCACCGCGTCCAGCACGTGGTCGAGCCGCTCCTTGATCTCCCAGCCCTGCGTCATGGGTTCTTCCTCGTCGGGCAGCAGCAGCGTGCTGGAGAGCACCGGCTCCCCGAGCTCCGCGAGCAGGGCCTGTGTCACGGCGTGGTCGGGGATCCGGACCCCCACCGTCTTCTTCTTCGGGTGCAGGAGCTGCCGCGGCACCTCCTTGGTCGCCGGGAGGATGAAGGTGAAACTCCCGGGCGTAGCGGCCTTGACGGCCCGGAACACATCGTTGTCGACGTGAACGAACTGGCCGAGCTGCGCGAAGTTCTGGCAGACGAGCGTGAAGTGGTGGCGGTCGTCGAGGTTGCGGATCGACCGGATCCGGTTGATGCCGTCGCGGCTTCCCAGCTGGCACCCCAGCGCGAAGCAGGAGTCCGTGGGGTAGGCGACGAGCGCGCCGGAGCGGATGCTGTCGGCCACCGTGCTGATCGTGCGGCGTTGCGGGTTCTCGGGGTGCACGTCGTAGTACTTGGCCATCCACCGAGCCTACGTGACCACGGCGGCTCATCCCCCACGCCCGGCCCAACTGGACGCCGTGGTCGCGCCGTTGGCCGGGTGAGGCAGCCGCCGTGCCCGCCGGCGGCCGGTGCGTGCCGTACATGCGCGCCGTCCGGGGAGGCCGGGCGTCCGGGGAGGTACGCGCGGCACTGCGCGGCGGCGGTCGTGCGGACGGTGGGACGCGAGCACGCCGACACGCTGCGCAGGCTGCTGCGGCGGCGGACCGGGCTCACCGAGAGGGCGCGGCAGGTGCGGCAGTGCGGGCGGGGGGGTGCGGCGGGACGGCGGCCGTCACACGCCTTCCGGCGACTCGCCCGCCGCCCGCCGGAGCAGCGGGGCGAGGCGGTGCCCGACCAGCTTCTGCATGACGAGGGCGGTGCTCGTACGCTCAACGCCCGGGCTGGCGAGGACCTGCCCGGCGATCCGGTACAGGTCGTCCGCGTCGACGGCCACCACGCGCACCAGCACGTCGGTCTCGCCGCTGAGGCCGTCGACCTCCACCACCTCGGGGATCTGCCTCAGCACGTCCGCGACCTCCTCCAGCCGCCGCTGCGTCACCCGTGTGGTGATGACCGCCGACATGGGGTAGCCCAGCGCCGCCGGGTCGATGCGGCGCTCGAACGAGTGCAGCACCCCCCTGCGGTCCAGCTTCGAAAGCCGTGCCTGGACGGTGTTGCGGGACAGGCCGAGCCGTTGGGCGAGCGCCATCACCGGAGCGCGCGGCTCGTCCGCGAGGGCGAGCAGCAGCCGCGCGTCGACGCCGTCGAGGGGCTCCTCGCCTGTCACTCTGCTCAACCTCGCCGTGTCGGGGGGTGGTTTGACTGGGCATATTGCTCAGTGGATGACGCGCAACTTGTGCGGTCATCATCGCCCTGCTGTCATTCAGATGCAATCTGCTGACTTCTCTGCTTCGGATGGACGCCATGACCACGGAAACCCAGGCGGCAGCGGACCGGTCCGGCTCAGTGGCGGCGGGGCCCGCCGACAGGGACCTCGACGTGCTGCGGGCCGTCGAGCAGCGAGTCCTGTGGCTGTCCACGGCGATCATCGACCACGCCAACCGTGTCCGCCCGAACCCGACGGGCCTGAAGGTCGGCGGCCACCAGGCGTCCAGCGCCTCCATGACGTCGATCATGACGTCGCTCTGGTTCCACGAACTGGGCCCCGAGGACCGTGTGTCCGTCAAGCCGCACGCCTCTCCCGTGCTGCACGCCGTGAACTACCTCCTGGACGAGCTGGACGAGTCCTACCTGACGACGCTGCGCAGCTTCGGCGGATTGCAGAGCTACCCGAGCCGTGAGAAGGACCCGGACCCCGTCGACTACTCCACCGGCTCGGTGGGCATCGGCGCGACGGCGCCCGTCTGGGGGGCCGTCGCCCGCCGGTACGTCAACGCCCGCTTCCAGGACGGCGGTTCGGGACGCCAGTACTCCCTGATCGGGGACGCCGAACTCGACGAGGGAGCCTGCTGGGAGGCGATCCTCGACCCGGGCGTGGCCGAACTCGGCGAGGTCGTCTGGATCGTGGACTTCAACCGGCAGTCCCTGGACAGGGTCGTGCCCAACATCTCGGCCACGCGGCTCCAGGGCATGTTCGCCGCCGCCGGCTGGCAGGTCATCACCGTCAAGTACGGCCGCCTGCTGGAGAAGCTGTTCGCCGAACCCGGCGGCGACGCCCTGCGCACACGCATCGACGAGATGACCAACCCCGAGTACCAGCGGCTGCTGCGCTGCTCGGCCACGCAGCTGCGCGAGCGGCTGCCGGGGTCGGGCCCCGGCAGCGACAAGATCGCCGCGCTGCTCGACGGGCTGGACGACGCCTCCGTCGACGCCGTCATCCGCAACCTCGGAGGCCACGACCTGGGCGCGCTGACGGACGCGTACGCGGCCATCGACGACACCCGTCCCACCGTCGTGTTCGCCTACACCGTCAAGGGCCACGGCCTCGCGACGGCCGGGCACCCCCAGAACCACTCGGCCCTCCTGACCGGCGATCAGATGGCGGAGCTCGCACGGGACGTCGGCGCGGATCCGGAACGGCCCTGGGAACGGTTCCCGCAGGGCAGCGCCGAGGCCGGCCTGTGTGAACGCACGGCCGCGCGCCTCCGGCGTGACCCGGCCCCGCTGCGGCCTCCGCCGCAGGTCCCCACGGATTTCAAGCGCACCCCCTCGGGCAGCGGCTCGACCCAGCAGGCCCTCGGCCGGGCCCTGCTGGACCTGACGCGGCAGGCCCCCGCGACGGCACGGCACGTGGTGACCGTCAGCCCGGACGTCGCCTCGACGACCAACCTCGGAGGCTGGCTCAACAAGGTCGGCACCTGGTCCCCCACCGAGCGCCGGGACTGGTTCGCCGACGACGCGGAGACGATCCTGCACTGGCGGGAGCAGCCCGGCGGGCAGCACATCGAACTGGGCATCGCGGAGACCAACCTGGTGGGCCTGCTCGGGGAGCTGGGCGCCACGTGGAGCAGGTGGGGCAGGCCGCTGATGCCGATCGGCGTGGTCTACGACCCGTTCGTGGGCCGCGCGCTGGAGCCGTGGTCCTTCGGGATGTACGCGGGCGGCCAGTCCATCCTCGTGGGCACCCCGTCCGGCGTCAGCCTCGCACCCGAGGGCGGCGCCCACCAGTCGGTCATCACCCCCTCGATCGGCCTGGAGCAGCCGGGCTGCACCGCCTACGAACCGGCCTTCGCCCTCGACCTGGAGTGGTGCCTCCTCGCGGGGCTCTCCCGTCTGGGGAAGCCCGACGGCGGGTCGACGTACCTGCGGCTGTCGACCCGTTCGGTGGACCAGTCGCTGGCCGGGGTGCCGGCCGACCCCGCCGCGAGGGAGCGCCGCCGCAGGCAGACCGTCGCGGGCGGATACATGCTGCGCCGCCACGCCGAGCCGTCGCTGACCATCGCCGCGGCCGGCGCGATGGTCCCCGAAGCGCTCGCCGCCGCGGACCGGCTCGCCGAACTCGGCGTGGGCGCGGACGTCGTGTGCGTCACCAGCGCGGACCTCCTCTTCCGGGCGGTGCGGGCACGGCAGGGGCTGCAGGAGGGCTCCGACTGGATCCTCGGGCAGATCTTCCCGCCGGAGCGCGCCAGGCCCATGGTCACCGTCCTCGACGGGCACCCCCACACGCTGGCGTTCCTGGCCGGGGTCAACCAGGTGCCCAGCCGCACCCTGGGAGTGACCGGATTCGGCCAGAGCGGCACCCTCACCGACGTCCACCGCCACCACGGCATCGACGCCGACGGGATCGTCGGGGCCTCCCTGGACCTGACGGACTGACCCCCGGGCGCCGCCTCGACGGCACGCGGACGCCGTACGGCAGGGCGCATGCGAGCCGGCAGCCCGTGAAGCACGGCGGGCCGGGCAGGCCCGGCGGTGTCAGCGTGCCGCGGTGATCTGGCTCAGGACGCACAGCCAGCGGCCGCCCCGCCGTACGAAGACATCGGTGGTCCACTCGTCGGCCTCGAAGCGGCGGCCCCGGTAGTGAGCCGTGTTCGTCACCCGTCCGGTGAGGACCGCGGTCTCGCCGTACACGTGGATCCTGGGGCGGCCGGTGAGTTCCATGGCGGAGTGCGTCAGATCGCCCGACGCGACGTGCGAGAGGAACTCGGCTCTGGGCGAGATGCCCGTCTCGGAGACCATCACCCACTCGTCGGCCATGAACTCGGCGATGCACTCCGGGTCGTTGGAGACGATCGCCGCCGCCCAGTCCGCCGCGACGGCGGCGATCCGCTCGACGGCGGCCTCGGCTCCGGGGTCTCGCCGCTCCGCGGCCGCGCCGTCCGCCTCAGTCATCCCCGGACCGTACACCGGCGGGCAGTGGGGCGTGCGGCCGGACGGCCGGCCCGGATGCACGACCCGCCAGGACGCCCCACCAGGACAACCGGTCAGGACAGGCAGCCGGACAGGGCACGACACGATTCTCACCGGGCACAGGTAACCCGCGCACAGATTTATAGCGCGTTTGCAATTACATGCGCACGCAAGTACGGTCCGGACCGTCCCCTTCTGCGACCCAGAACGCACCGCACCGACCCGCGTCCGCCGTTCACGCCCGGACGCCGTGAAGGAAGGCCCTCATGCAGATCGACCTCTCCGGCCGGACCGCCCTCGTCACCGGATCCACCGCCGGCATCGGGAAGGCCATAGCGGTCGCGATGGCCGCGGCCGGGGCCGACGTCGTGGTCAACGGACGCGACGAGGAGCGCACCGCGGAAGCCGCCCGCGCGGTCGCCGCGGAGGCGGGCTCGGAAGCGGTGCGCCCCGTGGCGGCGGACGTGTCCACGGCCGAGGGGACCCGGCGGCTGATCCAGGCGGTGCCGGACTGCGACGTCCTCGTGAACAACACAGGCATCTTCTCGGCCGCGCCGGTCTTCGAGATCCCCGACGCGGAGTGGCAGCGTTTCTTCGACGTCAACGTCCTCAGCGGCGTCCGGCTGGCGCGCCATCACACTCCCCGCATGGCCGGCCGCGGCTGGGGGCGCGTGCTCTTCATCAGCAGTGAGTCCGCCGTCATGACGCCGACGGAGATGGTCCACTACGGCATGACGAAGACGGCGCAGCTCGCCCTCTCGCGCGGCATGGCCCAGGAGGTGGCGGGCACCGGCGTCACGGTCAACTCCGTCCTCCCGGGGCCGACGCTGACTCCCGGCGTCGAGGAGTTCATCAACGACCGCGTCGGACCGGGCACTTCGTTCGCCGAGGCCGAGCGCGCCTTCATCGAACAGGAGCGCCCGACCTCGCTGCTGGGCCGGCTGATCCGTCCGCACGAGGTCGCCGCGCTGGTCCTCTACGCCGCCTCGGAGCAGGCGTCGGCCACCACGGGAGCGGCCCTGCGCGTCGACGGCGGCGTCGCTCCGACTCTCATCCCGTGACCGCCGGGCACCGCGCGCCCTCGCCGGGCCGGGCCCGCGTCCGCGCCCGCCACGCGTACAGGTAGGTTCGTGGCGTCGATCTTCGATTCGCTGCGGGGGCAGACGTGGACTGGGGGACTCTCGTCGCGACGGTGAGCGGAGGCACGCTGGCCGTCTCCGGCACGGTTCTGGCGGACTATCTGCGCAATCGCCGGGAGGACGGCAGGGGCGTCGGGGCCCGCAGGCGAGAGGTCTACATCGACTTCATCTCCGCCGCGGGTGTCTGCCACTCGGGCCTGCGGGAGCTCGCCCAGTCCGGCCGTGGCGGCACCGAACGGAGGGCCGCCGCCCGCGCGGCGCTGAGCGACGCGGGCCTGTACGAGGCCAGGGAGCGGCTGTTCATCGACGCGACGGCCGCCGTCGCCGCCGCCGGCCAGGAGATGTTCGAGCACCTCCGGGCCCTTCAGCGCGCGGTCGCGGAGGGAGCGTCCCTCACGTCCGCGGCCTTCCACGACGTGTACCACCCCTACATCGGCGCGGTGTGGGCGTACAGGGTCGCGGTGCGCGAGGAACTCGAAGGGCGCTCGCTGTCGCCGCGGGCGTTCGGCTGGGACGGGTGGGACGGCTCGGACCGGTGCTCCGTGTGCCGGGACGAGGGGGCACCCACCGCGTGACACCGCTCAGCCGGTCTCGTCGAGGACCGCGCGCAAGCGGCGTGCGAAGTCCTCCGGCCGGCCCGCGTGGCCGGACTCGGGACCGAGGAAGCCCCCGTGGTGGCTGGGGAAGACGGCCGCCCGCCGGCCGAGCAGACCGGCCGTGGCCTCGGAGGTGCGTCCGGTGAGCGTTCCCCGGGACTCCTCCCCCACCGCGATCACGATCCGGGTAGCTGACGACCCGAGCGCATGGACGTCCGGCCGGTAGCCGCTGACGGCCCAGGACCTGTCGGAGAGCAGCGGGTCGTCACGGGACCCGTCGTCGCCGTCTGGCATGCCCATCGATGCGGGATCCGGGGCGGGCCGGGCGAAGTAGTCGTCGGTGAACTCGCCCTGCCAGGACGCCATCGCGACGAAGGCGGCCATCCCCGCTCCCCAGCCCTTGCTCTCGTAGGCGTCCCGCACCTCTGCGCGGGCCCGCTCGGCCGCCCGGGCGTCGGGCAGCACCGTGAGCAGCGGGGGCTCGTGCGCCACCAGGACCGTCACGTCGCCGGGGTACTCCGCCACGAGGGCGAGGGCGGTGACGGCGCCGCCGCTGCTCGCGAACATCTCGACGGGGCCCGCGGCGAGTGCCGAGATGAGGGCGTGCACGTCGCCGGCCTGCGTCAGCGGCTCGTGGTCGGACCGGCCGTCCTTGCGGGTGCTCCGGCCGAGGCCGCGGGGGTCGTAGGTGACGACGGTGCGGTCGGGGAAGTGCGAGGCCAGCGCCGTGAAGCCGGAGGCGTCCATCGGCTGGCCGATCATCATCAGCGGCGGGCGCCCGCCGTCGGGCGGAAGCGGGCCGCGTACGTCGTGGACGAGGTCCGCCCCGGGAGTCTCGAGCTTCTCGGTGTCCATACGGATACCGACTCGCTCGGGGCGCAGAACTCACCGCGCTCGCGGCCCACGCGCAAGGGCGGAGACGAGGACTTCCGTGGCGGGCGGCGGCGCCGCGAATATCGGTGGCGGGCCCGGGTGTCCGGCGGTGAGGATGACGCCGTGGACGCCTTCCTGGAGACCGAACGGCTCGTGCTGCGTCCGTTCACGGCAGCGGACGCCGGCAACCTGCTCGCGCTGCACAGCGACCCGGACGTCATGCGCTACATCAACGGCGGCAGACCGGCCGACCGCGAGGGCATCCGGGAGCGCACCCTGCCGGGGCTGATGCGGGAGTACCCGTGCATCGGCGGACGGGGTTACTGGGCGGCGCAGGAGAAGGACACCCATGTCTTCCTCGGCTGGTTCGAGTTCAGGCCCCTGGACGCGCACGACGCCTCCGTGGTCGAACTCGGATACCGGCTCAACAGGAGCGCCTGGGGCCGCGGTTACGCCACGGAGGGCTCAAGGGCCCTGATCCGCAAGGGATTCGAGGAGCTCGGCGTGGTGCGGGTCACCGCGAACACCATGGCGGTCAACGCCGGTTCCCGGCGTGTCATGGAGAAGTCGGGCCTGTCGTTCCTGCGGAGCTTCACCGGCGACTGGCCGGAGGCCATCGAGGGCTCCGAGCACGGCGAGGTCGAGTACGTCCTCACCCGGGCCGAGTGGGAGCGGCGGCCGTAGCGTCCGAGCTGACGGGACGCGGTTCATCTCCAATTCGCCGTCGGGGCAGTTGTGTTGACGCCGGACGGAGCTGCCCGCGGCCACCTGCACCAGACTGCCGCCGGTGAGCGGCGGACCACAGGGAACAGCCACAGGGAGCAGGGAGTACCGGCCCGCGGCTCCTCCGCGTCCGTCACAATCGACTGGCCCGCCCCGACCGCACGAGGAGAGACCGCAGCATGAGCGACTTCCGGCGCGTACTCGTCACCGGGTCCCGGACGTGGGACGACGAGGAGCGGGTCGCCGGCGCCCTCCTCGAAGTCCGGGACGACGCTCTCCGCGACGGGGCAGGCGGCATCGTCGTCGTCCACGGCGCCCGCCCTGAGGGCCCGGACGCGCAGGCGTCCGGCTGGTGTGCCGCCAACGGCGTCCCCGTCGAGGCGCATCCGGCCGACCGGGAGACGTTCGGCCACGAGGCCGAACACGTACGCGACCAGCGCATGGTCAGCGCCGGAGCCGATCTGTGCCTGGTCTTCGCCGGTCCCTGCACCTCCGTCAGGTGCCGCCGCCCCAAGCCGCACACCTCCCACGACGCCAACGCGTGCGCCGCCCTCGCCTCCGAAGCCGGTATCCCGGTCAGACGGTGGACGGCATGACGGCGTGACCGGTGAGGCGGTGCCGCGCCGCCCTCCGGCCGGACTCCACCCCGGCACGCACGCAGGTCCCCGCCCCGGACGGGTAGCCGGCGCCGTGCCCGCTCCCGCCGTACCGCCGGGCGGCAGGCAGTGAGGCGGCGTGGCGGTCCGCGACGCGTCCCGGTGCCGTGTTGGACTGGTCCGAGTGCTGGTCATGGCGGTGCCGAGCGGCGTCGCAGCACTGGACGTCCTGGACGGTCCACGGCGGAACATCGAGGATTCGGAGGCGGCGGCCCGTGGCGGACTCGCGAGACGACGAACAGCTCGCCGGGCGGCTGGTGGCCGTGGCGGCGCTCGGGCTGGTGCTGATCGTTCCTCCGCTGCTCGCGCAGTTCGACCGTGAGGAACTCGCGTTCGGCGTCCCGCTCCTCTGGGCCTACCTGTACACCGTCTGGGCGGTCGTGATCGGGCTCGTCGCCGTCATCGGCGGCAGATCGAAGTAGCGCCGTGCTTCAGACCTGGGTCATCGTCGCTGTCTCGGTGGGGTACCTCGGTCTGCTCTTCGCCGTGGCCTTCCACGCCGACCGGCGGGCAGACGCCGGCCGGAGCGTGATCAACAACGCCACCGTCTACGCGCTCTCCCTCGCGGTGTACGAGACCGCGTGGGGCTTCTACGGCAACGTGGGCACGGCGGCCACGGCCGGTGTGGGCTTCCTGTCGGTCTATCTCGGGCCGATGGTCATGTTCGCGCTGGGCTGGCTGGTGCTGCGGAGGATCATCCGGGTCAGCCGCCGGCTGCGGATCACCTCGCTGGCCGACTTCGTCTCCGCCCGCTACGGGAAGAGCGCCGCGCTGGGCGGACTGGTGACGGTCATCGCCGTCGTGGGGATCGTCCCCTACATCTCGTTGCAACTCAAAGCGATCTCCAACACCTTCGAGATCCTCCGCAGGCACCCCGAGATCACCTCCACCTCCGAGCTGAGCTACGTCCCGCTGTTCCAGGACACCGGGTTCTACGTGGCTCTGCTGCTCGCGGCGTTCACGATCCTCTTCGGCACGCGGCACCTGGACACCACCGAGCGCCACGAGGGCATCGTCGCGGCCGTCGCGTTCGAGTCCGTGGTCAAGCTGCTGATGTTCCTCACGGCGGGGATCTTCGTGACCTTCTGGGTGTTCGGAGGGTTCGGCGACCTGTTCTCCCAGGCCGCGGACGCCGGACACAGCGGGCTGTTCACCGTGCGGGAGGAGACCGGGTACGGGGAGTGGGTCTGGCTCAACGTGCTGTCCATGCTGGCGATCGTCCTGTTGCCGCGGCAGTGGCAGATGATCGTCGTGGAGAACGTCGACGAGGGCCACCTCAAGCGGGCGATGTGGCTCTTCCCGCTGTACCTGCTCGCGATCACCTTCTTCGTGCTGCCGATCGCGGCCGGCGGGCTGCTGAAGTTCGGGAGTTCCGTGGACGCCGACACGTTCGTGCTGGCGCTGCCGATGGCCGAGGGCCCGCAGGTGCTCGCGCTGCTCGTCTTCATCGGCGGCATCAGCGCCGGCACCAGCATGATCATCGTCGAGACGATCGCGCTCAGCACCATGGTGTCGAACTCGCTCGTCATGCCGTTCCTGCTGCGGGTCAGGCCCCGGCTGACGCACCGTGCCGACGTCGCCGGACTGGTGCTCGGCATCCGCCGGGCGACGATCGTCCTGGTGCTGCTGCTCGGCTACTCCTACTTCCGGCTCGCCGGGGAGGGCCCGGCGCTGGGCTCCATCGGCACCGTGTCGTTCGCGGCGGTGGCACAGTTCGCGCCCGCGATCCTGGGCGGACTCTTCTGGAAGGGCGGCACGCGCCACGGAGCGCTCGCCGGCCTGTTGGCGGGGTTCGCGGTGTGGACGTACACCCTGCTGCTGCCGATCTTCGCCGACGCCGGACTGCTGCCCTCGTCCTTCGTACGCAACGGCCCGCTGGGCATCGAGGTACTCCGGCCGGAGCACCTGTTCGGCCTGACGGGAATGGACCACATCAGCCACGCCATGTTCTGGAGCGCGCTGCTGAACATCGGCGCGTACATCGGCGTCTCGCTCGCGGGCAGGCCTGATCCCGCCGAGCGGACGCAAGCCCTGCAGTTCGTCGAAGTCCTCGCGGAGCCCGTCAGGGAGCGGCGGCGCTGGCAGACGCGTGCCACCGTCGGCGAGCTGCAGGCGCTGCTGGAGCGCTTCCTCGGACGGGAGGGAGCCCGCCGTGCGATGAGCTCCTATCCGGGGAGGAAGCCCGAGTCGCCGGCGGCCGAGGCGGCGCCGGAGCTGGCCCACCACGCGGAAGCCCAGCTCGCCGGCTCGGTCGGCGCGGCGTCGGCGCGTCTCGCGGTCGACGCGGTCGCCGGCGAGGAGCACATCGGCACCGACGACGTCATGGAGATGATCGGTGAGGCATCCCAGCGGGTCGAACTGGTCCGGCGCCGGCTGAAGTTGCTCTATGACGCGACGGGCGGCATCGGCACGACCCTCGATGTGATCCACACGGCCGAGGAACTGGCGCAGGTCGCGGTGCCGCGCTTCGCCGACTTCGTCACCGTCGAGCTGGCCGAGTCCGTGCTGCGCGGTGACGAGCCGGAAGTGACCGGCATCAGGGTCGGCTCCGCCGACGGCGGCACCCGGATGCGGCGCCTCGCCTACAGCGGCATCCGCGAGGACGCGCCGCTCTTCCCGGTCGGCGAACTGATCACCTTCGTGCCGTCGTCCCCTCCTGCCCGCAGCATCGAGAGCGGGCAGGCGATCCTGGTGCCCCGGCTCAGCGAGTCGCGGGGGTGGCAGTCGATGGGCCACGACCGGGCCTCCCGCATCCTCGAATACGGGATCCACTCGCTCATCACGGCTCCGCTGCCCGCCCGCGGCATGCTGCTGGGCGTCGTCAACTTCTGGCGGGCCGAGAAGCCGGAGCCCTTCGAGCAGGACGACCTGTTCCTCGCAGCCGAACTGGCGGCCCGCGCCGCGGTCTCGCTCGACAACGCCCGCCGGTACACGCGCGAGCACGCCACGGCGGTCGCCCTGCAGCGGAGCCTGCTGCCTCGCGCGCTGCCGGAGCAGAACGCCGTCGAGGTCGCCTCCCGGTACCTTCCCGCGCAGGAAGGGGTCGGCGGCGACTGGTTCGACGTCATCCCGCTGCCCGGGGCGAGGGTGGCCCTCGTCATGGGCGACGTCGTCGGGCACGGACTGCACGCCGCCGCCACCATGGGCCGCCTCCGCACGGCGGTGCACAACTTCTCCGCTCTGGACCTGCCGCCCGACGAGATCCTCGGCCACCTCGACGAGCTGGTCACCCGTATCGACCAGGACGCCGTCGCCGCCGGGGACGAGACCACCGTCGCGGGCGTCACCTGCCTGTACGCGATCTACGACTCCGTCTCCCACGTGTGCGCCTTGGCCAGGGCCGGCCATCCGACGCCCGCGCTCACCCACCCCGACGGCACTGTGCAGTTCCCGGACGTGCCGGCCGGCCTTCCGCTCGGCATCGGCGGACAGCCCTTCGAGACGGCCGAGTTGCGGCTCCCCGAGGGCAGCAGGCTGGTCCTGTACACGGACGGGCTCGTCGAGCGCCGCGACCAGGACATCGACACCGGGCTGAGGCTGCTCCGCGAGACCCTGGCGCGCGTGGACCAGTCGCCGGAGGAGACGTGCGACGCCGTCCTCGACGCCCTGCTCCCGGAGTCGCAGAGCGACGACATCGCGCTCCTGGTGGCCCGTACGCGCGTGCTCGACGCCGGGCAGGTGGCCGAGTGGGACGTCGAGTCGGACCCCGCCGCGGTGCGCCGCGTACGCGCCGCCGTCGCCGAACTCCTCTCGGAGTGGGGACTGGAGGAGCTCGTGGACACCACGGAGCTGATCCTCAGCGAACTGACCACCAATGCCATGCGGCACGGCGCGGGACCCATCAACGTGCGGTTGCTGCGCGACCGCACGCTTTTCTGCGAGGTCTTCGACCACAGCAGCACCTCGCCGCACCTGCGCTACGCGGCCACCATGGACGAGGGCGGAAGGGGCCTGTTCCTCGTGGCCCAGCTCGCCGAACGCTGGGGTACGCGCTACACGGAGGACGGAAAGATCATCTGGGCCGAGCAGGCGGTGCCCCGGCCGCCCGACAGCTGACGACCCCTCGGATGCGGCCACCGGCCCGCGGCGTCAGTCGAGGCAGAACTCGTTGCCCTCGACGTCCTGCATCACCAGGCACGACTCGTCGACGCCGTCGGCGGGCAGCAGCCGTACGCGTACCGCGCCGAGCGCGACCAGCCGCTCGCACTCGGCCTCGAGCGCCGCCACGCGCTCCTCACCCACGAGTCCCGTGCCGACCCGTACGTCCAGATGCACCCGGTTCTTGACGGCCTTCCCTTCGGGAACGCGCTGGAAGAACAGCCGCGGACCCACACCTGAGGGATCGGTGCACGCGGCCCACGCGCCCCGGCGCTCCGGGGGCATCGCACTCTCGGCCTCGTCCCACGTGGCGAACCCCTCCGGTGGCGGCGGCACGACGTATCCCAGCACTTCGCACCAGAAACGGGCGACGCGCCGAGGTTCCGCGCAGTCGAAAGTGACTTGGAACTGCTTGATCGATGACATCGGCGCACGGTAGCAAGGAGGCACCTGCGCTTTCTCCGGTATTTGCAGATACGGCATTTTCAGACATGTCGCCGAGGCTCCGGACCTGTCCGACCGCCCCTGCCCAAGCGCGAATTCCAAGCGACCTCGCCCCGCGACTCCGACGTCGAACACCCACCCGAGGCGGTGACCCCTCCGTGCCAGGTTCCGTGCCCTTCCCGCTGGAGCCCAGTCCGATCCACGTCCCCGAGGAGGTCCTGGAGGACCTCCGCACCCGGCTGCGGCTGACCCGCTGGCCGGACGACGTCGGCAACGACGACTGGTCCTACGGCGTGGGACGCGCCTTCCTCCAGGAGCTGGCCGAGTACTGGCGCGACGAGTACGACTGGCGGAAGGCCGAGGCCGGCCTCAACGCCTACGAGCACTACCGCACCGAAGTCGACGGCGTCCCCGTGCACTTCATGCGCAAGCCCGGCGTGGGGCCGGACCCGGTGCCGCTGATTCTCAGCCACGGCTGGCCCTGGACGTTCTGGCACTGGTCCAAGGTGATCGGGCCTCTCGCCGACCCGGCCGCGTACGGCGGCGATCCGGCCGACGCGTTCGACGTGATCGTGCCCTCCCTGCCGGGCTTCGGCTTCTCGACGCCGCTGCCGGACCACCCGGACATGAACTTCTGGAAGGCCGCCGACCTCTGGCACACCCTCATGACCCGCACCCTCGGATACGGGAAGTACGCCGCCGGCGGCTGCGACATCGGCGGCCTGATCACCAGCCAGCTCGGCCACAAGTACCCCGGCGAGCTGCACGCGATCCACATCGGCTCCGGCCTGAACCTCGACTTCTTCACCGGGGACCGCGCCTGGGACCTCAGCCGCGGCAAGCCGCTTCCCGAGGGCCTGCCCGAGGACGTCCACCGGCAGTTCGTCGCCATGGAGCGCCGCAACGCCGTCCATCTGTGCGCCCACACCCTCGACCCCAGCACCCTCTCCTACGGCCTGACCGACTCCCCGGTGGGCATGCTGGCCTGGCTGCTGGAGCGCTGGTGGAGCTGGAGCGACTGCGGGGGCGACGTCGAGACGGTCTTCACCAAGGACGACCTGCTCACCCACGCGATGATCTACTGGGTGAACAACGCGATCGGCACGTCGGTCCGCTACTACGCCAACGCCAACCGCTGTCCCTGGACGCCCGTCCACGACCGCCGCCCCGTCATCGAGGCCCCCGTCGGGATCACCTTCGTCGGCTACGAGAACCCGCCCGGCGTCACCACCGAGCAGCGCGCCGGCTTCTGGTCCCGGATGCGCGAGGGCTGGTTCGACCCCGTCAACCTCACCGCCCATGACGACGGCGGCCACTTCATCCCCTGGGAGGTCCCCGACGCCTGGGTCGGGGACCTGCGCCGCACCTTCCGCGGCCGCCGCTGAGGAACGTGCGGCACCGGCGTGCTCGCGCGAGCGAGGACGGGGCCGCACCCCCGGAGCGCGGCGGGCGGCTACCCGGGGCGGCAGCTCCTGCCCGTTCGCAGGTTGGCGCCGGCCGCGCCGATGACGGCGTCCAGCCTGTCCCGGGCGCCCACCAGATCGCCGATCCGGCTGTCGATGCGGTCCCGTTCGGCCGACAGCCGCTCCAGCAGCTCCGGCGTGGCCCGGCCGTCCACGACGCACGGCAGCAGGTCCGAGATCGACTTGCTCGGCAGCCCCGCCGCGTACAGCTGCTGGATGAGCCGGACGCGCTCGACCGCGCTGTCCGGGTAGTGCCGCTGGCCGCTGGCGCTGCGTTCCGGTGCGAGCAGGTTCTGCTCCCCGTAGTACCGCAGCGCGCGAACGCTGACGCCCGTCCTGGCCGCGAGCTCGCCGATGCGCATGATCTCTCCCCGCTGTGGGCCGGCCACGCTTCTTGCCTCTGACGTCAACGTCAGGTTCTAGCGTATCCCGCAACGGCCCGCCCCTCCGTACGAGGCGAGGGACGAGCCCGTGACCAGCGAGTCTCCACATCTTTCGCAGCGGAACGCGGAAAGGAGGACCTCCATGAGACAGCAGGCCCCGGCGGCCGCGGACGTGGCCGCACCCCTCTCCCCCGCCCCCGTCGTCTCGGTGAAGCCGGTGGTGCTGGAGGCACCGGGACGGGGCGAGGACCTGCGCGTGAAGGTCTCCGCACCAGTGACGGGCACGGAACTGCCGGCCGTCGTCTTCTCGCACGGCTTCGGCTCCTCGCTGGACGGCTACGGGCCTCTGACCGACTTCTGGGCCGCGCACGGCTTCGTGGTGGTCCAGCCCACCCACCTCGACTCCAGGACGGTGGGCCTCGCGCAGGACGACGCCCGCACCGCCCGGCTCTGGCGGTTCCGCGTCGAGGACCTCAAGCGCGTCCTCGACCAGTTCGACCGGCTGGAGGCGGCCGTCCCCGGCCTGAGCGGCCGCACGGACCGGAGCCGCATCGCGGCGGCCGGCCACTCCTTCGGCGGTCAGACGGCGGGCAACCTGCTGGGGCTGCGCGTCGTCGACCCCGTGAGCGGGATGGCGGAGGACCTGTCCGACCCGAGGATCACGGCAGGCGTGCTGCTCGCCACCGCCGGGGAGGGCGGAGCCGCGCTCACACCCTTCGCGGCCGAGCACTTCCCCTTCATGAACCCCCTCTTCGACGGCATGAGGACCCCGGCCCTCGTCGTCGCCGGGGACCGGGACGACTCCCCGCTGTCGGTCCGTGGGCCGGAGTGGACGACCGACCCCTACGTCCTGAGCCCGGGCGGCAAGAGCCTGCTCACCCTGTTCGGGGCCGAGCACTCCCTCGGCGGGATCGCCGGCTACGACGCCCGGGAGACGACGGACGAGAACCCCGAGCGGGTCGCCCTGGTCCAGCGCGCTACGTGGGCCTATCTCCGTCACGCGCTCGGCGTCGAGGACGGCAGCTGGACGGCGGTGCAGAAGAGCCTCGTGGACAGCGCCGCGCCCCTGGGCCGGATCGAATCCGGATGAGCCGCGCACCGCGACGCCGTCGACACCCCGGGCGAGCGGTCGGCCCGTCTCCCGCACCGGAGCGCCGGGTTCAGGAGACGACGTCCTTCCTGGCGAACCCGCGGAACGCGAAGGCGAACAGCACCAGGGCGTAGGTCACCGAGACCGAGCTCCCCTTCAGCATCCCCGCCCACTCCAGTTGGGGCTGCAGCGCGTCCGCCCAGGCGTACTGCCAGTGGGCCGGCAGGAACTCCCGCCAGGAACCGAGGGCTTCGACGGCGTCGAGCAGGTTGCCGACGATGGTCAGGCCCACGGCTCCGCCCACCGCGCCCAGCGGCGCGTCGGTGACCGTGGAGAGCCAGAACGCCAGGCCCGCCGTGACCAGTTGGGAGACGAAGACGAACGCGACGGCCAGCGCGAGCCTCAGCAGGGCGGCGTCCTCGGGGATCGCGCCGCCGGCCGGGCTCCGGAGCGGCTGCCACCCGTAGGCGACCGTGCCCACGGCCAGGGACAGCAGGGGCAGCAGCACGATCGCGGCCAGGCTGAAGGTCAGCGCGACCCTCAGCTTGCTCCACAGCAGCCGCGCGCGCGGCACGGGTGCCGCCAGCAGGTAGCGCAGCGACGACCATCCGGCCTCCGAGGCCACGGTGTCCCCGAAGAACAGCGCCACGGGGACGACCAGCAGGAACCCGGCCGAGAGGAACAGCGCCGACGTGGCGAAGTTGAGCCCGGAGGCGGTGGCGGTGTCCATCAGGTTGATCCGCCGCTCGCTGCCCGCCCCGTCACCGCCCTCGCCGTCGCCGCCGATCGCGAAGGCCAGGACGAGGACGAAGGGGAGGACGGCCAGGATCACCGCCACCACCGCGGTGCGGCGGCGGCGCAACTGCCGTACGGCCTCCACCCGGAAGGGCAGCGTGCGGCCCGGCCGGTAGCCCGATGCGGTCCCCGACTGGGCGGTCACGAGGTCTCTCCTTCGATGAGGGTGAGGAAGGCGTCCTCCAGGCGGCGGTGCGGCGCGAAGCCGTTCACCGGGATCCCCATCCCCACGAGTTCCGCGAGCAGCTGGGACGGGCTCGCGCCGCTCAGCCGCACCAGCAGTCCGTCGTCGGCCCGTACGGCGGACAGCACGCCGGGCAGTCCGGCCACCTTGCCCAGCTCTGCGTCCCCGAGGGGCGGGCCGTCGACGCCGACGAGCAGCGTCTCGCCGGAGCCGGTGATCTCCTTGACCGCGCCTGCCTGCACGAGCCGTCCGCGGTCCATGACGACGAGATGGGTGCAGGACTGCTCGACCTCTGCCAGCAGGTGCGAGGAGACGATCACGGTGCGGCCCTGGGCGGCGTAGCGGATCATGACCTCGCGCATCTCGCGGATCTGCGGCGGGTCGAGCCCGTTGGTGGGCTCGTCGAGGATCAGCAGGTCCGGCATGCCCAGCATGGCCTGGGCGATGGCGAGCCGCTGCCGCATGCCCTGGGAGTACGTGCGCACCGCGCGCTGTACGGCGTCCCCGAGCCCCGCGATCTCCAGCGCGTCGTCCATGCGGGCGTCTTCGGCGGGGCGCCCTGTGGCGGCCCAGTACAGCCCCAGGTTGGCCCGGCCCGACAGGTGCGGGAGGAAGCCGGCGCCCTCGACGAAGGAGCCGACCCGGGAGAGCACCGGGGCGCCGGGCCGCACGGCGTGCCCGTAGAGGCGGATCTCGCCCGCGTCGGGCGTGACCAGACCCATCAGCATGCGCAGGGCCGTGGTCTTGCCCGCGCCGTTCGGGCCGAGCAGTCCGAGCACCTGGCCCTTCTCGACGCGGAAGGACAGGTCGCGTACGGCGTACCTGCCCTCGGACTTCGCGTAGCGCTTCGTCAACCCGGTGATCTGCAGGGGCACTTCGGCGAGCTCCGGTTCGGGAGCGGGAGCCGGTGCGCGGCGCCGGACGGTCACCAGCAGGACCGCGGCGGCGGCGCCGGCGAGCGGCAGCCCCCAGACCCAGGCGGGCAGCGGCGCGGCCTCGGTGCTGACGCCGTCGGCGGTGGGGACGCTCAGGCCGCCGGCCAGGGAAGCCGTGTACGAGCCGGGTTCGGCCGGGGAGGCGTAGCCGAGGTCGGTGGTGGCGAGGACCAGCCGGAGCCGGTGGCCCGCCTCGACCTCGTGGTCCACGGCGGGAAGCCGGATCTCCACGGTCCTGCCCCGCTGGGCGCCGCTGACGCGGACGGAGGAGACGAGCTGGGAGGGCAGGGTCGCTCTGCCGTCGGGCCCGACGTCGTACACCTTCGCGAAGAGCACGGCGTCGGCGTCACCCTCGGACTTGACCCGCACCTTGGCGGTGGGGGAGCCGGTGACGCGCAGCGGACTCGTCAGCGGCCGGGAGTCGAACCGTGCGTGCTGGCCGGGGAAGTCGACGTTCAGGCCGCCGACGCCGAGGGAGGACAGCTGCGAGAGTCCGCCGCCGAGGCTGGGAACGGACGAGATCGAGGGCGGTCCCGCGCCGGCCGGGTTCTCGAAGCGCTTCTCCCCCGCGTCGAGGGCGACTTCGCGGGCCCCGCTGCGCAGCCCGGGGTAGGAGGCGCCGGTCGCCCCCCGCGTCCGGACGGTGCCGTCGGTGGAGTCCACACCTCCGGATTCCGTGATGCGGAAGGCCGGTCCGGCGTCGACGCCCTTGTCGCCCTTCAGGTGGCGGTCGAACCACGCTGCCGTGCGGGCGTCGAGGCGTGCGGTCTCCGGGTCGCCGCCGTCGTGGCCGCCCGCGAACCAGTCGACGGAGACGGGCGCACCGTTGGCCCTTATCGCCTTGGCCATGGCGTCCGCCTGGCCGAGCGGGAAGAGGGAGTCGGCCTGGCCCTGGGCGATCAGTGCGGGCACCTTGATCCGGTCCCCGACCGCGGAGGGGCTGCGTGCCTCGAGGAGCCGGCGCGCGGCGCGGTCCGGCTCGCCGCTCACCGCCACCCGCTCGTACATCTCGCACACTTCCGCCTCGAAGCGGCCGCAGCCGCCCTGCGGGGAGCCGGAGCCGAAGAAGACCCCCGCCCAGAGCTTCTTGAAGACCCCGTCCGGGAACAGCGAGTCGGCGAGGTTCCAGTACGTCATCCGCGGCGCGATGGCGTCGACCCTGTCGTCGTGTCCCGCCGCGAGCAGGGCGATCGCACCGCCGTACGAGGCTCCGGTGATGCCGACCCGCGGGTCGCCGCCGCCGTCGAGCCGTACCTCGGGGCGCCGGGCGAGCCAGTCGATCAGCCGGGAGACGTCCGCGACCTCGTGCTCGGGGTCGTTCAGGCCGATCTCTCCGGTCGAGTCCCCGAAGCCGCGCGCCGACCACGTCAGTGCGGCGTAGCCCTGCCGGGCAAGGCTCTGCGCCTGCGCGCGCATGTCGTCCTTGTCGCCGCCGAATCCGTGGCCGAGCAGGACGACCGGCCGCTTCGCGGAGCGGGGGCCCGAGGTGAAGTACGAGGCGTCGATCTTCGCGCCCGGCATGGCGAAGGTCCGGTCGACCCGTTCGACGGGCGGCTCATCCCCGGACGCCGTCGCGCTCCATGTGCCCGCGCCGGCGAGCACGGCCACGGCGGCGACGCCGGCGAGCAGCGTCCTGCGGGTGCGGCGCGTCGTGCCGCGCAGCCGGTCCGGCCAGGTGACCGGCCGGTCTCCCCGGCTCTTTCGCAGATCCATGGTCGAACCCTAGAAGGACGGACGGCGGATTGGCGGGGTCTCCAGGTGGATTCCGGCTCGGCTCCCGGGCGTACGCGCACGCGCCGCCCTACAACCACCGCAGTACGGATCCCGGCCGGCAGCGGGACCCGGTACAACGTTCGCACGCCGGAACTCGGAACGATCCGGCGAGGACGGATTGTTCGCCGGTACGCGCCGGAGGCGGCCATTGCGGTGCGGGCCGCGCGGCTCTCCGCGGCAGGAGGCCGCTCCCCTCGCTTCCCCCTTCCCGGATCAGCGAATTGAGCCGGAAACAGGCGAGTTGGAGCAGGATCGGCGACCGTGAACTCCATAGGGCGCGGACAACTCGCGGCTCGGGGCGGGCGGGAACGTATAGCATCCGCGCCCATGACGAAGAGCGAAATGATTGCCGCGCGCAGACCGGCGTACCTGTCCGACCTCGCCGACGGAACCGAGCGGTTCTTCGAAGCCCGGCGGGAGACCTGTCCTTGGTGCGCGTCGGCGAAGCCGTTCGAAGTAGTGCTGCGCACCTCGGACGTCATACAGCACAAGCCGGGCCGATTCGTCCTGGAATCCTGCACGGACTGCGGGCACGTGTTCCAGAATCCGCGCCTGAACGCCGAAGGTCTCGAATTCTACTACCGGGACTTCTACGACGGACTCGGCGAACAGGACATGAACTCCACGCTCCAGTTCAACCGCGCGGGGCACGAGGGGCGGGCCCGCATGGTCCTCGCCTCAGCAGGCACGCCCCGGCAGTGGCTCGACGTCGGCACCGGGCACGGCCACTTCCCGCAGGACGCCAAGAGGGTGCTGCCGGAAACCGAGTTCGACGGCCTCGACATGACCGACGGCGTCCTGCTCGCCCAGCAGGAGGGGCGCATCCGCAAGTCCTACCACGGCAACTTCGTCGAACTCGCCGACGGGATCGCCGGCCAGTACGACGTGATCAGCATGTACCACTACCTCGAACACACCCTTGATCCGGGAGCGGAGATAGCAGCGGCCCGCAGGGCGCTCCCCGCGGGCGGGTACCTCTCCATCGAGCTGCCGGACCCCGAATGCGCCTGGAACCGGCTGCTCGGCCGCTGGTGGACGCCCTGGCTGCAGCCGCAGCACCTCCACATGATGCCGATCGCGAACCTGCGCGCCCGGCTGACGGATCTGGGGTTCACCGTGGTCGCCGAGCAGCGGGCCGAACCGCACATCGCCACGGACGCGGTGAACGCGGCGCTCCTCCTCGTGAACGCCGCCACGATCTCCGGAGAGGACCTGGCCTGGCGCGCGGCTCCGCCGTCACGTCTCCGCAAGGCGCTGCGCAAGGCGGCGTTCCTGGTGAGCCTGCCCGTCGTGGTGGCCGCACTGCTGGTCGACCGCCTCGTCGCGCCGATCGGACGCAAACGCGGCATGTCCAACACCTACCGGGTGCTGGCCCGCCGGACGTCCTGACGACAGGACTGCCCGGGCAGTCGAAGCCCGCAGCCGCGGAGTCTCCAGCCGTCACGCCGCTTCCGGAAGTGCTCCCGCCGGGCGGGGCTGCCCGACCGTCACGAGCGGCCGGGCAGGGCCGGTGCGGCACCGCATTCCAGGGTGCCGAGAGGGGTCAGTGGGCCTCTTCGTAGGCCTGGCGGATGTGAGCCGGCACCCGTCCCCTCTCGTTGACGTTGTGGCCCTGGCTCTTCGCCCATTCGCGAATCTTCGCCGTGTCCTTCGCCCCCGCGGAGGAGGACCGAGGGGCCGCCCCACCGCCCTTTCGGCTCCGCTTGATGCGCCGGCCCTTTTCCATGTAGGGCGCCAGGGCGTTCATGAACTCGGCGTGGTTCTTGTCGTTGAGGTCGATCTCGAAATCCGTGCCGGCGACGGAGAACTGCACGTTCGTGACGTCTTCGGACTCCTCACCCGTAATGTCATCGATGAGGAGAGTCACGACCCGCTGCGCCATGATGGGTTCCTTCCGGGATCATCTGAAGAAGAAGCTACATATTGACCGCTGCGGAACTTCCCGTCAATTCCTGTTGCGTCGAGGCTACTTGTAGCACCCAGACGTAATATGCTGGCCGGTCGGCGGCGGCACCGAAATTCCTCCCGCCGTGGAGGGGGAGTTCTCGTCGACGGGGAGCATCCTCACGCCGGGCCGCATTCCTTCCGGGCCTGCGCATGGGTACGCGCCCGTGTTGCGGAGCGGGCGGCCGGGCCGTTCGCGGCGGCGGAAATCGGGGTCGGGAACCAATTCCCGGAGTTCGCGGGAGACTTCCCGCGTCTCCCTTCGGGAGACCGGAAGGGCCCCTCCCGAACGCCGGGAGGGGCCCTGTTCCGCGCGCGTGCCGGTGTGACCTCAGCGCACTCCCACGGACCTCAGCACGGCCTTCTGGCGCGCCGTGATCTCACGGGGGAAGTAGAGGTAACACACGCCGCCCGTACCGGACTTGACCTTGCCGTCCGCGTCCTTGCGCTTGGTGCGCAGCCAGATGTTCTCCCACTGGCGCCGCTTGTAGACGTTGCGGACCGCGTCGTTGTCCTCGGAGGCCGGGTCGTTGGCGATGACGTCGCCGTCGTCGGTGAAGCCGACGACCGTCATGAGGTGCCCTGCCGTTCCGTAGCCCGCGCCGTCGAGTTCGGACTCGATGAAGGACTGCGACGTGATGAGGGGGATGCCGGCCGCGACGAGGCGCTCCGCGTCCGTCAGGCTCTCCAGGCGGGTGACGACACCCTCCATGTCCCGGTAGGTCGCCGCGTAGGCCGCGTTGAACGGCCAGTTCCCGCACCCCTCGTACTGGTAGTCGAAGGCATGGCGTGCGGCGTGGCACACCTGGGGGTCCTCGTACGACGGGTCGACCCACTCCAGGTCCTTCGCCGACGGCTTGCGCCCCCAGTACTCGATGATCATCTGCGAGGACGTCGGGCTGCACCAGGCCTCGCCGCCGCCGTCGTACTCGGGGTACTGGCCCTTGTGGATCTCCTGCGAGTAGGGCGGCACGTCCAGCTCGACACCGCGCGGCAGGCTCGGCTCGGAGGCGGGGACCTCGAACCGGTCGGGGACGTCGGAGCACATGGCGCTCAGCCGCCACACGGCCGGCTCGGCGCCGCTGGCGAGCGCGCGGTACAGCGTCAGACGCACCTGGTAGGCGATCACCCGCAGGCCGCTCGCCAGGTCGTCGACGGCGAGCGTGTCCGTCCAGACGCTGGCCTTGTCGTCGCTCTGGTCGTCGACGGAGGTGCGGCGCGGCACGTCCTCGCCGTCGCCGGCGGTCCAGATGCCCATCGTGAACCAGGGCGACTTCGTGCCGTCGGAGTAGAGGCCCTTGAGCTCGATGCGGAGCCAGGTGCCGGCGGGGGTGTGCGCGTTCCAGGACGTGATGATCTCGCCCGCGTCCACGCCCGCCTCGCGCAGCGGAGAGGTCCACGTGGCGTACTCCCACGTCTCCGTCTTGTCGGTGTGGGGGTCCTTGTACTTGGTGGTGCCCTGCGGCCTCTCGAAGACGATGCGGGGACGGCCCGAGTTGACGGCGCGTACGCCCTCGGCCTTGCCCTCCGCCCAGTCGCGGTAGCGGTGCCAGCTGCGCAGCGAGACGTGCGACGCACCGCCGCCCGCCCGTGTGCCCGCCCCGGCGCCCGTGCTCAGCCCGGCGGCGGACGCGGGCTGTCCGGCTGCTACCCCGGCTGCGGTGGCTACGGCGGCAGCCAGGACGGTTCGGCGCGTGGCGGGTCTGCTGTTCATGGCCATAGATCCCTCAACTCGGTTCCCATGCGGCGTCAGGTGCGCGTCAGACTGCCACTATCTCCGCTGCGGCGCCCCCCGTGCCAGGGATCGGCCCGCCGAACGCACCCACCAATATTGGTTTGGACCACTGCGCAGCCCCGGAGGGGGCGGTCCCGCGCGGGCCGTACGCTGAATGCGATGCCCCGGCAAGCGGACCCTCACACCGTCCTGGACCCCGTCTCCCTCGCCGCGGAGCTGTCCGCCGCACCCCCCTCGTGCGGGCCTGTGCGGCTCGTGGCGGTGGACGGGCACGCCGGGTCGGGCAAGACGACGTTCGCCGGTGTGCTGTCCGCCCGTCTGGGCGCTGCACCGGTGCTGCATCTGGACGACTTCGCCACCCACGCGTCCTTCTTCGGATGGGCCGCACGGTTCGCGGAGCAGGTCCTCACCCCCTTCGCCGAGGGCCGCCCCGCGCGCTACGTCCGCTACGACTGGGCGCAGGGCCGCTTCCCGTCGTCACCGGACGCAGCCGGGGCCGCTCCCGCCGCCCCAGTGGTGCTCATCGAGGGCGTGGGGGCGGGACGGTGCGAGCTGCGCCCGCACCTCGCGGGGCTGCTGTGGATGGACGTCGCCCCGGAGGAGGCGTGGGGTCGCGGAAGGCGGCGGGACGGTACGGATCTGTCCGGATTCTGGGACGAGTGGACGCGTGCCGAGACTACGCATTTCGCCGAGGACCCCTCGTATTCGTATGCGAATTACGTGGTGTGTCGGGGAGCGCAGGGATACGAGGTGCGCAGGGGGCCCGCGGGACAGCGCTGACGGCTCCAACTCGTCACGCACCGTTACGCGTTGGGCGTTCGTACGGCCTGTCTCGCGGACAGTCGCGCAGAGCCGCTTGACCCGGGGACCCCACAGGAATTACTTTTCCAGAAGGCGATCCGTACAGGTCGCCCGCAGACGCGAAGCCCCCGGTTGTTCCCCCGTGATCGGGGGCTTCGTCCTGTCCGCACCCGGGCCGTCGACGGATTCTCCGGCCCCGCGCTCACCGTATGTCACCACACCAGTCCGGAGCGCAGCCTTCCGCTTCGATGCTCCAGGGCTCCCGCGACGGCCTTCGGACGCGACGACCCCGCAGGTACGATGCTTGGAGGCGGCGGACATCGGGCAAACCAGGGTCAGCCGACCCCAAATCCCGCCCGGAGTACGGACGTTCGTCCGGCACCTCGTCCGGTCGTCCGGTGATGGGGCGCCCGGGGCCCGCTCCCCGGACGCAGGCGGGCGGCCGTCGGCGGATGACGGGGGGACGTTTCGTGGGGGACGTGATGGACTACGGCAGGCAGAGCGGCGGCCCGCACATCCACGCCCCCGCCGATCTCGCCTGGCTGCGCGGGGTGGACGCCTACACAGTGGGCCAGTACACCCAGGCCGAGGAGGAGTTCCACACCGCCGTACGGCTCGACCCCGGAATGGCCGACGGCTGGCTGGGACTTCACGCCCTGCGCGCCGACACCCCGACGGCCCTTCTCCACATGTACCAGCACCGCCGCCGCTTCGGCGAGCAGCGCGAACGCTACGCCCGCAACCTCAACTCCTGGTACTGGCTCGGCTGGTGGGTACAGCCGGTGCTCGAGAGCGAGCGCGACCTGCTCCTCGCGCACGCCTCGCACTGGCTCGACGGACGGCACGTCGCGGAGCTGGACCGGGCGCTCGCCGACTGCCCGCCAGTGGAGACCGATCCGCAGGTGCGCTTCCTGCACGCCTGCCGCGCCTACCTCGCCAAGGACTGGGAGCGGCTCGTCGCCCACACCGAACCCCTCGTCGAGGATCCGCTCCTGGGCATCGAGGCCGGCCTGTTCGCCGGGATGGCCCGCGTGCGGCTGGAGATGTACGGGCAGGCCGAGCCGCTGCTCGCCTCCGCCCTGATGCGCTGCCGCAGCGAGCAGCCCCAGCGCAAGGAGCTGCGGTACTGGCTGGCACGGGCCCGGGAGGGGACCGGGCGCAGCGCCGCCGCGCTGCCGCTCTACCGCGCCGTGCACCGGATCGACCCGGCGTTCATGGACACCGCCGCGCGGCTGACGGCCATCGCCGAGAGCGACGGTCTCGGCGACTCCGGCGACGTGGCCGCCACGATCGCCCTCGCGGGAACGGGCGGCGGGCGCGGCGGCCTCGACGGGGCGGACGCGCCGCCCGGCGGGCTGGAGCCCGGCCAGGACGCCGGCGACCTCCCGTCCGCGGACGGTCCGCTCGCCGGGCCGCCCGGCTTCGACGCCCCGGATCCCGCCGAGAGCGCGGACCCCGATCTGGACCCGCTGGCGGACGCGCTGAACCTGGAGGACTCCGGCGACCCGGCGGAGCCCGTACGGGTGGATTCCGACGCGGTGCGGAACCGTATCGCCGCCCACGCTGCGGACTCCGGCACGGACCGCGTGCTGGCGGGCCCCTCCGACCCGGTCCTGCTCGCCCAGGCGCTGGACGAACTGGAGCGGATGGTCGGGCTGGAGCCCGTCAAGCGCCAGGTGCGGGCCCTCTCGGCCCAGCTCCACATGGCACGGCTGCGCGCCGCCCAGGGCCTGCCGGTCCAGCCGCCGAAGCGGCACTTCGTCTTCTCCGGCCCGTCGGGGACGGGCAAGACGACGGTGGCACGCATCCTCGGCCGCGCGTTCTACGCGCTGGGACTCCTGGGCGGCGACCATCTGGTGGAGGCCCAACGGGCCGATCTGGTCGGGGAGTTCCTCGGTCAGACGGCCGTGAAGGCGAACGAGCTCATCGACTCGGCGCTGGGCGGCGTGCTGTTCGTCGACGAGGCGTACGCGCTCGCCAACTCCGGCTACAGCAAGGGCGACGCGTACGGCGACGAGGCCCTGCAGGTGCTGCTGAAGCGCGCGGAGGACAACCGCGACCAGCTCGTCGTCATCCTCGCCGGTTACCGGGAGGGCATGGACCGCCTCCTGGCGGCCAATCCGGGCCTGTCGTCGCGCTTCACTACGCGTGTCGACTTCCCCAGCTACCGCCCGCTGGAGCTGACCGCGATCGGCGAAGTCCTGGCGGCGGAGAACGGCGACGTGTGGGACGAGGAGAGCCTCGAGGAGATGCGCAGCATCAGCGGCCACGTCGTCGACCAGGGCTGGGTCGACGAACTGGGCAACGGCCGTTTCCTGCGCACCCTTTACGAGAAGAGCTGCGCGTACCGCGATCTGCGGCTCTCCGGGTATCCGGGCACGCCCACGCGCGAGGACCTGTCCACGCTGCGGCTTCCCGACCTGATGCAGGCCTACGGGGAGGTGCTCTCCGGGCGCGGTCCCGACGGGCCGCGCCCCGACCCGCCCTCCCCGCTGGGCTGAGCGGAGAGAGCGCCCCGCGGGGCTCAGCCGGCCGGGACCTCCGACGCGGCCTTCTCCGCCGCACCCGGTGAACTCCCGCCGCCCGTACGGGAATCGGCCGCTGCCGCAGCCGAGCCGGACGTGCGCTGCTTCGGCGGCGCCCCCGCCGGTTCGTGAGCCGGGTCGTGCACCTCTCCGACCAGCATCTCCAGCACGTCCTCCAGCGCCGCGAGGCCCAGCACCCGCCCCGAGGCGTCGGCGACCGCAGCAAGGTGGGAGGCGGCACCGCGCATCGCGGCCAGCGCGTCGTCCAGGGGCAGTTCGGCCCGGAGCGTGGCCATGGACCGCCACAGATGCTGCGGCACGGCACGGTCGTGCTCCGTGAGGTCCAGTACGTCCTTCACGTGCAGGTACCCCATGAAGGCCCCGTCGGGCGCGCAGATCGGAAAGCGCGAGTATCCGGTGCGCACCGTCAGTTCCTCGACCTGGCGCGGCGTGACGTCCGGCGGGACGGTCACCAGGGACGTCCGGTCGAGCAGCACGTCCGTGACCGGACGTGAGCCCAGCTCCAGGGCGTCGGAGAGCCGTTCGTGCTCCTCGTGGTCCAGGAGTCCGGCCTGCCGGGAGTCGGCGAGCAGATCGGTGAGCTGCTCGCTGGTGTAGACGGCTTCGACCTCGTCCCGCGGCTCGACGTGGAAGAGCAGCAGGATCCACTTGGAGCAGCTGCCGAGGGACGCGGTCACGGGACGGCACAGCCGCGCGAAGCCGACGAGCCCGGGGCTCAGCCACAGCGCGGTGCGCTCCGGGGCGGCCATCGCCAGGTTCTTCGGGACCATCTCGCCGATCACGAGGTGCGCGGAGACGACAACGGCCAGCGCGACGACGTACCCGACGGGGTGGACGAGCGCCTCGGGCAGCCGCACCGCGTGGAAGAGGGGCTCCAGCAGGTGCGCGATGGTGGGTTCGGCGACCGCGCCGAGCGTCAGCGAGCAGATCGTGATGCCGAACTGCGCCGCGGCCATCATCTGCGGCAGGTTCTCCAGGCCGGTCAGCACCTTGCGGGCTCGCGCCGATCCGCCGGCGGCCAGTGGTTCGATCTGGCTGCGGCGCACGGAGACCAGCGCGAACTCGGCGCCCACGAAGAAGCCGTTGCCCAGCACCAGAAGGGCCGCGAAGAGGAGTTGCAGGGTGCTCACCGGGTGCTCCCCTCGGCCTGCCGGTGCGGTCGGTGCGGCTCGGCGGGAGCCGCTTCGCGTACGGACGGCCCCGCGGGGCGTGCGCCGTCGTCCGCCTTGACGATCCGGACGCGTTCGGCCCGGTGGTGGCTGACGTGCCGTACCCGCAGCTGCCAGCCGGGGGCGTCCGGCCCGCCGCCGAGGACGGCGACGTCCCCGGGGGCGGGAATGCGGCCGAGCCGGTCGGCGACGAGCCCGGCGACGGTCTCGTACGGGCCCTCCGGCGCCTGGAGGCCGATCCGGCGCAGCATGTCCACGCGGCAGCCGCCGTCCGCCTCCCAGGCGGGCCGGCCCTCCGGGTCGGGCGGGGCGGGAGCGAGGGCCGGCACGTCGTCCCCGTCGTGCTCGTCGCGCACTTCGCCGACCAGTTCCTCCACGATGTCCTCGAGAGTGACCACTCCCGCCGTGCCGCCGTACTCGTCGACGACGACGGCGATGGGCGCCTCGCGGCGCAGCCGCTCCAGCAGCGGCTGCACGGGCAGCGACTCCGGGACCTGCAGCACCGGTGCCGTGATCCGCGTGACGGGGGTGCGCAGCCGTTCCCCGGCGGGGACGGCGAGGGCGTCCTTCAGGTGGGCGATTCCCGTGATCTCGTCGAGCCGCTCGCGGTAGACGGGGAAGCGGGAGTGTCCTGTGGCGCGGGTGAGGTTGAGGACGTCCTCCGCCGTCGCGCCGGTCTGCAGGGCGCAGACCCGCACGCGCGGCGTCATCACGTGCTGCGCGGTCAGGCCGGCCAGGGAGAGGGTCCGCACGAAGAGGTCGGCGGTGTCCTGCTCGATGGCGCCCGCGCGTGCGGAGTGCCGTGCGAGGGAGACCAGTTCGCCGGGTGTACGGGCCGACGCCAGCTCCTCGGCGGGCTGCACGCCGAACACCCGGACGATGCGGTTGGCGACGGCGTTGAGCAGGGTGATCAGCGGCCGGAACGCGGCGGAGAAGAGCCGCTGGGGGCGTGCGACGAAGCGTGCGACCTGCATCGGACGGGAGACGGCCCAGTTCTTGGGGACCAGTTCGCCGACCACCATCTGCAGCGCGGAGGCGAGCAGCATGCCGATCATGACGGCGATTCCGGGGACCAGCCCGGCGGGAAGCCCGGAGGCCGCCAGCGGAGGGCCCAGGAGGCGTGCGAGGGCGGGTTCGGAGAGCATGCCGACGACCAGCGACGTGAGGGTGATGCCGAGTTGGGTCCCGGAGAGCTGGAAGGACAGCTCACGCAGGGCGGCGGTCACGGCGCGGGCCCTGCGGTCGCCTTCGGCGGCGGCACGTTCGGCTTCCGGGCGTTCCACGGTGACGAGGCCGAACTCGGCAGCGACGAAGAAGCCGTTGGCCAGGATCAGCAGGAAGGCTGCGGCGAGAAGTACGAGCGGGAGGGTCATGCTGTGGCTCCCCTGATGGGCAGGGCAGGCACAGCGCAGGTACTACAGGACGATCCGTCCATCGCTGACGGTGGTCACTCCTCGGGTAGGGGGTCAGAGCGGGCCGCGGCCGAGTGGGTCACTTCTCGGATCGCCGCCCCGACCAGAGTAATCACCTTCGTGCGGGCCGCGGCAGGGGCGACGACCGGGCGAATCGGTTCTGCCCGGGGGAACGGAGAGGACGGCACGAGGCGCTGACGGGTGCACGGGGCCGCTCCCCGTCCACCGGGCGTCCGGCCCGGAGCGGAGCGCCCGGCCCGGCCCGGGGTCAGCGCACGGGGTCTCCTGAGCCGTGCTCGAGCGCCAGGGCGCGCAGTGCGGCGGCGTCGCTGATCGCCTGCTGCTTCGCGATGCCCGGCTGGATCCCCATCGCGGGAAGGCTGGTGCCGTCGGCGAGGTCGAGGGCGACCCACGGGTCGCCGGCACGGAGCCGCACGGCCAGCACTTCCGCCCATTCGAGACGCCTCGTGGTCGTCAGGTTGACGACGGTCACTCCCTTGTCGTCCGCGGTGACGCGGGGGCGCGCGAGAAGCAGGAGCACGCCCAGGAAGAGGAGTCCGGTCGCGATGAAGCTGACCCGCTCCCCCGGCGCCGTCGTCGCCGACGGCAGGAGGAGGGCGATCGCGACGAGCACGGAGCACTGCACGACGCCCACGGCGAGGAGGACGGCGCGTGTGCGCGTGGGGCGGAACGTGACGGGCAGCTCGGGCAGTTCGGTCATGCGCGGGGCTCCTGGCTGGTTCGCACGCACTACAGGCGGCAGGCGTGGATGCCGGTGGTGAGGATCGCCCGGGCGCCCAGGTCGTACAGGTCGTCCATGATGCGCTGCGCCTCATTCGTGCGGACCATGGACCGCACGGCGACCCAGCCCTGGTCGTGCAGCGGCGAGACGGTGGGCGACTCCAGGCCCGGGGTCAGGGCGACGGCCTGCTCCAGGTGCTCGGCGCGGATGTCGTAGTCCATCATCACGTAGCGGCGGGCGACGAGGACGCCCTGCATGCGGCGGAGGAACTGCCGCACCTTCGGGTCGTCGTCAGGCGCCCCGGTCCCCCGCACGACGACGGCCTCGGAGCGCAGGATCGGCTCGCTGATGATCTCAAGACCCGCGTTGCGCAAGGTCGTTCCGGTCTCCACGACGTCGGCGATGACCTCCGCCACTCCGAGCTGGATGGCCGTCTCCACGGCGCCGTCGAGGTGGACGACGGAGGCGTCGACGCCGTGGTCGGCGAGGTGCTTGGTGACCAGGCCGGAGAAGGACGTGGCGACCGTCATGCCGCCGAAGTCGGTCACGCTCTTCGCCGTCCCCGGACGCGTCGCGTAGCGGAAGGTGGAGCCCGCGAAGCCGAGTTGGAGGATCTCCTCGGCCCGGGCGCCGGAGTCCAGGAGCAGGTCGCGTCCGGTGATGCCGATGTCGAGCTTGCCCGAGCCGACGTAGACCGCGATGTCCCGGGGCCGCAGGAAGAAGAACTCGACGTCGTTCTCCGTGTCGGCGAGCACCAGTTCACGGCGGTCCTTGCGCTGCTTGTACCCGGCCTCCTGGAGCATCTCCGACGCAGGCTCCGACAGTGAACCCTTGTTGGGGACGGCGATGCGCAGCATGGTGCGAGGTTCCTTTGCGTGAGGTGCTGTGTGCGAGCGAGGTCGTGGGTTCGGTGCCGGAGGGAGGAGACGGGCCTCCGGTGGGCCGGGCCGGCGTCGGGCTGTGCGGGCGCGGCCGGCGGAGTGCGGCGACGGGCGTACGCGCCGGCGCTCAGAGATGAGCGTATACGTCCTCGAGGGAGACGTTCCGGGCGATCATCATCACCTGCACGTGGTAGAGCAGCTGCGAGATCTCCTCAGCGGTTCGCTCCTCCCCCTCGTACTCGGCCGCCATCCACACCTCGGCGGCCTCCTCGACGATCTTCTTGCCGATGCTGTGCACGCCCTGGGCGGTCAGTTCCGCGGTACGGGAGGTGATGGGGTCGCCGGTGGCGGCTTTGTGCCGGAGCTCGGCGAAGAGCTCCTCGAAGGTCTTGTTCGCCATGGTGTCCTCAACTCTACGTGCAGGCCCCGGCGCTCCTAACGCCAGGGTTCGGACACGGTGCGCAGCACGGCCGCCGTGGCGACGGCGGCCGTGACGGCCTCGTGTCCCTTGTCCTCCGACGACCCTTCGAGGCCCGCCCGGTCCAGGGCCTGCTCCTCGGTGTCGCAGGTCAGGACGCCGAAGCCGACGGGGACGCCGGTGTCGGCGGACACCTGCGTCAGGCCCTGGGTCACGCCCTGGCAGACGTACTCGAAGTGCGGTGTCCCGCCGCGGACGACGACGCCGAGGGCCACGATCGCGTCGTAGCCGCGGCCCGCGAGGACCTTGGCCACGACGGGCAGCTCCCAGCTGCCGGGGACGCGCAGCAGCGTCGGCTCGTCGATGCCCAGCTCGCGCAGGGCGCGCAGCGATCCGTCGACGAGCCCGTCCATGACCTGCTGGTGCCACTGCGCGGCGATGACCGCCACGCGCAGGTCGCCGCAGTTCTTCACGGACAGTTCGGGGGCTCCCTTGCCGCTCACGTTGCTCCTCGCATCGGTGTCCCGGGCCGGCGGGTCCGGCCGGTGGGTGTCGGTGTCGGTGGGTGTCGGTGTAGGTGGGTGGAAACGGTCCTCGTGGCGCGCGGCGCGTGGGGAGGTCACTGGCTGCCGCAGGGCGAGGCGGGGTCCGCCTCGAGCCACGGCAGATCGTGCCCCATGCGGTCGCGCTTGGTGCGCAGGTACCGCAGGTTGTGCTCGCCGGCCTCGACGGGCATGGCGACCCGCTCGGCGACCCGCAGCCCGTACCGCGTGAGCGCCTCGGCCTTCTCCGGGTTGTTGGTCATCAGCCGCAGGGACCGCACGCCGAGGTCGCCGAGGATCTGGGCGGCCGCGGCGTAGTCACGTGCGTCCGCGGGCAGTCCCAGTTCGAGGTTGGCGTCGAGGGTGTCGCGGCCGTGCTCCTGGAGTTCGTAGGCGCGCAGCTTGGACAGCAGCCCGATCCCCCGGCCCTCGTGTCCGCGCAGGTAGACCACGACTCCCCTGCCCTCCTCCTGCACGCGCCGCAGCGACTCCTGCAGCTGCGTGCCGCAGTCGCAGCGCAGCGATCCGAAGACGTCGCCGGTCAGGCACTCGGAGTGGACGCGTGCGAGTACGTCCTGGCCGTCCTGCTCCGCCAGGTCCCCGGCGACGAGGGCGATGTGCTCGACACCGTCGAGGGCGGAGCGGTAGCCGTACGCCTGGAACTCGCCGAACCGCGTGGGGAGCCGTGTGACGGCCTCCCGCCGGACGGTCGGTTCGGACGTCCTGCGGTAGGCGGCGAGATCCTCGATGGAGATGATCGCGAGACCGTGCTTGCGCGCGAACGGGATCAGCTCGGGCAGCCGCAGCATGGCGCCGTCCTCGCCCGCGATCTCGACGATCGCGGCGGCGGGCCGCAGCCCGGCGAGCCGGGCCAGGTCCACGCCGGCTTCGGTGTGGCCGGGCCGCGCCAGCACGCCGCCGGGCTTGGCGCGCAGCGGGAACACGTGCCCGGGACGTACGAAGTCGCCCGGCGCGGACCCCGCCTCCGCGAGGAGGCGGATCGTGGTCGCGCGGTCGGCGGCCGAGATGCCGGTGGTGACGCCGTGGTGCGCGGACGCGTCGACGGAGACGGTGAAGGCGGTGCCCATGGCCTCGGAGTTCTCCTCGACCATCTGCGGCAGCTCCAGACGGCCGACGTCGGCGGCCTCCATGGGGGTGCAGATCAGGCCCCTGCACTCGCTCATCATGAAGGCGACGATCTCGGGGGTGATCCGCTCGGCCGCGACGACGAGGTCGCCCTCGTTCTCGCGGTCCGCGTCGTCGACGACCACCACGGGACGCCCGAGGGCGATGTCCGCTATCGCGCGTTCGACGGGGTCCAGTCCGAACTCCTCACCGCCGCGCTCGCCGTCGCCGGCGGGGTGGGCAGCGGGCAGGCCGGGGGTGGTGCTCACGCTCATGGCTGCGACTCCTCGATGGGACCCGTTCGGGCCGGTGGTGCCGTTCGGTGCGGTTGCTGTGCGGCTCACGGCAGTGCTCCCTCCGGGGCCGTCCGGCGGTCCGGCCCCCGGCCCCCGGCGCTTCCCGCCCCGTCCGCGCGGCGCGTCCGCAGCCACCAGCTGCGCAGGCCCCACAGCACGAGGACGAGGTAGACGACGTACACGAGGCCGGAGAAGGCGAGACCGCTGCTGAACGCCAGGGGCACGCCGACGATGTCGACCAGCAGCCAGGCGAACCAGAACTCCACCAGGCCCCGCGCCTGCGCGGTCATCGCGGCGAGGGTGCCGACGAAGATGTACGCGTCCGGCCACGGGCTCCACGACAGCGACGGGACGAGGGTGAAGAGCCCGCCGAGCGCGAGAGTGCCCAGGACGGTGCCGGCGAGGAGCACGGCGCGCTCCCGTGCGGTCGCGAAGCGCACCGCCACCGCTCCGTCCTGCGTGTCCCGCTTGCCGCTCCGCCACTGCCGCCAGCCCCACAGCGCCACCAGCACGACCAGGAGCTGCTTGCCGACTCCTCCCGCGAGCTGCGCCGAGTAGTAGGCGCCGACGAGCACCACTCCGGAGAGCACCTGCACGGGCCAGGTGAGGATGGAGCGACGCCAGCCCAGGGCGAGCGCGGCGAGACCTATGGAGTTGCCGATGACGTCGGAGTAGATGACGTGCTGCCCGAACGCCGTGAACGCCTCGTCGTTGAGCCAGCCGAGAGCGCTCATCGGACGGTCTCCCTCGGGCGCGTGGCGTCCTGCCCGGCCTCCCCGGCTCCGCCCGCGCCGCCGCGCGCGGTGTGCGCGCCCCCGCCGTGGCTCATCAGCCGCTCGACGTACTTCGCGAGGACGTCGACCTCGAGGTTGACCGGGTCCCCCGCCTGTTTCACGCCCAGCGTCGTGGCCTCGAGCGTCGTGGGGATCAGGCTGACGGTGAAGTGCTCGTCGCCCGCCTCGACGACGGTGAGGCTGACGCCGTCGACGGTGATGGAGCCCTTCTCCACGACGTACCTGGCCAGCTCCGGGGGGATCCGGACGGCCACGTCGCCCTGCTCCGTGCGCTCGGTGATCGTCCCGGTGCCGTCGACGTGCCCCTGGACGAGGTGGCCGTCGAGACGTCCGCCCAGCGCCATGGGGCGCTCCAGGTTGACGCGGGACCCGGCCCGCAGCGCCCCCAGGCAGGAGCGTTCCAGCGTCTCGCCGATGACGTCCGCGGTGAACTCGCCGTCGGCGGTCTCGACGACGGTGAGGCAGACGCCGTTGACGGCGATCGACTCTCCGTGCCGTACGCCCTCGGTCACGAGGGGACCGCGCAGACGGATGCGCGCCGCGCCCGGCAGCTCCTCGACGGCGACGACCTCGCCCAGTTCTTCGACGATTCCGGTGAACACTCAGGACTCCTCGGTGGCAGCGGTGGAAGCGGTGACGGGTGATGCGGCGGAGGCCCTGGCGCGGGCGGACCCGGCGGCGACCGCTGTGATGCGCAGGTCCGGGCCGACGCGCACGGATTCGGTCATCTGCAGCCGCAACGCCTGCGCGATGGCAGCGATTCCGGCGTCGCCGAGCACGGCGGGCCCGGAACCCAGCAGCACGGGGGCGACGTAGCCGATGACCTCGTCGACGAGCCCCTCTCCGACGAACGCGCCCGCGAGCGTCGGGCCGCCCTCCAGCAGCACCGAGCGCACCCCCCGCCCGTAGAGCTCGTTCAGCAGCGCCGGCAAGTCCACGCCGGGACGGCGGCCCTTCGACCGGGGCAGCCGCAACACCTCGGCGGCGCCGCCGAGTTCGGGGGCCGCCGCGTCCTGCGCGACGGCGATCAGCGTGGGCGCCGTCCCGTCGAGGACGCGGGCGCCGGGCCGTACGGCGGTGCCGGCGGTGTCGATCACGACGCGCAGCGGCTGCACGGCGCCGGGGACGCCGCGCACGGCCAGGTGCGGATCGTCGGCGCGGGCGGTCCCGGAGCCGACGATCACGGCGTCGGTACGGGCCCGGAGGCGGTGGACGTCGGCGCGTGCCGCGTCGGAGGTGATCCAGCGGCTGGAGCCGTCGGCGGCGGCGGCGCGGCCGTCGAGAGTGGCGGCGTACTTCCAGACGACGTACGGGCGTTGGAGCCGCACCGCGGTGAGCCAGGCGGCGTTGACGGCCGCCGCCTCGTCGGCGAGCAGGCCGCGTTCGACGTCGACGCCCGCCGCGGCCAGGGTGCGTTCGCCTCCGTTGGTGCCGGGGTCGGCGACGGCGTAGAGGACGCGGGCGATCCCGGCGTCGATGAGGGCCCGGGAACAGGGACCCGTGCGTCCGGTGTGGTCGCACGGTTCGAGGGTGACGACGGCGGTGCCGCCCCTGGCGTCGTCCCCTGCCTCGGCCAGCGCGTGCACCTCGGCGTGCGGACCTCCGGCCCGCTGGTGCCAGCCTTCGCCGACGGGGTGGCCCGCGGAGTTCAGCACGACGCAGCCGACGACGGGATTCGGGCTGGTCGATCCCAGGCCGCGGGAGGCGAGTGCGACTGCGCGGCGCATGGCGGCTCGCTCGGCCGGTTCGGCGGACGGTGCTGAGCCTGCGGCGTCGGTGGCCACCGGGTCTCTCCTGCCTCTAGGGCACGGACTCCGGGGCATGTGGGATGTCTGCGGACCTGTGAGCCGGCTGCACCGCCGGCCTCCCGTGGAGCCGGCCTCTCCGCGAAGCGGAACGCGGGGAAGGACCGGATTCGGCGGTGTACCGTCTCGGCCCGCCGCGCACTGCCTCCCATCCGGACTTTAACCGTCGGTCCAGGAGTTTCACCTGGTCAACCGGTCGCTGGCTGCGACCGGGTCGCGGACTGTAACCGCCGGTTCGGACTTTCACCGACCCCGGAGTGCGCTGACGTCACTGGTACGCGTCCAGTCTGCCACGGACCGAGGTGGCGCACGCTCCCGCCCGCTGTGGGCTCACTCACAGACGGTGTCCGCATGAGCCGGGCGCGTGCGCCGTCAGTCCGGCGGGACGGGCCACGTCCGCCGGCGCTCGCGGCCCGTCCCGAAGAGGCGTGGAATCCCCTTGCCGAGCTCGCCGCGCTCCCCCGTACAGTGGCCCGGATCGCGTGGGCCACGGCCGGGGCGAACGGGCGTGCCGCACGCGCGACGCTGCGGAAAGTGCACGTCATGGCGCTCGCGCGGACAAGGGAACCCAGGCCGGAGGACGCCGCACATGCAGCAGACCACCCCCGACGCAGCCACCCGCCGGGCCCGGCTCGCGATCTCCGTCGTCTTCGCCTCGCACGGAGTGGCCAGCGGCAGCTTCGCCACGGCCATCCCCTGGATCCGGGAGCATCTGCACCTCACCCCCGGCTGGCTGGGCATAGCGCTGGTCTTCCTGACCGTCGGCGCCTCGGCCGCGATGTCGCTCTCGGCCCGTCTCGCCCACCGCTACAGCCCCCGTCCGCTGCTGGGCTGGCTGTCGCTGATGTGCTGCGCGGGCCTCGCGCTGCCGGCGCTCTCCCCGGCCCTGGTGTGGCTCTGCCTGGCCCTCTTCGTCTACGGGTGCGGGCTCGGCCTGATGGACGTCGCCATGAACGAGCACGGGGTGCGGATCGAGGAGCGGTACGGCAGGTCGGTGATGTCCGGACTGCACGGGGTGTGGAGCGTGGGCACGCTGATCGGCGGTGCCGGCGGCGCGCTGGCCGCGCACACGGGCCTCGACGGCAGGGTCCATCTGGCTCTGGTCGCACCGGTCGCGGCGGCCGCGGCGGTCGTCGCGAGCCGCTGGGCGCTGGACGTACCGGCGGAGGGGTCCGCGCCCGGCGGGGAGGCCGGCGAGGAGCCGCCGCGTTTCGCGCTCCCTCCGCGTGCGGTCCTGCCGATCGGCGTCATCGGCTTCTGCGCGATCTTCGCCGAGGGAGCCTCCATGGACTGGTCGGGCATCTACCTGCGGGACGTCACTCAGGCCGATCCCGCGCTCGCGGCGGGGGCGTTCACCGCGTTCGCCTCCACGATGGCGGTGGCACGGCTCGCAGGCGACGCCGTGGTCAGGCGTCTGGGGCCGGTCCGCACCGTACGGGCCGGCGGGCTGGTGGCCGCGCTCGGCAGCGCGCTGGTCGTCGCCGCGGGGTCCCCCGGACCGGCCGTCGCGGGCTTCGCCCTGATCGGCGTCGGCATCGCGGTCGTTGTGCCGCTGTGCTTCGCCGCCGCGGGCCACTCGGGCACCGGATCGCAGGGGCAGGCGATCGCGGGGGTGGCCACCTTGGCGTACGCGTCGGGCCTGGCGGCTCCGGCTGCCGTCGGCTGGATCGCCGAAGCCACGTCGCTGACGGTGTCGTTCGGGATGGTCACGGTGCTGCTGCTGGGGCTGGTCTTCGGGGCGGGCGTGCTGCGCAGCGACGCGAAGCCCGCGGCGGCGGGCCCGGCGGGGAAGCCGGCCGAACATGACGCGGCGCGGGAGGCGGAAGCGCAGCCGGCCGACTCGGGGAGCAGCACTCCCGCCGGTCCGGGGGCCGCGTCCTCCTGACCCAGGGGTTCCGCTCCCACGCGTGGCGCAAGCGCTGCGGGCAGGCAGGCAGGGAGCCTACGAGCAGCACGTGCGCTCCGCGTGGTTCCGCGACTGCCCGGTGCTGTTCGGCTTCGACGGCGAGCAGGTCGAGATCAACCACCAGAAGCCGGACGACCTCTCCGTCACGTGGAACACCGTCCATCCCGCCCGCCCTCCGCACCGGGACGACATCGGTCTGCGGTGGCGCCCCGAACCCCGTGTGTGGAGGTCACGTTCCCCTTCGGCTCCCGCGCGGGCGGACCGTCTTCCGGGAGGGAATCTCCACCTGGCGGGTCGACTTCGGCAGACGCGTGTCCCCCATACGGGCGCTGTGCGGGCTGGTCCGCCACGGCACGCCCCGATGGCTGCCACGCTGCCGTCCATGACCTCAACCGATCAGCAGCCACCGGGGCCGGCCTCCGGCGGGGAGCTGCGGTGGCCTTCCGGAGCGGGCCCGGCCCGGGCGTCGGGGCGCGCGCCGCGACCGGGAAATGCCGGGTCCTTCCCCGCCGAACAGCTTGAGCCCGCGGGCCGTTCGGTCGCATCCGTCCTGCGCCGCATGCACCGCATCGGGTCCGGCCTTCCCGCCGGGGACGGGGTGGCCGTCTTCAACCGCGTCTACCTGTCGGTCACCCGGGAGCTGCAACGGCGCCTGGCGACGGGCTGGTTCACGGACCCTGCCGGCGCAGAGGAGCTCGGCGCACGCTTCGCGGGACGCTACCTCGACGCCGTCGAGGCGTCCCGCCGCGGCAGCCGCACACCGTCCTGCTGGCGTCCGCTCTTCCACTTCCGCCGCCATCCGTCCGTGCACGCGCTGCAATTCGCCACCGCCGGCATCAACGCCCACATCGGCCACGACCTGCCGCTCGCGCTGCTGGAGACCTGCGAGGCGCGGGGCTGCGAACCGGACGCCCTGGAGAGCGACTTCGAGCGGATCGGCGACCTGCTGACAGGGCTGGAGGAGCGGATCCGGGAGGAGCTGATGCCGGGCCCCGACCTGCTGGACGTGGCCGATCCCCTCACCCACCTGGTGGGTTCGTGGAGTCTGGAGATGGCGAGGAGCGGAGCATGGGCGGCGTTCCGGGCCCTGTGGGGTCTGCGCGGACTGCCGGAGCTGGCCGCCGACTTCGCGCAGCGGCTGGACGAGAGCGTCGGCATGGCCGGCCGGTGCCTCCTGACGCCGCTGCCGCCTCTCCCCCGCTGCGGACGCCGCGACCGGGCGGAGCGCGCGCGGTGACGCTGCGCGCCGGCGTGCCCGCCTGTGACGGCGCGCTCCGCGTACTGGTCCGGTCAGGCGAGTTGCCCGGGACCGCTTGCGGGGCAGAAGGGGCGTGGGAGGAATCATGACACTGCGCCTGGGGCTTGGTCTGCCGCAGATGAAGAAGTTCGACCCGAGCTGTGACGTGACCGCCGCGGCACGGGCCGCCGAGGAGTGCGGATACGACAGCGTGTGGGTCTTCGAACGCACTCTGGTGCCCGAGGATCCCGTCGACGGCATGTACGGGGTGGCCGGCCGTCCGTGGCCGGAGGGCTTCCGGCACGTCGCGGACGCGGTGGTCACCCTCACGCTCGCCGCGGCCGTGACCGAACGGGTCCGTCTGGGCACGTCCGTCCTGGTGGGGCCGCTGCACCAGCCGTTCGACCTGGCCCGCGCGCTCGGCTCGCTGGACGCCGCGAGCGGCGGCCGTCTGACCGCCGGGCTGGGTACGGGCTGGTCGCGGGACGAGTACGCCGCGGCGGGAGCTGACTTCGCCCGGCGGGGCGCCCTTCTGGACGAGCTGCTGGACGTGTGCGAAACGGTGTGGAGCGAGGGCACCTCCGCGTACGAGGGCGTCCGCACCCGGCTCGCCCCGTCCGACGTGGGGCCGAAGCCGCCGCGGGGCCGCGTCCCCGTACTGCTGGCCGCGAGCAACTCCCGCACACTGGACCGGATCGCGCGCCGCGCGGACGGATGGCTGCCTTCGCTGACGCCCCTCGACGTGGTGGCCCGCACCAGGGCCGAGCTGCGCGAACGGGCCGAGCGCCACGGGCGGGACCCGGATTCGCTGACGGTCGTCCAGCGGTGCAGTCTCCAGGTGACGCCGCAGCCGCTCGGCGGGGACCGGCGACGGCATCAGGGCAGCGTCGAGCAGATCGTGGAGGATCTCGCCGAGGGCGTCGCGGCCGGGGTGGACGAGGCGATCCTGGACCTGCAGGGCTCGTCACGGGACGTGGACGAACTCCTGGCGTCGGGACGGGAGTTGTACGAGGCGGTCCGCGCAGCGGGGATGTGACGGAGCGGGCCCGGGCCTGACGGAAGCGGGGCCCGGGCCCGCTCTGCCTGCCTCTCACTCCTGCCGGGCTCCGGCGGACGCGATCCGCAGCAGCCGCAACTGGCCGATCTCCGCGACGTTCTTCATCAGCTCGGCGTTCACCCAGCCCGCCGTGTCCGCCATGGTGCGGCCGGAGCCCCCGGGCCAGGGGAAGGGGGCCGGGGCGTCAAGGTCGGCCTCGGTGAACCCCTCCAGCACGGACAGCCATTCCGCGTGCATGCCGCGCAGCCATTCGACGGCCGGCTCCCCCGCGCCCGGCCAGACGATCTCCGTGCGCTCCCGGGGTGTCCGGCCGCGCGCATGGTCGGCGGTCACGCCCCACCACCAGCCGATGTGCCAGGAGAGCCAGGCGACGGTGGGAACGGGGACGGGGTCCGGTTCGCTGTCCGCCCAGTCCGGCACCCAGGCGCCCGCGTCGTCGCAGCGCACCGTCCAGCAGTGGGCAGCCGGCTCCCACAGGAAGTCGGCGGGAGTCAGGCGCTCCAGGTGGTATTCGAAGAGCGACCACGTCAGGTCGAACTGGAAGCGCAGCAGGTCACGTCGGGAAGCGGTCACGGGGAGACCCTCGCACGCGCGCCTCCCCGCCGGGAATCGGATTTCCGGCGGGGCTGCGTACCGGCGGGGGCGTGCGCTGCGGGGAGCGGCCGCTCAGTCCTCCGGCAGCTCCACCGGCGCGATCTCGTCGTAGACGTCGCCCGGCCCCGGGTTGGACGGGTCCGTGCCGCCGCCGAGGTGGTGCAGGACGCCCCAGACCGCGTTGAGCGCCGTCTGCACAGCGCCCTCGGCCCATCCGGCCGTCCAGGAGATGTCGTCCCCCGCGAGGAAGAGGCCGCGCTTGTCGGCGGGGAGGCGGTCCTGCATGAAGTGGGTGAACAGCCGGCGCTGGTAGCGGTAGTGGCCGGGGAGGTTGGCCTTGAACGCGCCCATGAAGTACGGCTCGTTCTCCCAGGAGATCGTCAGGGGGCTGCCGGTGATGTGCTTGCGGATGTCGGTCCTCGGATAGATCTCGCCCAGCGACTTCAGCATCACCTCCATGCGCTGGTTGGCGTCCAGCGGCAGCCATTTGAGGCTGTCGTCGCACCAGGTGTAGGAGAGGCAGATGACGGCGGGACGGTCCGGGCCGTCGTCGAGCAGGTAGGTGCCGCGCGTCATGCGGTCGGTGAGCGTCATGCTCATGGTGTCGCGTCCGGTCGGCTCACCCTTCCCGTCGGTCTCCGGGTCCAGCCAGAACGGCCGGTCGACGGGGACGAAGAGCTTCGAGGACTCCATGTAGTGGGTGCGTTCGACTGCCGTCCAGTGGTCGATGGGGAGCAGCGCCTCGTCACAGTCGATCTTGCTGAGGAGCATCCACGACTGGGCGGTGAAGATCGCCGCGCGGTAGGTGCGGATGTCCCCGTCGGCGTCCGTGACGGTGACGCGGTTGCCCGCGGTGCGGTGCAGCCGGGTCACGGCGGGCCGGTGGGTCCGGCCCTCGTGCAGCGCGGCGAGAGATGTGCCGCGCGGCCAGTGGGTGAGCTTGGCGGGCTCGAACTCCCAGAGCCGGAGCGGGAGTTGCTGGCTGCCGCCGACGATGCCGCGGTGGTCGTCGTCGGCTCCGGTGTAGACGACGCGCAGGATCTCCAGGATGGAGTTGGGGAAGTCGGTGTCCCAGCCTCCCGTGCCGAAGCCCACCTGGCCGAAGATCTCGCGGTGCCGGAAGGAGGAGAAGGACGGCGAGTCGCACAGGAACCCGTAGAAGGTCTGGTTGTCCAGTTTCTCCACGAGGCCGGACCAGATCTCCCTGATGCGCGGCACGTCACGTTCCCTCACCGCGCGCTGCATCTCGGAGAAGCGCGCGCCGTCCTCCAGGCAGGTGTTCCAGGCGTCCATGACCTGGTGGAAGACGGGCGGCAGGTCTTCCAGCGTGCGGGCGTAGTGCGTCTGCCCCTTGAGGTCGATCACCGTCGAAGGGGTGTCCGGGGCCAGCGGGTTGGGGAACGGCGCCGTCTCCAGGCCGGTCAGCTCCACGTAGTGGCGGAAGGCGGTGGAGGACGGCGGGAAGCGCATCGCGCCCATCTCCGCCGTCAGTTCGCCCTCGCACCCCTCGAACGAGGCGGTGCGCAGGCGCCCGCCGATCTGGTCGGCCTCGTAGACGACGGGCTTGAGGCCGGCCTTCATCAGCTCGTAGGCGGCGACGATGCCCGACAGTCCGCCGCCGATGACGGCCACCTCGGTGCCGAGCTCCGTGGCCGGGACGGAGCCGATGCCCGCGGGATGGGCGAGGAAGTCGTCGTAGGCGAAGGGGAAGTCGGGCCCGAACATGGTCAGCGGACGGGCCGGGGCCGCCTCGGTCTGCTGCTCCTCGTGGACGGCCGTGGGCACTGTGGACGTCATCGTGCGTGCTTCTCCTGTCGGGTCACGGCAACCCGACTCCGCGCAGGGGGCGGGGAGTTCGGGCATGCCGGGGTTGCGGTGGTGCGGTCGGCGGGGCGGAGCGCGCGGTCCGGGCGGACGCGGGGAGGCAGGCGCGTCAGGCCGCGTAGAGGCCGGGACGGCGGTCGGTCAGGTACGGGTTCTGCTCGCGGGAGGCAGCCAGCCGGCCCGTGTCCACCTCGGCGACCAGCAGTTCCTCGCCACGGCCCGCCCGCGCGGGCACCGAGCCGTCCGGGGCGGCGAGACAGCTCAGGCCGGCGAAGTCGAACTCCCCTTCGCGGCCCGCGCGGTTGGCGTACGCGACGTAGAGCTGGTTCTCAAAGGAGCGTGCCGGTACGAGTGTCCGTGGGACGATGTCGTAGGGCCTCATCAGGGCGGTCGGGACGGCCAGCAGTTCCGTGCCGGCCAGCGCGTGGGCCCGCACCGTCTCGGGGAACTCCACGTCGTAGCAGACGAGCAGCCCCACCCGGACCCCCTCCAGGTCCGCCTGGACGAGGAGCCGGCCGCCGGGTGTGTAGTGGGCCCGCTCGTAGCCGCCGTACAGGTGGGTCTTGCGGTAGCGGGCGAGCGTCCTGCCGTCCCTGCCGACGAGGGCGACGGAGTTGTAGACGGCGTCCGCGTCGCGCTCCGGGTGGCCGTAGACGATCGCGACGCCGTGACGGGAGGCGATGCCGGCGACCGCCCGCGCCGAAGGGCCGTCGGCGGTCTCGGCCGCGCCGGCCACGCCGTCACCCAACGCGTAGCCTGTCAGCGACAGTTCGGGCGTGACCAGCAGCCGTGCTCCCGCGGCGGCGGAGCGCCGGGCGGCGTCGTCGAGTGCGGCAAGGTTGCCGTCGACGGGCCGGGGCCCGCCGGCGGGACCCTGGAGCAGCGCAACGCGCAGCGACGTCATGGAACCTCTGCCTCGGGTGGTGCGTACGCGGGCCGGAGCCGGGCGCGTACAGACGTGCGGGGGTACGTTTCGACGGTACGGGGCCGCCCGGCGGCGGACAACACGCATCTGTTGCGCATATGGACGCTGTTCGTTGCGCCCATCGGCGCTCACACGACGATTCGTTGCACGGATGCGACGCGGACACGCCCTCGGGTCCGGGCGGCGGTGGCGCCGCTCGTGCGACGGGTGCCGAAGGCGTGAGGCCCCCGACGGCGTTCAGCGTGGGGCGCCCGCCGTGTAGCGGCGGAGGAGGGGGGAGAGAACCAGCACCGACTTCGTGCGCTCCACGAACGCCTCCCCCGCGATGCGCTCCAGCACCTGCTCGAAGTGGCGCATGTCGGCGGCGAACACCTGGACCATCGCGTCGGCGTCACCGGTGACGGTGGAGGCGGAGGCGACCTCCGGGTAGCGGGACAGCGCTCGCCGGATGTCCTCGGGGGCAGTCTTCGAGCGGCAGTACATCTCGATGTAGCCCTCCGTCTCCCAGCCGAGCGCCGCGGGGTCCACGCGCACCGTGAAGCCGGTGATGGCGCCTTCCTCGCGCAGCCGGTCCACACGGCGTTTGACGGCGGGAGCGGAGAGGCCGACCGCCGCGCCGATGTCCGCGTAGGAGCGGCGGGCGTCCTCGGCGAGGACGTGGACGATCGCTTCGTCGAGTTCGCTGAGAGGCACTGTGCGCGTCTCACTCTTCCGTGCTGGCTGTGGGCGCCTCGGGCCCGGGGGCGTTCCCCAGCCGGGAGCGGCGCATTCCGTAGCCGAAGTAGACCACAGCGCCCGCCGCCGTCCACACGCCGAACACCGCCCGGGTGACGGCGTCGTTCCCCCGCATGCCGGGGCGGCGGGTGCCGGTCGTACGGTCGTCCGGCGATCCCCGGACGCGTTCGGGGATCGCCGCGGTGCCGTCGACGCCGCTATGCCGTCCTCGCACAGGGCGGGGCGCCCCGCGTCACGCCGGCTGCGTCACGGTGGCCGCCGCGGCGGGGCGGTTCCTTACCGGCCTTGTCACCTGCCTGGCCACGCACGACGGCATCCCGGACGTCGCGAGCGCCGCTTCCCGCCGGTAGGTGCTGGGCGGCATGCCGACGAGCTCGGTGAAGCGGGTGCTGAACGTGCCCAGCGAGGAGCAGCCCACCGCGAAGCACACCTCGGTGACGCTGAGGTCGCCCCTGCGCAGGAGCGCCATCGCGCGCTCGATCCGCCTCGTCATCAGGTAGCCGTACGGGGACTCGCCGTACGCGAGCCGGAACTGGCGGCTGAGGTGGCCGGCCGACATGTGCGCGCCGCGTGCGAGCGCCTCGACGTCCAGCGGCTGGGCGTACTCCCTGTCGATGCGGTCCCGTACGCGGCGCAGCACCGCGAGGTCGCGCAGGCGCTGGGCCTCGGGTGTCGGGCGGTTCGGCGGCATGTCCGTATTCTCCCGGGCGGGCTCCCGGATCGTCCACTTCCGCGCGGGCTCGGGCGGCGGTGGACGGGCCCGCGTCGTGCCCGGACCCGTCCCGTCGTGGCGCCGGAGGTCGGCTCCGTTCAGCCGCCGACGTACGCGGCGAGGTGTTCGCCGGTGAGGGTGGAGCGCGCGGCGACCAGATCGGCGGGCGTCCCCTCGAAGACGATCCGGCCGCCGTCGTGTCCGGCACCGGGCCCCAGGTCGATGATCCAGTCGGCGTGCGCCATGACGGCCTGGTGGTGCTCGATGACGACGACGGACTTGCCGGAGTCCACCAGCCGGTCGAGCAGCCCCAGGAGCTGCTCGACATCGGCGAGGTGGAGGCCGGTCGTCGGCTCGTCGAGGATGTAGACGCCGCCCTTCTCTCCCATGTGGGTGGCCAGCTTGAGCCGCTGCCGTTCGCCGCCGGAGAGCGTGGTGAGCGGCTGTCCGAGCCGCAGGTAGCCCAGCCCGACGTCGGCGAGGCGGTCGAGGATGCGGTGCGCCGCGGGTGTGCGCGCCTCGCCGGAGCCGAAGAACTCCCCTGCCTCGGCCACCGACATCGCCAGTACCTCGCTGATGTCGCGTCCTCCGAGGTGGTGGGTGAGGACCGACGCCTCGAAGCGCTTGCCCTCGCACTCGTCGCAGGTGGTGGCGACGCCGGCCATCATCGCCAGGTCGGTGTAGATGACGCCCGCGCCGTTGCAGGTGGGGCACGCACCCTCGGAGTTGGCGCTGAAGAGTCCGGGCTTCACGCCGTTGGCTTTCGCGAACGCCTTGCGGACGGGGTCGAGGAGGCCCGTGTAGGTGGCCGGGTTGCTCCGCCGCGAGCCGCGGATCGCGCCTTGGTCGATCGCCACGACGCCCTCGTCGGCCGTCCCGGGCCTCTTCATCAGCGAGCCGTGCACGAGCGAACTCTTGCCGGAGCCGGCGACGCCGGTGATCACGACGAGCGCCCCCAGCGGGATGTCGACGTCCACGCCGCGCAGGTTGTGCGTCGTCGCACCGCGGATCTCCAGCGCGCCGGCGGGCTTCCGCACGTTCCGCTTCAGCACGGCCCGGTCGTCGAGGTGGCGGCCCGTGACGGTGCCGGCCGCGCGCAGCCCCCCGACGGTGCCCTCGAAGCAGACGGTGCCGCCCTCCGTACCGGCCCCGGGGCCGAGGTCGACGACGTGGTCGGCGATCGCGATCGTCTCCGGCTTGTGCTCCACCACGAGCACGGTGTTGCCCTTGTCGCGCAGTCGCAGCAGCAGATCGTTCATGCGCTGGATGTCGTGGGGGTGCAGGCCGATGGTGGGCTCGTCGAAGACGTAGGTGACGTCGGTGAGCGACGAGCCGAGGTGGCGGATCATCTTGACGCGCTGCGCCTCGCCGCCGGAGAGCGTGCCCGAGGGCCGGTCGAGGGAGAGGTAGCCGAGGCCGATCTCCACGAACGAGTCGAGCGTGCGCTGCAGCGTGGTCAGCAGCGGCGCGATGGAGGGCTCGTCGAGGCCCCGGACCCATTCGGTCAGGTCGCTGATCTGCATGGCGCAGGCGTCGGCGATGCTGATGCCCTTGATCTTCGACGAGCGGGCCGCCTCGCTGAGCCGGCTGCCGCCGCACTCCGGGCAGGCCGCGAAGGTGACGGCCCGTTCCACGAAGGCCCGGATGTGCGGCTGCAGGGACTCCTTGTCCTTGGAGAGGAAGGACTTCTGGATCTTGGGGATCAGCCCCTCGTAGGTGAGGTTCACGCCGTTGACCTTCACCTTGCTCGGCCCCCGGTGGAGGAAGTCGTGCATCTCCTTCTTGGTGAACTCGCGGATCGGCTTGTCCGGGTCGAGGAAACCGGACTGCGCGTAGAGGCCGACCGTCCAGACGTTGTCCGACTTCCAGCCCGGGATCGTGAACGCTCCCTCGGCGATGGACTTGGAGTCGTCGTAGAGCTGGGTGAGGTCGATGTCGGAGACCGTGCCCCGGCCTTCGCACCGCGTGCACATGCCGCCGGTGCGGCTGAAGGTGACCTTCTCGGCTTTGGACTTGTCGGCGCCGCGGTCGACGGTGATGGCACCGCTCGCCTTGACGGAGGCGACGTTGAAGGAGAAGGCGTTGGGCGAGCCGATGTACGGCTTGCCGAGGCGGCTGAAGAGGATGCGCAGCATGGCGTTGGCGTCGGTGGCGGTGCCGACGGTGGAGCGGATGTCGCCTCCCATGCGCTGCTGGTCGACGATGATCGCGGTCGTCAGGCCGTCGAGTACGTCGACCTCGGGCCGGGCCAGCGTCGGCATGAAGCCCTGCAGGAAGGCGCTGTACGTCTCGTTGATCAGCCGCTGCGACTCCGCGGCGATCGTGCCGAACACCAGCGAGCTCTTGCCCGAGCCGGAGACGCCGGTGAAGACCGTCAGCCGGCGTTTCGGGATCTCGATGCTGACGTCCTTGAGGTTGTTCTCGCGCGCGCCGTGCACGCGGATCATGTCGTGGCTGTCGGCGTCGTGTCCCGCCGGCGGCTGTGCGTCCGTCCTCGTGGCCTTGCTCATCGTGTCTCCATCCGGGAGGCGGGAGGGCCGCCCCCGCGGTCTGTGGTGTGGCCGGTGTCGCCTGACGCGATCTGACCGTTTCGAGCAGTAGGTCTGGTTCTACTTCGCCTGCGCGGCCCCGGCAACGGTCCGCCGTCGACCGGATCGGCGGATCCCGGGGCCGTGGCGGCGGCCGCCACCGCGGAAGGCCGCCGTCGCCGTCGGGGTCAGTGCAGCTGCTGGATGCGGAGCAGGTTGCCCGCGGGGTCGCGGACCGCGCAGTCGCGCACGCCGTAGGGCTGCTCGGTCGGCTCCTGGACGACTTCGGCGCTGCCGGCCTGCACCCGCTCGAAGGTTCCGTCGAGGTCGGGGGTGGCCAGGACGAGCGAGGCGTAGGTGCCCTTGGCCATCATCTCGGTGATGGTGCGGCGCTCGTCCTCGGTGACGCCGGGGTCGGCGGCCGGCGGATACAGCACGATGGACGTGCCGGGCTGGCCGGAGGGGCCGACGGTGATCCAGCGCATCCCCTCGTATCCCACGTCGTTGCGGACCTCGAAGCCGAGGGTGTCGCGGTAGAAGGCCAGGGAGGCGTCCGGATCGTCGTGCGGGAGGAAGCTCGCGTGAATGGTGATGTCCATGGCCGTCACGCTAGCCGCGGCCGGCTCGGCGGGCTTCTCGATTCCTGATCGGTCGGGACGGACCCGCGCGGGCCCTGGGCGACGGATTCACGGGCAGTGCGGTAGGGCCTTCGCCCACGAGCGGTCCGCGGTGAGGTAGGCGTCCAGCGTGAGGCCCGCCTCGGCGAGGGCGGCCTCGAAGCGCGACGTGCTCAGGTTGTGCGAGAAGAAGGTCTGGGTCCAGTGCAGGTCCTCGAAGTCGTAGCGGATGCACGTCCTGGAGACGTTCTCCTCCACCGGCTCCAGCGAGAGGACGGTGACGGCCATCTCCCCTCTGCTCCAGGTGCTTCCCGCTTTCAGCGTCTGGTGCAGGCCGTCGGGTTCGCGCTGGACGAGGACGCACCCGCCGGGCGCGACGTGGCGGGCGCAGGTCCGCAGCAGCCGCCCCCGGTGGGCCGCGTCGGCGGTATTGACGAGGAAGGAGGCGAGCGTCACCACGTCGAAGCGCCGGCCGAGGTCGAGGTCCTCGATCGCGGCGTGCACCACCGGCGCTCCGTCGATCTTCGCGAGCATCGCCTCGGACTCGTCGACGGCGGTGACCGCGAAGCCGCGCTCCAGCAGCGGCCGTGTCATCCGGCCCGCTCCGGCGCCGAGTTCGAGGAGGGTGGCGCCGGGCGGTGCGGCGGCGGCGATCACCGCCGTCTCGCCGTTCTCGGGGAGCCTGGCGTACATCTCCACCGAGCAGCCGTCGGGGGTGAATTCGCCGCTGCCGCTGCCTCTGTGCCCGTCACGGGAGTAGGTCGTCATGCTCCCATCGCAGCACCGTGCGGTCCTCTCCAGTAGTGATTCGCGTCAGGACGAAAGCCGCCCGGGCCGGAGACCGGTGTTCACCAACTGGCGTGGAGCGGCTTGCCTTCCGCGTATCCCGCGGCGCTCTGCACGCCCACGACCGCCTTCTCCGCGAACTCCTCGAGCGACGCGGCTCCCGCGTAGGTGCAGGAGGAGCGCAGTCCCGCGACGATGGCGTCGATCACGTCCTCGACTCCCGGGCGTGCGGGGTCGACGAACATCCGCGACGTGGAGATGCCCTCCTCGAACAGCGCCTTGCGGGCACGGTCGTACGCGGACTCCTCGCTGGTGCGGTTGCGTACGGCGCGGGCGGAGGCCATCCCGTAGGACTCCTTGTACGCACGGCCGTCCGCGGTCTGCTGGAGGTCGCCCGGCGACTCGTACGTCCCGGCGAACCAGGAGCCGATCATCACGTTCGACGCTCCGGCGGCCAGCGCCATCGCGACGTCCCGCGGATGCCGGATGCCGCCGTCCGCCCAGACGTACTTGCCGAACCTGCGTGCCTCGGCGGCGCACTCCAGCACGGCGGAGAACTGGGGGCGGCCCACGCCCGTCATCATCCGCGTGGTGCACATCGCGCCGGGGCCGACGCCCACCTTGACGATGTCGGCACCGGCCTCGACGAGGTCGCGCACGCCGTCGGCGGCGACGATGTTGCCTGCCACGACGGGGACTTGGGGCTTGAGCGCCCGTACGGCCCGGAGCGCTTCGATCATGCTCTCCTGGTGTCCGTGCGCCGTGTCCACGACGAGGGTGTCGACGCCCGCGTCCAGCAGCGCGCGGGCCTTGCCCGCCACGTCGCCGTTGATGCCGACGGCGGCGGCGACGCGCAGCCGCCCGGCCGCGTCGGTGGCCGGTGTGTAGAGCGTGGCCCGCAGGGCGCCCTTCCTGGTGAGGATGCCGGCGAGGCGGCCGTCGGCGTCGACGGCGGGGGCCAGCTTGCGGTGGGCGGCGTCCAGTTGGGCGAAGGCCTCACTCGGGTCGACGTCGGCCTTGAGGACCAGCAGGTCGCGGGACATCACCTCCGACAGCTGCGTGAACCGGTCCACGCCCGTCAGGTCGCCCTCCGTGACGACCCCCACCGGCCGCCCCTCCGAGATCACGACCCCCGCGCCGTGTGCGCGCTTGGGCAGCAGGGACAGCGCGTCGGCGGCCGTCTGCGTGGGCGCGAGCGTGATGGGGGTGTCCAGCACCAGATGACGGCGCTTGACCCACGCCGTGACCTCGGCGACGACGTCGATGGGAATGTCCTGGGGGATGACGACGAGCCCGCCGCGGCGGGCGACTGTCTCCGCCATCCGCCGCCCCGCGATGGCCGTCATGTTCGCGACGACCAGCGGGATCGTCGTGCCGCTGCCGTCGGGGGAGGCCAGGTCCACGGCCTGCCGCGAGCCGACGGCAGAGCGGCCGGGCACCATGAAGACGTCGTCGTACGTCAGGTCGTACGGGGGCCGCTGATCGTTCAGAAATCGCATACCGACTCTCTCACCTGCGTTGGCACTTCCGGGCGGGTGGGGAGTCCGAGCGGCCGGCGTCCGGCTGCGGCTCCTTTGTCCATCATCGCCGATCGCGGACGGGACCGGCCAGGCGGGTGCGCCGGCGGCGCGGGAGCCGGAGGTCCGGCGGGACGGCAGGCCCGTACACGGACGCACGCGGGGCCCGCACGGGCGGCAGGGAAGGCGGGCGCACACCGGCCGGGACGAGCGGCCTCGCGGCGGGCGAGCACCCTCCCCGATCCGGTTGCCAGGCCGCCGGAGCCGCATCTAATGTCCCGCTTGGACACATGAATCCATCCATGCTCGGGAGGCCGCAGGTGGGAAGGGCTCTCCCCACGTCCCAGCGCGCTTACGACTACGCGAAGGAACGGATACTCGAGGGCATCCTCGCCGGAGGCGAGCTCATCAGCGAGGGCACCGTCGCCGACGCCCTGGGCATCAGCCGTACACCGGTGCGCGAGGCGTTCCTGCGTCTGGAGGCCGAGGGGCTGCTGCGCCTCTATCCCAAGCGCGGCGCGGTCGTGGTGCCCGTCTCCGCGAAGGAGGTCGAGTCGGTCCTGGAGACGCGGGAGCTGATCGAGTCCTTCGCGGCGGAGAAGGTGGCGGCCCTGGGCGCGGCAGCGCTCGGGAAGCTGGTGGGCGAGCTGCGGGACCAGCTCCGGGAGCAGCGGAAGCTGCGTGAGGCCGGCGAGGGCAAGGCGTTCGTGGCGGCCGACCAGCTCTTCCACCAGATGATCGTCGCCGCCGCGGACAACCCGATCCTGCTCGACCTGTACGCGGGCCTGCGGGACCGCCAGCAGCGCATGGGGCTCTTCGCGGTCTTCCACGACGGCGACAGGCTGCGCGCCACGAACCACCAGCACGTCGAACTCGTCGACCTGCTGGAGCGCGGTGACGTCGCCGGCTACCGGACGGCGCTGCGCGGGCACCTGCGAGGCACCCGCGCAGCGGCTCTCGGCCGGCAGGACGGCCGGGACGGCGCCGTTCAGGACAGCAGCATCCACCCCAGCACGGGCGTGGACTGAAGGTAGACCAGCACGCACATCACCAGCAGCAGTGCCAGGCTCCAGCCCACGACCTTGCGGAGCAGTTCCGGCTCCCGTCCGCCCAGGCCCGTCGCGGCGGCGGCGATGGCGAGGTTCTGCGGGGAGAGCATCTTGCCGAGGACACCGCCCGAACTGTTGGCGGCGGCCAGCAGTTCGGGCTGGTAGCCGGAGTTCTTGGCGGCCGTCACCTGGAGGATGCCGAAGAGCGCGTTGGCCGAGGTGTCGGAGCCGGTGACCGCGACGCCCAGCCATCCCAGGACCGGCGAGAGGAAGGCCAGTGCGGCGCCCGCGCCCGCGATGAAGTGGCCGATCGTGGACGTCTGTCCGGACAGGTTCATCACGTAGGCCAGCGCCAGCACGGTGGCGACCGTCAGGATGGCCCAGCGCAGCTGATGGAGCGTCCGGCCGTAGGCCCGTACGGCGACGCCCGGCGCGATCGACAGCAGGAGGGCGGTGAGCACTCCGCTGAGGAGCAGCATCGTGCCGGTCGCGGGCAGCCAGTTGAAGTTGAAGACCGTGGAGGCCGCCGGTTCGCCGCTGACAGGGTCGGCGACGTCCAGTCCCGGCCAGTCGAAGAGCACGGAGCCCTTCTCCAGGAGCGTCTTCACCGAGGGGATCTGGGTGACCGCGAAGACGATGATGATCACGGCGTACGGGAGGTAGGCCTTCACCGCGGCTGCGGTGCTGTCCTGAGCCTCGGTGTGGGTTCCCGTGGTGGTGCCGCCACCCTTGTCCGTGCGGGCGCCGCCCGCTGCCGGCGACGGGGCACCGGCACCGCCTTCGCCTCCGGCCCCGGGAGCCGTGGCCCCGCCGTCGCCGTCGTCCGCTGCCGCCGGTGCGGGCCCTCCGGGCGTGTACGTGCGGCCCACGCGCATGACGAGCACCAGCACGCCCACGGAGAACAACGCGGCGACCACGTCGGTGAGTTCGACGGAGAGGTAGTTGGACGTGACGAACTGGGCCGCCGCGAACGCGAGTCCGCACGCGAAGGCGGGGATCCACGTCTGCCGGACGCCGCGCCGCCCGTCGACCAGGTAGACCAGCAGCACGGGGACGATCGCCGCGAGCAGCGGGGTCTGCCGTCCGACCGTGGAGGAGACGTCCGCGAGGGGCAGGCCCGTCAGTTCGGAGAGGGTGATGACGGGAGTGCCCATGGCGCCGAAGGCCACGGGTGCTGTGTTCGCCACGAGCGCCACCGTCGCGGCCTTGAACGGTTTGAAGCCGAGCGCGATGAGCATCACCGAGCTGATCGCCACGGGAGCCCCGAACCCGGCCAGGGCTTCCAGCAGCGCCCCGAAGCAGAAGGCGACGATCACGGCCTGCAGACGCTGGTCGTCCGACAGCTTGCCGAAGGAGCGCCGGAGCACTTCGAAGTGCCCGGTGTCGACGGTCATCTGGTAGACCCACAGGGCGTTGACCACGATCCACATGATCGGGAACAGGCCGAACAGGGCACCCAGCACCGCGGAGTTGAGGCTCTGCCCGACGGGCATCCCGTAGACGGCGACGGCTACGACTATCGAGGTGGCCAGGGCGGCGAGCGCGGAGAGCCACGCCTGGATGCGCAGGACGCCGAGCATGACGAAGAAGACGGCAAGCGGCAGCGCCGCGACGAGGGACGACCACCCCAATGAGCCGCCGAGCGGGTCGAGTACGGGTTGGAACACGGTGCCTCCGGTGGCGAGTTGGGACTCGGGGGACGACTCACCAGGGCTTGACGCCGCGTATGGAGGCGTCGACGACCTGGACGGGGTGCAGCACGGGCAGCTCCGAGTCGAGGTGCCGCGAGATCTGCAGCAGGCAGCCGGGGTTGGCGGTCACCACGGCTTCGGGCGCCGTCGAGCGGACGTTGGCGGCCTTGCGGCGGCCGAGCTCTTCGGCGGATTCGGGTTGCACGAGGTTGTAGACGCCCGCCGAGCCGCAGCACATGTCCGACTCCGGGATGTCGACGACCTCCAACTCGGGTACGGCGCTCAGGACTTCGCGGGGCGCCCGGCGGACGCCCTGAGCGTGTGCGAGGTGGCATGCCTCGTGGTGGGCGAGCCGGGCGGGTACGGGGTGGCGCGGGGCGAGGGGCGGCAGCTCGGCGAGGAGTTCGGAGATGTCGCGGACCTTGGCCGCGAACCACTCGGCCCGCTCCGCGAATTCGGGATCGCCCGCGAGCAGGCGCCCGTACTCCTTGAGGGCCGAACCGCAGCCCGCCACGTTGACGACGACGGCGTCGACCTCGAGGTCCTCGAAGGTCTCGATGAGCCGCTTGGCCCGTACGACGGCCTCCTCCTCCCGTCCGGCGTGCTCGCTGAGCGCACCGCAGCAGCCCTGCTCGCGGGGCGCCACGACGTCGCAGCCCTCGGCCGTGAGCACCCGCACCGTCGCCTCGTTGACGTGCGCGAAGAAAACCTGCTGCACGCAGCCGGTCACCATGCCCACCGTGCGGCGCGCGGCCGGTGCGGAGGCCGGTCCCCTCGCGGGGCTGCGCTCGGGGGTGCGGCGGAGGGCGGAGCGCAGCGGCACATCCGGCATGAGGGCCTCCAGGGCCCGCAGCCGGGCGGGCAGCCGGCCCGTTACACCGGTCCTCTTCAGCAGGCGCCGGACGCCGAGCCGCTGGTAGAGGGCCCCCAGCACCGCGGCCGGGCGGAGCCGCCGCGGATAGGGGAAGAGGCGGAAGATCAGCCCGCGGAAGGCCCGGTCGGCTCTCGTGCGCGCCCAGTTGCGCTCGATCTGCGGCCGGACGCTCTGGATGAGCCGGTCGTACTGGACGCCGGACGGGCACGCCGTGACGCAGGCCATGCATCCGAGGCAGTTGTCGAAGTGGCCCACCGCGGCGGCGTCGAGAGGCGCCTCGCCCTCGCCGATGAGCTTCATCTGGTAGATCCGGCCGCGCGGCGAGTTCATCTCCTCGCCGGTGAGGGCGTACGTGGGGCATGCGGGCAGGCAGAAGCCGCAGTGCACGCAGTCCGAGATGAGGTCCGGCGAGGGCGGGTCGTGGGCGTCGAAGCCCTGGCCCTGTGCCGGGCCCTGAGGGGACTGCGGATCGGGCGTTCCGCCGTGCGGCGAGATCATGCGGCGCTCCCTGGGGGTGGGCCGGTGTACGAGTGCCGGGGCGTGTACGGGTGCCGGGGCGTGTACGGGTGCTTGTCGGGACGGTTCGGAGCCGGGAGGCGTACGGATGTCGGAGCTGAAACGGGGGTCGGAGGAGATAGGGGTGTCGGAGGAAAACGGGAAGGGAGGGTTCAGAACCAGGGATGGAAACGGCCCGGTGCGCACAGCCCGCCGGGATCGAACTGCCGCTTGATCGCCCGCATCACGGGCGCCGTCGAGGGGGCCGGGCCCCAGGAGGCGGCCAGCGCGTCGACGCCTGCGCGGCGGCGCCGCAGCGTCACGGAGCCGCCGGCGGCGTGCACGGCCTCTCGCCAGGCGGTGACGCAGGCGGCGTGATCCGCCGCCTCTCCCCCGCTCAGCACGACGGTGTGGACGCCCTGCGCGATGCCGCTCACGAGCCTCGCCGTCATGTCCGTGTCCCGCGTCAGGGCCGTCAACTCGGCGTGCAGGGCGGGCAGTCGGGACGGGCGTGTTCCGGCCCGCAGCACCGTCCGGCCGTCCTCGCCGGCGACGAGACGGGCGAGTGCCTGCCACGCGGCGTGCTCGTCCTCCTCGCCGAGCACGCGGGCGCCGGCCAGCTCGGGGAGGCCGGCCGCGAGCCTGCCCCGGGCGGACGTGCTCTCCCGGGTGCCGTGGAAGCGGATCAGCAGACGCTCCCCCTCCCACTCGACGGCGACCGGTTCGAGCGGCGAGCGCATCACGGCACGTGCGGCCCGCAGGGCCTGCCCGGGGTCGCCGGTCTCCAGCGCGACCGTGGCCGTCGACTCGGGCAGCGGATGCACCCGCAGGTTGAGCCGGGCCACCAGGCCGAACGCGCCGAGCGACCCCGCCATGAGCTTCGCCAGGTCGTAACCGGCGACGTTCTTGATGACGTCGCCGCCCGTCCGCACCACGGAGCCGTCGGAGAGCACGAGCGTCGCGCCGATCACGAGGTCGCTGAGCCCGCCGTACTTCAGGCGCCGGGGCCCCGTGTCGCCTCCGGCGAGGAGGCCGCCGAGCGTCGCACCCGCGCGCTCGGTCGGGGCGTCGAGCGGCAGCCACTGGCCGGCGGGTGCCAGCAGCTCCTGGAGGCGGGAGAGGGGCATCCCCGCCTCCACGCCGACCGTCCAGTCCTCCGGCGCGTGGCTGACGAGCCCGTCCAGCGAGCCGGTCTCCACCACGAGGTCGGTCCTGCCGACCGGCGCGCCCCAGTCGAGGGCGCTCCCGGCGCCGGTGAACAGCAGCGACTGCTTCTCACGCGCCGCCGTCCCGAGCGCTTCGGCCGCCTCGGCGAGGCTCGTGGGACGTACGCGCGGGGCACCTGCGCCCGGCGCCCCGCCGGACTCGCCGGAGGGCCGGGGGACGCCCGGCTCGCGTACGGCTGCGGGTGGTTCGTCCGCCATCTCACCTCACCACCTTTCGATCACGCCGGCCGTCTCCAGCGGATGCGGCCGGTAGCGTCCCGGACTCTCCCCGCACAACCGCGGAGTGGGCAGCACCTTCCCCGGGTTGGCCAGCCCGGCGGGGTCGAAGGAGCTGCGCAGCCGCCGCATCACCTCGAGGTCCTCCTCGCCGAACATCTTCGGCATGGAGCACGCCTTGTCGAGGCCGATGCCGTGCTCGCCGCTGAGCGACCCGCCCAACTCGACGCACATCTCGGCGATCTCGCTCGACAGCCGCTCGGCCCGTTCGGCCTCGCCCGCCTGCTCGTCGAAGAGGACCAGTGGGTGCAGGTTGCCGTCCCCCGCGTGGAAGACGTTGGCCACGCGCAGTCCCTCGGCGCGCGACATCGCGGCGATGCGGCTGAGCGCTTCGGCGAGCCGCGTACGCGGGACGACGCCGTCCTGGACGAAGTAGTCGGGGCTGATGCGTCCCACGGCGGCGAAGGCGGCCTTGCGGCCCTTCCAGATGCGTGCCCGCTCCTCGGCGTCCGTGGCGATGCGGATGTGCGTGGTGCCCTTCTGACGGCACAGGGCGACGACTCTCTCGAACTGCTCGTCGCACTCGTCCTCCATGCCGTCGAGCTCGACGACCAGAGCGGCCGTCGCGTCGAGGCTGTACCCGGCGTGCACGGCGGCCTCGCTCGCCTCGATGGCGAGCGCGTCGAGCATCTCCACGGCCGCGGGCACGATGCCGGACGCCATGATCCCGCTCACGGCCTCGCCCGCCGCCTCCACGGTCGGGAAGTCGGCGACGAGCGTCCGCACGCTCTGCGGCGTGCGCAGCAGCCGCACCGTGATCTCCGTCGCGATCCCGAGGGTGCCCTCGGAGCCGATGAACAGCCCGCGCAGATCGGGGCCGGCGGTCTCCGGCCCGTCCCCGCCGAGCCGCACCACCGAGCCGTCCGGCAGCACGACCGTCAGCGCGGTGACGTGGTGGACCGTGAAGCCGTACTTCACGCAGTGGGCGCCGCCGGAGTTCTCCGCGACGTTGCCGCCGATCGTGCACACCACCTGGCTGGACGGGTCGGGCGCGTAGTAGAGGCCGTGCGGGGCAGCCACCTTGGAGATCTCGGCGTTGGTGACGCCGGGCTGGAGGACCATCGTGCGGTCGTCGGGATCGAAGTCCAGGACTTGCCGCATGCGGGCGAGGGAGATGACCACCCCTTGCGCGACGGGCACCGCTCCCCCGGAGAGGCCCGTTCCCGCGCCCCGTGCGACGAAGGGCAGTTCCGCCTCCCCGCAGAGGGTGACCGCCGCCGCGACCTGTTCCGTGGTGCGGGGCAGGAGCACCAGGGCGGGGACTTCACGGAAGCCGGTAAGGCCGTCACACTCGTAGGTCCGCAGCTGGAGCGGATCGGTCAGTACGGCGTCCCGTCCGAGCGCGGCCTCGAACCTCTTGCGCAGGGCGGTGTCGATCATGACGCCGTGCCTCCTGACCCGTAGTCCTCCCGGCAGAACGGCAGTTCAGCGAATTCCGAAGTCCGGTATTCAAAGACCGCGCCACGGAACCTAGGGGCCTTGCATCTATGGGTCAACCCTTCGTTGCATCTATGTTTCGCAACGGGATCGTCGAGGATTCGTGCAGGGATGACCACGGGTAACGCCCGAGGAACGCCGTGCTCGGCGGCTGCGGACGGGAGACGCCCGGCAGCACGGAGGCGGCGACGACGATCGGAGGCGTGCCGCATGGACGGAGCCGACACCGACGAGGAGTCGGTGCGTTCGCTTCTGCGCGCCCAGCACCCGGACCTCGCGCAGCTCCCGCTCCGGCTGGTGGCAGGCGGCTGGGCGAACCGGATGTGGCGGCTCGGGGACGAGCTGGCCCTCCGCCTGCCCCGCACGACCACGGGGCCCTCCCGCCTCCGCCACGAGCAGCGGTGGCTGCCCGAACTGGCGCATCGACTGCCGCTTCCGGTGCCTGCCCCTGTACGGGCGGGCGAGCCGTCGGAGGTGTTCCCGCGGTCCTGGGCCGTCACGAGGTGGGTCCCCGGCGAACCGGGCGATGGTGCCGCCATGCACCGCGGCGCCGACGCGGCCCTCGCGATGGCCGGATTCCTCAAGGCCCTCCACCGGCCCGCCCCCGCCGAGGCACCGTCCAACCCGGGCCGGGGCATCTCCCTCCGGAAGCTCACCCGGCAGTTCGAGGAGCGGTTCGCCAAGGTGGCGCCGACCGCCGTTCCCGACGGCCGCGCCAGCGAGTTGCACGACGTGTGGGAGGAAGCCGTCGCGGCAGCCGAATGGGACGGTCCGCCGATGTGGCTGCACGCCGATCTGCACCCCGCGAACGTCGTCGTCTCCGCAGGAACGCTCTCCGGAGTCATCGACTTCGGGGAGCTCTGCGCCGGGGACCCCGCCGCCGATCTCGCGGGGGCGTGGCTCGTCCTGCCGGACGGTTCGGCCGCGCGCTTCCTCGACTCCTACGGCAGCGCCGACGAGTCGACGGTTCGCCGCGCGAAGGGCTGGGCCGCGCTGCACGCGCTGTCCCTCGTCGACATCGGCAGGGCGGGACGCGAGGGTCTGCCCGGCGGTCAGCCGACGTGGGAGCCCGCGGGCCTGCGGGCACTGGCCCGTCTCCTCGCGTCGCGCCGGGCCCGCTGACGACGGCTCCCCGCATCCGGGGTCGGCCGGGTGCCGCTCACGTTCGCCTGACGGGACGCCCGGCGTGAGACTACGATCACCGTGAGTGACGATCGCCGCCGGAACGCAGACGGGGAGCAACTGTGCCCGCACCGAAGAACCTTGACCCGTCCGCCTCCCTGGCAGCCCTGTACGGCGCGAAGTTGCGCAAGCTGCGCGGCCGGGCCGGCTGGACCCAGCGCGAGCTGGGCGAGAAGATCCCCGTCGCCCACAGCCGCATCGCGCAGTTCGAGCTGGGCAACGAGACGCCGCCGGAGGACGTCTGCCGCAGACTCGACGAACTCCTCGGCGCGGACGGTGACTTGATCGACCTCTGGGGCCACGTCCGCCGGACGCCGTTCCCCGACTGGGCGCGGATGTTCATGGAGTACGAGGCCAGAGCGACTGCGATGCACAAGTACATGGCGCACAGCGTGCCGGGCCTGCTCCAGACGGAGGCGTACGCCCGTGAAGTGCTCCGGCTGGGCCAGCCCTGGTGCACGGGAAGAGAGATCGACGAGAAGGTCGCCGCGCGCATCAGCCGCCAGAGCCTTCTTCGCCGAGCTCAACCGCCGCTGCTCTGGGTCGTCCTGGACGAGGCCGTCATCCGCAGGCCCGTCGGAGGCGGCGCGGTGATGCGCGAGCAACTGGACCGCCTGATCGGCGTGTCCGAGGCGCCGGGAGTGGAAATCCAGGTACTTCCCTTCGACGCCGGGGGCCACTCGGCGATGGGCGGGTCGCTCACTCTGCTGTCGTTCGACAACTCACCCGACGTGGCCTACCTGGAGGCGGGCCACTCGGGCCAGTTGGTGGAGGAACGAGCGATGGTCGCCAGGCATTCGTACCGATACGATCTCGTGCACGCCAGAGCACTGCCGCCCGAAGCATCAACAGCCTTGCTCCACGAGGCGATGGAGGATTTCGGAACATGCGCGACGCAGGCAGTCACGTGAACTGTGCCCGATGGCGCAAGAGCACCTACAGCGACGGGGGTGGCGGCGACTGCGTCGAAGTCGCCGATGGAATCCCCGGCGCCGTCCCCGTCCGCGACAGCAAAGACCCAGCCCGTCCTGCCCTGCGTTTCCGCCCGGCGGCGTGGACGGTCTTCGTCGCATCCCTCAAGTCCCCCGCGCTCCCCCGCCTCTGAGGGGCCGGCGCGCCCGACGAGCTGCCCGGCCGTGACCGTCGCCGAGCAGTACCTCGCAGTCGAGGTCGACGACGCCGACCACCGGGTGCGGGAACCGCTTCGGCGACGGACGGCGGACCACGACATCGTGTTCCGCCCGCGCTTCGAACTCTTGTGACCCGGCACGGAGTTGGGGCGCGTCAGGCCGTGGCTCGGTCCGGGTGCGGATCAGGCGGGAGCCGCCGGGGTGGTACCGCGGATCAGGTCGGCTGCCTTCTCCGCGATCATGATCGTGGGTGCGTTGGTGTTGCCACGCACCAGTTCCGGCATGACCGAGGCGTCGGCCACCCGCAGCCCGGCCACGCCGTGCACGTTCAACTCGTGGTCCACGACCCGCCCCATGGAGCAGGTGCCCGCCGGATGGTAGAGCGTGTGCAACTCGCGGCGGGCGAAGTCGAGGAGGTCGGCGTCGCTGTCCGAGCGCGGCACGCTGTAGTCACCGCGCCGGTGTGCCCGCAGGCTGGGCTGGTCGGCGATGTCGAGCAGCAGCCGCAGGGCCCGCACCGCCGCCGCACGGTCCTCCTCCGTGGCGAGGTAGTTGTGCGTGATGCGCGGCTTGGCGCTGGGAAGCGTCGACCGGAGGGAGACCTTGCCGCGGCTGGTCGCGTCGAGCAGCACCGCGCCGTGGTGGAAGCCGTGCGCGAAGGGCACACCGAGGCCCTCCTCGTGGAACAGGGCCGGGACCGCGTGGAGTTGGATGTCCGGGGCGTCCAGCCCGTCAGCCGAGTGCAGGAAACCGCCGACCTCCCCCACGTTCGAGGTGAGCGGGCCGCGGCCCTCCGACTCCAGCAGCGCCAGGTTCTCCGGGGTCTCCGCCGTCCACAGCGATTCGGTGTCGGTGAGGTGGATGAGGGGGAGGTGTGCGTGGTCCTGAAGGTTCTCCCCGACCGGCAGATCCACGCGGGGCTCGATGCCGAGCGCTGCGAGTTCGGAAGCGACGCCGATACCGGAAAGCATCAGCAGCTGAGGGGAGTTGTAGGCGCCCGCAGTGAGGACGACCTCCCGCTCGGCACGCATCTCTTCCACGACTCCGCCCCGGTCGGTCTCGACGCCGACGACACGGTCCCCGGAGAACAGCAACCTGGTGCACAGGGCACCGCTCAGCACACGGAGGTTGGGCCGTTCCATGGCGGGGCGCAGGTAGGCGTCGGCGGTGCTGCACCGCAGCCCGTTCCGCTGAGTGAGGTCGTAGTAGCCGACGCCGTCCTGCCGGGGGCCGTTGAAGTCGGGGTTGAACGGATGTCCCGCCTCCTGCGCCGCCTCCACGTACGCGGTCATGAGCGGGCTGCGCGAGCGTCCCTCGCTGACCGTGAGCGGCCCGCCCGCCGCGTGCCAGTCCGACGAGCCGGCGTGGTGGTCCTCCGCCCGTAAGAAGTAGGGGAAGACGTCGCCCCAGCTCCATCCCTCGGCCCCGGCAGCGGCCCAGGCGTCGTAGTCCAGCCGGTTGCCCCGGATGTAGATCATCGCGTTCATCGACGACGAGCCGCCGAACATCCGCCCCCGCGGGAGGTAGCACCGGCGCCCGTCCAACCCCGGCTCGGGCTCCGTCGCGTAGTCCCAGTCGTACTTGGTGCGGAACAACTTCCCGAAAGCGGCGGGCACATGGATTTCCTTGGCGTCGTCGGCCGGGCCTGCCTCCACCAGCAGTACGCGGACGCCGGGGTCTTCCGAGAGCCTGGCGGCCAGGACGCAGCCGGCCGATCCGGCGCCGACGACGATGTAGTCGTGCAGGTCATGCATTGGCTTCCCCTCGATCGCGGTGAACCGGGCCCAGCCGTGCCGCCCCGTCTTCGTGCGGCCGATGCGGACGCCCTGACCGGCAGGGAACGACGACGCAACCGCCCGCGGGACTTCGAACCCCGGCGATCGCGAACATGCCGCCCGCTTCCCGATGTCCCGCTCCCTACCCCCTGTTCGGACGGAGTGCACCGAACCGGTCGGCCTTCTCGATCGGCGGGGGCGCGCCGCGTGTCCGACGGGCGCCCGGCGGCGTGGCGGTCACTCGCCGTCGCCGGGCCGGCCCGCCGAGGTGTGCGCACCCGTCCCGGCAGGTATCCGGAAGCATCACCTCAGGTGGGACGGCGATTTTCTCTCACACACCCTCCCCCGATTCCGCCCAGGACCAGTTCGGAAACCCCTAGTCAGCCGGGTGCGGCGCGAGGTAATTTCACCTTCAGTCACTGACTGTCGTGATCGAATCGCAGACCGGGTAAGGGGCGGTGCGCTGTTGCGTGACTACAGCTGTCCGCCGCTCGTGGAGCCCATGCGCTCCGGCGGTCTGGCCGACTCCGTCTACGAGACGGCCGCGCGTGAGCCGGGGCTGCCCCAGCTCGCCCGTCGTGACAGCCCCGACGGCAGCACCGGCCCGTGGCGCGAGATGACCTCCGCGGCCTTCGCGGAGAAGGTGATGGGCCTGGCGAAGGGGCTTCTGGCGGAGGGCGTCGGGTTCGGCGACAAGGTCGCCGTGATGACCCGCACCCGCTACGAGTGGACGGTCTTCAGCTACGCCCTGTGGTCCGTCGGAGCGCAGGCCGTGCCGATCTACCCGACCTCCTCCCCCGAGCAACTGCGGTGGGTGCTGGCGGACTCCGAGTCGTGCGCCGTCGTCGTCGAGCACGAGGACCACGCCATGACGGTGGGTTCGGTGTGCGGGGGGCTGCAATCGCTGCGTCACATATGGCAGTTGGACGCGGGGTGCGTGGAATGGCTCACCGAGGCGGGGCGCCTCGTCGACGAGAGCGAGGTGCACCGGCACCGCGTCGCCGTCAGACCGGACATGACGGCCGCCGTCATCTACACCTCCGGCACCACGGGACGCCCCCGGGGCTGCGCCATCACCCACGCGAACCTGGGCGTCGAGTGCGACACCCTCATCGCGGGCTGGGGCGGCCTCATGGGTGAGCCCGGCCAGCAGCCCGCCGTCCTGGCCTTCCTGCCCGTGGGGCACGTGTACGGGCTGATGGTGACGGTGCTGTGCGTGCGCGGGGGCTTCCTGCTGGGTCATCAGCCGGAGATGGCCGTCCGCGACCTGGTGCCCGCGCTCCAGTCGTTCCGGCCCACCTGCCTGTTCGCCGTCCCTCTCATCTTCGAGAAGGTCTACGCGCGTGCGCGGATGCTGGCCGTGCAGTCGGGGAGGGGGGACCTCTTCGAGAGGGCCATGGACATCGCCACCCGCTACGCCGAGGCCGTGGAGGCCCAGTCGCTGGGGAAGGGGACGGGGCCCAGTACCGGCCTGAGGACACGGCACGCGGTCTACGAACGCCTGGTCTACCGCCAGTTGCGCAGCGTCCTCGGGGGCCGTACGGGCAACGTCGTCTCCGGCGGATCGACGCTCAGCCGCGATCTGGGACTTGCGCTGGCAGGCGCCGGCATCACCGTCTACGACGGCTACGGGCTCACCGAGACCACCGCCGCCGTCACCGCGCAGCCCCCGGGGCGGCCGCGGTTCGGCACCGTGGGCCGTCCCATGCCGGGTGCGGCCGTGCACATCGCGGAGGACGGGGAGGTCTGGGTGCGGGGCCCCATGGTCTTCCCCGGTTACACCGGCCTCGCGGAGGCCCGCGCCGAGTCGGAGCAAGCCGCACAGGCCGAACGGGCGGCGTGGGGCGGGGAACCGGCCCCGGCGGCCGCGCACGCGGAAACGGGCCGCCTCGGCTCGCTGCAGCGGCCGCACAACGAGGAGATGCTGAAGGACGGCTGGCTGGGCACGGGCGACGTCGGCTACCTCGACGACGGTTACCTCGTCATCACCGGCCGCAAGAAGGACGTCATCATCACCAGCGGCGGGCGCAGCGTCGCACCCATGGTGCTGGAGACGAGGCTTCGCGCCCATCCGCTCATCTCCCAGGCGCTGGTGGTGGGCGACGACCGCCCCTACGTGGCGGCGCTGCTGACTCTCGACCCCGAAGTGCTCCAGCACTGGCGGTCGGCGATGGAGCAGTACGGCCCCAGCAGGCCGGGCTCCTACAACATGGCGGAGGAACTGGAGCGGGAGGTGCAGAGGGCCGTGGCGGCGGCGAACACGGTCGTCTCGAAAGCGGAGTCCATCCGCGCATTCCGCATCATGTCCGGCGAGTTCAGCATGGAGGACGGACTCGTCACGCCGTCACTGAAACTGCGGCGGGGCGCCATCACCCGCAAATACGCGGCGGAGATCGAAGAACTCTACGCACGCTGAGCTGCCGTCCTCTGCTCAGGCGAAGCGGACGCGGCAGATCCGAGTCGGCAATGTAGCAGTGTTGAGCGCTGTACAACCGGTTCTTGTCAGGTCGAGACGAAGCCTCGACCACATCGTCACACACGCCATTAACGTCCGTCGCACTTCGAAGATGTATGTGGAGAGGAGGGCGGATGCGTTCCGCCATGGCGTCGGGGCGAGCTGCCGGCACGGTGCTGATCATGCTCGCGCTTGTGGCAACGCTTGCCGCGTTGCTGCTTCCTGTCCAGTGGTTCGACGGCAACCGCTCCTTTGCGCTTGCCCGTTCGGGCTGGCAGGACGACGGCGACGGAACCTGGAAGACGGAATATGGGCCGCTTACCCCACTCGACCGGGACTTCATACGCACCGTACGAAGTTCGGGACTGTGGGAGCTGCCCGCCGGACGTTCCGCCAAGGAGCGCGGCGGGCGCAAATCTGTCCGGATCGCCGGCAACCACCTCGTCGACGGATACACAGAGTTGGACAAGCGGACCATTGAGGCCGCCAAGACGCTGAAGCTTCCTCTGTCCAATCAGCCGACCGGCCCCCAGCAAGAGTGGCTGAAGGAGATGGAACAGGCCGACGGTGCCGAGTTCGACCGCATCTTCGTCGAACGGCTCCGGCGGGCGTCGGGCAAGAACATCGGCCTCATCGGTCTCGTACGCGATCAGACCCGCAACTCGATGGTGCGGTCGTTGGCGACCCGGGCCAACGCCGCCGTCCTCGATCACCTTGAGGTCTTGGAAGAGACCGGCCTGGTGGACTACGAGGCGCTGAACGACGAGTAATGAGTGGAGTGAATTCACTGTGAGAAAACTGAGCCACAAACGCTCGCGCACGAAGAACAAAACCATAGCGATCGTCGCAGCGCTGGTGATCGGTGGCGGCGGCGCGGCGGCGATCGGCGCCAGCGCCTTCGCCGGCGGGGACGACGAGCCCCAGTTGGCGGCAAGCACGATCGACTGCCCTGACGTGAGTCTCGCGCTCGGAGACGTGCCCGCGAAGGCCAAGGAGCCCGTCGGCCAGAAGCTCGCCGCCCTGGACCAGCAGGTCGCGCAGGCGTACGGCCAGTGGAACTCCCAGGAGGCCGACGCCAATGAGGCGCTCGGCCAGCTCAACAAGCAGCGGTCCGAGACCATCGCCAGCATCGGCGAGGACCTCCAGGCGGCCGGCGCCGAGCAGCCTGAAGACATGGCCGGCATGTCGCAGTGCCAGATGAAGCAGGAGCAGGCCGGTCAGGAGCAGGGCGGAGGTGAAGGCGGCGAGCAGCAGGCCAGCGGCCCGGCCGCCGAGGACTTCGTCGACATCACCACCGTCGAGCCCAACGCCAACGAGGAGGAAGCGGCGGGCCAGGGCGGCAGCTTCGAGACGAAGTGCGGCGTCAACGAGAACGAGCACTTCAACTCGGACAACGTCATCGCCGCTCCGGGCGTCCTCAACGGCGCGCACCACGTCCACGACTACGTCGGCAACGAGGACACGAGCGCTGCCTCCTCCGACGAGTCTCTCGCTGCGGCAGGTACGACCTGTGAGCAGAACGACCAGTCGACGCACTACTGGCCCGTGATCCGTTCGCTGGACGGGCAGGAGGACCAGCGGGGCGCCGTCGGCAGCGAGCAGAACCAGGGCGACGCCAACGAGGCCAGCACCAACAGCGTCCACAACGGCAACCAGGGCCAGGACGCCGGACAGGACCAGGGTCAGGACCAGGGCCAGGACGCGGGACAGGACCAGGGCCAGGACCAGGGCCAGGACGCGGGACAGGACCAGGGCCAGGACCAAGGTCAGGACGCCGGACAGGACCAGGGCCAGGACCAAGGTCAGGACGCCGGACAGGACCAGGGCCAGGACCAAGGTCAGGACGCCGGACAGGGTGAAGGTGAAGAGGACCAGGTCGGCGGCGGTGAAGGTGCCGAGGCCCAGCCTGGTGACGGTGGGGCGAACGACCTCAACGTCGGCTCGATCCTGCAGCCGGCCAGCGCCACGCTGAAGTTCATCAAGGGCACGAACGACGACGTCGTCGCGATGCCGAAGTTCCTGCGCATCATCACCGGTGACGCCAAGTCCTTCACGAACGGCGACGCGAACGCCAACGCGTCGTGGAGCTGCGAGGGCTTCGAGGACCGTCAGCTGACGGACAAGTACCCGATCTGCCCTGACGGCGCCCAGATGATCCGTACCTTCAACTTCCAGAACTGCTGGGACGGACAGAACACCGACAGCGGCAACCACCGCGACCACATGGCGTTCGCCGAGGAGGACGGCTCCTGCCCGGACGGCTTCCAGGCCATCCCGCAGCTGCAGCAGAAGATCAAGTACGACATCCCCGCCGAGAACCTGGTGAACGCGGACACCCCGTTCGCGGTCGACAGTTTCCCGGAGCAGCTGCACAAGCCGATCACCGACCACAGCGACTTCATCAACGTCATGCCCGAGGACCTGATGAACGAGGCGGTCAGCTGCATCAACGAAGGCCGCGAGTGCTGACGCACTAGCGACCGGCTGCAGCACCAGTCAGCCGCGGGGCCACCGAGCAATCGGCCCCGCGGCTGACGCCTCTCCGGGCCCGGACCGTACGGGCTGCCGGTCGGCTCCTCCGGCTGGCGGCCCGTGAGCGCGACCCGGCATGAGCACGCGGCGGCCCGGGAGCGCGGGTCCGGGCGGAGGCGCAGCTCACGGGCCCGGGCACGGGGCGGAAGAACCGGGCACACGACCACGGAGGCCCGGACACAGATTCTGTGTCCGGGCCTCCGTGGTCTTCAGTTCTTCAGGTCGTCACGTGGGGGGACGGTCCGTTCCGATGCGAGGGGGCATCGGACGAGGGGGGAAGTCAGAGACCGTTCACCCTGGCCTCGCGCGCGACGCCCAGCGGGCGGACGCCCGGGGTGGCGGCACGAGCCCTGCGACCGGCCCGGGTACGCTGCCGCCGGATCTGCCCCAGCAGCCGCCGGCCGCGCAGGGTCATCTCCAGTTCGAAGCGCGTGCGGGGATCACGCAGCGCCGAACCGAAGAGCTTCTCGATCTGGCGGAGCCTGTACCGCACCGTCTGGGGGTGCACCTGCAGCGTCTTCGCTGCTTCCGGCGCTCCCCCGCTCTCCAGCCACGCCAGCAGCGTGACCTCAAGCCGCTCGCTCTGCCTCGGCGTGAGTTCCGCCAGCGGGCCGAGCCAGCGGGAAGAGAGCGCACATGCCAGCGATTCGTCCTGCAGCAGCATGAGCATGGACAGATGGTCGTCGACGAACAGGACTTTCGCGTCCTGGCTGTTGGCACCGATGCCGGCGGCCGGGGGGTTGCCCGCCGGTGTCAGTTCCAGCAGCCGCCTCGCCCAGCGCACCGAGGACCCCGCGTCGTTGAGGGGGACGGTGTGACCGATCGCAGCAGTGCGACCGCGCAGCACGTTCTCCAGTGCTTCGCGGTCGTCCTCCGGATCGGGTATCAGCAGGCAGAGTTCGCTCTCGACCGGACTGACCAGGGCATTGCCGAGAGCAGCCGCGAGCTGGGGCACCTCGCTCGGGGATGCGAGTGCTATGGCTCGGACGGTCTCGGGCAGCGGCCACCTGGCGGATCGGGCCAGTTCGGTCAGGCGGGCTTCCGGGTACTCCTCCTCTCCCATGAGGGCTGTGAACAGCTGTCGGCGGGCACGGTCGATGGGAACCGCAGCTGTGACGTTCTCGCCCTGCGCATTGGTTCCCGTGTCCGTATTTCCCGTATCTCCTGAATTTCCTGAATCTTCGTTTTCCTGAGCATGCTGCCCGAGAGCCGCGAGCAATGCCTGCTCGACGGCCCACTGCGCATCTTCGCGGTCAATTTCACGCAGAAAAGCGGACATTGCCGGTATGCTGCGCTGCAGAGCATCCACCACCTGGTCAGCGATGGCGGGCAGCTCCTTCCTCTGAACACGCGTCCACTCACCACGAGGGCGAGATCGGATGCGGTTTAGAACGTCGCTCATCTTTACCTCGTTCCTGCCGGGTTGGGCCTGCCCGAGCACGGGACTGGCAGGCCCGCGGAGGTTGCCTCCGAAACCGGTATCCCGCCCCGGTTGCGGAGTTGAGGGTCCCCCTGCTTCCCCTGAGTGGGCATCATCGACACAGCGAGGTGCGGCGGCGATCCCACTGCCAGAATTTGTCACAGAGCGATAAATCCTGTGAAGGGGTTGGGGAGTTTCGAGATGCTGCTGCATCCCGACCACCGCATTTTGGTCGCGCAAAGTAGAGAGCAACACACCAGAACGTCACTGGTGATTTCCCGTTCAACTGCTTTGCGACTTACGGCAGATGCGGGACCGAGGGTCAGGTCGGACCAGGCGACTGTGCGATCGGAAGATCCGATGCCCCGAGAAAAAGTTCGTGTACCGCCTACGGAGCGCCGGTCCCCGCCGCCCGTAGCGGCCCGCAGAGGCGACGCCCGCCCTCCCCAGGGCTTCGCACCCGAGCGACGACTCGAAGCAGACATTTCACGAAAGAGCAGCGGAGCCCGTTATGTTCCTCGCATAACGGCTTTTGTGATGGTCGCCACACTCGCTCTCGTATTCGCGATCAGCAATCAGTCGCTGGCGAGGGTGTGGGCTTTCATCGACTTCGGCTCCGGAGTCGTGTCCCTGCTGCTGCTCACCTTCACGGTCCTGTGGGGTCTCGCCGCGGCGGACCAGTTCGTGCTGGATCCCAATCACCGTCTGATCGCGCAGGCGATCCACCGCGGTACGGCCGTCGGCGGTCTCGGTTTCCTCGGTCTACACGTCTGGTCGAAGATCTCACTCGGCTCGACGAGCGTGCAGGCGGCGGCGATTCCCTTCACCGACGGGGCGCAGCCGGTGCTCGTCGGGCTGGGATCGGTCGCGGGCTACCTGTTCGTCGCGGTCACCGTGACCGGTGCGGTGCGCGGCGCCTTCGCCCGCAAGGGCCAGTCGCGGCTGTGGCGGGCCCTGCACATGAGCGCTTATCTGGCCTGGGGGGCCGCACTGATCCACGGTCTGCGCGCGGGCCGTCCCGTCGCCGACTACGTGGACCTCGGGTACGGCCTGTGCTTGACGGCAGTCACAGTTGTGCTGATGATGCGACTCGCTCAGGGCCGTACCAAGCGTCCGGGATCGAGCAAGAAGGAGAAACGGTGACCTCTGTCGTGCCGAGTCCCGTGTCCGCTTCCAACGCCGACGCGGTTCCGTCCCTCGCCTCCTTCGGGCCGCCGCGGCTGCTGGCCGGCCTGGGCACCGGCGGGGCGTGGCACAGGCGTCTCGACCGCGTGGGGCATCTGACGGTGCACGGCCAGATGCCCGAACTGCGGCTCCAGGAAGTCGTCGACCTCGCCGAGAACATCGACCTGCGCGGCCGCGGCGGCGCGGGTTTCCCCTTCGCCCGCAAGCTCCAGTCCGTGATCGAGAGCGCCCGCCGTCGGCAGGACGCCCGCACGGTGGTCGTGGTGAACGGCAGCGAGGGCGAGCCGAGTTGCCTCAAGGACACGGCGCTGCTGCTGTACACGCCGCACCTCGTCATCGACGGGGCGCTGCTGGTGGCACGCGCGCTGAAGGCGGAGGAGGTGAGCATCTGCGTCGCGCGGCCGGACGTCGAGCGCTCCGTACGCGACGCCGTGGCCGAACGCGGGCCGGGCGCGCCGCGCGTCCGTGTGGCACGGATGCCGGAGGCGTTCGTCACCGGTGAGTCCTCCTCCCTCGTCAACGGTCTCAACCAGTTGCCGGTGGTGCCGTCCGGGACGGGCGTACGCGCCAGCGAGAGCGGTGTCGCGGGCCTGCCGACGATGCTGTCGAACACCGAGACGTACGCGCAGCTCGCGATCGCCGCCCGCCTCGGGGCGCTCGACTTCCGCAACGTGGGCCTGCCGACGGAGCCCGGCACGGTCCTGCTGACGGTGGCCGGTGAGCGGGTGGTGGAGACGCCGTTCGGCGCGCCGCTGCCGTACATCCTGGGCCTGTGCGGGATGGACCCGGGCCAGGGCGTGCTCATCGGCGGGTACCACGGCAAGTGGCTGCAGCGCGATCTCGCCTGGTCGGCGCGCATCTCCCGGGAGTCGCTGGACTCCTACGGCTCGACCCTCGGCGCGGGCGCGGTCCTCCCGCTGCCCGAAGGGACCTGCCCGGCGGGCGAGTTGGAGCTGGTGGCCCGCTGGATGGCCAAGGAGTCCGCCGGGCAGTGCGGCCCGTGCGTGCTGGGGCTGCCCGCTCTCGCGGACACCATCGCCTGGGCCGCCGACGGCGGCGGCCGGGAAGCTCTCGACGCGCTCTGGGCGCGCGCCAAGGCCGTGAAGGGGCGCGGCGCGTGCAGCCACCCGGACGGCACGTCGCGCCTCGTCGAGTCGACGCTCGACGCGTTCCCCGAGGAGTTCGAGCTGCACGCCCTCGGGCAGGGATGCGGCAGGCCCGTCCTCAGTTCGCTCTCGGTCCCCGGCGAGGGGCAGGTCTCGCAGGCCCGCGGTATCCGTGGCATCCGCTCGGACCGCGGCCGCACGGCGCCCGGCGTCCCGCAGAAGTCCAGGCGGCTCGTCGTCGACTGGACCCTGTGCCAGGGACACGGGCTGTGCGCGGGAGTCGTCCCCGACATGGTCGAGCTCGACGTCGACGGTTACCCGACCGGGGCGTCCGCCGCCATCCCCGACTACATGCACAAGCAGGCCCAACGGGCCGTGCGCCGCTGCCCGGCGCTCGCCCTCCGCATCGTGGAGAAGTAGGGTCCCAGCCGTGTGCGGCGGCGTTTGCACTCGGTCGAACTGGCCGCCGTACGGGGCACTTTCGCTGGTCCCGGCGGGATGGCTCCCGCAAACCTTCTGCTTTGGCGCGACATGACAACTTTTCGCCGCCTGCATCGCTCCTGCACCACACTCACATGCCAGTCACAGTCGAGTGCTGAAGGAGCGGTCATGAAGAAGCAGCGTCACGTGGCTCTGGTGGGGACCGCGGTCGCCGTAGCTCTGTTCGCGACAGGGTGTGGCTCCGACAGTGGCGGCGCTCCTCCTCAGAAGATCAAGCCGGCCGACCAGGCCGTGGGCGACGGCTACGGCGGCGGCAAGGGCGGCGCCTCCGGCAAGAAGGACGCCCCGGCCAAGACGCTGAAGGTGAAGGCCGATTCGAAGCTCGGTGACATCGTCACCGACTCCAAGGGCTGGACGCTGTACCGGTTCGACGACGACACCGCCTCCCCCTCCCAGTCCAACTGTGACGGTGACTGCGCGAAGGCCTGGCCCGCCGTGCCCGCCGAGGACGCCCAGGCGACGAAGGGCATCGAGAAGAGCCAGATCGGCAAGGTCAAGCGCACCGACGGCTCCCTCCAGCTGACGCTCGGCGGCTGGCCGGTGTACCGCTACGCGAAGGACACCAAGCCGGGTGACGTGAAGGGCCACGGCGTCGGCGAGACGTGGAACGCCCTCGCCCCCGACGGCAACAAGGCGAGCGGCGCGAACGCCGACCAGCTCAAGACCGTCAAGAACGCCGAGCTGGGCGAGATCCTGGCCGACGGCGAGGGCCGCACGCTCTACCGGTTCGACAAGGACTCGGCCTGGCCGATGAAGTCCAACTGCAAGGGCGAGTGCCTCAAGAGCTGGAAGCCCGCCAAGCCGGTGGACAAGAACAAGATCTCCGGTGTCGACCCGAAGCTCCTGACCACGTACAAGCGCCCCGACGGAGTCCAGCAGCTCACCATCGACTGCTGGCCGCTGTACTGGTTCACCGGCGACAAGGAGCCGGGCGACATCAACGGCCAGGGCAAGGACGGCGACTGGCACGCCGTCACCGACAAGGGCAAGAGGGCCGGCGCGGCTCGCTGAGCCCCCGGCCCGGTCCCGGCCGTGTCGCTGTCCGGCCGGGATCGGACGCACCCCCCTCCAGGGCCCGCCCTTCCGCGCCCGTCCCTCCCCGTTCCGCACCGCGGGGTGAGCCGGCAGGAGGCGGGCCCTGGAGGGTTTCGTGTGCCGGTTCCGGTCGCGTGTCCCGTGCGGGGCTACGTGCGCCGGTCCCGTGCGGGGCTACGTGCGCGCCGGTCCTGCACGGGATCACGTGCACCGGTTCCGTGCGGAGCGCAGCCGGCCACCGCCCTCGACGGGCCTCCCGCGACGCCTCGTCGCAGTCGGGGCCCCGATTCCCGTGTGCGCGGCCGCGTCACCGGCTCCGGCCCGCGCGCGGGGGCTCCCCCAGCCGGGCCAGGGCCGCGCTGGTCATGGCCGTCACCCCGGCCGGGAGGCTCGCCCGCACGTCCGGCGCGAAGTCCGGCGCGTGGTTCGCGGGCAGGGCGGCGAGCTTCTCGGCGGCGGTCTCACCGGGGGCGCGGGCGTACTGTCCCGCCCCCACTGCGCCGAGCATCCAGTAGACCGTCGCGATGCCCTCCTCCCCGTGGAGCGAGGAGCCCGCGTCCCCGTAGAGGGGGAAGTCCTCGGTGGCGAGGGTGGGCAGCCAGCCGGAGACGCGCTCCGGCCCGTACAGCTCCCGGTGGGCCTCGCGCACCGCCTCCGTCGCCGCGCGGTCCGTGAGCGTGACGGGCGAGCGGGAGACGACGTCGATCCGCGGCTCCTCCGGGCAGCCGGACGCCGCGCTCTCGGCCCGTACGATCCGCTCGACCGCCTCCGCCAGCCGGTCGAGGGAGGCCTCCGAGAGGGCCCGGACCGTGACGCCGAGGACGGCCTGGTCGGGGATCACGTTGCTTCCCGAACCGGCGTGCAGCGAACCGACGTTGAGCACGGCCTGCTCCCCCGGCGCCGTCTCGCGCGCCACGACGCCCTGCAGCCTCAGCACGGCCGACGCCGCGGTCAGCAGGGGGTCGACGGCCATGTGGGGGGCTCCGGCGTGACCGCCCCGCCCCCGGACGGTCACCTCCATCGTCACGCTGCCGCCCAGGACCGGCGCGTGCCCGGCCGGGTCCGCGTGGGCGACCATCCCGGCCGGCAGAGGAGCGCAGTGCTGCGCGAGCACGGTGCCCGGCATCGGGAAACGCCGGTACAGCCCGTCCTCCAGCATCGCCCGCGCCCCTTCCAGGGTCTCCTCCGCGGGCTGCGCCACGATCAGCACCGTGCCGCGCCAGCTGTCCGCGGACCGGGCGAGCAGGGTCGCGGCCCCGGCCAGGGCCGCCAGGTGCAGATCGTGGCCGCAGGCGTGCATGACGGGCCCTTCGGCGGCGTACGCCAGGCCGGTGCGCTCCGTCACCGGCAGCGCGTCCAGTTCGGCCCGCAGCATCACGCAGGGCCCCGTGCCGTTGTGCAGGACGCCGACGACGCCGTGGCCGCCCACGCCCCTCGTCACCCGGTACGGCTCCTGCTCCAGCCACTCCGCGAAGCGGGAGGCGGTGCGGCTCTCGCGGCCGGAGAGTTCGGGGTTCCTGTGCAGGTCGAGGTAGAAGGCCACCAGCGGCCTGAGGATGTCCTGGAGTCCCTGCAGGACGGGGGCTCTCTCGCCGGTGAAGGCGCCGGTTCGGCTCACGCGTTCATCCTTTCAGCACTCCCCGCGGCGGGGTGCTCTCAGTCCACTGACACCAGGTGTCAGCGAGGTGTGAGCGGAACATCGAGCCATCTGCCAGCGGCCTCGGATGGAATGGCGGCACACCTCGCCACCGGTGGTACCTGTGGCCGACTGAAGGAGCCCCCATGACTGAGAAGTCCTCCCTCGCCTCGCTCGCCGACGAGATCCTGGAACTCGAGTCGGAGACCTTCGAGATCTCCGACTACTCGGACGCGAGCGAGGTCGTCCTCGCCGGTTCGACGAGCTGCTCGTCCACCTCGACCTGCTCGTCGACCACCAGCACCACCTCGTGCAGCGCCTGACGGTCTCGGACTGAGCAACACCGAGCCCTTGAACGGCTCTCTCCCGCGCGGAGAGAGCCGTTCGCCGTCCGGGGGCCGCACGGCGCGTGCGAGGCGCTCAGCGGCGCGCACAGCCCCCTTCCCGCCCCTCGTGCTCCTCCTGCCCCCAACACCACCGGTGTCCCGACTCCCGCCGCGCACCCGGCAGTTACGGGAACGGATGCGGGACCATCCGGATCTCCCCGTCCGTGAGGTCCGCCGAGCGCAGACCCGCCCGCCGTGCCGCCGTGCGCAACCGCGGCATCAGCGGGGCCCGCTGGCGCCTCCAGCCGAAGTCGATGGGCAGCAGCCCGGGGACGAGGGTGGCGACGGTGCACAGCCCGATGCGTTCCTGCTCGGGCGTCGTCTGGTCCACGACGATCACGTCGTGGCCCGCCCGTACGAGCTCGTCCCGGCACAGCGCGAGGTCGTCGGCCAGGTCCCCGGTGCGGGGCCGCTGCCGCCGCTCCCACTCCTCCCACAGCGACTCCGCCGGCTCCTTGCGGGGAGGCTCCAGGTACGTGCGCACGTGCGGGGTCATCCTCGGCAGGCCGTAGAGCTGCGCGTGGTCCTTCAGGTGCAGCACCTTCGTGAAGTCGTCGGCCATCGCTTCCAGTTCGGGCCGGCGCTCGGCCACCTGGCGGGGCAGGTGCGGGATGTAGGTGAGGACTTCGGACAGCGCGCCCTCCAGCGCGGCCCACGGGTCGAGGCTCGCCCCCGCTCCGAAGGAGAAACTTCCGGGACCGCCGTCCCTGCGCACGGCGAGAGCGGTCACCACGGGGACGGCCAGGTCGACGCGGTTGTCGAAGGCGTGCACGTCGTAGCCCTGCATCGCCGCCCGTGCCGCCATCGCGGCGACCGCGCCGCCGGCCGGGCGGAGGTCGATCTCGGTGAGCGGCATGCCGCCGTACCAGGCGAGCAGGAACGCGTCCCGTTCGATGAGTTCGAGCAGTCCGCCGAGCACGGCCTCCTCCAGGCAGCTGCCGATGGCGCAACCATTGGAGCACTCGAAGACGAAGTTGTCGGCGGCCAGGCCCGCGCTGTAGTAGGCGAGGCGCGCTGGCACCAGGAGGGGGCGCTCGTCGCGCAGCGAGAAGCCCCACACCCAGGGGATCTCCCGGTCCGGGTCGAAAGGGGCGACCATCGGGTCGTCGCGGTAGGTCTCCGGCGCGTACAGGCCGCATTCGGCCGGGTCCAGAGCCTGTTCGCGGATGTCGCTGTAGGCCGCCGTCAACAGGGCTCCGCGGCGGCGCCGGTGGGTGCCCGCGTACCGCTCCAGGCCTTCCAGGAAGGCGAGTTCGCGGCTGCTGTCGAAGCCGTTGCCCTGTCCGCTCCAGGTGACGTCCGTCAGTCCCGCGTAGCCGCGCATGAAGACGCTGCCGGCCACGGGTGCCGTCGTCGGCGAGGTGACGTTGATCCACGTGCCGGCGCCCAGCACTCCGGTCACCGGGTTGGCCAGGGCTTGGAGCGGCATCGGGTAGGAGGACGCGGGGCGCAGCCGGTAGGAGTCGGCGTCCGGTTTGGGACGCGCGACGGGACGCAGCCGGGCGGCCGCTTCGGGGCTGTCGGCTCCGCTCGGGCCGCAGTGCGGGCAGAGGGGTTCCGCGAGCAGCGGGAAGGTGCGCACCGCCAGCGTCTCCAGGTCGAGCCGGGAGACCTGCGGCAGGGCGCGGTCGGCGGGTGAGTGCTGCCCGCCGGGCCGCAACTCGCCGCCGGCGGCGGCCTCGTGGAGGGCGCGGACGGCGTCCAGGACGTGGGCCGGCAGCACGGGCCACTCCCCCGCGGCCCGCACGGCGCCGCCCGTCTCCAGGGCGTCCCGTTCGGTCCGGGTGCGCAGCCGCTGCCAGCGCATGGCGAGGCAGCGCCCGCAGGCGGGTGCGGTGCCGTCGCCGCCCCAGGGGCCCACCAGGACCGCCTGCGCGGTGAGGTGGACGGTGGCGGCGGAGCGCTGATCCGCGAAGGGATCCGCGGGCGCCCCGCCGCGGCCCGTGGCCGCTGCGGGGCCGCCGCTGAGGGCGTCGGCCGCCCCCAGCGGCACCACGAGGGGCGCCGGCGTGCCGTCGCGGCGCTGCTCCAGGGCGCGCTGGAGCCGGTCTCGTGCGGCCCGCAGGGGGCCGGGGGCTCCGGCCGCCGGTGCGTCCGCTGTGGTGCCGCCGGGGGCGGCCGTCGCGGTCATGCCCGGTTGCTCCAGCGGAAGGTCTTCAGTGAGACGGCGCCGAAGATGACGGTGAAGACGACCAGACCGCCGCATCCGAGCACGATGTCTCCCATGTCGCCGCGTCCCGAAAGGGCCGCGGACACCGCGTCGTTGAGGTAGCGCAGCGGCAGTATCCGGGAGCCGGTCTGCAGCCAGTCGGGCAGCATGTCCATCGGCATGAAGGAGCCCGAGAGGAACGCCATGGGCACCATCAGGCAGTTGGCGATGGCGGCGACGGCCTCCGGGGTGTCCGCGAGCGAGCCGATCACCACGCCGATCGTCAGGAACGCGGTGATCCCGAAGACCAGGACGGGAAGCGCCAGCGGCCAGCTGCTCTTGAGTTCGAGCCCGAAGGGCGGCAGCAGCGCGATGCCGACGAAGAGCACCGCCTGCACCACCCCGACGCCCAGCGCCAGTACGTAGCGGGACCCCAGGACGGCCGGGAGCCTCGTCGGCGTCATCCTGATGAACCGCAGCAGGTCGTCGCGGCGCCACTGCATGAGGGTGAACGCCACGCTGAAGACGGCGGCGTTGGCCACGCCCCACGACATCACGCCGGGGGCGATGTAGGAGATGTAGGGCCGCCCGGACGCCTTCACGTCCTGACCGCTGAAGATCAGCCCGAAGACGACGAGGAAGATGAGCGGGAAGGCGAAGGTGAAGAAGAGAGTGGCCTTGTCCCTCACCTGGGCCCGGAATCCGGCTCCCGTAAGTGCTGCGTACGCGCTCATGCCTGCTGCTCCGTGTCGTTGTCGCCGTCCTGGCCGGTGCCCGCGAGGGAGCCGGTGAGTTCGAGGTAGACGTCCTCGAGGGTCGCGGTGCGCGTCTGTACGTCGTTGAGGCCCGCGAGCTTGTCGACCGCCGTGAGGACCTGCCCCGACACCCGTGTCTCCAGGACGAGCGAACCGCCCTGCAGTTCCGCGCTGTCGACTCCCTCGATGGCCAGCGCCTCCTCGGGGCTCAGCCGGCCGGCGGGGATCATCAGACGGGTGGGGACGCCGGCCGAGGAGACGAGGTTGTGCGGCGTGTCCAGCGCGGCGATGCGGCCGTCGACGAGGATGGCCACGCGGTCGCACAGCGCTTCGGCCTCGTCGAGGTGGTGGGTGGTGTAGACGATCGTGCGCCCCTGGCGCTTGAGGCCGCGCAGCACCTCCCACAGATCCCGGCGGGCCTGCGGGTCGAGGGCGGCCGTGGGCTCGTCCAGGAAGATCAGTTCCGGCCCGTGGACGAGGGCCGAGGCGATGGCCAGCCGCTGACGCTGGCCTCCGGAGAGGTTCTCGACCATCACGTCGCGCTGCCCCGTCAGCCCGACGTCCGCCAGGGCGCTGTCCGCGGCGTCGTGGCCCACTCCGAACAGGGCGGCGACGGTGGTCAGATGCTCGCGAGCGGTCTGCCGCACGAAGAACGCCGACGACTGGGTCTGCACGCCCATGCGCGGCAGCAGTTCGACGTTCCGGGGCCAGGGCTGCTGCCCGAGGACGGTGACCTTCCCGGAGTCCGCCTCCCGCAGCCCCTCCATGATCTCCACCAGGGTGGTCTTGCCCGCCCCGTTGGGTCCGAGCAGCCCGAAGAACTCGCCCCGGCGCACCTGCAGGGAGACCCCTGCCACGGCGTCGCGGTCGCCGTAGCGTTTGCGGATCTCCTCGATGACGATCGTGGTCTGCGCTGCTGCTTCGTGCCGTTCGGCCGGCACGGCCGTTGCGTCGGTCATGTCTGTTCGTGCCCCTCGGTGCTGACAGTGCTCATGGGTCGGTGCTCTCAGGTGGTCGTCGGCGGCTGGTCGGGCGGCTGGTCGGTGTCTCGGGGGTCGGGGGGTCTCGGAGGTGGTGGGTGTCGGAGGCCGTGAGGTCGGAGGCGGTGGGCGTCGGAGGCGGTCGGGCGGCTAGTACGAGGTCAGAAGGGCGTGCACGGCGGCTGCCGCCCCTGCCAGCGCGCAGCAGACGAGGACGGCGGAACCGGCCGCGTAAGCGGTGTAGAGAGTGCGGGCCCGGCGCGGGTAGGCGGCAGCGGCAGCTCGGTCACGCATCCGCAGCCTGAGGTACCGGCCGCTCTCCGGGGCATAGCCGGAGATCCGCAGAGCATGGCTGAGCATGGCGTAGCCGTCCAGAGGCGGCAGCGGAACGAGATTCACCAGCGCCTGGAAGCTGCCGAGCAGCAGCAGTCCGGAAAGAACCTTCCGGGTAGAGTCGTCCGGCGGCAGCGCGAACCACCATGCGGCGGCCGGCAGCAGGACGACCAGGTTGACGAAGGCGCCCGCGCCGGCGATCGCGAGCTGCTGCCGTCGGCGCCGCAGGAACACGTAGTCCCCGACGGTGCAGTACATGATCGCCACCGGGAGGCGCCAGCGCAGGCCGATCTCCTTGACGGCGGCGCCGTGGTGACGCGCCGCCACGCCGTGTGCGAGCTCGTGCAGGGCGATGCTGAACCAGATGGTCACGCACACCGCCAGCAGGGCCACGGGACGCTGCACGAGCCACCAGGTATCGCGGCCCAACTCGCCCACCCGCAGCGCGAGATGAACCTCCATGGCCACGGTGAGGGCGAGCAGCGGGAGCAGCACGGCGGGCCGCAGCAGCGGACGCAGTCCGCGGTGCAGTACGGCGGTGGCCGCCTCCGCGTCGGCCACCATGCGCACCCGTCCGCGCAGCACCCCGCCGGAGACCATGCCGCCCGCCTCCGCCGGGGCGGGTGACGGCTGCCGGGCATCCGGGCCGGGCTCCGGAGCGCCGGCGAGGAGACCGCGGCTGCCGAGAAGTCCCAGCAGCTGCCGCCAGTTGGCCTCGCCTAGCCGCTTCCCGAAGTGCTGCGCGTACTCCGCCCCGACCTGTTCGAGGGTGTGCGCGCCGTCCAGGCGGGAGATCAGGAAGTGCTCCTTCTCGCCGACCTCGAACGACCGCCCCGTGTGCGGGTTCTTGACCAGGTGGACGGTTGCCGCGGCGCGCAGCAGCGGCGGGCTGACGAGCACGTCCCGCCTGAGCGCGGGCCGCTGCGCGAGGAGCGCCGACGGCCCGGCCGTTCCGGAGGATTCGACGGTCATGGCGACACCGCCGGGCCGGGGGGTTCCGCCTCCGCGTCGAGGTCCTCACGCAGGACCCGGCCGAGGACGTGGGCGAGGTACGCCTCGTCCCTGATCGTCACGTGCAGGCGGTTGTTGGTCATATGCATGTACGGGGAGAGGAGCGTCGGCAGGACGTGGGCCAGGTCGGTGGTGGGCCGGGCCGTCCCGTCCTCGGGCGCGGCGAAGACCAGCCGCCCGCTCTCCGCCAGCGACACCACGCGGCTGCGCAGTTCGAGGCAGTGCTGCGACCAGCCCTGGAGGAACGCGGGAAGCCGTACCGGTGCGCCTGCCGCGCCGTCTGCCGCCCCCCGGCGGGCGTCCCGCATCGCCGCGACCGCCCCGCGGATCTCCCGGTAGCGGCGGCGGAGGCCGGGGGCGGTCTCGGCGTAGTTGCGGTCGTACTCCTTGGAGCCGATGAACCCCGTGCCGGGGAACGCCCGGTGCCAGAACTCGTAGTACTGGTCGAGGTAGTCGGCCTGCTTGCGGGCGTCGGGGAGGAAGCAGCTGAGCATCACCATCATGAGCTGGGCCGAGGTGCCCAGCAGGACGGTGCGCAGATGGAGGTTCATGGTGCTGAAGGCGTTGATCACCAGGTCGCTGGAGTGCGCGAAGTGCCACTCGGCGAGCTCGACACCGGCGGGGCCGCCGTACTTGGCGTACTCCGGCGAATAGGGCTCCCAGGAGCGGGAGTTGTTGGGCCGCAGGTTCATGCGGCCGTCCTCGCCCATGAAATCGCCGCGGTCGCCCTGCGGGAACTCGATCTCGAACAGCGCGTTGTAGAACTCGTTCAGGAAGCCGGTGTCCACCTCGTACAGCGCCGGGCGGGACCGCAGGAAGGCGTCGACCGCCTCCTCGGCGCGGCGGCGCACCTCGGCCGTGGCCTCCGCGCTGGCGGGCCTCAGCCGGAGGCGCACATGCGGTCCCTCCAGCCAGTAGTTGAGGAAGAAGTGCCCGGCGAGCAGCCCGTCCTCCTGCAGGGAGGCGATCAGCGGGCGTACGCAGTTGACCAGCAGGGGCTGCGGGTTGGCGGCGTAGAAGACGTGGAGCGGCTGCCATTCGCCGGGGGGCGTGGCGCCCTGGCCGGCCGCGGGGGCGCCGGCGGTCGCGGGGGCGGCCGCTTCGTGTGTGGCGGGGTGGGGCTGCGGCATCAGGGCACTTCCTTCGCGGGTCTTCTCAAGGTGAAGGTCTCGACGGCGAGTTCGGCGACGTGCCCGCCCCGGGAGGAACGCACGTGCAGGCCGTCCTCGGTGGGGAGCATCTCCCGCAGGACGATCCGGTCGGTCCCGTCCCTGACCAGCGCCTCGAAGGCGGTCAGGGAGAGCGGGCTGTCGAAGTCGACGCAGCTCGGCTTGGCTCCGGCGCCTCCCCGGCCGTCCGCCGAGCCGCTGACGGTCGCGAACACCCGGGCGGGCAGGGAGTGCAGGCGGCGCCAGCGCTGCCAGCCCAGGAACCACTCCGCGTCGGAGACGCCGGGCTGCTGGCGTACGGGGAGGCGCCCGGCGGACGTGGTCCAGCTGCGCCGGCTCAGCACGAGACTCCCGTAGCGCACCCGGGGGCGCGTCGTGACGCCCTCGTGGGGCTCGGCCTCGGGCACGCCGCCCCACACGTCCGTGCGGGACATGGAGGACGGGGAGAGCAGGAGCAGGGTGCGCGAGATCTCGGGCAGCGCCAGCGGCACCAGGTATCCCAGGTACACGGGGACGACTTCGCGGTCCAGGCGGCGGGAGCGCAGCAGCAGCCGGTCGGCGTCCTCGTCGTGCTCGACGTAGAGGTCGTCGAGGTGCAGACGGGCCTCCTCCGGGACGGTCGAGGTCTCACCCGGGCACACGATCTCGTAGTCCGTGAGCCTGCCGTGCAGGTTGAGGTTGCTGGTCACGGGACCGCCGGTGACCTCGGCCAGCACCGCACCGGGCGGGGTGACCCGCGCGGCGGTCTCCCGCAGCGCCTCCGACAGGCCGGGCGCGGAGTCCGCGGGAGCGCGGCCGCCGCGGGGCGCGTCGTAGAGGTGCGTGAACCGGCTGAAGGGGAACGCCAGCCCGCCGTAGGAGCGGTTGACCACGGCCAGCGGTCCGGCCCCGCCGCCGGCGGCGATCTGCAGATGGTGGCTCTGCGGTGCGAAGTCGGCTGCCACCGGGGCCAGTTCGGCCGCGGTCTCCTCCAGGTGGGCACGCTGCAGCACGAGTTCGGACGCGCTGCCGCTCTCGGCCCACAGCTTGCGCATACGGTCGACGAACACGCGGCGTGCGGAGTCGACGGCCTTGATTCCGGGCAGGCCCAGCCAGTTCTCCTCCGGCACGTATTCGCCGCGGTCGTCGAAGGCGCGGCGTTTCGCGGTGAAGGACAGGTACTGGTCGAAGAAGTCCTCGTGGAAGTCGTGCACCAGGCCGAGCAGGTCCTCGCACCGTCCGCCGCGGCCGTACCGGGCGAGGAAGAAGCCCTTGAAGGTGATCCGCTGGGGAAGCGTCAGGTCGAAGGCCGGCAGGGCGCCCTCCAGCGCCCGCAGGTCGTCGGCCACCTGCCCTTCCCATACCGGCCACCGGCACTCCAGGTCCTCGCCGGCGGCCGTGTCCTCGTAGAGGACGGTCTGCGGCAGGCTCGGTTCCCCGGCGCCGAGCTGCTTCTGCAGTCCGTGCAGTCCCTCGCGCAGTTCGCGGATGATTGCGGGCCGCCGGGAGACGTCCGCCGCGGGGAAGGCGGCGACCGCGTCCGCGGTGGCGTCGAGTCCGTCCGCGATCCGCTCGGCCCAGGGGCGGCCCAGCGTCCGCAGTGCCTCCTGGAAGGAGCGGAGCGGGTCCGGGCTGTGCACGTCGGTCTCCAGGCACGGCACGCGGATCATGCCGAGCTGCAGCAGCGCTCCCAGGTACGTCTCGCACTGCTCGGGCGGTGCGTCGTGCTCGCTGCTGAGCCACTCGGCGAGTTCCCGGTAGCGCAGTTCGGCGCGGCCTTCGAAGAGGGCGAGCAGCCGGTCGAGGATGCCGCTGCGGCGCAGGAAGAAGAGCCGGTCCTTCACGGCGTCGAAGGTGACGGTCGCCTCGTCGTCGCCCGCCGTGACCCAGCGGCGTACGTAGCGGACGCGGTCCTCGTCCCGGCCCCAGCCGGAGGCGAGGCGGACGGGCAGGTCGGCGCGGCGGGCGGGGTCGGCGAGGACGAGTTCGGCGAGGCGTCCGAGTACGAGCACGTTGAGCCGGGCGCGGCTCTCCCACACGTCGGGCAGCCGCACGGCCGCATCGCCGTCCGCGTGCTCCGCGCCGGTCGCGGAATCGCCGCTGAAGAGCCCCGTGGCCACTCCGGTGAACGTGCTGAAGGGGCTGGTCTTGCAGGCCGTCCGGTACAGGTAGGACAGCAGGGAGCGTTCGACCTTGCGCGTCCGCTTGTCGGGGCGTGCGCCGGTGACCGGTTTGCGCAGGTAGCCCTCCAGTTGCCCGGCCAGGGTCGGCGAGGCGAGCAGCAGACCCCGCCTCAGGCGCTCCTCGCCCACCAGCTCCCGCAGGGCGGCGCGGCTGCGGTCGACGTCCGAGAGGAGCAGCTCCTCCCCCTCCGCTCGCAGCTGTTCGAACCGGCGGCGTTCGTCGAGCCAGTCGGCGACCTGCCGGCCTGCGTCCCCGTCGAGCTCGGCGATGAACCGGGCTGCGGCGTCCGGGTCGGCGGGCAGGCGGTTGTTGAAGATCTCGCGGCGCAGGGAGAGCAGGCGACGGCGCCGCTGGTCCCCTTCGCCGCGCACGGCGGTGTCCGTGGTGGTGACCAGCGCGTACAGGACGTCGGACAGCTCGGACGCCCGTTCGCGCAGCCGGTCCTCCTCGGCCAGCACCCGCTCGGCCCAGCCGACGCTGCCGGGGCAGCGCAGCGCGTGGACGGACTCGGCCGGCAGCCCCGCGACCCGGAGCATGAAGCGCCGGCCGGGTTCCCAGGCCGTCATCACGGAGGTCATGGCGTTCTCCCTCATCGACGTCAGGCGATCTCGTGGCGGAAGTCGGCGGGCCGGGACCGCTCATGGCCGAGCAGCATGATCAGCAGCGGTGTCTCCCCGGTGCGCTCCAGGCCCAGCCGCTCGGCGTAGGAGACGTTGTCGAAGCCCAGCGCGACACCGCAGCCGAGGCCGAGCGCCGTGCAGACGGTGTAGAAGGCCTGGGAGACGGCCCCGGTGGTGGCTCCGTACAGGCGGTATCCGCGGTCGCCGACGGCGTCGAGGACCGCCTCCGTGCGGACCGTGGGGACGAGTACCGCGCCGCTCTGTTCGAGGTTGTAGTTGGCGAGGAAGTAGTTGCGCTGGAGGAACTCGCCGTGCGGGCCCGGTACGACGGGGCGCAGCGCGTGGGCGTCCGCGTCGTACTCGTAGGCGCCCGGTTCGAAGCCCTCGACGTGGTTGAGGAAGGCGTACAGCTTGACCAGGCGCCTGCCGCCGGGTGGTTCGGCGTCCGTCTCCAGCGTGACCCCGGCGGAGGCCGCCAGGGCGGTGCCCAGCTGCTCGGCGCTGACGGGGCGTCGGGCGTCGAAGCGGCCGAAGCTGCTGCGGCGGCCGCGCAGAGCCTCCCGCACGGTCATCGGCCCCGTCCGCGGAGGGGGCAGCGGCAGGGGGTCCCCCGTGCCCGGCAGCGGAACCGCTTCGGCGCCGGCGAGGGCGGCGGGGGCGGGACGGGCCTCCGGGTCCGCGGCAGTCGCCTCGCGTACCCGCTCCAGGATGCCGAAGGAGAGGACCCTGCGGGAGAGTTCGACGTCCCTGTGGCGCACGGACGGCGGCTCTCCCGCACCGGTGCCGCCGGCGGCGGGACGCCCGGGGACCCCGCCGCCGTCCCCGGCGGGCTCGCGCGAGCCGCCGGAGTCCCATGTCAGCGGCACGACGGCGAAGACGCCCTCTTCCTCCTCCGCCGTTCCCAGCAGCCTGTTCAGCCGGGGCTCGTCGAACCACATCGCCGGCTCGATCCGCAGGCCGCGGGCCCGCGCCCACATGCGCCAGCTCTGCAGGACGGTGCCGATGTCCATGCTGACGACGTGGAAGGAGAAGCTGTTGTACTTGAAGGAGTTCTGCCAGTACTTGACGCCCAGGATCAGGAACTGGTCGGTGTCCGGGCCGGTTCCGCCGCAGCCGGCGGCCTTCCGCACGTGGCCCGTCACGTCACCGGTCAACAGCCGCTGCATGGCGTGCTGTTGGTTGGAATAGTGGTAGACGCCCGGTGCCAGGGGCCCGCTGGGGCCGCAGGCCCAGTAGACGCTGACGGGGTACAGCCCGCCCCCGGAGGCCGTCCCGCGCGACCAGTTGGTCTGCGTGTAGTGCGGCAGCGCGGCGAGGTCGCTGTTGGCCTGTACGCCCAGCCGCCGCCCGACCAGCCCGTAGGAGTCCCGCAGCATCCCCGACAGCAGCGGCAGCGTGAAGGAGCACTCGGGGAGCGGCTGGCGGCCGGGGAGGCAGCCCGCCTCAGCGGTGGCCCCGGACGGGTAGTCCGACTCGGGCAGCGGGAAGGACTCGGTTCCCGGGTAGTGCTTGCCCTTCCTCGGGCGGTCGGCCCAGTCGGGGACGAAGTCGGCGGGTTCCATCGGCACTCTGGCCCGGTGCTTGATGGCGTCCGCGTAGTCACGGGCGTATCCCACGGGAAACACTCCTCTCTGCTGGGCGGTCGGTCTGCTGGGGAGCGGCCGGACGGGTTGTCAGGGGAAGGGATGGGGCGCCGGATTGAGGTCCGCCGGGCCCACGTCCTCCTCGCGGAGCCCGGCTTCCCGCAGCGCGGTGCGCATCCTCGGCATGGTGCGCGCCCGCTGCCTCGACCAGCCGAAGTCGATGGGCAGCAGGCCGGGTACGAGGACGCTGACGGTGTGCAGCCCGAGCGTGCGCTGCTCCGGCAGGGTCTGGTCGACGGCGACCACGTCGAAGCCCGCGGCCGTCACCGACCCCACGCAGCGCCGCAGTTCCTCGCGGATGTCCGCCGGCCCGTCACGGCCCGGCCCGCCGCCCGGCCCGCCGTCGGCGTCGGCGTCCTGTCCGCCGGCGGCGTCCCAGCGCAGGTCCGCGACCCGGCACCCGGCGGGGGCCGCGGGCCGGGGACGCAGCAGGAAGTCGGCGTACCGGCCCATCTCCGGGATGCCGTACAGCAGGGGGTGGTCGTGGAGGGCGGTGACGCGGCCGAAGTCCTCCGCCATGGCGCGCAGCCGCTCCTCGTCCTTCTCCGTGCGGCCCGGCAGGTTGACGGCGTCGGTCGCGATCTCGCACAGCGCGCCGTCGAGCGCCGCCTCGGGGTCGAGTCCCGCCCCCGCCCCGAAGCACATGCGGCCCGGGCCTCCGTCGAACCGCTCGGCGACACCGGTGATCACGGGGACCGGGAAGGTGATGCGGGTGTCGAAGAAGCGGGCGCGGTAGCCGTACATCGCGAGCCGGTCGACCATGTGCCGGGTCGAGCGGCGCTCGCTGGTCGAGGGGTCGATCTCCGGCAGCGGCTGCATCCCGTACCAGGCGAGCAGGAACGCGTCGCGCTCCAGGACCTCCATCAGGCCGAAGTAGACGGCCTCCTCCAACGACCCGCCCGACGCGCAGCCGTTGGAGCTCTCCTGCACGAACCGGTTCTCCAGCCCCGGCGCGTGGTAGTACGTCAGCACCTCCGGCACGAGGCGCGGGACGCCGTCACGCAGGGAGTAGCCCCACACCCAGGGGATCTCGCGGTCCGGAGTGAAGGGCACCACCCGGGGGTTGGCGCGGTAGAACTCCTCGGAGTACAGCCCGACGGCACGCGGGTCCACGGCGAGGTCGCCGAACTCCCGCAGCGCGCCCCTGACCCGGGTGGTCTTGGCACGGGCACGCATGCCCGCGTAGCGCTCCAGTCCCTCCAGCACGCCGATGCGGGCGCTCGCGCGGAACGAGTCGGCGTGGCCGCCCCAGAACGTCTCGCGGAGATAGTCGCCGGAGCGCATCGAGAAGCAGCCGATGGTCGCGGACGTCGACGTCGAGGAGACGTCGTGCACGACGGACGGTCCCAGCGCCCCGCACACCGGGTTGGCGAAGGCCGCCACGTCGATGGCGTAGTCCTCCAGCGAACGCACCCTGAACGAACCGGCCTTGTGCTCGGGCGCGGGCTTGAGCGGCATGCGCGCCGCGTCCTCGCTGTCGTCGGCCGGCGCCCCGCACTCCGGGCACTGCGGGTCCGGGACGAGGGGGTAGTGACGGACGGTCAGGGCCCGCAGATCCAGCAGGTGCACCTCGGGGAACGGGCCGCCGCCCGCGTCGCCCGTGCCGCGGCGCGCGGCACGGTCCGCTACCGCCGCGACGAGCGCGGCGACGGCGTCCGCCGCGAAGGGGACGGCGTACGGCCACTCCCCCGCCGCATGGGTAGCGCCGCCGGTCTCCAGCGCGTCACGCAGGGACACCGAGCGGACGGACTGCCATCGGCGGGCGAGGCAGCGGCGGCACCCCGGGGCGGCACGGCCGTCCTCCCCCTCGGACGGCACAGGGCCGACGAGGACGTGCTGCCCGTAGACGTGCACCGGCACCGCGGCGGGGTCCCGGGGCGGCGAGCCTTCCTCCCCGGCGGCGAACTCGTCCCGGCGGCCGAGGACGGCGAGGGAGACCCCGGCCCCGTCCAGCCGGGACAGGGTCCGCTCCAGCAGGGCGACCGGCCCTCCCGGCGCCCCGGCCTGCTCCGGCCCGGTCCGGGAGACCTCGGCCGCGCTAGCCGGCATGGTCCGCGCCCCGGGTGAGCAGCACGCGGACGGTGCTGATGCCGGCGCTCTGCAGGTCGGCCGAGCCGGTGGGCACCACGAGGGCGTCCCGGCCTGCCGCGCGCAGCCGCTCCAGCACGTCGCTCCACACGGCGGGTCCGTCGGCGCCGGGCACGAACGTCCCCGCGGCGTCCTCGACGGGCAGCACGCCCGGGGCGAGGTCCCGCAGCAGCGGGTCGCCGGTGTCGACCGGCGCGGCGTGCTCCTCACGGCTCAGCTGTATCCGTCCGAGCAGGTCCCGCAGGGCCGCCGAGGCAGCGGCCGTCCGGCCGGTCTCGCTGCCCAGCGCCCACTCCTGTCCGGCGCGGGCGAGGAACACATGCACTCCGGTGCGGCTCTCCTCACGGAGGTCCAGCAGCTCCCAGTCGAGGCCCAGCTGGTCCAGCGAGCGGGCGAGGAAGGTGAGTTCGGCGTCCGCGCCGGCCGTTCCGTCCGCGGCTTGGGTGCCGTCCGCGGCGGCCGGTGCCGGTTCGACGCGCCGCGCGGGCGCACCCCGCACCGTCCGCAGCAGGGCGTCGTGGCCCAGCGCGGAGAGCAGGCCGCGGGCCGCCGCCTCGGCCGGTGACGCGCCGGCACCGGTGCCCGCGCTCGTGGCCTCGAAGAGCCGGGCGGAGTTGGCCGGTGTGAACGTGCGGACCGCGGCCTCGGGTACGAGGATCTGCTCCTTGCCGACGAGCGACGTCGCCACCGTCCACGCCGCCACGTCGGGCGATGCCGCCCCCGTGCCGCTGGCGGTGGTCAGCTGCCCGGGAGCCACGAAGCCCATGGACTCGCGCGCGGTCTCCAGCCGGCCGCCCGGGACCAGCGGCCCGCAGGGCACGACGTGCTCCGCGTAGACGGCCGCGGCCGCGTTCAGCGCCCGCATGCGCGCGCCGGCGACGTGGTGGGTGTCGAACGCCGCGATCGCCCTCGACCGGCCGTGCCCCACGCCGAGTTCGACGATCCCGGCCTTGAGCGGGAGCTGTGTGAGCGCCTCGTCGCCGAACCGCTTGAAGACCCCGGCGTGCTCGCGTACCAGGACGGAGCGCCGGTTCAGCTCCTCGACGAGGCCGTCGGCGTCCCGCGCCGTCTCCACGGTCGGCATGGGCACGCCCCCGGAACCGGCCTCGTCCAGGTCGAAGGTGACGGCCTCGCCCGCCGGGTGCGCCGCGGCGGCGACGGAGGCGGATGCGGAGGCGGAGATTTCGGCAGAAGGCGAGGCGGCGGGGGAGCACATGGTGCAGCGGGGGTGCGGCAGCAGAGGCTCCGAGGTGACGTCGAGCGAGGCCGTGTCCTGGACGATCAACTGGCCGTCGGTCTCCGCCCGCAGCGCCCCCGTGGTGAACCGGAAGACCTCGTAGCCCAGCATGTTGCCGGTCATCGCCGCGAGCGGCCCGCCCGGACTCCCGCCCGCCGGGACGGCGCCCGGCATCGCCAGGGCGCTCCACACGTCGGCCGCGGCGGCGGCACCGTCCCCCGCCCCCAGGCGCAGCACGGCGCACGAGAAGCAGCCGCTGCGCCCCTGCGCCATCAGCGGTCCCACGACGGCCTGCTGCCCGTAGGACCAGGCGGCTATGACGGCGGGGCCCTTCGGGATCCCGGCCTTGAGCAGGGGGAAGAGCCGCTGCGCGGCGAGCGGCCCGCCGGTGACGAGGACGACGTCGTAGGAGTCCAGGCCCGCCCAGCCGTCCCCGCCCGCCGGGCCTTCCGCGTCCCGGCCGCCGGGCAGCGCAGTCAGCTGGACCGGGCAGCCGTCGGCGGCGGCCTCGGCGGCCTCCTCGTCGATCCCGGCGCGGTCGAGGCCCGGCAGCACGCCGATGGCCGAACTGCCGTTGCGTATCAGGCTCAGCACGCACCAGCGCGCGACCTCGTCCTCTCCCAGGACGGCCACGCGGGCGCTGCGGTAGCGCTCGAAGCGCCGCTCGGCGTCGTCGGCGTAGTGGTCGACGTACGCGATCTGCGGCGCGAACCGGCGGGCCGCCTCCGGTGTGGGGAAGCCCTCGTCCCCGGGGGCGCCGTCCGGCTCGGGCACGTCGCGGGCGAAGCCGCGGGCGTAGAGCGTTTTGACGAGTTCGCCGAGCATGGCGCGCTGTCTGTCCCCGAAGCCCTCGCTGATCTCGCTCACCGAGTGCGACCCGTCGAGGTGGGGGACGATCAGAGTGGCGAACCTGTAGGCCGACTTGGCGGTGAGCTGGAACCCGCCGTCGGCGTTGTGGAAGAGGACCCCTTCCGGCGTCTCGGTGTAGAGCACGTCGCGGCGGATGCGCGGACGGGTCGCGGCTACGGCTTCGTAGGCGGCTGTTGCCATGTGTGTGACACCCCTGCGTGGTCGGGCGCGGTCGAGGCGGCTGCGCGGTCGGTGCGGTGCGGTGGCGGAAGGGCCTCAGCCCGGATGGCCTTCCGGCAGATCCCCGTCGTCGGGCTCGCCGGCCGATCGACGCGCGTAGCGGCGCAGCAGCTCGTGCATGCGGTACGGGCCGGGCGGGCCGTCCTCCAACAGGCCCGCGTCCGCGAGCTGTTCGAGCATCTCCTCGGTGGCCTCGGGGGGTCGCGCGGCGACCGGCCTGAGCCCGGAGAGGCCTTCGGTTCCGTGGTGCCCGTGATCGCGGCCCGGCTCGTTCCGCCCGGCGGCGACGTGCAGGAACGCCTCGGCGAGCCGCGGCTCCAGACGCCGGAGGGCGCCGTCGAGGACGTTGGGCACGGACATGCGGGGGTCGTCGGTGAGAGCCAGGCGGCCCGGCACGTCCGCGGCGATCCACTCGGCGCAGTCCGCGATGCGCAGACCCGGCCGTGTCAGGAGGCGGGCGGCGGCGATGCGCAGGGCGAGCGGGAAGTGGCCGCACAGCGACGCCAGCCGGTCCGCGGCCTCGGGCTCCGCGGCGACGCGCTCCTCGCCGAGGGTGCTGACCAGCAACTGCCGCGATTCCTCAGGGAGGAGCGTGCCCAACCGGTGCACGAGCCCGCCGTGGGTCGCCACCAGCCCCGCCAGCCCGCGCCTGCTGGTCACGAGGACGGCGCTGCCCTCCGAGGCGGGCAGCAGCGGCCGCACCTGGTCGGCGCTGAGCGCGTCGTCGAGCACCAGCAGCGAACGGCCCCGGCCCTCGCCGGAGGGGCCCTGCCCGGCGCCGGCCTCCTGCCGCTGTGCCTGAAGCGCCGTCAGCGCCTCCTCCGTGGTGACGCCCGTGCCGTCGGGACCCACGAGGGGCAGGACGAGGCAGCCGCCGGGGAACGCTCCCCTGATCCGGTGCGCCGTGTGCGCCGCGAGGGCGCTCTTGCCCACGCCGGGAGCGCCGGAGACGACCACGAGGGCCGGGGCGGCGTCCCGCTTCGCGGTCAGCCACTGCCCGATGGCCTCACCGTCGGCGACGCGGCCGGTGAAGCAGGAGACAGGGGCGGGCCGCACGGCGCGTACGGGCGCGGGCGGAGCGGGGGCCGTCGTGGTGGGGGATGTCGCGGTCCGGGCGGCCGGTACGCGGCGGCTCACGGTCTCCACCGGGCCCGTGTCCGCGAGCACGGCCGCGCGGCTGCCGGCGACGCCGGCGGCGTCCTCCCCCGAGGGGGCCTCCCCGGAGGACGCCTCTCCGCCCGTGGCGGCGCCGGCGGGCAGCGCCGGCCTGCGGTCGGTGACCGTACGCCCCAGGTCCTCGCCGCGCAGGATCGACAGCTCCAGGCGCTGGAGCGACGGCCCGGGGTCGACGCCGAGCTCCTCCTTCAGCCGCGTCTTGACCCTGCGGTACTCGGCGAATGCCTCGCCCTGACGGCCCGTCCGGTACAGCGCCTCGATGAGCTGTTCCGAGAAGCGTTCATGGCCGGGGTGCGTACGTGCCGCCTCCCACAGCTCCACCAGGACCTGCCGGCAGCGGCCCATCGCCAGCTCGATGTCGCAGGCACGCTCCAGGGCGCGCAGCCGCTCCTCGGTGAGGCGGGGCACCTCGTCGCGGTGGAGCATCTGCGAGGAGACGTTCGCGAGCAGCGGCCCCTGCCACAGGGAGAGTGCCTCCTTGAGCTTGTACAGCTCGGTCTCGCCGTCCTCCGACTCCCGGGATTCCCGGACCAGTTCGCGGAAGCGGACCAGGTCGAGCGTCGCGGCGTCGGCGGGCATGCGGTAGCCGCCCGGGACGGCCTCGATGGCGCTGTCGGCGATGCCGTACTTGGAGAAGATCTTGCGCAGCCGCAGAACGCAGGTCTGCAGGGCGGCCCTTGCCGTGGCCGGCGGCTCATCGTCCCAGAGGGCCCTGAGCAGATAGCCGGTGGCGACGACCGTGTTGGGGTGAGCGAGCAGCGCGGCGAGCAGGCTGGTGGGCTTGGAGGGCTGGAGGACGACGACGTTGTGTCCGTCTGCGATGCTCAACGGCCCCAACAGCTGAAAACGCATCGGCCTGCCCCCTGTTTTCCGTTCTGCCCAGGCCGTCCGAGGCCGTTGCCGACTCCAAGCCGGAATCACCGCTCCTGGCCGAGTGGTTCTTTCCGTCCGCTTTCATGCGCCGCCTCCGTCAGCAGGCAGCACAGCGCGCCTGTGGTCACGATGCCGTGGAAATCTCCCCGGGACTCCGCCACCACGGAAAGCAGATCGGTTCCGCGTTGCCGACTCCGTTCCGGACACGCGAAATAGGGCATTGCCCGCGAGTCCGACATGTGGGAAGTCCCGAACGCATTCTAAGGAGCAGAGGATTGCTGGTCGAGACTTCTGTCACGTGCGCGCAAACAACAAGCTGTCCGGTGTGGTGCTATTCCTCGCAGTACACGACCAACAGCCAGAATTCGGACGTCTGGTGCTGTGTATCCGCGTCATCACACAATGTGCGGGTCAAAACGGTCCCGCCGTCCCGCTGCGGACAATCCCCCGGGGCCGTCCATCACTGTCGAAGGACCGACCTTGGATTTCCGAAGATCCGCCTCCGCCGCCGCCCCGCGCGCCGCGGCGTACGGGCGCGCGGCCGCCGCCTGCGCCGCACTGGCCGTCTTACTGCTCGCCTCCGCACCCGCCGCGGGCGCGGCCGAGCCCTCCTCCCCCGCACCGCCCCCCACCGCTTCCACCGCGGGCCCGGACGCCTCCGGACGCGCGGACTCCGATCGACCGAGCTCCCAACGACCCGCCGACGCACGGCAGTCGGTGATCCGCGGCGGCGACCCCGTGTACGCCCCCGGCGGCCTTGTCTGCACCATCGGCTTCAACGCCACCGACGGCTCGGACGACTACGGCATCGCCGCCGGCCACTGCCTGGGCGGCGCCGAGACCTGGTACGCCGATGCCGCCCTGACGATCCCCGCCGGCACGACCGCCGGCGCCTCCTTCCCGGGCAACGACTACGGCCTGATCCGCTACACCAATCCCGACGTCGCCACCCCCGGTGAGATCGACACCGCCGGCGGCCCCGTCGACATCACGGGCAGCGGTTCCCCGACCGTGGGATCGTCCGTGTGCCAATCGGGGCAGGTCACGGGCATGCACTGCGGGACCGTGACGGCCCTGAACATCACGATCAGCTATCCCGAGGGTGTCGTGTCCGGCCTCTTCAGCTCGAACATCCAGACCGAACCGCGCGAGGGCGGCACACCCGCCTTCTCGGGGAACACCGGGCTCGGGATCGTCGTCGGCTCCTCCGCGGGAGCCACGTACTACCAGCCCGTCGCGGAAGTGCTCGCCGCCTACGGACTGACCCTGCTCTGACCCGCGTCGCCGGTTCCGGCGCCTCCGCGAGGGCGTTCCCGCCCTGGCGGAGGCGTGCGGGCCTCAGCTCTTGAGGCTCTCCGTCCCGGTCTGCGTGTCCGGGCTCGGTGCGGGCGGCGCCGCCCGGTCCGTACCGGCCCGCTCGCGCCCGAGACGGCGGCGCAGCCCGCTCACGGCGGGCTCCGTCCAGCGGGCGGCCAGCGGGCCGATGATGACCATCAGCAGGACGTACGCCGTGGCGAGCGGGCCGATCCGCGGCTCGGCGCTGACGGCGAGTCCGGCGATGACGACCGAGAACTCGCCGCGCGCCACCAGGGCACCGCCCGCCCGCAGCTGCCCCCGCCTGCTCACTCCGGCCCGCCTGGCCGCGTACCAGCCGGTGAGGATCTTGGTGACGACGGTGACGGCGGCGAGCAGCAGCGCCGGGAGGAGCACGGGCGGGATCTCGCCCGGTCTCGTCGAGAGCCCGAAGAAGACGAAGAAGACCGCGGCGAACAGGTCGCGCAGCGGCGTCAGCAGGGCGCGCGCGTTCTCCGCCGTCTCCCCCGACAGCGCGATGCCCACGAGGAACGCGCCGACGGCGGCGGAGACTTGGAGCTTCTGCGCCACGCCTGCCACCAGCAGCGTGAGGCCGAGGACGACGAGCAGCAGCATCTCGGGCGTCTTGGAGCTGACGGCGCGGCTGATGAGCCGCCCGTGCCGCAGCGCGAAATACAGCACGCTCCCGACCGTCCCGAGCGCGATGAGCAGGGTGACGCTGCCGCCCGCCAGGCCGACGCCCGCGAGCAGCGCGGTCAGCAGCGGCAGGTACACCGCCATGGAGAGGTCCTCCATGACGAGGACGCCCAGCACGACCGGCGTCTCACGGTTGCCGAGCCTCCCCAGATCGGTGAGGACCTTCGCGATGACGCCCGAGGAGGAGATCCAGGTGACGCCCGCCAGCGCCAGCACGCCCGCCGGGCCCCATCCGAGGAGGAGCCCCGCGAGGGCGCCCGGCGTGGCGTTGAGCGCGAAGTCGACGATGCCCGACGGGTACTGCGTCCGCAGGCTCGTGACCAGTTCCGAGGCGGTGTACTCCAGCCCGAGCAGCAGCAGGAGCAGCAGCACCCCGATCTCCGCGCCGACCTCGATGAACCCCTCGGTCGCGCTGAGCGGGAAGAGGCCGCCGTGCCCGAAGGCGAGGCCGCCGAGGAGGTAGAGCGGGATCGGCGACATGCCGATGCGGCCGGCGAAGCGTCCGACGAGGCCCAGGCCGAGGATCACGGCGCCCAGTTCGATCAGCAGAACGGTGCTGTCGTGCATGAGCCCGACCTGTCCCTCTCTGTCTCAGCGCCGGCCGCGACGCTCCGCCGCTGCCGCCTGTCAGGTGCCGCTGATGATGCGGGCCAGTTCGTCGACGCCTTCGCGGGTGCCGACGGCGACGACGGCGTCCCCAGCCTCCAGCCGGAACTCGGGACCGGGCGAGGGGTGCGGCCCGGTGCGCCGGAGCACCGCGACGATGTACGCGCCGGTCCGGGTGCGTGCGCGTGTCTCGCCCAGCGGGCGGCTGCGGTACGGGGACTGCGTCGTCACCGGGATCCGCTCCGTCACCAGGTCGATGTCCATCTCGCTGGCGCCCAGGCGGGGCGTGTCCTGCGGCGCCAGCAACTCGGCCAGCGACGACGCCTCGTCGGCGTCCAGGGGGACGGTGGCCTGGCAGGCGTCGGGGTCGTCCGGCTCGTAGAAGCCGAGGAAGCGCCGTCCGTCCTGATGCGCTACGACGGAGATGTGGCGGCCGGCCCGGGTCTCGATGTCGTACTGCGTGCCGACTCCCGGCAGCTTGGTGCGCTGCGTGGTCATGGCTGCCTCTGCCTCCTCGGAGAGTGCACTTCGGGTACCGCCCGGGCCGGAGGCCCAGGGGGAGGGCCGCGGCTCACGGCCGTCACGAGACTAACTCCCCCGTCGGGGCGGACCTCACCCGGCTGCCCCGCTACCCGTAACCGGAGAGGGCACGACGGGTGGGGCGGGCCGCCGGGTGCGGGCCGTGGGCCGCGCGCGGCCGGGAGCCGCGGCGGGTCGGGAACTGCTGCGCGTCAGGAGCCGTCCGGGTCGGCGCGCTCCAGGGCGGGCCTGGGGCCGGGCTGCGTCTCCGTCAGCAGGTAGTCGGCGGCGGCGGTGTCCGTGACCAGGCTGGTGACGAGGCCGGAACGCAGCACCGCGCCGACGGCCGCGGCCTTGCGCTGGCCTCCGGCGATGGCGACCACCTCGGGGATGCGCCGCAGCCGCTCCGCCTCGACGGTGATGCAGCGCTCCCCCAGGTCGCGGCCGATGCGCCGCCCGCCGGTGTCGAAGAGGTGGGCGGACATCTCGGCGGCCACACCCAGCGATGAGTAGTGCTCACGCTCGGTGTCGCTGAGCATGTCGTGGACTGTCGAGATGCCCGGCTCCCAGGAGCCGATGGACACGGCCGCCACCGTCACCTTGTCGAAGTACTCGAAGGCCCGGGAGATGCCGGTCTGGCTCCGCAGGGCGGCCGCGGTGGCCGAGTCGGGCAGCAGCATCGGGGCGTAGATCGGGTGCGCCTCGCCGCCCGCGACCTCCGCGGCCCGCCGGACCGCCTCGACCGAGCCGCGATCGGCGGTGCCCGCGTCGTAGACGCCGGTGAGCTGCACGACGGTGCACGGGGGGAGCTGGCGGAGGGCGGCGGCCATGTGGATGGTGGAGCGCCCCCAGGCCAGTCCGAGGACGTCGCCGTCGGTCACGAGTTCGCCGAGGAGGTCGGCGGCCACCTCGCCCAGGTTCTCCGGGTCGGCGCCGTCGTCCGCGGCCTCGGAGGGCGACTCGACGACGACGACGTGCCGCAGTCCGTACCGTGCCCGGAGCGCGTCGGACCGGTCGGCGTCGAGCTCCGCCGGGACGGAGATCTCGATGCGGATCAGGTCCCTCTCCAGCGCCGTCTCCAGCACCCTCGCCACCTTGAAGCGGCTCACTCCGAACTCGTCCGCGATCTGGATCTTGGACTTGCCCTCAAGGTAGAAGCGGCGTGCCATGGCTGCCGCCTGCATGAGCTCGGCGGGCCCCATACGTGTGGTCCGACCCGACGACACCGTACTCACCTCACTGTCTTGCCCCGTCTCGCCGCAGGGCCGTTGCCTTGCGTGCGCATCCGCGCGGGGCGTTCATCCTTGCAGATCTCACGTGGCCTTGATCCCACTCGTGCAAGGACCACGCACTGCCGGAGCGAGCGGCAGCGTCCGATTCCAGTGTGCTCGCACGGCGCCGCTCCTCCGAAGGCGCCGCGGAGCGGCCGCCGCACGCGGACCGGCGAGAGCCCTACGCCGAGGGCGTGGAAGGGGCGTCCGCCGCCCGGCGCGCCGCCTCCTCTGCCTGCTCGCGCAGCGCCTGCACCGCCGCTGCCGGGTCGTCCGTCCCGTAGACGGAAGATCCGGCGACGAAGACGTCCGCCCCGGCCTCGGCGCACTGCTCGATGGTGGAGGCGGAGACCCCGCCGTCCACCTGGAGCCACATCTGCAGTCCGTGCTTGTCCATCAGCCGCCGCGCCCGGCGGATCTTGGGAAGCATGATGTCGAGGAAGGCCTGGCCGCCGAAGCCCGGTTCCACGGTCATGACCAGCAGCATGTCCAGTTCGGGGAGGAGGTCCTCGTACTGCTCCACGGGGGTCGCGGGCTTCAGCGCCATCGAGGCGCGGGCGCCCAGCGCCTTGATCTCGCGTGCGAGCCGGACGGGCGCCGCCGCGGCCTCGGCGTGGAACGTGACGGAGCCGGCCCCCGCCTCCACGTACTGCGGGGCCCAGCGGTCCGGCTCGTCGATCATCAGATGGCAGTCCAGGGGCGTGCTGGTCGCCTTGCTCAGCGCCTCCACGACGGGGGTCCCCAGGGTGAGGTTGGGTACGAAATGGCTGTCCATGACGTCGACATGGAGCCAGTCGGCACCTCGCACCGCCTCGGCCTCGTCGGCGAGTCGGGCGAAGTCGGCGGAGAGGATGCTGGGGTTGATCTGAACCATGGCTCCAGTATCCCGGTACGTACGTTCGTACTGTCCGGCGGGTTCGGCGCCAGGGCCCGCAGCGGGCGCGCCCGGAGGGACGGCCCGCCGCGGGCCCTGGCGCCGCAGGCCGCGGGCGGCCCGTCACAGCCAGCCGGGCACCACGAACAGCACCCACGTCGCGGCCGGTGCCACGGCGCACATGCTCAGCCCCCAGGCCATCAGCCGCTTGAAGACCCGCTCCCGGTCCGCTTCCGGCGCGTTGGCGGTCACCAGGGCTCCGCTGGTGGAGAAGGGCGAGGAGTCGACCACCGACGAGGAGATCGCCAGGGCGATGATCATGCCGACGGCGCCCACGTGACCGTCCTGCAGGAACGGGACGGCAAGCGGGATGAGGGCGCCGAGGATGCCCGTCGTGGAGGCGAACGCCGAGACCACGGCACCGATGAGGCAGATGAGGAGCGCCGCGAGCAGCGGGGCGTTGATGGAGGCGACGCTGTCGCCGAGGTAGTCGATGGTCCCGATGCGCTCCATCATGCTGACGAAGGTCACGATCCCGCAGACGAGCAGCACCGTGGACCAGGCGCAGCGGTCCACAGCGCCCTTCGCGGACGCCGGTGAGACCAGGGTCAGCACGACGCTCACCGTCAGGGCCATCAGGCCGACGTCCAGGTCGAAGAAGAGCGATCCGACGACGAGGGCCACCAGGCCCAGGAGGGTCAGGACGCGCGGCCCGTCGAGGCGCAGGTCCTCCGGGGGGATCTCCTCCGTCGCCGCCGGGCCGGACGGTGCGGGGGCGGCGGTCCGGGTCGCCGTGCCGGTGCCGGCGCCCGCGGAGGTTCCGGTACCTCCGGTGCTCTCCGCCGAATTCCCGCTGCCGTCAGGCGTGTTGCCGCCGGAGACGCCTGCCGGTACGAGCGTGCCGCCTTCCCCTTCCTCGCTGCCTTTCTCCACTCCGGTCTCCGCTCCGTCCTCCGCGCGCCGCCCGATCAGGCCGCGGCCGCCGAAGAGGAAGAACACACCGACGCTGAGGACGACGTTGAAGACGAACGAGCTGACGAAGAGCAGCGTCGGGTTCCCCGCGAGGTCGTTCCTGGAGACCACGCCGTTCGTGATGCTCCCGAAGATGCTGATCGGCGAGAAGCCGCCCGCACTGGCCCCGTTGATGATGAGCAGGCCCATGAGCACCGGGTTGATCCGGTAGCGCACGCAGAATCCCATGCCGATGGGCGCGATGATTCCGACCGCCGCCGGAACGACCGCGCCCGTGGCCGTCAGCACCGCCGTGACCAGGAACATCACCCAGGGAATCAGAGCGATCCTGCCGCCGACCGCTCCCGTCGCCCGGTGCACCAGCCAGTCGACCGTGCCGTTGTTCTTGGCGATGGCGAAGAGGAATGTCACCCCGACGAGCACCACGAACAGATCACCCGGAAAGCCCCCGAATATATCGTCCGCGGATTCACCGACGAATGCGGTGCCGACCACGAATGCGGCGACGATCGCGAGGGCGCCCATATGGACGGAGGAGAATGTGGCGACGGCGAATACCAGCACCAATCCGATGATGGATATGACTTGATCTGACACGAGGCTTCCTCGCCTTCGGTCGAACGGTCACTTCACAGGCGTGCCGGCACCTTTCTGAATGGAGACCAGAGGCACTCGGAAGCTCCGTCCGTCTCGGGCAACTCCGCCTTGTGCGGGCCCAGTCGGGGCCAAGAGTGCATGGCAAGGCAATTCCGCGATACGGAATCCGGTTTTCGCCTTGGGCGAGTATGGGAGGGGGGTGGAGGCGAGTCAAGAGTTCTCGGCAGGATCCCTCAGCGGGCACCGCCTCCCTCGTGCGCGCGTCCCAATGCGGCACTCACACGCTTCGCCGCCTCGTTCACCAGAGCACCGAACTCGGGCAGGACACCGGGCGTCATCCGGGAAGTGGGCACGTTGACGCTGATACTCGCGAAGGGCAGGCCGCTCTCCCCCACCACGGCGCAGGCGACCGCGGAGACGTCGGCGCGCCACTCGCCGCTGTTGGTCGCGTAGCCCCTCGCCCGCGTCTCCTCCAGCTCCTCGCGCAGCTTCTGCGGATCGGTGATCGTCGTTCCGGTGAACGACCGCAGCCCTTCGGCGATGTAGCGCTCGGCGGACTCGGGCGGATCCGCGGCGAGGACCGCCTTGCCGTTGGCGGAGGCGTGCATGGACAGGTTCTGGCCCAGCGGGAGGATGATGCGCACGGGCTGGCTCGTCTCGAGCCGCTCGACCAGCACCACGTTGCCGCCCTCACGGACGGCCAGGTGGATCGTCTCGTCCGTCCTGCGGCGCAGCTCCTCCATCACCGGCAACGCCACGTCCCGCAGGCCCAGTTCACCCGTGGCGTGACGTCCCACGTGCAGCGCCTTGGTGGTCACGAGCCACCGCGTCGGGGTGCCGCCGGCAGGGCGGATCCACCCGGCGCCGTGCAGGGTCACGAGGGTGCGCTGCACCGAACTCTTGGGCAGCTCCAGGGCCCTGGCCAGGTCGGCGACGCCGACCGGCTGCCGGACGGCGACTTCCTCCAGGGCCCTGAGGGCGTTGACGACGTTCTGCATCCATTGACTCGTTCCGAAGGGGAACCCTATGCTCCGCTGTGCCGCGAGACGATACAGCGTGCCGTTAGACGGCACAACCCTTTCGAGGAGTCGGGCCCATGACACCCCGCACCGGTCGTCACTTCCTGCAGATCCCAGGCCCCAGCAACGTCCCGGACCAGGTCCTGCGGGCCATGTCCGCGCCGACCATCGACCACCGCGGTCCGGAGTTCTCCGCGTTGACGCGCCGTCTCCTCGAAGCCGTCAAGCCGGTGTTCGGGACCACGGGACCCGTCGTGATCTACCCGGCTTCCGGAACGGGCGCCTGGGAGGCGGCCCTCGTCAACACGCTCAGCCCGGGCGACCGCGTCCTGTCCTTCGACACGGGCCACTTCGCCACGCTCTGGCGTGACCTCGCCCGGTCCCTCGGCCTGGACGTCGACACCGACCACGTGCCGGGCGACTGGCGGTACGGCGCCGACCCCGACGCGCTGGCCGAGCGGCTCTCCGCCGACACCGACCACGCCGTCAAGGCGGTGTGCGTCGTGCACAACGAGACGTCGACGGGCGTCACCAGCCGCGTCGCCGACATCCGCCGGGCCATGGACGCGGCCGGCCACCCGGCGCTGCTTCTCGTCGACACCGTCTCCTCGCTCGGCTCCCTCGACTACCGCCACGACGAGTGGGGCGTCGACGTCACCGTCTCGGCCTCGCAGAAGGGGCTGATGCTGCCGCCGGGGCTGAGCTTCAACGCCGTCAGCGGCAAAGCACTCCGGGCGGCCGAGCACGCCCGGCTGCCCAAGTCGTACTGGGACTGGGGGCCGGTCCTCGAAGCGAACCGCCGCGGATCCTTCTCCTACACCCCCGCCACCAACCTGCTCTACGGGCTGGAGGAGGCCCTGCGCATGCTGGACGCCGAGGGCCTGCCGGAGGTCTACGCCCGGCACGCCCGGCACGGCGCCGCCACCAGGGCGGCCGTGCGGGGCTGGGGACTCGAGGTCTTCTGCGCGGACGAACGCGAGGCATCCGGCGTGGTCACCGCGGTGCTCATGCCCGAGGGGCACGACGCCGACAAGTTCCGGGGCACTGTGCTGGAACGGTTCGACATGTCCCTCGGGGCCGGCCTCGGCAAGCTCGCCGGCAAGGTCTTCCGCATCGGCCACCTCGGCCACTTCAACGACCTCACGCTCGCCGGCACCCTCGCCGGGGTGCAGATGGGGCTGGAGCTCGCGGGCGTGCCCCTCGAGCAGGACGGACTGAGCGCGGCCCTGGACGTGCTGCGCTCCGGGTGAGCGCCCCGCACCCGCGCCCCGTACCCGCCTACGCCCGCACCGCCCCTCCCCGACCCCATGGAGTCACCGGCACATGACAGCGATCAGCGGCGACGCCCCAGCGACGGAGGCCGTACCGGCACGTGAGGTGGAGTCCAGGCTCCGCCGGGAGTGCGAAGGCGAGGTGCAGTTCGACGACTACACGCGCCACCTGTTCTCCCGCGACGCGAGCATGTACGCGATCAAGCCGCTGGGCGTCCTCTTCCCCAGGCACTCCGGGGACGTACGGGCAGCGGTGGAGATCGCCGGCCAGTACGGCGTTCCGGTCGTACCGCGGGGCGCGGGGACGAGCCTCGCCGGGCAGACCGTCGGCCCCGGACTCGTCCTGGACCTCTCCCGCCACATGAACCGCATCGTCGAGCTGGACCCCGGGGGCCGGACGGCGCTCGTGGAGGCGGGCGTCGTCCAGGACCAGCTCAACCGGGCGGCTGCCCCGCACGGCCTGATGTTCGGGCCCGACACCTCCACCAGCAACCGGGCCACCGTCGGCGGGATGATCGGCAACAACTCCGCGGGCAGCGGCTCGATCCGCTACGGCATGACCATCGACCACGTACGGGAGCTCGACGTCGTGCTCGCGGACGCCCGCGAAGCGCACCTGGCACCCGTGGACGAGGACGAGCGCAAGCGGCGCGCGGGACAACTGACGCTGGAGGGGCGGCTCTACCGCGAACTCCCCCGGATCGCGGCGGAGAACGCGGACGCCATCGCCTCCGGCTTCCCCCAGTTCTGGCGCCGCGCCTGCGGTTACCGCCTCGACCGGCTGCCCCTCCCCGGTCAAGCAGGCTCCCCGGAGCGGCAGTTCGACCTGGCCAAGTTCGTCGTCGGCTCGGAGGGCACCCTCGTGCTGGCCACGCGCGCGCTCGTCGACCTGGTGCCCAAACCCGCCCGTACCGTCATCGCCGTAGGGCACTTCACGTCCGTCGCAGGCGCCATCGAGGCCACCGAGGACGCTCTGGCCTGCGACCCGGCCGCCGTGGAACTCATGGACAGGCAGATCCTCGACCTGGCCCGCGGCAAGATCGAGTACGCCTCGCTCAGCGGCATCCTCGAAGGCGACCCCGAGGCGCTGCTCTTCGTCTCCTTCACCGGCGACGACGACGCGGCGCTGACCGGCGCGCTGGACAGGCTCACCTCCCTCTGGTCGCGCCACGGCCACGGCTACCACACCCTCAAGGCCGTCACCCCCGCGCAGCAGGGCTCGCTGCTGAAGGTCCGCAAGTCCAGCCTCGGGCTGCTGATGGCGGCGGGTGAGGGGACGCGCCGCCCGCTGGCCTTCGTCGAGGACACCGCCGTCGACCCGGTCCATCTCGCCGAGTACACAGGGCGGTTCAAGGAAGTGCTCGACCGGCACGGGCTCTCCGCCGGCTTCTACGGGCACTGCTCGGTCGGATGCCTGCACATCCGTCCGTTCGTCGACGCCGCCGACCCGGGGCAGGTCGCCACGATGCGGGCGGTCGCCGAGGAGATCAAGGACCTGGTGCGGGAGTACGGCGGCGTCAACTCCAGCGAGCACGGCGACGGGCTGGCCCGCAGCGAGTTCAACCGCGAGATCTTCGGCGACGAGCTGTACGAGGCGATGCGCCAGGTCAAGGGCCTCTTCGACCCCCACGGACGCCTCAACCCCGGCAAGATCGTGGACGCCCCCGCCATGACCGACAACCTCCGCGACCCCGCGCTGCCGCCCGCCGGGCCGCTGCGCACCCAGCTGGAGTTCGAGGTCGTCGGCGGGATGCGCGGCGCCGCCGACCGGTGCATGAACATCGGGCTGTGCCGCAAGAGCGAGAGCGGCACCATGTGCCCCTCGTACATGGCCACGCTGAAGGAGGAGGACTCCACCCGCGGACGGGCCAACGCCCTCGTCAAGGCGCTCTCCGAGCCCGATCCGCACAGGGCGCTGGGCGGCGAGCGGCTGCACGAGGTCCTCGACCTGTGCCTGATGTGCAAGGCGTGCAAGAGCGAGTGCCCCCTCGGTGTCGACATGGCGACGCTGAAGGCGGAGGCGCTCTCCCACCGCCACGAGCAGCACGGCATACCCCGAAGGTCGAAGGTCTTCGGCTCCATCCGCCGCCTCAACAGGCTCGGCTCCGCCACCGCTCCCCTGTCCAACCTCCCGGGGCGCATCCGTCCCGTGCGGCTGCTGATGGACCGCCTGCTCGGCATCACCCCGGACCGTCCGCTGCCGCGCTACACGCGCCGGAACCTGGTGCGCTGGTTCCGCGAGCGGCACGCCCCGCCCAGGGGCGCAGCGACGGCGGCCGCCGGTGCGGACCCGTCCGGACCCGGCACGCTCACCTACCTCGCCGACTCCTTCACCACCTACACCGAACCCGGTATCGGGCGTGCGGCCATCGAACTGCTCGAACTCGCGGGCTGGAACGTCTCGTTGGAGACCCGCGGCTGCTGCGGCCGTGCCGCCTTCTCCAAGGGGCTCGTCGAGCAGGCCAAGGACGAGGCACGGCACCTGGCGTCGCTGCTGACCGAGTCGGGGGAGCCGGGCTCCCCCGTCGTGGGCTGCGAGCCGTCGTGCCTGATGACGCTGCGGGACGAACACCGCGCCCTGCTCCCGGACGACCCCGCCGTCCAGGACGTGGCCGGACGGGTGCGGCAGGTCGAGGAGCTGCTCGCCGAGGCCATCGACGACGGGAGGCTGCGCCTGGACGGGACGAGCTGGCCCGCGGGACGCAGAATCCTCTACCACGGCCACTGCCACCAGAAGGCGGAGGTCGGAACGGCCGCCACCGTGGAGCTGCTGAAGCGGATACCGGGCGCGGAGGTCGTCGAACTGGACGCCGGCTGCTGCGGCATGGCCGGCTCGTTCGGCTTCGAGTCCGAGCACTACGGGCTGTCGATGACGGTCGGCGGCGACCGCCTCTTCCCCGCCATCGCCGCCGAGTCCGGCACCACCGTCCTCGCCGCCACCGGAGTCTCCTGCCGCCAGCAGATCTTCCACGGCACTGAGCGCAGCGCCTGGCATCCCGTGGAACTCGTGCGGGAAGCGCTGCTGACCGGTCCCGCCGCGGAAGCCGAAGCCGACGACGAGGGAGCAGCCCGCACGTGACCTCCACCCCCCTCCCGCCCGGGGCGCTCGAAGGCGTACGCGTCGTGGACCTCACCCAGGTCATGGCGGGCCCCTATTGCACGATGCTCCTCGCCGACCTCGGCGCGGACGTGGTGAAGGTCGAGCCCGCCGGCACGGGCGACCAGATCCGGCGGTCCTGGGACGCCCCCCTTCCCGGGCGCGACAGCCCCGCCTTCCACGCGCTGAACCGCAACAAGCGCAGCGTCACCCTCGATCTGCGCTCGGACGACGGGCAGGAAGGCTTCCGCAGGCTCGTCTCCGGTGCCGACGTCGTCGTGGAGAACTTCCGTCCCGGAGTCGCCGACCGCCTCGGCGCCGGCTACGAAGCGGCACGCCGGATCAAGCCGGACGTCGTCTACGCCTCGATCTCCGGCTTCGGCCAGTACGGCCCCTACGCGGACCGGCCCGGCTACGACCTGATCGCGCAGGCCATGGGCGGCTCCCTCAGCGTCACCGGCGAGCCAGGCGGCGCCCCGGTCAAGTGCGGGCTGCCCGTGGGCGATCTGGGAGCGGGGATGCTCTGCGCCATCGGCATACTCGGCGCGTACCACCACCGGTTGCGCACCGGCGAGGGCCAGTACCTGGAGACCTCCCTGTACGAGGCGGTGCTCGCGATGTCGGTGTGGGAGTCGACGGAGTACTTCGCCTCGGGGCGGACTCCCCGGCCCGTCGGCTCGGCCCACCGCATGGCGGCCCCTTACCAGGCGGTGCGCACCGCGGACGGCCACGTCACCATCGCCGCCAACAACCAGCGCCTGTGGCACCGCCTGTGCGACGCCCTCGGCCTGGAGCACCTCGCCGGCGACGAGCGCTTCGCCTCCAACACCGACCGCATGGAGCACCGGGCCGAGCTGATCGCCCTGCTGGAGGGGCGGCTGGCGACGGAGACCACCGAGGAGTGCGTGCGGCTGCTCCTGGACGCGGGCATCCCCGCCGGCCCCATCCTCGACTACGGGCAGATCCTCGGAGGCGACCCGCACGCCGAGGCACGCGGCATGGTCGAGGAGTACGAGCACCCCGTCGAGGGCACGGCGCAGGTCCTCGGCTTCCCGGTCAAGCTGGGCCGCACCCCGGCCCGCGTGCGCCGCCATCCGCCGCTGCTCGGAGAGCACAACGAGGAACTGCTGGGGGACGCATGACCACCGACGTTCAGCCGCCGTCCGTCCGCTGGACGAAGCAGGAGGTCCCCGGGGCCGGCGCCTCCGCGGCGCATCTGACGCTCTCCAACCCGCGTCAGCGCAACGCCCTGACGATGGGCATGTACGACCAACTCGAGCTCGCCTGCGAGGAGATCGACGCCGACCCGGAGATCCGGGTGACCGTGCTGCGCGGTGCCGGAGGCCGCGCCTTCGCCGCCGGCACCGACATCCGGGAGTTCCGGGGGTTCACGTCGGGCGCCGACGGCGTCGCGTACGAGAAGCGCGTGGGGCGGGCCGTCGAACGTCTCGCCGCGGTGCGCATGCCCGTGGTCGGCGCCGTCGAAGGGCCGGCGGTGGGCGCCGGCATCGCCCTGTCCGTCTGCTGCGACCTCGTACTGTGCACGCCTGACGCGGTGTTCGGCGCACCCATCGCCCGCACGCTCGGCAACTGCCTCGCACCGGCAGTCGTCGCGCGCCTCTACGCCTCGCTCGGCAGGGCCCGCACGCTGCGTGCGCTGCTCACAGCCGAACTGATCGGCGCGCAGGAGGCACTGGCGGCCGGCTTCGTCCAGGAGGTCGTGGAACGTGAGGACTTCGACGAGCGCATCGCCGCGACGTGCGCCGGCATCGCCCGCGGAGCGCCCCTCACGCTCGCCGCGCTGAAGGAGGCCGACAGGCGGGTGCTGGCCGCCTCGGCCCCCGGCCCAGCCGACGACCTGTACGAACTCTGCTACGGGAGCCGCGACTTCCGCGAGGGCGTGACCGCGTTCCTCGACAAGCGCACCCCCGACTGGCAGGGGCGCTGAACCGGGGACGCGGTCGTGGAGGGTCTTCGTCAGGCCCTCGTTCCGCTCAGGCAGGGGTACGCCGCAGCAGCGCCATGTACATCGCGTCGGTCCCGTGCAGATGGGGCCACAGCTGCACGTCCGGACCGTCGCCCAAGCCGGGCATCTCCGGCAACAGCGGCCTGACATCGAGCATTTCAGCACCCGTCTCCTTCACCAGGTCCCCGACGACCGCCCGGGTCTCCGCGAGGTGCGGTGAGCAGGTGGCGTAGCAGACGACACCGCCCACGCGCACCGAGTTCAGGGCCTGCCGCAGCAGATCGCGCTGGAGAGGCGCGAAGCCGGCCACGTCCTCGGGGCTGCGGCGCCAGCGCGCCTCGGGGCGCCGGCGCAGCGCACCCAGCCCCGTGCAGGGCACGTCGACCAGGACGCGGTCGAAGGAGCCCGGCCGCCACGCGGGACGCGTCGCGTCTGCGGTGACCACCGCGTACGGGCCCGGGTTGCCGTCCAGGGCGCGGGCGACGAGGCCCGCACGGTGCTGCTGCTTCTCGGCGGCGAGGAGCACGGCGCCGCGCTGCGCGGCGAGAGCCCCGAGCAGCGCGGCCTTGCCCCCCGGCCCGGCGCAGCCGTCCAGCCACCGCTCGGCCCGGCCGCCTCCGTCCCGCTCCTCGCCGGACGCGCCCGCGCCGTCCTCGGCGGGGGGCTCCAGCGGTGCGCCGGCGAGCGCCAGCGCGACGAGCTGGCTCCCCTCGTCCTGCACCCCGGCGCGCCCCTCGCGCACGGCGTCGATCGCACCGGGTTCGCCGCCCTCCGCGAGCCGCACCGCGTAGGGCGACCACCGGCCGGGGACGGCGTCGCCGGTGAGCAGCTCCTCCGTGGTGGCCCGACCAGGACGGGCCACCAGGGTCACCTCCGGCCTGTCGTTGTCCGCGGCCAGCAGGTCCTCCATGCCGTTGCTGCCGCCGCCGAGGGAGTCCCACAGCGCGGAGACCACCCAGCGCGGATGCGCGTGGCGGATCCCCAGGTGCTCCTCCGGGTCCTCGTCGTAGGACGGCGTCACCCTCTCGAGCCAGCCCTCCAGGTCGTCCGCGGCGACCTTCCGGAGCACCGCGTTGACGAACTTCGCGCGTCCGTCCCCCAGCACCACACGGGCCAGTTCGACGGTGGCGCTCACACCCGCGTGGGTGGGGATGCGGGTGTTCAGCAGCTGGTGCACGCCGAGAGAGAGCACGTCGAGCACGGGCGGATCGACCTCGCGCAGCGGACGGTCGACGCACTCGGCAACGATTGCGTCGTAAGTGCCCTGCCAGCGCAGCGTGCCGTAGACCAGCTCGGTGGCCAGAGCCGCGTCCCGGGAGTCGAAGTCGCCCTTCTCGCGGGCCTTCCTCAGCAGCGGAGGCAGAACGAGGTTCGCGTACGCGTCGCGCTCGTCGACGGCTCGCAGCGCCTCGAAGGCGAGGATGCGGACCGGGTCCTTGCGGGGACGGCGGTAGGGCTTCGACGGGCGGCGCGGCCTGTTGCTCACGGGGAAAGGTGCTCCGGATCTGCGATGACGAGGTGCCCGTTCAGCCTACGCCCGGGGCCGGACGCCGCGTCACGGGCGGCAGCACACGAGCAGGGGCCGGCAGCGGGGGCAGAACCGGGCAGGCGGGGGGGGGCAGGGCTCGGGCAGCCGCCTCCCTACACGCCCAGCCGCTCGCCTTCGGACACGCGTACGCCGCGTGCCCAGTCAGCCGCGGGCATCGGCTTCTTGCCCTGCGGCTGCACCCACTGCAGCTGCACCGGATGCGAACCGGTGCCCACCAGAACGGAGTTCTTCCCGGCCACCAGCTCCCCCGGGCCGGGGCCGCCGCCTTCGGACGGCTGTCCGGTCTCGGGAGTCAGGGACCGCACCTTCAGCCGCTCGCCCCGGAAGACCGTCCACGCTCCGGGAGCGGGCGTGCACGCCCGCACGAGCCGGTCGACCCGCAGGGCAGGGGCTTCCCAGTCGATCCGCGCGTCCTCGACGCCGATCTTCGGGGCGAGCGAGACGCCCTCCTCGGGCTGCGGCACGGCGCGGAGGGTGCCGTCCTCGATGCCGTCCATCGTGGCGGCGAGCAGCCCGGCGCCCGCGAACGCGAGCCGGGTCAGCAGGTCGCCGCTGGTGTCGGCGGGCTGCACCTTCTCCGTGATCACGCCGTAGACCGGCCCGGAGTCCAGGCCCTCCTCGATGAGGAACGTGCTCGCGCCCGTCATCTCGTCCCCCGCCAGCAGGGCGTGCTGGACGGGTGCCGCACCGCGCCAGGCAGGCAGCAGGGAGAAGTGCAGATTGACCCAGCCGCGCGCCGGTACGTCCAGGGCGACCCGGGGCAGCAGTGCGCCGTAGGCGACGACGGGAGCGCAGTCGGGTCCGATCTCGCGGAGGCGTGCGAGGAAGTCCTCGTCCCGGGGCCGCGCCGGCTTGAGCACCTCGATGCCCTCCTCCTCGGCCCGTTGCGCCACCGGGCTCGGCACCAGCCGCCGTCCGCGTCCGGCACGGGCGTCGGGCCGCGTCACCACGGCCGCCACCTCGTGCCGCTCCGAGGCGATCAGGGCGTCGAGCGCGGGCACGGCGACCTCGGGGGTGCCGGCGAAGACGAGCTTCATCGGTTGGGGTCCACCTCTCACGGAACGGCGGCGGCACCGCGGAACCCGCGGTCACGGACGACGCGCCAGTCTACGGGCCGCAGTCGGCCGTCCGTTGCGCCACCCGAGGGGGCGTACGTGGCGGCGCGCACACCCGCGCCGCCCGTCGGCACGCCTCCGGGCGTGACCCGAACGCCCACTACCGCGTTGGTCAAACCAGATTGACCGAAACGAGCCGTTCGCGGCTCCCTATCCGCTGCACGACGGTTTCGAGAGGCTTCTTCAATGGCCGACCACGCAACCCACGACGCCCAGGCCAGGGCGAGCCTGCACCTGCTGGTGCGGGACATCGAGCGGGTCCGCCGCCAGGTGGACGCGCTGCGCACCCTCACCGCCCAGCTCGGCAACGTCTACCGCCCGCGACGCTCGGCCCCGTCAGCGGGCTTCGTCGTCTACGGACGGGCGCCCGCACCCACCGTGCGACTGGCACAGGAACTGCGGGACAGCGTGGAGACCCTGGTCACCGCCGCGGTGGACTTCGACAGGTCGCTGGGCTTCTCCTGGGACGCGGTCGGCTCCGCGCTCGGCGTCACCAAGCAGGCTGTGCACCGGCGTTACGGTTCGCGGCGCAACGCCTCCCGCGAACTGGCGGACGGCGGCGGGCAGTCGGACTTCACGTCCGAGACGGCGCCCGCCCTCCCCGCAGCGGCGGGGAACAGCCCGTCAGGTCCGGCCCTGCCGGCGGCCGCCGCACCTGCCACGTCCACCCAGACCGGCACCGTCCAGGGCGCCGCGCTCACCCCACGGCCGCCCGTTCCCGGGCAGCCCTCACGTGACCACAGACCGGGGGCATTCCCCGGCCCTCGCAACGGCTGACTCCTCCTCGGCCGTTGCCCCCACCGCCCGGTGCGCGCCGCACGCACCGGGCGGTGCGACGTCCGGAGCCGGAACGGCTCTCCCGCTCATCACACCGGCCGGCACGAACGGAGTCGCTCCCACCCGGCCCCGCTCCCGACGCACTTGACCGGCGCTGCCCGTCAACTGCCGGTCCGCGCGGGGCAGTCGGCAGCAGCAGCAGGACCGTGCTCGTCAGCCGATGTCGGGCGGATCGACGCGGATCTGAACAGGGCTCCCCTCGCGCCGCGCAAGGCGGGCAGCGTGCGCCGTCTTCAGCGCCGCCGCCATCGCCGCGCCCGACCCCGGCGGCACCCGCACCAGCGCCCTCACCCAGCGCTCCCCCACCGGCGGATCGCCGGGACGCCGGGGCCGCCCGGGTTCGACGACGGGAAGCCCCACAGGCCCCAGCACCTCCGCGTCCGCCGGCAGCCCGGCCTGGCCCAGCAGCTCGGCGACGGCCTCTGCCCGTCCGCTGACGGCGGCCATCCGCGAGACCGGCGGAAACCCCAGCTCCGCCCGCTCCGCCAGCTCCCGCAGCGCGAACCCGGACGGGTCCCAGCGCACGAGCGCCTGCACCGGGCGCAGAGTCGGCTCGGCGACGACGAGGACAGTGCCGTCCTCCCCCTGGGGCCGTACCAGCGCGGAAGCCGACAGCCAGCGGCGCAGCGCCTCCTCCCCCGCCCGCAGATCGGGCCGGCCCAGCAGCGCCCAGCCGTCGAGCAGCAGCGCCGCCGCGTAGCCGGGGCCGTCCGCGGGAGGCTCGGCGCCGGGAGTGGAGACGATGAGGGCGGGCGCGTCCGGCACGCTCTCCAGGACATGATCGCGGCCCGAGGTGCGCACCGGGACGGACGGGAAGGCGCGCCCCAGCTCCTCCGCGGTCCGCCGGGCGCCGAAGACCTGACCGCGCAGCCGCGTCCCGCCGCAGTCGGCGCAGTGCCAGTCCGGCACCTCCAGCGCGCACCAGCCGCACCGGAGACTCCCCCGGTCGTCGGTGGCCTCCAGCGGACCGGAGCACCGGGCGCAGCGCGCGGGCGCCCGGCACTGCGCGCACGCGAGCCGCGGAACGTAGCCGCGCCGCGGCACCTGCACCAGCACAGGTCCCCTGCGCAGGGCGTCGCGGGCCGTGTTCCAGGCGAGCGTCGGCAGCCGGGCGGTGCGGGCCGCCGCATCGCGGGCCTCGTCGAGGTCACCGACCGTACGGACCAGGGGCGCCGCCTCCCGCACGGTCTCGCGGGACGCCGTCAGCGGCCGCGCCCAGCCGGTCTCCACCAACTGCGCCGCCTCGACGGTGCACCCGTGGCCGCCCGCCAGGAAGCCGGCCTGCTCGGTGACGGCGCGCTGAAGCAGCACCTCCCGGGCGTGCGGCTGCGGCGCGTGGTCGTCGCTGTGCGCGGCGTCGCCGTCGTCCCACAGGGCCGCCAGGCCGAGGTCGCGCACCGGAGCGAACATCGCCGCCCGAGTCCCGACCACCGCCCGCACGGTGCCGCGGCTCACCGCCAGCCAGCGCGCATAGCGCTGCTCCGGACCGGACTCGGCGGTCAGCAAGACATGCCGCCCGTCACCGATCAGCTCCGTGAGCGCGGCATCGACCCGTCCCGCCGCACGGCCGTCCGGCAGGACCGCCAGGGCGCCGCGGCCGGAGGCGAGGGCGGCGGCGAGAGCACGGGCCAGCTCCTGCGGCCATTCCGGGCCGGGCAGCGCCGTCCATACGGCGCGGGGGCTGCCGCCCTCGGCGAGGCTCTCCAGGTAGACGGGCCCGTCGACGTACCGCTCCCAGCCGCCGGGCTGAGGCGCGGACGGCGGCGGCTGGGCCTCGGGCGGGACCCGCTTCTCGGCCCTGGCCATCCGCGGCGGCACGGCAAGCTGCACCACGTCGGCGAGCGACCCCGCGTACCGGTCGGCCACCGCCCGGCACAGCCGCAGCAGCTGCGGCGAGAGCACGGGCTCCGGGGAGAGCACCTGCGCGATCGGTGCCAGCGCGCCCGGATAGTCGCTCTGCGCGACGCGTTCGACGATGAACCCGTTGATCAGCCGGCCGCCCTCGCGCCGGCCCTCGCGCTCCCCGGCGCCGAACCGCACCCGCACCCGCACCCCCGGCTGGGCCTCCGCGTCCATGGCGGCGGGAACGGCGTAGTCGAAGTACCGGTCCAGGTGGAGCAGCCCCTTGTCCACCAGGACGCGGGCCACGGGCAGCTCCTCGGCGAGCGCCGCCCCGCGCCACGTCCTCGGCTTCGCCTTCGGCGGCTTGCTCTTCCGCACGGTCTCGCGCAGCAGCGCAAGCTGCTCCGGCGCCTCCCCGGAGGTCCCCCGCTGCTCGTCATCGCTGCTCACAGCTTTCAGTCTTAGCAGACGGGACGGACACCGGCGGGGCCCGTACCTGCCCGGCAGGGACGCCACACCCGCCTCACGGGGAACGTCCTTGCACGCGGCAGGGCCCGGCCGCCCCGCGCGATGGGGAGCGGCCGGGCCCTGCCGGCCGGAGACGCCTCAAGCGCCCGGCGACGAGCGGAAGTTACAGCCCCGCGGCCTTGCGCAGCGCGTCCACCCTGTCCGTGCGCTCCCAGGTGAAGTCGGGGAGTTCACGGCCGAAGTGGCCGTATGCCGCGGTCTGGGCGTAGATCGGGCGGAGCAGGTCGAGGTCGCGGATGATCGCGGCGGGGCGGAGGTCGAAGACCTCGCTGATCGCCTGCTCGATCTTCTCGACGTCGACGGTGGCGGTGCCGAAGGTCTCCACGAAGACACCCACCGGTTCGGCCTTGCCGATCGCGTAGGCGACCTGGACCTCGCAGCGCGTGGCCAGCTCTGCCGCGACGACGTTCTTGGCGACCCAGCGCATCGCGTACGCCGCCGACCGGTCGACCTTGGACGGGTCCTTGCCGGAGAAGGCGCCGCCGCCGTGGCGGGCCATGCCGCCGTAGGTGTCGACGATGATCTTCCGGCCGGTCAGACCCGCGTCGCCCATCGGACCGCCGATCTCGAAGCGGCCGGTGGGGTTGACCAGGAGCCGGTAGCCGGCGGTGTCCAGCTTGACGCCGTCCTCGACGAGGCGCTTGAGCTCCGGCTCGACGACGTACTCACGGATGTCGGGGGCGAGCAGCGAGTCCAGGTCGATGTCCGCGGCGTGCTGCGAGGAGACCACGACGGTGTCGAGGCGGACGGCCTTGTCGCCGTCGTACTCGATCGTCACCTGTGTCTTGCCGTCCGGGCGCAGGTAGGGGATCGTGCCGTTCTTCCGGACGTCGGAGAGGCGCTCCGAGAGCCGGTGGGCCAGCTGGACGGGGAGCGGCATGTACTCGGCGGTCTCGTCGCAGGCGTAGCCGAACATCAGGCCCTGGTCGCCGGCGCCCTGCTTGTCCAGCTCGTCGTCGTCGCCCTCGACGCGGTTCTCGTACGCGGTGTCGACGCCCTGCGCGATGTCCGGGGACTGCGCGCCGATCGACTCCGAGACGCCGCAGGAGGCGCCGTCGAAGCCCTTCTTCGAGGAGTCGTAGCCGATCTCGAGGATCTTGTTGCGCACGAGCGACGAGATGGGCGCGTAGGCCTTGGTGGTCACTTCACCGGCGACGTGCACGAGGCCGGTGGTGATCAGAGTCTCGACGGCGACCCGCGAGTGCGGGTCTTCCTTGAGCAGCGCGTCGAGGATGGTGTCGCTGATCTGGTCAGCAATCTTGTCAGGGTGACCCTCGGTCACGGATTCCGAGGTGAACAGACGGCGGGACACATCGCTCCCTGGGGTTGCAGCGGCTGCTGGCTATCAATGGGCGGACCGGTCGGGGGCCCAAGCACGGTCCGCCGCCAGTTTATCCATCTGGAGCCGTATCCAATCACGTAGTCCCGAACTTCGATACAGGCCATGACCTGCGCAAGCTCATCCGCCAGGAGATGCGGTGCGCTCTTGACGGGCCCGCGGAGTGTGCGTCATATCACGCCATCACAGACATAACGGATCCTGCGGACGGACTGATTCCGCCGGCTTGCGACAGGCGGGCGAAGCGGGCGGAAACGGTCAGGGGAAGCGCAGGGCCACCAGGTCCCAGACCTTGTCGGAGAGGACGTCCTTCGGCCCGTACGGGACCGCCGTCTCGCTTCCGTCCGCACCCAGGACGACGGCCTCGTTCTCCTCCGCGCCGAACGTCTTGCCCTCCCCCACCTCGTTGACGACGAGCAGGTCGCAGCGCTTGCGGGCCAGCTTGGCCCGGCCGTTGGCGAGGACGTCGTCGGTCTCGGCCGCGAAGCCGACGACGATCTGGCCGGCGCGGGCCCTGTCGGTGGACAGCTCGGCGAGGATGTCCGGATTGCGCACCAGCTCCAGGGGCTCGGGCTCCGCGTCCTTCCGCTTCTTGATCTTGCCTTCGGCGTAGGCCGCCGGACGGAAGTCCGCGACGGCTGCCGCCATCACGACGGCGTCCGCGTCGGCGGCCGCCCCCAGGACCGCCTCCCGAAGCTGTGCGGCCGTCCCCACCCGGACCACGTCGACACCGGCCGGGCCGGGAAGCTCGCTGTTCGCCGCGACCAGGGTGACGCGGGCGCCGCGCGCGGCGGCGGTACGAGCCAGGGCGAAGCCCTGCTTCCCCGACGAGCGGTTGCCCAGGAAACGCACCGGATCGAGGGGTTCGCGCGTGCCGCCCGCGCTGACGACCACGTGCCGGCCCGTGAGGTCCGTCCGCTCCGCGGCCGTACCCCGCGCGAGCACCCCGCGGCAGAACTCGAAGACGGCCTCCGGCTCCGGGAAGCGCCCCTTGCCCGTGTCCGCTCCCGTCAGCCGTCCCACCGCGGGCTCGATCACGAGGCAGCCGCGGCGGCGCAGCGTGGCGACGTTCTCCTGCGTGGCCGGGTGCTCCCACATCTCGGTATGCATGGCGGGGGCGAAGACGACCGGACACCGCGCGGTGAGCAGGGTGTTCGTCAGCAGGTCGTCGGCGAGGCCGTGGGCGGCCTTCGCGAGGATGTCGGCCGTCGCGGGCGCGACCACGACCAGGTCGGCGCTCTGCCCGATGCGCACGTGGGGCACCTCGTGCACCGACTCCCACACGTCGGTGCTCACGGGGTGGCCTGAGAGCGCCGAGAACGTGGCCTCCCCGACGAAGCGCAGCGCGGAGGCCGTCGGCACGACCCGCGTATCGTGCCCGCTCTCCGTCAGCCGCCGCAGCAGCTCGCACGCCTTGTAGGCGGCGATACCGCCGCTGACTCCGAGTACGACCCGCGGCCTGCTCTCCTGCGGGCTGCCGTGCTGGCGCTGCTCCATCGCCGACCTCTCCCCATGCGGTGCCCGACGGTGCCTGACGGGCGTCAGGCGGGCTGCCTACCACCTACACATGACACACCACGGGCCCGGCAGCCGCGCTGCCGGGCCCGTGGCGGTGGTTCCTGCCGGTGCCTACTGCGTCACCGGGACGTCGACGGCCTCGGAGGTCAGCAGGCCGGCGTTGATCTCGCGGAGCGCGATCGAGAGCGGCTTCTCGTGGACGTGGGTGTCCACGAGGGGGCCCACGTACTCGAGGAGACCCTCACCGAGCTGCGAGTAGTACGCGTTGATCTGGCGCGCACGCTTGGCGGCGTAGATCACGAGGCTGTACTTCGAGTCGGTGGCTTCGAGCAGCTCATCAATGGGCGGATTGATGATGCCCTCGGGCGTGGAGATGGAAGAGGACACGCTCTGCCTTCCGGAGGGGTGTGGTGAAGTTCAGAAAGAGATCGAGAATCAAGCGATCCGCATCAAGGCTAGCAGCTCGGCACTGACGTCCTCGACCGAGGTATTGACGAGGGTGGTGTCGAATTCCTCTTCGGCCGCCAGCTCGGTACGGGCCGCCGCCAGCCGCCGCTCGATGACCTCGGGGGGCTCCGTCCCCCTGCCGGTCAGACGGCGGACGAGCTCCTCCCAGCTGGGCGGAGCGAGGAATACGAGCCGGGCGGAGTGCATGGCCTTCCGTACGAGCCTGGCGCCCTGGAGGTCGATCTCCAGAAGGACGGGTTCGCCCCGTTCCAGATGCTCGAGAACGGCCGCGCGGGGGGTGCCGTACCGGTTTCCCGCGAATTCGGCCCACTCCAGCAGTTCCCCGTTCGCGACGAGTTTGTCGAACTCGTCGTCGCTGACGAAGAAGTACTGCACGCCGTGCTTCTCCCCGGGGCGCGGCCTGCGCGTCGTCGCGGACACGGACAGCCAGACATCCGGATGCGCCTTGCGCAGATGTGCGACGACCGTGCTCTTCCCGACCCCTGAAGGGCCGGAGAGCACGGTCAGCCGAGGCTTGCCGGCGGGAGGTTCCGGGGTGTCCCCCCGGGGAACTGCAGAACTCATGCAGTGATTATCCCGGTTCGAAGCAGTGCCTTGCCACCAGGACGCCGCAGGCCGTGGCCCACGGCGTCCTCGTCACGGGGCGATCAGGCGGAGGCTCCGCCGAACTCCCGCTCCAGAGCGGCGATCTGGTTGGAGCCCAGGCCGCGCACCCGGCGGCTCTCGGAGATCCCGAGACGCTCCATGATCTGCTTGGCGCGGACCTTGCCGACGCCCGGGAGGCTTTCCAGGAGAGCACTGACCTTCATCTTGCCGATGACGTCGTTCTCCTGGCCCTGCTTGATCACGTCGTGCAGGGTCGCGCCGGAGTGCTTCAGCCGGTTCTTGACCTCGGCGCGCTCCCGGCGAGCCGCGGCGGCCTTTTCGAGCGCGGCTGCGCGCTGTTCAGGGGTAAGGGGCGGAAGAGCCACGCCTACGTCACCTCAGTTAGAACTGTCGGAATGGATTCGTGAGGAGCTTTCTCATAGCCCCGCCAGCACGGGGCAACGAGCAACGCGCCTGTTCGCGCTGCTCCCGACGGAGACTAGCGGCCTGTGGCGCCTGAGTCAGCGAGAACTGCGGAAAAGTCCTGGTCAGACTCAAGTCGATCGGTGCATTAGTGGACAAATACACCCAGTTCCCGTCTCAACTCCGCCTCAATTTGCGGCTGTCGGGGTTCCGGTCGCGCATCGCCGCAGGTACGAAGCAGGTACGGAGCCGTACAGGAAGGGACGTACCGCCCTCATACGTCCGGTCCGGGACCTCGCACCCGTCAGCCGAGGGCCTCCGCGAGGGCGGCCGCCTCCGCGAGGGCCGCCTCGCGCAGCGCCTTCGGCGAGGGTCCGTGCCGGAGCACGCCTCTGCTGATGCTGGGCAGGACGTTGCCCTTCGCGGCCCCGAAGACGCGCGGGAGGTCGGCCGCCGTGGCCCCCTGCGCACCGATCCCCGGTGCGAGCAGCGGCCCGTTGACGGACAGGTCCACGCCCGCGGTGTGGAGCGTGCCGCCGAGGGTCGCTCCGACCACCGCGCCCATCGAGCCGAGGGGTTCCGCGCCCGCGTTCTCCTGCGCGAGGTGCGCGAGGACGGTGGCGGCCACGCTCCGCCCGTTCTCCCGTACCGCGTGCTGCACTTCGGCGCCCTCCGGGTTGGAGGTGAGCGCGAGGACGAACAGGCCGCAGCCGCTCGCGCGGGCACGCTCGGCCGCCGGGCGCAGGGAACCGAACCCCAGGTACGGGCTCACCGTCAGCGCGTCGGAGAAGAGCGGAGAGGCGGGGTCGAGGTAGGCGTCCGCGTAGGCGGACATGGTGGAGCCGATGTCGCCCCGCTTGGCGTCCGTCAGCACCAGCGCACCGGCGGCACGCGCTTCGGCGACCCCGCGCTCCAGCACGGCGACGCCGCGGGAACCGAACCGTTCGAAGAACGCCGACTGCGGCTTGAGCACGGCGACTTGGCCGGCGAGCGCCTCGACGACGCCGAGGGTGAATCGCTCCAGGCCCGCGACGTCCTCGGTCAGGCCCCAGTCGGCGAGGAGCCCGGGGTGCGGGTCGATGCCGACGCACAGGGGACCGCGGGTGTCCATGGCGCAACGCAGCCGCGCGCCGAAGGGTTCCTGGTGGGGAGCCGGCTGGTTCATGCTGCCTCGGCCTTCCGGTGTTCGGCGCCGACGGCGTCGGCGAGTGACGCGTACGGGCTGGCGGCGAGGCGCGCGGCCAGCCCCCTGTGGACGGCCCGGGCCCAGCCGGGGCCCTCGTAGACGAAGGCGCTGTAGCCCTGTACGAGGGTGGCGCCGGCGAGGATGCGCTCCCACACGTCGTCCGCGGTCGTGACGCCGCCGACGCCGACGAGGGTGACGCGTCCGCCGACCCGGGCGTACAGCCGCCGCAGCACCTGGAGGGACCGGTCGTGCAGCGGCGCACCGGACAGGCCGCCGGTCTCCGCCGTGAGCGACGGCGGTGCGGTGAGGCCGAGGCCGTCGCGGGCGATGGTGGTGTTGGTGGCGATGATGCCGTCCAGGCCGAGTTCCACCGCGAGGTCGGCGACGGCGTCGACGTCCTCGTCGGCGAGGTCGGGCGCGATCTTCACCAGCAGCGGTACGCGGCGTCCCACGACGGCGCGGTCGGCCGCCTCGCGCACGGCGCTCAGCAGCGGGCGCAGCGCGTCGGTGGCCTGGAAGGCGCGCAGGCCGGGGGTGTTGGGCGAGGAGACGTTCACGACGAGGTAGTCGGCGTGGACGGCGAGGCGCTCGGTGGAGGTGACGTAGTCCTCGACGGCCTCCTCCTCGGGGACGGCCTTCGTCTTGCCGATGTTGACCCCGACCACCGGGGACGCGGCGGCTCCCCGTGCGCCCTCCGCTCCGCGGCGCCGGGAGCGGGCAGCGAGCCGGGCGGCGACGGCGGCCGAGCCCTCGTTGTTGAAGCCCATCCGGTTGATCAGGGCGCGGTCCGCGGGGAGGCGGAAGAGACGCGGCCGGGGGTTGCCCGGCTGGGCCCGGCCGGTGACGGTGCCGACCTCGACGTGGCCGAAGCCCAGCATCGCCAGTCCGTCGATGCCTTCGGCGTTCTTGTCGAACCCGGCGGCGAGTCCGAACGGGCCCGGCATGCTGCACCCCAGAGCCTCGGTCCGCAGTTCGCCGGCCCGGGCGCCGAACCTCGCCGCGACGCACGTCCGCAGCAGCGGCAGCCGCGAGACCCCGCGGATCAGCGCGAAGGCCAGACGGTGGGCCCTCTCGGGGTCCAGCCGCCTCAGGACGGTCTCGAACAGCAGGTGGTACATGGCGGCCTTCGCGTGAGTACGGGCGGTGTCGGGGGCGGTTGGTGCTGGGGGGCCGCGGGGCGGGGAAGCGGTCGCGCCTGCGCGGGCCGCGTCTCCCCCGCCCCGCCGGGCGTCAGCCGGAGCTGCGCGCCGCGATGAGATGCTCCGCGTGCTCCTGCAGCGAACGGACGCCCACCTCGCCGCGCGTGAGCGCCTCGATGCCCTGGACCGCCGCGGCGAGGGCCTGGACGGTGGTGAGGCAGGGGACGGCGCGGGCGACCGCGGCGGTGCGGATGTCGTACCCGTCGAGGCGGCCCCCGGTGCCCCAGGGGGTGTTGACGATCAGGTCGACCCGCCCGGCGTGGATGAGCTGGACGATCGTCGGCTCGCCGTCGGGTCCCGGTCCCTGGCTGTGCTTGCGTACGACGGTGGCGTTTATGCCGTTGCGCTTGAGGACCTCCGCGGTGCCGGACGTCGCCAGCAACTCGAAGCCCATGGCGACCAGTTCACGAGCCGGGAAGATCAGCGAACGCTTGTCGCGGTTGGCCACGGAGACGAACGCGCGTCCCTTCGTGGGCAGTGCGCCGTAGACCGCCGTCTGGGACTTGGCGTAGGCGGTGCCGAACACCGAGTCGATTCCCATGACTTCACCGGTCGAGCGCATCTCGGGGCCGAGGACGGTGTCCACGCCCCGCCCCTGGACGTCGCGGAAGCGGGTCCAGGGCAGCACGGCCTCCTTCACCGAGATGGGGGCGTCCAGCGGCAGGTCGCCGCCGTCGCCCTCCGCCGGAAGCATCCCCTCCTGACGCAGCTCCGCGACCGTGGCGCCCAGGGAGATGCGCGCCGCGGCCTTCGCCAGCGGGACGGCGGTGGCCTTGGAGGTGAAGGGGACGGTGCGGGAGGCACGCGGGTTGGCCTCCAGCACGTAGAGGATGTCGCCGGCCATGGCGAACTGGATGTTGATCAGTCCGCGTACGCCGACTCCCCGCGCGATGGCCGCCGTCGACGCGCGCAGCCGCTTGATGTCGTGGCCGCCCAGGGTGATGGGCGGCAGCGCGCACGCCGAATCGCCGGAGTGGATGCCGGCCTCCTCGATGTGCTCCATCACGCCGCCGAGGTAGAGCTCTTCGCCGTCGTAGAGGGCGTCGACGTCGATCTCGATCGCGTCGTCGAGGAACCGGTCGATGAGGACGGGGTGTTCGGAGATGAGGCCGGCGTGGCGCTCCAGGTACACGGCGAGCGAGGCCTCGTCGTAGACGATCTCCATGCCCCGTCCGCCGAGCACGTACGAAGGGCGCACCATCACGGGGTAGTTGATCTCCGCGGCGATGCCCTTGGCCTGCTCGAAGGAGTAGGCCGTGCCGTACTTGGGAGCCGGCAGGCCGGCCTCCTCCAGTACGCGCCCGAACGCGCCCCGCTCCTCGGCGAGGTTGATCGCCTCGGGCGAAGTGCCCACGATGGGCACGCCGTTGTCCTTCAGCGACTGGGCGAGGCCCAGCGGCGTCTGCCCGCCGAGCTGGACGACCACCCCCGTGACCGGGCCGGCCGCCTGCTCGGCGTGGACGATCTCCAGGACGTCCTCGAGGGTGAGGGGCTCGAAGTAGAGCCGGTCCGAGGTGTCGTAGTCGGTGGACACGGTCTCCGGGTTGCAGTTGACCATCACGGTCTCGTAGCCGGCCTCGCCGAGAGCGAAGGAGGCGTGGACGCAGGAGTAGTCGAACTCGATGCCCTGACCGATGCGGTTGGGGCCCGACCCCAGGATGATCACGGCCGGCTTCTCGCGGGGGGCGACCTCGGTCTCCTCGTCGTACGAGGAGTAGAAGTAGGGCGTGCTCGCGGCGAATTCGGCCGCGCAGGTGTCGACCGTCTTGTAGACGGGGCGCACACCCAGCGCGTGGCGCACCTCGCGGACCACGTCCTCGCGCAGCGAGCGCAGGCTCGCGATCTGGGCGTCGGAGAAGCCGTAACGCTTGGCCTCGGCCAGCAGGGGCGCGCTCAACTCCGGGGCGGCGGCGAGCTTTTCGGCGATCTCGCCGATCAGGAAGAGCTGGTCGGTGAACCACGGGTCGATCTTCGTGGCGTCGAAGACCTCCTGGGGGGCGGCCCCGGCGCGGATGGCCTCCATGACGGTGTTGACGCGGCCGTCGGTGGGACGTGCGGCCTTCGCCAGCAGCTCCGCCTTGTCCCCGGGAGGGGTGGCGAAGTCGAACTGGCTGCCCTTCTTCTCCAGCGAGCGCAGCGCCTTGTTCAGCGCCTCGGGGAAGTTGCGTCCGATCGCCATCGCCTCGCCCACCGACTTCATCGTGGTGGTGAGGGTGTCGTCGGCGGCGGGGAACTTCTCGAAGGCGAACCGCGGGACCTTCACCACCACGTAGTCGAGGGTGGGTTCGAAGGACGCGGGCGTCTTCTCGGTGATGTCGTTGGGGATCTCGTCGAGCGTGTACCCCACGGCCAGCTTCGCCGCGATCTTCGCGATGGGGAAGCCGGTGGCCTTCGACGCGAGCGCGGAGGAGCGGGAGACGCGCGGATTCATCTCGATGACGACGACGCGTCCGTCGGCGGGGTTCACGGCGAACTGGATGTTGCAGCCGCCGGTGTCGACGCCGACCTCGCGGATGACGGCGATCCCGACGTCCCGGAGCACCTGGTACTCGCGGTCGGTGAGCGTCATCGCCGGCGCCACGGTGATGGAGTCGCCCGTGTGGACGCCCATCGGGTCGAAGTTCTCGATGGAGCAGACGACCACGACGTTGTCGTGCTTGTCGCGCATCAGCTCCAGCTCGTACTCCTTCCACCCGAGGATGGACTCCTCCAGCAGCACCTCGCTCGTCGGCGAGAGGGTCAGCCCCTGGCCCGCGATGCGGCGGAGCTCCTCCTCGTCGTGTGCGAACCCGGAGCCCGCGCCGCCCATGGTGAAGGACGGCCGCACGACGACGGGGTAGCCGCCGAGGCCCTCGACTCCGTCCAGCACCTCTTCCATGGAGTGGCAGATGACGGAGCGGGCTGACTCGCCGTGGCCCGTCCGCTCCCGTACGGCCGCCACGACGTTCTTGAACTGGTCGCGGTCCTCACCTTTGTTGATCGCCTCGACGTTGGCGCCGATCAGCTCCACGCCGTACTCCGCGAGCGTCCCCGACTCGTGCAGGGAGATCGCCGTGTTCAGCGCGGTCTGGCCGCCGAGCGTGGGCAGCAGCGAGTCCGGACGCTCCTTGGCGATGATCTTCTCGACGAACTCGGGCGTGATCGGCTCGACGTAGGTGGCGTCGGCGATCTCCGGGTCGGTCATGATCGTGGCGGGGTTGGAGTTCACCAGGATGACGCGCAGGCCCTCGGCCTTGAGGACCCGGCATGCCTGCGTACCCGAGTAGTCGAACTCCGCGGCCTGGCCGATGACGATCGGGCCGGACCCGATGACCAGGACGGACTGGATGTCGGTGCGCTTAGGCACTCTGGCCCTCCAAGTGCTGGGTGGTGCTGTGCGGGGCGCCGCCGCTCCGGCGGCCGGCGCCGTCCCCGGGGCCCTCGCCGCCCATGAGCGCGACGAAGCGGTCGAAGAGGTAGGCGGCGTCGTGCGGTCCGGCCGCCGCCTCGGGGTGGTACTGGACGCTGAACGCCGGCCGCTCCAGCAGCCGCAGCCCCTCCACGACGTTGTCGTTGAGGCAGACGTGGGTCACCTCGGCCGGGCCGTACGGGGTCGGGCTCGGTCCGTCCAGCGGGGCGTCGACGGCGAAACCGTGGTTGTGCGCGGTGACTTCGACCTTGCCGCCCGTCCACTCCCCCGAAGGGGTGCGTTCCTGCACGGGCTGGTTGACGCCGCGGTGGCCGTACTTGAGCTTGAAGGTCCCGAAGCCCAGCGCACGGCCCAGTATCTGGTTGCCGAAGCAGATGCCGAACAGGGGCGTGCCGCGGTCGAGCACGGCGCGCATCAGCGCGACGGGGTGCTCCGCCGCGGCGGGGTCGCCGGGACCGTTGGAGAAGAAGACGCCGTCGGGCTGCACCGCGTAGACGTCCTCGACGCTCGCGTCGGCGGGCAGCACGTGGACCTCGACGCCGCGCTCCGCCATGCGGTGCGGCGTCATGCCCTTGATGCCGAGGTCGACGGCGGCGACCGTGAAGCGCTTGGTGCCCTTCGCCGGTACGACGTACGCCTCCTTGGTGGCGACCTCGCCGCACAGGTCGGCGCCCGCCATCGCGGGGGCGGACCGCACCCGCTCCAGCAGCTCGCCCTCGCTCGCCGCGGCGGCCTCGCCGGAGAAGATCCCGGCGCGCATCGCACCGCGCTCCCGCAGATGGCGGGTGAGCGCGCGGGTGTCGACCCCGCTGATGCCCACGACGCCCTGCGCGGTCAGCTCCTCGTCGAGGGTGCGTACGGAACGCCAGTTGGAGGGGGTGCGCGCGGGGTCGCGTACGACGTATCCGGCCACCCAGATGCGGGCGGACTCCGGGTCCTCGTCGTTGACGCCGGTGTTGCCGATGTGCGGCGCCGTCATGACGACCACCTGCCGGTGGTACGAGGGGTCGGTGAGCGTCTCCTGGTACCCCGTCATGCCGGTGTTGAAGACGGCCTCGCCGACGGTCTCCCCCACGGCGCCGTAGGCGCGTCCGCGGAAGCTGCGGCCGTCCTCGAGGACGAGCACTGCGGGAGCAGGTGAGGCGGCTGGTCCGGTGGCGGTCGTCATCATGTGTCCCTCTCCGGGGTTACAGCGTGGTGGTACGGGCCGGTGACCGCGCTGTCACCGGCGGGGGCCGTCCCGGGCTCCGCACCCGGGGTGGCGGATCCGTCCGCCGCGAGGCCGGCGATCCGCTCCACCCAGGCGGCCTGCTCGGACGGGTGGTCGAGGCGGAACCCGGAGTCGAGGAGCCGGTCCCCGAGTTCCCAGGTGACGGCCAGCAGGCCCCCCTCGGTGAGCACCTTGCCCGCGATGCCCTTCTCGAGGCGCGCACCGCGGAGCTTCTCCACGGGCACGAAGAAGTCCCTCGCGCCCGGCCGTTCGACCGTGAGCCCCGCCGCCGTGAGCGTCAGGGCAGCGCGGCTGCGCGTGCCGAGGCCGTGGGCGACGATCCGGTCGAGCCACTGCCCCGCACTGGTGGAGCCGTGGTAGCGGCCGGCCGCGGCGAGCAGCGTCCCGCCGGACGTACCGGCGGGGAGCGGCTCGGCCGGTTCGGGCAGGTCGCCCTGGAGCGTCCCCCGCCACTTCCAGCCCTGGCGCATCAGCCAGTAGAGGAGGGCGACGAACAGGAGCAGCCCGACGACCCAGCCGATGCGGGCGGCCCAGTCGGTGACCTCCTGCGACCGGGGTTCGGCGGCCGGCAGGGCGGTCAGGAGCGCGGGTCCGGGTCGTACGTTCACGCCAGCTTCCCGTCCACGACTGTCGCGCGTCCCCGCAGCCAGGTGTGAGTGACGCGTCCCGGCAGGTCACGGCCCTGGTAGGGGGTGTTGCGGCTGCGGGAGGCGAAGCATGCGGAATCCACGCTTCCACGGTAGTCCGGGTCCAGGAGTACCAGGTTCGCGGGTTCACCTGCGGCGACGGGGCGTCCCTGTCCCTCGAGCCGGCTGATCGCGGCGGGGCGGCGGGACATCCGCTCGGCCACCCCGGCCCAGTCCAGCAGGCCCGTCTCGACCATGGTGTGCTGCACGACCGACAGCGCGGTCTCCAGGCCCACCATCCCCATGGCCGCCGCGCCCCACTCGCAGTCCTTGTCCTCGTGCGGGTGAGGGGCGTGGTCGGTGGCCACGCAGTCGATGGTCCCGTCCGCGAGCGCCTCGCGGAGGGCGCGGACGTCCGCTTCGGTACGCAGCGGGGGGTTCACCTTGTAGACCGGGTCGTAGGAGCGGACGAACTCGTCCGTCAGCAGCAGGTGGTGCGGGGTGACCTCGGCCGTGACCTGCCAGCCCTTGGACTTGGCCCAGCGCACCAGCTCGACGGAGCCCGCCGTGGACAGGTGGCAGATGTGCACCCGCGATCCGACGTGCGCGGCCAGCAGGACGTCCCGCGCGATGATCGACTCCTCGGCGACGGCCGGCCAGCCGCCCAGCCCGAGTTCGGCCGAGACGACGCCCTCGTTCATCTGCGCGCCTTCGGTCAGGCGCGGCTCCTGGGCGTGCTGCGCGACGACGCCGTCGAATGCCTTCACGTACTCCAGCGCCCTGCGCATGATCACGGCGTCGTCGACGCACTTGCCGTCGTCGGAGAAGACGCGCACGTCCGCGGCGGAGTCGTGCATGGCTCCGAGCTCGGCGAGCTGCTTCCCCTCCAGGCCGACGGTGACCGCCCCCACGGGCTGCACGTCGCAGTAGCCGGACTCGCGGCCCAGCCGCCACACCTGCTCGACGACGCCGGCCGTGTCGGCGACGGGGAAGGTGTTGGCCATCGCGTGCACCGCGGTGAAGCCGCCCTTCGCGGCGGCCCTGGTACCCGTCAGCACCGTCTCGGAGTCCTCGCGGCCGGGCTCGCGCAGATGCGTGTGCAGATCGACGAGGCCGGGCAGCAGGACCCGTCCCTCCGCCTCGACCACCTCGGCGCCGGCGGCGTCGAGGCCGCTGCCCACCTCGGCGATCCTCTCGCCGTCGATCAGTACGTCCCGGGGCTCGCCGCCCAGGACGCGTGCGCCGCGGAGGAGCGTCCTGCCGGTGTTGCCGGTGTTGCCTGTCATCGTCACTCGTTCTCCTCGGTACGGGCGGCGGCCCCGGGGACGGACGTCGCCGCCTCCGGGGGAAGGGAGCCTGATACGGCGGGTTCGGAGCCGCCCAGCAGCAGGTACAGCACGGCCATGCGGATGCTGACGCCGTTGGCGACCTGCTCGACGGCGGTGCAGCGCGGCGAGTCGGCGACCTCCGCCGTGATCTCCATGCCCCTGTTCATCGGGCCGGGGTGCATCACGACGGCGTGCTCGGGCATCCGCGCCATGCGCTGCCCGTCCAGGCCGTAGCGGCGGGAGTACTCGCGCTCCGTCGGGAAGAACGCGGCGTTCATCCTCTCGCGCTGCACGCGCAGCATCATCACGGCGTCGGACTTGGCGACGACGGAGTCGAGGTCGTAACTCACCTCGCAGGGCCACGCCCCGACGCCGACGGGCACCAGCGTGGGAGGCGCGACGAGGGTGACGTCCGCTCCGAGCGTGCTCAGCAGGTACACGTTGGAGCGGGCGACTCGGCTGTGCAGCACGTCGCCGACGATCGTGATCCGCCGCCCCGCCAGGTCGCCCTCGCCGCCCGAGAGGCGGCGGCGGATGGTGAAGGCGTCGAGCAGCGCCTGCGTGGGGTGCTCGTGGGTGCCGTCGCCCGCGTTGACTACGGAGCCGCCGATCCAGCCGGAGGTGGCGAGCCGGTGCGGTGCGCCCGAGCCGGGGTGGCGGATGACGACCGCGTCCGCGCCCATGGCCTCCAGGGTCAGCGCCGTGTCCTTCAGCGACTCCCCCTTCGAGACGGACGACCCCTTGGCCGAGAAGTTGATGACGTCCGCCGAGAGGCGCTTTGCCGCGGCCTCGAAGGAGATGCGGGTGCGCGTCGAGTCCTCGAAGAAGAGATTGACGACGGTGCGGCCGCGCAGGGTCGGCAGCTTCTTGATCGGCCGGTCCGCGACCCGGGCCATCTCCTCGGCGGTGTCGAGGATGAGGACGGCGTCGTCGCGGGTGAGGTCGGCGGCCGAGATGAGGTGGCGCTTCATCGTTGCCTTCCGTGGGTGGTCGCCCGTGGGCGGCGGTCAGGCGTGTGGGCGGTGCGGACGGTGTGGGCGGTGTGTGGCCGCGCACGGACTCGCCGGAAGGGGGCCGGCGAGCGGGCCGGGACATCGAGGGCAGGGCAGGCCGGAGGGGCGGCCGGACGGACGGGCGCCCCGGAGCCGTGCCGGACCGCCTCAGCGTTCCGCGCGCCCCGGGGCGGCCGGCGCGGAGCGGACGGTCGCGGCGTCCTCGGCTGCGGACGGGTCGCCGGCGGTCGCGGCGGCACCGAGCAGCACGCCGTCGCGGCCGTCCTCCTCGGTGAGCCGGACCTTGACCGTCTCGCGCAGCGAGGTGGGCAGGTTCTTGCCGACGTAGTCGGCGCGGATCGGGAGTTCGCGGTGACCGCGGTCGACGAGCACGGCGAGCTGGACGGCGCGGGGGCGTCCGATGTCACCCAGCGCATCCAGCGCGGCACGGATCGTGCGCCCGGAGAAGAGGACGTCGTCGACGAGGACGACGAGCCGTCCGTCGACCCCGTCGCCGGGGATCTCGGTGTGCCCGAGGGTCCGGGCGGGGCCGAGCCTGAGGTCGTCGCGGTACATCGTGATGTCCAGCGAGCCGTGCGGGACCGGACGGCCGGTGATCTCCGCGAGCTTCGCGGCGAGGCGCTCGGCGAGGAAGACACCCCGGGTGGGGATTCCGAGAAGCACCACGTCATCGGCGCCTTTGGCGCGTTCGACGATCTCGTGGGCGATGCGGGTGAGGACGCGCGCGATGTCGGGCGCCTCGAGTACGGGGCGGCCTGCGGCGGCACCCCTGTTGCCTGAGTCCATGCGGAAAGGACCTCCTTCCCCGCCTCACGGGACGGGCCTTAAAGGACGTCTGAGCTGTCACCCAAACGGTAGCAGGGGGCCGTACGAACTTCGGACCCCGCCCAGCCGCTCCCTGGAAGGCCGCGTTCCGCTCACCTCGGCAAAGCTACTCGGCGTTCGGCTTGACGGCGGACATTACGCTGCGTAACCTCACAGTGAGTTACCACTTTCTCGTACGCGGGGAGCGATATGTCCAGCGAATACGCCAAGCAGCTCGGAGCGAAGCTCCGGGCCATCCGCACCCAGCAGGGCCTCTCCCTACACGGTGTCGAGGAGAAGTCCCAGGGCCGCTGGAAGGCGGTCGTGGTCGGTTCGTACGAGCGCGGAGACCGCGCCGTCACAGTTCAGCGCCTCGCCGAGCTGGCCGACTTCTACGGTGTGCCCGTCCAGGAACTGCTTCCGGGGACCACTCCGGGCGGCGCCGCGGAGCCCCCGCCGAAGCTCGTGCTGGACCTGGAGCGGCTCGCTCACGTCCCGGCCGAGAAGGCCGGCCCGCTCCAGCGGTACGCAGCCACGATCCAGTCGCAGCGCGGCGACTACAACGGCAAGGTCCTCTCCATCCGTCAGGACGACCTGCGCACGCTCGCCGTCATCTACGACCAGTCCCCCTCGGTGCTGACCGAGCAGCTCATCAGCTGGGGCGTGCTGGACGCCGACGCGCGCCGCGCCGTGGCCCACGAGGACGCGTGAGCTTTCTGCCTCCGCCCGGCGTGCGAGCCTGATCCGGCCCTCGGGGCCGAAGAAACGTGCCGCCGCCTGTGACCGGCCCCTTCCAGGGCCGGTCACAGGCGGCGGCTTTCTGCGTCCTCATGGGCCTCCGCTCCGGTGGTGTCCGTGCGGAGGCCGTCGACTCGGTCAGCGCTTCAGCGTCGGCTTGAGGTCCTGCAGGCGGCCGAGGAGGCCATTGATGAACGGAGGCGAGTCGTCCGTCGAGAACTCCCTGGCGATGGCCAGGGCTTCGTCGATGACGACGGCCTCGGGCACCTCTTCGGACCAGATCAGCTCGTAGGCCGCCAGACGCAGGATGCACCGGTCTGCCACCGGCATCCGGTCCAGCGTCCAGCCCACCGAGTAGGTCGAGATGAGCTCGTCGATCCTCGGGGCGTTCTGCGCGTACCCCTCGATGAGGTCCATCGTGTACTCGCCGACGGGCGGTTGCCGGTCGTCGGTCCGGGCGTGCCGGATCCAGTCGGCGAGGACGTCCGTCGCGGCGACCCCGCGCTGGTCCGCCTCGAAGATGATCTGGAAGGCACGCTTTCGGGCCTTGTTACGGGCAGCCACGGTTAGCTGTTCACCCGGCCGAGGTACTCGCCGGAGCGGGTGTCGACCTTGATCTTTTCACCCGTGGTGATGAACAAGGGCACACCGACCTCGTAGCCCGTCTCCAGACGCGCGGGCTTGGAGCCGCCGGTGGAGCGGTCGCCCTGGACTCCCGGCTCGGTGTGCTCGATCGTCAGCTCGACCGCCGCGGGCAGTTCGACGAAGAGCGCTTCGCCCTGGTACATGGCGACCGTGGCCTCGAACCCCTCCAGGAGGTAGTTGGCGGTGTCGCCGACGATCTCCGGGGTGATGTGGATCTGGTCGTAGGTCTCCATGTCCATGAAGACGAAGTACTCGCCGTCCTTGTACGAGAACTGCATTCCGCGTCGGTCCACGGTCGCCGTCTCGACCTTGGTGCCCGCGTTGAACGTCTTGTCGACGATCTTGCCGGACATGACGTTCTTCAGTTTCGTACGGACAAAGGCGGGCCCCTTGCCGGGCTTGACGTGCTGGAACTCGACGACGGACCAGAGCTGGCCGCCGTCGAGCTTGAGCACCATGCCGTTCTTGAGGTCGTTCGTGGATGCCACGGTTGCGGAATCTCCTGAGACTGCTGCTGCGGAAACCAGAGGGCTGCCGCGGCACTCCCGCCCGTCAGGGGCTAGAGGGCGAGCAGCTCTTTGGTCGTGATGGTGAGTAGCTCGGGTCCGCCGTCCGCCGCTGGGCGGACGACGAGCGTGTCGTCGATCCGGACACCGCCCTGGCCCGGTAGGTGGACCCCGGGCTCGATGGTGACCGGCACACAAGCGTCGAGTTTACCCATGGCCCCAGGTGACAGCCGAGGGTCCTCACCGATTTCCAGACCCACCCCGTGCCCCGTCGCGGAACCCAGCGCTTCGGCATGGCCCGCTCCGTCCAGGACCTGCCGGGTGGCGCGGTCGACGTCACTGCAGGCCGCACCCGGTGTGAGCGCCTCACGGCCCGCCCGCTGGGCGGCGAAGACGAGGTCGTACAGCTCGACTTGCCAGTCGTCCGGGGCTGTCCCGATGACGAACGTCCGGCCGATCTGGCAGCAGTAGCCGTGGTATCGCGCGCCCAGCCGCACCGAGAGGAAGTCGCCCTCCTCCACGCGCCTGTCGGTGGGCCGGTGGTGGGCGAGACCGGAGTTGCGTCCGGTGGCGACGGAGGTCGGAAAGGCGGAGCCCTCGGCACCGTGGTCGATGAGCCGGCGCTCCAGTTCGAGCGCGAGGTGCCGTTCCGTGCGTCCCACGAGGATCGACTCCAGCAACTCGCCGAGCGCCTGATCGGTGATCTCGGCGGCGGTGCGCAGTGCGGCGATCTCCTCCTGGTCCTTCACGACCCGCTGTGCCTCGACGGGGCAGGCCAGCCGCGTCAGGTGGAGCCCGGCCACCGAGTCGACGGCCCGGTAGCGGGTGACGGTCAGGTGGTGTTCCTCGACGGCCAGGCTGCGGGCCCCGGCCGAAGCGGCGAGGTCGGCAGCGGCCACTGCCGTGTCGCCGTCCGGGGACTGGATGGCGACGGTGCGCAGCTCGTCGGCGGGCCCGCTGCCCGTATGGCGGTGCGAGGGGTCGGCGGCGGCCGGACCGAGCAGGGTGTCCGTGCCGTCGGCTCCCAGCAGGAGCGCTGCCCCTTCGGGCGGGCGGCCGGTGAGGTAGCGGATGTTGGCGGGTCGCGTGACCAGCAGCGCGTCGGCGTGACCCGCCTGCGCTGAGTTGGCGGCGCAACGCTCGCGGAGCAGGGCGCGTCGAGCCACGTGGACCTCGGACATACAGCCGAGCGTACGGAGCCCGCGCCGAGGGAGCAGTTCCTGCGGGTCCGTGCGGGCGACCGGCCCGGAAGGAGCGCCCCGGGAACGGAGAAAGCGCGTCCGGAACGGAGCAGGTCCGGACGAGAAGCGGAGTACCGGGGACGGGACAGAAACCGGGGACAGGGCCGCTGACCGGCGCCCTGACCGGTCACCCTCTCCGGGCGGGCCTCACCAGCGCGGCGGGCTCGCCAGGCTGCGGGCGACGACGTCGTCCAGCATCCGGGCGGTGGTGGCGACGTCCTGCCGGGAGTTGTCGATGATCGGCAGACCGGAGCCGTACCAGCCGGCCATGCGCCCGTGGATGTTGGCCACCTCTTCGTCGCTCAGACGCCGGTTGCCGCTGCGTGCGGCGTTGCGCTCCAGGACGATCTCCAGCCCGGGCAGCAGCACCACCGGGATCATGCCGGGCCCGACGTGCCTCTTCCAGCCGCCGAGGCCCACCACCGGGCGGTCGGGGAAGACGGCGTCGTCGAGGATGCAGGAGATCCCGTTGGCCAGGAAGTTGCGGGCCGCGAAGCCGCATGTCCGGCGGGCGAGCCGGTACTGCGCCTCGGAGTGGTCGTTCCACCCGCTCTGCGGGTCGGCGAAACCGGAGCGGACCCATTCGCGGACGTCGTCGAGGCTGATGTGCGCGGTCGGAACCGCACGGCGGTCCGCCCAGTAGCGCGCCACCGTCGACTTCCCCGCACCGGCCGGGCCGATCAGCAGTACGGCCACCGCGGCACGCGTCGCGTCGAGTTGGGCGGGATCGGCGTGGGGTGCGGGGATCTCGACGGGAGCGCCGCGGGAGAGCGTGATGTGCCCGGTGGTCTCCGACGGGGGCACGTCCATGTCGCTCGCGCGCCGTCCGTCCGGGTGCCGCGCGGGGGCCGTGGGCACGGGCGGGGGCGCACCAGGGACGGGCGGCTGCCCGGGTGGCGGCCCGCCGGGAGCGTGCGGCGGCGGTACGGGGGCGGCCGGCTGCCCCGGCACCGGGGGCTGCGCGTGTGGCGGCGGTGGCGGCGGCTGCTGCGTGGGCCGCTGCGTGGGCGGCTGCTGGGAGTGGCCACCGGGCCAGCCCGGCTGCTGCGGCGGGGGCGGCGGTGCCTGTCCGGCGTGCGGGGGGCGCTGACCGTTGTGGAACCCCAGGTGGGAGTCCGGCGCGGGGCCGGGCTGGTGCGCCCCGTACTGCTGCATCCGCTCCCCAACTCCATCTCGCTCCGGCGGCGCTGCCCCCGCAGCGCCATGATGGTGTGACAGTACCGGACCGTACCGTCGGTTCCGTTTCCGGTGGAACGGTCGAGGGGTGCGTACGGTGCCCACGGGCCCCGCAGCGCTCAGAGTTCGTCCGAGAGCGCCCTCAGCGCAAGTTCGTAGCTGCCGAGGCCGAACCCCGCGATCGTGCCGCTCGCGACGGCGGAGATGACCGACGTGTGCCGGAACTCCTCCCGCGCGTGCGGGTTGGAGATGTGCACCTCGATGAGCGGTGCGGTCCGCTGCGAGGCGGCGTCCCGCATTCCGTACGAATAGTGCGTGAACGCGCCGGGGTTGATGACGACGGGGATCTTCCCGTCGGCCGCCTCGTGCAGCCAGCGGATCAGTTCACCCTCGTCGTTGGTCTCGCGCACCTCCACGGCGAAGCCCAGCTCCCCGCCGAGAGCCGTGCACCGCTCCACCAGCCCCGTGTAGGACGTCGATCCGTAGACGTCGGGTTCGCGGGAGCCGAGACGGCCGAGGTTCGGGCCGTTGAGGACGAGTACGGGGCGGCTCATGCGGCGATCTCCGCGTGCGCCGCGAGCAGCATCGCCGGGTCCGGGGCCTCCAGGACGGACGGCTTGGCCAGCCCGTCGAGGACGATGAAGCGGAGCATGTCCCCCCTGGACTTCTTGTCGACCCGCATCGTCTCCAGCAGCTTGGGCCACTGGTCGCCGCGGTAGGTGACGGGCAGGCCGAGCGACTTCAGGACGGTGCGGTGCCGTTCGGCGGTGGCGTTGTCCAGCCGGCCCGCGATGCGGCCCAGTTCGGCCGCGAAGACCATGCCGACGGAGACCGCGGCGCCGTGCCGCCACTCGTACCGCTCGTTTTTCTCGATCGCGTGGGCCAGCGTGTGACCGTAGTTGAGGATCTCGCGCAGGCCGGACTCCTTCAGGTCCGCCGAGACCACCTCCGCCTTGACCTTGACGGACCGTTCGATCAGCTCCGCGGTGTGGGGCCCCTCGGGTGAACGGGCGGCCTCCGGGTCCGCCTCGACGAGGTCGAGGATGACCGGGTCGGCGATGAACCCCGCCTTGACGACCTCCGCGAGGCCGCCGACGTAGTCGTGCACGCCCAGCGACTCCAGAGCCGCGAGGTCGCAGAGGACACCGGCCGGCGGGTGGAAGGCGCCCACCAGGTTCTTGCCCTCTGCGGTGTTGATGCCGGTCTTGCCGCCGACAGCGGCATCCACCATGCCCAGGACCGTCGTCGGCACAGCGACCCAGCTCACCCCGCGCAGCCAGGTCGCGGCGACGAACCCCGCGACGTCCGTCGTCGCACCGCCGCCGACTCCGACGATCACATCGCTGCGCGTGAAGCCCGTCTGGCCGAGGACCTTCCAGCAGTACGCCGCGACCTCGGCCGTCTTGGACTCCTCGGCGTTGGGGAGCTGCACGGCGATGGCCTGGTAGCCCTGCGATTCCAGGTCCTCACGCAGCACTCCGCCGGTCTCGGCCAGCGCCTCGGGGTGCAGGACGGCGACGCGCTTCGCCGACGTGCCGATCAGACCGGGCAGTTCGCCGAGCAGCCGGTGGCCGATGAGCACGTCGTAGGGCTGTGTACCGGCGGAGCCGCCCACGGTGATGCGGGTGGGCGCCGGGGTCGTGCTGGTCATGAGTGCTTCAGCTCCAGGGCGTCGAGGATCTCGTCGGCGACCTCGTCCGGGGTGCGGTCCCCGGTGCCGACGACGGCGCGGGCGACCTCCGTGTAGAGGGGACGGCGCGCGTCCATCAGCTCACGCCACTGCTTGCGGGGGTTCATCATCAGCAGCGGCCGCGGCGCGTCGAGGCCCACGCGCTTCACCGCCTCCGCCACGTCCATCTCCAGGAAGACGACGGGGCCTCCGGCCAGCAACTCCCTGGTCTCGGCGGCCAGTACGGCTCCGCCGCCCAGCGCCAGCACGCCGGAGTGCTCGCCCAGCGCCTTCCGTACGGCGGTGCGTTCCAACTCTCGGAAGTGCTCCTCGCCGTCGTCGAGGAAGATCTCCGAGATCGGCTTGCCGGCCGACTCGACGATGTCCTGGTCGGTGTCGCGGCAGGCCACGCCCAGCCGCTTCGCCAGCAACTCGCCGACGGTCGTCTTGCCCACGCCCATCGGGCCGACGAGGATCACCGCGGGCCCGGTCACTTGATCTCCAGCCCGTCGAGGAAGCCGTTCACGTTCCGTCGCGTCTCGCGGACGCTGTCGCCCCCGAACTTCTCCGCCACCGCGTCGGCCAGCACCAGCGCGACCATCGCCTCGGCCACGATCCCGGCCGCGGGCACGGCGCACACGTCGGAGCGCTGGTGGTGCGCGCGGGTCTCCTCACCCGTCGCCACGTCGACTGTGGCGAGCGCGCGCGGCACCGTCGCGATCGGCTTCATCGCGGCCCGTACGCGCAGGAGTTCACCGGTGGACAGACCTCCCTCGGTGCCGCCGGAACGCCCCGAGCTGCGCCGCAGACCGCCTTCGCCGGGCACGATCTCGTCGTGCGCCTTCGAGCCGGGGACGCGCGCCAGGCCGAAACCGTCGCCCAGCTCCACGCCCTTGATGGCCTGGATGCCCATGAGCGCCCCGGCCAGACGCGAGTCGAGGCGGCGGTCCCAGTGCACGTGGGAGCCGAGCCCCACCGGGACGCCGTGCGCCGCCACTTCGACCACGCCGCCGAGCGTGTCGCCGTCCTGGTGTGCCTGATCGATCTCCGCGACCATCGCCTTGCTCGCGTCGGCGTCGAGGCAGCGCACGGGGTCGGCGTCCAGCCGCTCCACGTCGCCGGGCTGCGGCACGAGCCCGTAGGGGGCCTTGGCCGCGCCGAGTTCGACCACGTGGGAGACGATCTCGATCCCCGTCGTCTCCTTGAGGTACGACTGCGCGACCGTGCCCAGCGCGACCCGCGCCGCCGTCTCCCTCGCGGACGCCCGCTCCAGTACGGGACGGGCCTCGTCGAAGCCGTACTTCTGCATGCCGGCGAGATCGGCGTGCCCGGGGCGCGGGCGCGTCAGCGGTGCGTTGCGGGCCAGGCCGGCGAGCGTCTCGGGATCGACGGGATCGGCCGCCATGACCTGCTCCCACTTCGGCCACTCGGTGTTGCCCACCATGATCGCGACCGGTGACCCGAGAGTGAGCCCGTGCCGGACGCCGCCGATGAAGGTGACCTCGTCGCGCTCGAACTTCATCCGGGCGCCGCGTCCGTACCCCAGCCGCCGCCGTGCCAGCGCGTCCGCCACCATGTCGGTGGTGACCGGCACACCGGAAGGGAGTCCTTCCAGCGTCGCCACCAGTGCGGGGCCGTGCGACTCCCCCGCCGTCAGCCAGCGCAACCTGCTCAACGGTGCTCCTCGATCTCGCGCCTCGGCGCTCTGGGCGGCCCTTGCGGCCTCGCCGTCCTCTCCGGCTCTGACCCCGATCTTGCCACGTGCGCGAAGCGCGGCCGCCGCCCGTCCACTGGCCGGACGGCGTGTGCCGTGGACGGCGCACACGGTCACCGGCAGCCAGGGGCGCCGCTCGGGACGTGCCGGCGCCCTCCCGCTACGTCGTACGCGCGTGCAGCGCCTCTTCCCCCGCCGCGCGCATGGCGGCCAGCGGCGCGGGCGAGCGGCCCGTCATCAGCTCGACCTGCAGCACCGCCTGGTGGACGAGCAGGTCGAGACCGGAGAGCACCGTCCCGCCATGACGCGACCACGCGGCGGCCAGCGGCGTCGGCCACGGCGCGTAGAGCACGTCGAAGAGAGCGCCCGGACGGGACGGGACGGCGGCCGCGAGCGCGTCCGTGGCGCCCGCCGGAGTGGTGGCCACGACCAGCGGGGCCGTCAGCGCCTTCGCGGCATCCGCCCACCCGGCGACGCGCACGGGCACGCCGAGGCGCTCGCCCCAGGCCCGCATCTCGGCGCCGCGCTGCTCGCTGCGCACGTACGCCGTGATCTCGCCCGTGCAGATGCGGGCGAGCGCCGCCAGCGCGGACGACGCGGTGGCCCCGGCGCCGAGGATCGCGGCGTCCTCCGCATGCTCGATGCCCCGCTCCCGCAGGGCGGCCAGAATGCCCGGAATATCGGTGTTGTCCCCGACGCGCCTGCCGTCGCCGGGGAAGCAGACCGTGTTCACGGCCTCGACGGACGCCGCCGTCGCGCTGACCTCGTCCAGCAGGGGCAGGACGGCCCTCTTCAGCGGCATCGTCAGCGACAGGCCGGCCCACTCCGCGCCCAGCCCCTCGAAGAAGGACGCCAGGCCGTCCTCGTCCACTTCGTGACGCTCGTACGCCCAGCCCTCCAGGCCCAGCGCTTCGTACGCGGCGCGGTGCAGCACCGGGGAGAGCGAGTGCGCGACGGGCTTTCCGAGAACCGCCGCGCGCCGCACGGCCGTCGGCGCCGCGGGGGCCGGCCGTGCGGGGTGGTGCCGCTCCATCAGCCGCCGCTCTCCTTCTTCTTGCGCTGTTCCCTGTTGAAGTCCCGCACGTTGCGGTCGTGTTCGGCCTTGCTGTCGGTGAAGCGGGTGTCGCCCGGCTTGACGGTGACGAAGTAGATCCAGTTGCCCTTCGTCGGGTTGAGCGCCGCCTCGATGGCCTGATGCCCGGGGTTGTCGATGGGACCGGGCGGCAAGCCCCGGTTCAGGTAGGTGTTGTACGGCGAGTCGAACCTGGTGTCCTCGACCGAAGTCTCCAGTGAGGAGCGGCCCTTGGCGTAGTTGATCGTGGAGTCGAACTGAAGAAGTATGTTCTTCTCCAGCCGGTTGTAGATCACACGCGAGACCCTGCCGAACTCGTCGTCCTGCTGCGCCTCCGCCTGGATGAGGGACGCGATGACGATGATCTCCTCGGGCGTCTTGCCCACCTTCTTGGCCTCGGCCGCCAGGTTCACCTTCTTGTGTTCGGCCTTCGCCCGCTGGACCATCTCGCGCAGCACGTCCGCCGGGTCGCTCTCCTCACCCACGCTGTAGCGCGAGGGGAAGAGGAATCCTTCCGGGTTGTTCTCCGCGAACCTGGGAAGTCCCAGATCGCCCTTCTTCGCGGCTTTCTGCGTCGTCCCCGCCGGCTCGCCGAGCTTCTTGTCCACGAGCTCGTAGATCTTCTTCGCGCGAAGGCCCTCGGAGATGATCAGGGCGTTCTGGCTCGCGGGGTCGAGCATCAGCTTCAACGCCGCCTCGCCCGACATCTTCTTGCGCAGGCTGTACGTGCCCGGCTGGATCCCGTTGCCCTTGGGGTCGGCCTCGACCGCCTCGACGAAGGCGCCGGCGCTCTTCGTCACGCCCGCCTTCTGCAGGGCGTCGCCCATGTCCGCGACGGAGGCGCCGTCCGGGATCTTGACCTGCGCCTGGCCGGAGCCGCTCCCGGAGAAGTCCGGCGCCGGGGCGAAATGGGTCTGGTAGAAGTCGTACCCGTAGTAGGCGACCGCCCCGACGCCGCCCGCGAGGACGAGCGAGACGGCCAGGCACGCGCAGCCGTTGCGCTTCTTCTTCTCTCCGCTGCCCTTGCGGCCGCCGCGGCTCTCCTTGCGGTCGGAGTCGTCGCCGTCGCCGTCCTGGTCGGAGAAGAAGGCGTGCTCGCCCTGGTCGGGTCCGGGGTCCCAGCCGGTCTCGGGATCGGCTTCCGGCCCGGGGGGCTGACCGCCCGTGCCGCCGTGGAACTCGCCGGGGCCCGGCTGCCGCCCAGGGGCCGTGAACTGCCCGGGGCCGCCCTGCTGGTCCGGGTGGCCGGGAGGGTAACCGCCCGGAGCCGCGTAGTAACCGGGCTGGGCGCCCGTGCCGTACGGGTCGGCCACGGGCTGCATGCCGTGAGGGTCGGTCGCGCCCATGCCGTAACCGGGGTCGTAGGGACCGCCGTGCCGGCCGCTGTCGTACCCACCCGCGCCGTCACCGTAGTGCTGGTGCTGCCCCTGGCCGTGTCCCTGGCCCTGGAAGTTCTGCGGCTGCTGCTGGTAGTAGCCCTGCTGGTGGGGTACCTGATGCTGGCCCGTGCCGTACGGGTCGGGGTGCTGGCCTGTGTACTGGCCCGGGTAGGTGTCCCCGTCGCCCTGGTACGTGCGGCGGCGCCCCTCCCACCCCGGGTCCCCGAACAGCGGGTCGTCGGGATGCCACGGTGGGACGTCTTGCCCCCGGCCATACTCAGTCATCGATCCCCTAGATCTGCCGGACGGCAGCCGCTCCGAACACAGATGAGGCAGGATGCCCGCGCACCAGGCGGTGCGCGAGCCTCCCGGCGGCTGCCGTGTCGCGGGAACGTTACCGTATCGCGATCAGACAACCACTTCGACGCATTGTCCGGGCGGACTGCCTGACATCCGTTCAGTCTCCAGGGCGCTTTGCAGAATGACCACCGCCGCAGCCTGATCGATGCGGGAGCGGCCCTTCTTGGAGCTCACGCCGGACGCGCGCATGCCCTGTGCCGCCGTGACTGTACTCAAGCGCTCGTCGACGAGCCGCACCGGCACCGGTGTGATCTTCCTCGCCAACTCCTCCGCGAAGCCACGGACCTTGGCTGCCGCCGGGCCCTCGCCCCCCTTCAGGGAACGCGGAAGCCCGACGACCACCTCGATCGGCTCGTACTCCGACACCAGCGCAGCCAACCGGCGGTGCGCACCAGGGAGATCACGCCCGGGCACCGTCTCCACCGGTGTCGCCAGCAGCCCGTCGGGGTCGCTGGAGGCCACGCCGATGCGTGCGTCACCGACGTCGACGGCGAGGCGGCGGCCCCTCCTCATCAGGCCGGGCCGCTCTCTGCCACCAGCCGCTCCACGGTCGCGATGGCCTCACCCACGGCGTCGGGGTTCTGGCCGCCGCCCTGCGCCACGTCGGGCTTGCCGCCGCCTCCGCCGCCGAGCGCCTTGGCCGCGCCGCGCACCAGGTCGCCCGCCTTGAGCCCGCGCTCGCGGGCCGCGTCGTTGGTGGCGATCACGGTGAGCGGACGGCCGTTCGTCACGGCGAACAGCGCGACGACGGCGGGCCGGCCGCCGGTGATGCGCTGGCGGACGTCCAGCACGAGCGTGCGCAGGTCGTCGGCGGCCGTGCCGTCGGGGACCTGGGCGGCGGCCAGGGCCACCCCCCGGACGTCCGCGGCGCCCTCCGCGATGCCCGCCGCGGCCTGGAGCACCTTCTCGGCGCGGAACCGCTCGATCTCCTTCTCGGCGTCCTTCAGACGCGTGACCATCGAGGAGATCCGCTCGGGCAGCTCCTCGGGGCGGCCCTTCAGCAGGTCCGTGAGCTGCGAGACCACCGTGTGCTCGCGGGCGAGGAACTTGTAGGCGTCCACGCCCACGAGGGCCTCGACGCGGCGCACGCCGGAACCGATGGAGGACTCCCCGAGCAGCTTCACCAGGCCCAGCTGGGCGGTGTTGTGCACGTGGGTGCCGCCGCACAGCTCCTTGGAGAAGTCGCCGATGGTCACGACGCGCACGCGCTCGCCGTACTTCTCGCCGAACTCGGCAAGGGCTCCCTGCTTCTTGGCCTCGTCGATGCCCATGTACTCGGCGCTGACGTCCAGTTCGCGCGCGAGAACTTCGTTGATCTTCTGCTCGACATCCGTGAGGACGGTCCCCGGAACGGCCGCCGGGGAGCCGAAGTCGAACCGGAAGCGCCCCGGAGAGTTCTCCGAACCGGCCTGGGCGGCGGTCGGCCCCAGGGCGTCCCGCAGCGCCTGGTGCGTGAGGTGGGTCGCGCTGTGGGCGCGGGCGATGGAGCGCCTGCGGTCCGCGTCGATCTCCGCGTACGCGCCGGAGCCGACGGTGACCTCGCCGACCTGGACGACGCCCTTGTGCACGTGGACGCCCGTGACCGGCTGCTGCACGTCGCGGACCTCGACGACCGCGCCGCTCTCCAGCCGGATGCGCCCGGTGTCGGCGAGCTGGCCGCCGCCCTCGGCGTAGAACGGCGTGCGGTCCAGGACGACTTCGACCTCGTCGCCCTCGTGGGCGGCGGGCGAGGAGACACCGTCGACGAGCAGCCCGACGACAGACGCCTCGTTGAAGGTGTGCTGGTAGCCCGTGAAGTCCGTCGTGCCGCTGGCGTCGGCGATCTGCCGGTAGGCCGACAGGTCGGCGTGCCCCTGCTTCTTGGCCTTCGCGTCGGCCTTGGCGCGCTCCCGCTGCTCCTGCATGAGGCGCCGGAAGCCGGCCTCGTCGACGGAGAGGCCCTGCTCGGCGGCCATCTCCAGGGTGAGGTCGATCGGGAAGCCCCAGGTGTCGTGCAGCAGGAAGGCCTTCTCGCCCGGCAGCACGTCGCTTCCGGCGGCCTGGGTGTCGCTGACGGCGGCCTCGAGGATGTTGGTGCCCGAGCGCAGCGTCTTGAGGAAGGCCGCCTCCTCGGCGAGCGCGACCGTCTCGATGCGCTTGCGGTCGGTCTCCAGCTCCGGGTACTGCGGCGACATGGCCTTGATGACGGTGTCCGTCAGTTCGGCGACGGTGGGGCCGCTCGCGCCGAGGATGCGCATGTTGCGGATGGCACGGCGCATGATGCGGCGGAGCACGTAGCCGCGGCCCTCGTTGCCGGGGGTGACGCCGTCGCCGATGAGCATGATGGCGGTGCGGATGTGGTCGGCCACGACGCGCAGCGAGACGTCGGTCTGCTCGGCGTCCCCGTAGCGGACGCCCGTCAGCTCCGTCGCCTTGTCCAGCACCATGCGCGAGGTGTCGATCTCGTACATGTTGCGCACGCCCTGCAGGACCATCGCCAGGCGCTCGAAGCCGAGGCCGGTGTCGATGTTCTGGCTGGGCAGATCACCCACGATCGGGTAGTCCTTGCCCTCGCCGGGACCGCGCTCGTACTGCATGAACACCAGGTTCCACAGCTCGACGTAGCGCTCGTCGTTGACGGCGGGGCCGCCCTCGGGGCCGAACTCCGGGCCGCGGTCGTAGCTGATCTCCGAGCAGGGACCGCAGGGGCCCGGGACGCCCATGTCCCAGTAGTTCTCGTCCTTGCCCAGGCGCTGGATCCGCTCGGCGGGGACGCCGACGACGTCACGCCAGATGCGCTCCGCCTCGTCGTCGTCCTCGTAGACCGTGATCCACAGCCGCTCCGCGTCCAGGCCGTAACCGCCCTTGTCCTGCGGGGTGGTCAGCAGCTCCCACGCGAACTGGGCTGCGCCCTCCTTGAAGTAGTCGCCGAAGGAGAAGTTGCCGCACATCTGGAAGAACGTGCCGTGGCGGGTGGTCTTGCCGACCTCTTCGATGTCCGGCGTGCGCACGCACTTCTGGACGCTGGTGGCGCGCGCGAAGGGCGGCTTGACCTCACCGAGGAAGTACGGCTTGAAGGGCACCATGCCGGCGGGGACCAGCAGCAGCGTCGGGTCGTCCGCGATCAGTGACGCCGACGGCACGACGGTGTGCCCCCGCTCCTCGAAGAAGCGCAGCCAGCGGCGGCGGATTTCAGCCGACTCCATCAGTGGTCCTCGTTTCGGTCGTACGGTCGTGTGCGCCCCGGCTGCTGCGCGGGGCCCAGTTGGTGGCCGGGGGGCCGGCCGGGAAGCCGGCCCGCGGACTCACCGTCCGGCGGGACGTCGAGCCCCAGGGCGTCGTTCAACTCGCTCTCGCGCTGGGCCATTCCGGCACGGACGTCGAGTGCGAACTCCTTGAGGCGGTGGCCGGTGTCGACGGCCTTGTCGGCCGCCCTGACGGCGAGCGCGTCCGGCGCGAGCGAACGGAGCTTGCGCTGGACCTTGGTGGTCGCCCAGACACCCGCGGCTGCGCCGGTGGTGAACCAGAAAGCACGGCGGAACACGGGCGATCAGCTCCTTCCGCGCTTGCGGCCGCCCCGCCGCGCCGCGGGGAGCGTGCGGCCGAGGACCACCTTGCGCGGGGCGGGCGGCCGGGCGGACAGGTCCTTCTTGCGGCCGAGCGCGCGCCGCACGCCGTAGCCGAAGGCCGCGACCTTCACGAGCGGCCCTCCGAAGGTGGTGGAGACGGTGGAGGAGAGCGCCGAAGCGTTGGAGGTGACCTCCTGCACGTCCGTCGCGATCGCGTCCACGCGGTCGAGCTGGGTCTGAGCCGAACGCACCGTCGCCGACGCCTCGCCGAGCAGAGGAACTGCCTGCTCTGTCACGCCCGTCACCAGCTTGGTCGCCGCCTTGAGCGTCTGCGCGAGCCTCACCAGCACAACGGCGAGGAACGAGACCAGAATCGCCCAGAAGACGGCCACCAGGAGACCGGCCACTTCTCCACCGGACACGCTGCACCGCTTCCCTCGGGTCATTTCGGGGTCGGCCGCCGCCCTGACCGCTCCACGCCGTGGAAGCCGGGCCCGCGCGGCGGCGGATACTCCGACCTTATCGCGACGGGAGGCGTCGCCCGTACCGCATTCCCGCAGCACGGAGGGGCGCCCGCGGGCCGGCCGCCGCGGCCGGGCACCGTGCCGTGCCGCCCCCGCCCGTGACGGTCAACTGACCTACGGCGGCTGCCGGGTCCGCCGCTTCAGCCGTCAACTGGCGTGCCGCGACGAGCAGTCGAGGCCGTCGCGAGCCCGCGGGAGGGCCGCCGGGAACGCGGCAGCCCGCCGTGCCACCGCCGGACGGGAAGTTCGGCGGGAGGCAGGCGGGCTGTGCCGGCGAGTCAGGGGCAGCGCGCCACGAGGGGCGGAGGGCACGGCGCGGCCCGGCGGACTCCGGGGTTCAGCGTGCGTAGTACTCGATGACCATCTGCTCGTCGCACACGACCGGGATCTCCTTGCGGTTGGGCTCCCTGTCCAGACGGAAGGCCAGCGCCTCGAGGTTGACCTCCAGGTAACGCGGGGTCTCGCCGTCCGGGGCGTAGCCGCCCTCACGCGCGACCAGGAACGGGTGCTTGCCGCGGCTGCGCTCGCGGACCTTCACCACGTCGTCCGGACGGACGCGGAACGAGGGCTTGTCGACCTTCCGGTCGTTCACCGAGATGTGGCCGTGCACGACCATCTGCCGGGCCTGGTAGATGGTGCGGGCGATGCCCGACCGCAGAACCAGCGCGTCGAGGCGGCGCTCCAGCTCGATGACGAGCGCGTCACCGGTCTTGCCGCCGCTCTTGCGGGCGCGGTCGTAGGCGCGGACCATCTGCCGCTCGCTGATGTCGTACTGCGCGCGCAGCCGCTGCTTCTCCAGCAGCCGCACCTTGTAGTCGCTGTTCTGCTTGCGGCCCCGGCCGTGCTCGCCCGGCGGGTAGGGGCGCTGCTCGAAGTACTTGACGGCCTTCGGGGTCAGCGCGATGCCGAGGGCACGCGACTTCTTGACCTTGGGACGCGACTGGTTCACTGAACGGACCTCCATGTACGTTAGGTGAGGCTTACCTTAGCGGAGGAGAACGCATGTTTCGACCTGGGATTCCCCTGCCCGGCTCCGACGCCGGACGGGAACAGCCGCGTCCCGTGGAAGACGCCGCGGCTCCAACTGCCGCAGAGCGTGTACGAACCCTCGTGGAATCCAGCGTATCGGCTGCGCTGGACATTCCCTCGATCCGGTCGCAACAGGACGCTCCGCCCGGGTCCGGGAGCCCGGAGGCCCGCGCCGTCACCCCCGACGGCGACGTGGTCCTGCTGGTCCCCGCGGCCTCTCCGGCCGCCCAGCTCGTCGAGCACGCGGCGGGCGACGAGGTGACCGCGGTGATGGAGATCACGGACATCGCACCGGTGGCGGTCCCGCACCGCGTCCGCGGCCGGGCCTGGATCGCCGGCTGGCTCACGCCCGTACGGAGCAAGCAGCGGGCCGCCTGCGAGCGGCTCGTCGCCGACCGCCACCCCGCCGGGCCGACGCCCTCCGACCCCGCCTGGACGCTGCTTCGCCTCGAGGTCGGGGAGGCCTTCGTCGACGACCTGTGGGGCGCGGAGCAGGTCGAGCCGGACGACTTCGCCGCCGCCGCGCCAGACCCGCTCGCGCCGCACGAGGCGGAGTTGCTGCAGCATCTGGCCGCCTCCCACTCCGAGCAGATGCGCGGGCTGTGCGCTCTCCTCGGCGACCGCGAGGCGGCCTGTGCGGCCGCCGGCGGATGCGCGGTGCCGCTGTCAGTGGACCGCTTCGGGATGCGGGTGCGCTTCTGCGGGCTGGAGGGATTCAGGAACGACGCCTACTTCGACGCCCGGTTCGAGTTCCCCGATCCCGTGGGCGGCGTAGCGCAGCTGCGGCAGGCGATGCGGCTGCTCTTCGAGACCGCCGCGGAACGGCCCGGCAGCCAGTAGGGCAGGGCGGTGCGTGCCCTACGAGGGGTCGTGCGGCGCGGGAAGCAGGCAGACGGGAAGGCCGGTAGGCGAAAGGCAGGCGGGCTCAGTGCTCGCCCGCTGACGTGCCCGCACCGCGCAGCCGCTCCCGTACCCGCTCGGCGACTTCGGCGTAGCGGGCCTCGGCGCCGTACCGCGTCGGCTCGTAGTAGCGCTTGCCGTGGACGGCGTCCGGGGCGTACTGCTGGGCGGCGATCCCGCCCGGCAGGTCGTGCGGATACTGGTACCCCTCGCCGTGGCCCAGTTTCGCGGAGCCCTTGTAGTGGCTGTCGCGCAGGTGAGCGGGCACCGGCCCCGCCAGACCCGCCCGTACGTCCGCCAGCGCGGCGTCGATCGCCAGATAGGCGGCGTTCGACTTGGGGGCCAGCGCGAGGGCGACGACCGTCTGACCCAACGCGATGCGGGCCTCCGGGAAACCGATCATGGCGACGGCCTGGGCCGCCGCGACGGCCGTCTGCAGGGCCTGCGGATCCGCCATGCCGATGTCCTCGCTGGCGGAGATCATCAGGCGGCGCGCGATGAACCGCGGGTCCTCCCCCGCCTCGATCATCCGTGCCAGGTAGTGCAGCGCGGCGTCCACGTCCGAGCCGCGGATGGACTTGATGAGCGCGCTCGCCACGTCGTAGTGCTGGTCGCCGTCGCGGTCGTACGTCACCGCGGCGCGGTCGACGGCCTCCTCCAGCGTCGCCAGACCGACCTCGCTCTCGCCCTTGGCGAGGGCGGCGCCCGCTCCCGCCTCCAGAGCGGTCAGCGCGCGCCTCGCGTCGCCGCCCGCGATACGGAGCAGGTGGTCCTCCGACTCGCCGGGAAGCGTCACCGCGCCGCCCAGGCCGCGCTCCTCGGCCACGGCACGGCGCAGCAGTGCCCGCACGTCGTCGTCGGTGAGGCCTTCGAGGGTCAGCAGGAGCGACCGGGAGAGCAGCGGGGAGATCACCGAGAAGTACGGGTTCTCCGTCGTCGCCGCGATCAGGGTGACCCAGCGGTTCTCCACCGCGGGCAGCAGCGAGTCCTGCTGCGCCTTGCTGAAGCGGTGGATCTCGTCGAGGAAGAGGACCGTGTCCTTGCTGTACGCGCCCGAGGAGCGCCGGGCGCTCTCGATGACGGACCGCACCTCCTTCACTCCGGCCGTGATGGCCGACAGCTCCACGAAGCGCTTGTCGGTGGCCCTGCTGACGACGTGCGCGAGCGTGGTCTTGCCCGTGCCCGGAGGGCCCCACAGCATGACGGAGGAAGGCCCCGCCGGGCCCCCGACGCCCTCGCCCACGAGGCGGCGCAGCGGGGAGCCGGGGCGCAGCAGATGCTGCTGGCCGACGATCTCGTCCAGGGTGCGGGGCCGCATGCGCACGGCCAGCGGACTGGCCGTCGGGTCCTTGGCCTGGCGTTCCTCGGCGGCTGCGGTGAACAGGTCGGGTTCCACGCCCGAAACCCTAAGTCACGGGTGTGACAGCCGGGCCGGGCGCCCGGGCAGGCCTCCTGCCCCGGCCCGGACCGCGGACCGTCAGCTGGTCCAGAAGTCCCACCAGCGGGTCAGGATCAGCATGCCGATGACCCCGATGTGCAGCACCGGCAGGACCCAGGGGAACTCCTCGACGAAACCCCGGACCACCGCCGGCGCCGGCAGGAAGTCGTTGCGGACGTTGTGCGCCGTGACGTACCAGAACATGACGATCGTGGCGACCCACGCCAGGCAGCACCACAGGCACAGGGCGTTGATGTTGTACAGCGACTGGTACATGAGCCAGGTGACGAAGCCGACGCCGAAGAGCGTGCCGGCGTTGAACGTCAGCCAGTACCAGCGGGGGAACCGCGCACGGGAGAGCAGGCTCATGCCGACGCAGACGACGACGGCGTAGGCGACGAGCCCGATCATCGGGTTCGGTGCGCCGAAGGCCTCCGCCTGCTCGCTCTTCATGACGCTGCCGCAGGAGACGATCGGGTTGAGGCTGCACGCGGGATCGAAGTCCGGGTCCTTCAGCAAGGAGAACTTGTCCAGCGTGATGACCCAGGACGCGAGGATGCCCGCCAGCCCCGTGATCACCAGCATCACGGCGAAGGCGCGGCTCGCGCCGACGGCACCCCCGGAGGGCTCGTCCGCGTCCGTGCGAGCTTCGTCGAGGGGTGCCGTCATGGTCATAGCCCTTGTATCCCGTCGTCCGGTCCTGGTCTGCCCCGTGTGCCGCTCATTGTGCACCAAGGCTCTTGCGCTCAGGCGAGTTTCGCGCTCACCTCGGAGACCACTCGATCGAGCGGCACTGCGGTCTGCTCGCCGCTCTGCAAGTCCTTGAGCTGCGCCACCGATTCGGCCAAGTCCCGTTCGCCGACCAGCAGCGCGTAGCGGGCGCCGGAGCGGTTGGCCGATTTCATGGCGTTCTTCATGCCCTTGCCGCCGTACGCGAAGTCGGCGGCGACCCCCTCCCGGCGCAGCGCGGTGACCACCCGAAAGAGTGCACGCCGCGCCTCCTCGCCGATCGGCACCGCGAACACGTCCGTGGAGGAGGGAAGTTGCAGTTCGACGCCCTCCGCCCGCAGCGCCAGGACCGTGCGGTCCACGCCGAGGGCCCAGCCCACCGAGGGCAGCGGCGGCCCGCCGAGCATCTCCGACAGGCCGTCGTAGCGTCCTCCGCCGCCGACGGCCGACTGGGAGCCGAGGCCGTCGTGCACGAACTCGAAGGTGGTGCGCGTGTAGTAGTCGAGGCCGCGGACGAGGCGAGGGTCGTCCTCGTACTGGACGTCCGCCGCCGTCAGCTGCTCGCGCACCTGCTCGTGGTACGACTTGCAGCCCTCGCAGAGGTGGTCGCGCATCATCGGCGCGTCCGTCAACTGGCGCTGCACGCTCTCCCGTTTGTCGTCCAGGACGCGCAGCGGGTTGATCTCGATGCGCCGGCGGGTGTCCTCGTCCAGATCGAGACGGCGGAGGAACTCCTGGAGCGCCGCGCGGTAGACCGGCCTGCACTCCTTGTCGCCCAGGGAGTTGAGCAGGATGCGGAACCCGCGCAGCCCGAGCGACCGGTACGCGTCGTGCGCGAGGATGATCAACTCGGCGTCGAGCGCCGGGTCCTCTGCGCCGATCGCTTCGGCGCCGACCTGCGAGAAGTGCCGGTAGCGGCCCTTCTGCGGGCGCTCGTAGCGGTAGTACGAGCCCGAGTACCAGAGCTTCACGGGGAGGTTGCCGCTCTTGTGGAGACTGGCTTCCAGAGCCGCGCGCAGGACGGATGCGGTGCCCTCGGGGCGGAGGGCGAGTTCGTCGCCGCCCTTGGTGGTGAGGGTGTACATCTCCTTGGTCACGATGTCGGTGGACTCGCCGACGCCGCGCGCGAAGAGCTCGACCTGCTCGAAGCCGGGGGTCTCGGTGTAGCCGTAGCCCGCGCGCCGCAGCGGCGCGGAGAGCGCCTCGCGCACGGCGAGGAAGTCCGCCGACTCCGGCGGGATCAGGTCGTAGGTGCCCTTGGGGGCCTTGAAGGTGCTCACGGAAGGTCTCGTCACAATCCTCGTCGGGGGGAGGCGCCCGTCGCGGCGCCTCCCGGCCCGGCGGCCACCTGCCTCATGAACGGGTTGGTGGCGCGCTCCTGGCCGATGGTGGTCTGGGGGCCGTGCCCCGAGAGCACCACGGTCTCGTCCTCCAGCGGCAGGCACACGCGTGCCAGCGACTGCAGGATCTCCTCGTGGTCGCCCCCGGGCAGATCGGTTCTTCCGACGGAGCCGGCGAAGAGCAGGTCGCCCGAGAAGAACACCGGCGGAACGTCGGCCTGTTCGGGCATCCTGAAGGTCACCGACCCCTTGGTATGGCCCGGGGCGTGCGAGACGGTCAGCTCCAGCCCGGCCAGGCGCAGCGTCGCTCCGTCGGTCAGCTCCTGGACGTCGTCCGGTTCGCCGACGGTCAGCTCTCCCATCAGCTGCTGCCCGATGCTGCGGCCGAGCGCCTTCTCGGGGTCGCTCATCATGTAGCGGTCGGCGGGGTGGATCCAGGCGGGAACGTCGTGTGCTCCGCAGACCGGCACCACGGAGGCGACGTGGTCGATGTGGCCGTGTGTGAGCACGACGGCGACAGGCTTCAGCCGGTGTTTGGCGACGGCCTCCTCGACGCCTTCCGCGGCCTGGTGGCCAGGGTCGATGATCAAGCACTCCTCACCGGCGGCGGGGGCGACCAGATAGCAGTTGGTCCCCCAGGCCCCGGCGGGGAACCCCGCAACGAGCACGATCGTCCTTCAGTCGTCCGGCAATCGGTCACGGCGAAAAGGCCGTTCTTCGCCGATCAAGCTGGTCACAGCCTACCGGCGGCGGCGCGGGCGCCGCGAACCCGTATACGGTACGGCCGGACTCTGGTACGTACGCACTCATCGCACGCACCCTGAAGGAGACGACCCGGTGGTCAGCAGTGATCAGCGAAGAAGGCAGCTCGCCCGTGAGAAGTACCTGCGCCAGCAGGAACGCCGGGCTGCCCGGCGCCGCAGAGCCCGCCTGCGGAACATCGCCCTCGCCGTCGTGGGGGTGCTCGTCGTCGCGGCGGCGGCCGCCTACGCGGCGACCGGCGGCCTGAACCGGGACAAGAAGGACGAGGACGCCGGCAAGCAGACCACGCCGTCCCCTTCTCCCAGCAAGTCCTACGACCCGTGCGAGAAGCCGTCCAAGGGCGAGCCGAACGGGAAGAAGTGGAAGAAGGAGCCGGAGCCGGCCGTCGACGAGTCCGCGAAGTACTCGATGGAGCTGGCCACGACGTGCGGGGACATCGCCTTCGAGATGGACGCGGCCAAGACACCGCGCACCGTGAACAGCTTCGACTTCCTCGCCCGTGAGAAGTTCTTCGACCACACGGAGTGCCACCGCCTCGTCGACGAGGGCATCCACGTCCTGCAGTGCGGCGACCCCACGGCCACGGGCAAGTCCGGCCCCGGGTACACCCTCCCCGACGAGAACCTGAAGGACTCCCGGCTCAAGGGCGGCACCTACCCGGCGGGGACCGTCGCGATGGCGAACAGGTACAACCCGCAGACGAAGAAGGGCCGGGACACCGGCGGCAGCCAGTTCTTCCTCGTCTTCGAGGACAGCACGCTGCCACCGGACTACACGCCCTTCGGCAAGATCACCAAGGGTATGGACGTGCTGAAGAAGGTCGCCAAGGCCGGTTCCACGCCCGACCCCAAGACGCAGAACACCCCGCCCAACGCGACGGTCGTGATCGAGAAGGCGACGGTGAGCAAGAACTGATCGGCTGGATCCGGGACACCGGCAGCACGCGGTGTCCCCGGCGGGGGCTCCGCCGCGCTTCGCGGGCTGCTGAATTTCGCTCCGTCCGCATGCGGACAGCGCGGCAGGGGTTCGCCTATGTTGGCAAGTGACGAGATCTGTGGACGATGCCGGGGGCGGCTTTCACAACCAGTCCGGGCATCATGTGGAGGAGGCGCTGTGAGCAGCGACCCGTCGTGGGGCCGCGTCGATGAGGCGGGGACCGTGTACGTGCGTACAGCCGACGGCGAGAAGGTCGTCGGATCGTGGCAGGCAGGCTCTCCCGAGGAAGCACTCGCCTACTTCACGCGCAAGTACGACGGCCTGGTGGTGGAGATCGGCCTCCTCGAGCGCCGTGTGAAGACCACCGACCTGTCCGCCAAGGACGCCGGCACCGCCATCGAGCACCTGCGGGAGCAGGTGGACGCCCATCACGCGGTGGGCGACCTGGACGCGCTGCGCAAGCGGCTCGACACGCTCGCGGGGGTGGTCGAGGAGCGTCGCGAGCAGCGCAAGGCGGAGAAGGCCAGGCAGAGCGAGCAGGCGCGCCGTTCGAAGGAAGAGCTGGTCGCGGAGGCCGAGGAGCTCGCGCAGAGCGAGCAGTGGCGTGCGGCCGGTGAACGGCTGCGTGCCCTGGTCGAGACGTGGAAGGGCCTCCCCCGGCTGGACCGCAAGACGGACGACGAGCTGTGGCGCCGCTTCTCGCATGCCCGCTCGGCGTTCTCCAAGCGCCGCAAGGCTCACTTCGCGCAGCTGGACGCGCAGCGCGAGGAGGCGCGGCAGCGCAAGGAGAAGCTGGTCGCCGAGGCGCAGGCGCTCTCCGGTTCCCGCGACTGGGGGCCGACAGCAGCCAAGTACCGGGACCTCATGCAGGAGTGGAAGGCCGCGGGGCGCGCCCAGCGGGAGCACGAGGACGATCTGTGGCAGCGCTTCCGAGGCGCCCAGGACGTCTTCTTCCAGGCCCGCAGCGAGGTCTTCGCCGAACGTGACAGCGAGCAGCGGGAGAACCTGGCACGCAAGGAGGAGCTGGCCGCCGAGGCGGAGAAACTGCTGCCCGTCACTGACCTGAAGTCCGCGCGCGGCGCGTTCCGGGCGATCAACGAGCGCTTCGACGCCGTGGGCCACGTACCGCGGGACGCGAGGCCGAAGATCGAGGGCCGGATGCACGCGGTGGAGCGGGCGATCCAGGAGGCCGAGGAGGCCGAGTGGCGTCGTACGAACCCTGAGGCCCGGGCGCGTGCGGCCGGGCTGACCGGCCAGCTGCAGGACGCGGTCGACAAGCTGCGGCGCCAGGCCGAGCAGGCGCGGGCTGCGGGCAACACCGCCAAGGCGGAGAAGCTGGAGAAGGAGCTGGCGGGCCGCCAGGAGCTCCTGGACCAGGCGCTCAAGGGCCTCCAGGAGTTCGGGGGCTGACGCCAGGACGGGCCCCGGGCGGGGCCCGTCACCGGACGGGCGATGTGCCGCCCGCACGGCATGTGCGGGCGGCACACTGCTGTCACGCCCCGTCCCTGCCGACGCCGGCCGGCGCCGAAGGTTACGGCGAAACCGGGCGAGTGCTCGTCAGGACGGCCGGCGGGCCGACGTGACGCGGTAGACGTCGTAGACGCCCTCGACGCTCCGCACCGCCTTCAGCACGTGCCCCAGGTGCTTGGGGTCGCCCATCTCGAAGGTGAAGCGGGAGGTGGCGACCCTGTCGCGGGACGTCTGGACGGCGGCCGAGAGGATGTTGACGTGCTGGTCGGAGAGGATGCGCGTGACGTCCGAGAGCAGCCGGGAGCGGTCGAGCGCCTCCACCTGGATGGCGACGAGGAAGACCGACGACTGGCTCGGCGCCCACTCCACGTCGATGATCCGCTCGGGCTCCTTGGTCAGCGAGTCGACGTTGACGCAGTCCGTGCGGTGCACGGAGACGCCGTTGCCGCGGGTGACGAAGCCGATGATGGGATCGCCGGGCACAGGCGTGCAGCATCGCGCGAGTTTGACCCACACGTCGTCGACTCCCTTGACGACGACACCCGGGTCGGAGTTCGCCCTGCGCTTGGCGCGGCGCGTCGCCGCCGGCATGGGCGGAGCGGTCTCGGCCAGGTCCTCGTTGGCGGCGTCCTCACCGCCGAGCGACTGGACGAGCTTCTGCACCACGCTCTGGGCGGAGACGTGGCCCTCGCCGATGGCGGCGTAGAGGGCGGAGATGTCCGGGTAGCGCATCTCGTGTGCGAGCGTGACGAGCGAGTCGCCCGTGAGGATGCGCTGGATCGGCAGGTTCTGCTTGCGCATCGCGCGTGCGATGGCGTCCTTGCCCTGCTCGATGGCCTCGTCGCGGCGTTCCTTGGTGAACCAGGCCCGGATCTTGTTCCGCGCCCTCGGTGACTTGACGAAGCTCAGCCAGTCACGCGACGGCCCGGCGCCCGAGGCCTTCGAGGTGAAGACCTCGACGGTGTCGCCGTTGTCGAGCGTCGACTCCAGCGGCACGAGACGGCCGTTGACGCGGGCGCCGATGGTGCGGTGCCCGACCTCGGTGTGGACGGCGTACGCGAAGTCGACGGGAGTCGCCTCGGCGGGGAGGGCGATCACGTCGCCCTTGGGCGTGAAGACGAAGACCTCGTTGCGCGACAGGTCGAAGCGCAGCGACTCGAGGAACTCCCCCGGGTCCTCGGTCTCCTTCTGCCAGTCCAGCAGCTGCCGCAGCCAGGACATGTCGTTGACGTGCTCGTCGTTCTTGCCCGTGCCCTTCGGGATGTCCGTACGGACCTTGGAGGCGCCGGCGACGGCCTGCTGCTTGTACTTCCAGTGCGCGGCGATGCCGTACTCGGCGCGGCGGTGCATGTCGAACGTGCGGATCTGCAGCTCGACCGGCTTGCCACCGGGCCCTATGACCGTCGTGTGCAGCGACTGGTACATGTTGAACTTGGGCATCGCGATGTAGTCCTTGAACCGGCCGGGGACCGGGTTCCAGCGGGCGTGCACGGTGCCCAGCGCGGCGTAGCAGTCGCGGACGGTGTCCACCAGGACCCGGATGCCCACCAGGTCGTAGATCTCCGCGAAGTCCCGGCCGCGGACGATCATCTTCTGGTACACGCTGTAGTAGTGCTTCGGCCGGCCGGTGACGGTGGCCTTGATGCGCGCGGCCCGCAGGTCGGCCTGCACCTCGTCGGTGACGACGGCCAGGTACTCGTCCCGCTTCGGGGCCCGCTCGGCGACGAGCCGCACGATCTCGTCGTACATCTTCGGGTAGAGGATCGCGAAGGCGAGGTCCTCCAGCTCCCACTTGATGGTGTTCATGCCGAGCCGGTGCGCGAGCGGAGCGAAGATCTCCAGCGTCTCCCTGGCCTTCTGCTCCTGCTTGGCGCGCTTCAGATAGCGCATGGTGCGCATGTTGTGCAGCCGGTCGGCGAGCTTGATGACCAGCACCCTGGGGTCCTTGGCCATGGCGACGACCATCTTGCGCACCGTCTCGGCCTGGGCCGCCTCCCCGAACTTGACCTTGTCGAGCTTCGTGACGCCGTCGACGAGGAGGGCCACCTGCTCGCCGAAGTCGCGGCGCAGCGTGTCCAGGCCGTACTCGGTGTCCTCGACGGTGTCGTGCAGCAGGCCGGCCATGAGCGTCGCCGGATCCATGCCCAGCTCGGCGAGGATCGTGGTCACCGCGAGGGGGTGCGTGATGTACGGGTCGCCGCTCTTGCGCTTCTGGCCGCGGTGCCAGCGCTCCGCGACCTGGTAGGCGTGCTCGATCTGGCGCAGCGTCGCCGACTCGATCTTGGGGTCGTTGCCGCGCACTATCCGCAGCAGCGGCTCGAGGACGGGGTTGAAGGGGCTGGAGCGCTGCACTCCGAGGCGCGCCAGACGCGCCCGTACGCGGTTCGAGGAACCGGAACGGCCCGAGACCCCCGAGACGGCACGGGCGGGCGCCACTCGCTCGCTCTGCGCCCTCTGGGCGGCCTCGGCCCGCTCGGCGCGGACGTCGCGCTGCGTACGCTCCGAGTGCTCGGCCTCGGACCGGCTGCCACGGTCGTCGAGAGCGGTGCCCTGCGGGGTCGCTCCCCCGGCCGGGGCGCCGTCCGGGCGGCCGGCGCCGCCCGCGCCGCCCTCCGCGCCGTCCCGGGCCGCCTCGTGCGTGGCCGCGGCAGCCGCGCCGGGCCCGCCGGGCTCGGCGTCTCGCGGCTGTGCCGACTTCAGCGGCTGGGCCTCGTCTGGCAAATGCACTCCTCGGTGGACCCCAGGTCGGACTGCCATGGTATCGACCCCCGCCGTCCCCTCGCCCACGGCCGCATGGGCGGGCATGACGGAGGCGGCCACCCGGCGCTCGTGCGAGCAACGTACCGGGTGACCGCCTTGTACCGGTCTCTCGTGGTCAGACCGTGACCAACGCCTCCAGCGGGACGTCCTCCAGGGCCGGGGTGAGACGCTCCCTGCCCCCGAGGAAGCCCAGCTCCAGCAGCACCGCGAACCCGGCGACCTGCGCGCCGGCCCGGCGCACCAGCTGCAGGGACGCCTCCGCGGTGCCGCCCGTGGCCAGCACGTCGTCGACGATCAGCACGCGGTCCCCGGCGTCCAGGTCTTCAGCGTGGACCTCGATCTCCGCGGTCCCGTACTCCAGCTCGTAGGACTGCGCGAGAGTGGCCCCGGGGAGCTTGCCCGCCTTGCGCACGGGGACGAACCCGACGCCCGCCCGCACCGCTACGGGGGCGCCCAGGATGAAGCCGCGCGCCTCCAGGCCGACGACCTTCGTGGCTCCGCGCTCGGTGCAGATACGCGCCAGGGAGTCGGTGAGCACCGAGAACGCCTGGTGATCGGCCAGCAGCGGGGTGATGTCCTTGAACATCACACCCGGCACCGGGTAGTCCGCCACGTCCCGGATACGGCTCAGGAGCAGCTCCCGCTCCTCGGCCGAGACCGGGGAGGCAGCCTCGCTCATTCCCGTCACTTCGCTCACCTGCGCTTTCCGGAGGGCCGGTTACGGCCGCCGCGGCCGCGGGACGCGGGCTGACGGCGCTGGGGGCGCGGGCCGGGGGTCTCGCGTCCGCCGCGGGGGCCGACGACGCCGGCGGCCGCGCCCTGCGGGGCGGGGTCGCCGCCGTCCTGCGGGGCACCGCCTTCGTGGTCGTGCTCCTCGGCGTCCTCCTGCGCTTCCGCTCCGCCGCGCTCCTCGGCCTTGAGGCGCTTGGCCCGCACGCGCTTGGCGAGGGCCTTCATCTGCGGCTCGCGCTCCTTGAAGTCGGCGACGAGGGGGGTCGCGATGAAGATCGAGGAGTACGCACCGGCCGCCAGGCCCACGAAGAGCGAGAGCGCGATGTCGTTGAGCATGCCGCCGCCGAGCAGACCGCCGCCGATGAAGAGCAGGCCGGCGACCGGCAGCAGCGCCACGACGGTGGTGTTGATCGAGCGCACCAGAGTCGAGTTGATGCTGCGGTTGGCGATCTCGCTGTAGGTGTAGCGGGTCTGCTTGGTGACGTTCCGGCTGCCCTCTCTCAGGCCGTCGAAGACGACGACGGTGTCGTAGAGCGAGTAGCCGAGGATGGTGAGTAGACCGATCACCGTGCCCGGCGTGACTTCGAACCCCACGAGGGAGTAGACGCCGACGGTGATGGTGATGTCGTGGATCAGCGCGATCAGGGCGGACAGCGCCATCCGCCACTCGAAGGCGATGGCGAGATAGATCACCACCAGGACCATGAAGATCCCCAGGCCCAGCCAGGCCTTGTTCGCGATCTGCTCGCCCCAGCTCGGCCCGACGAGCTGAGTGTCGATCTTGTTCGGGTCGACCTTCAGCTCACCGGAGATCTCCTCCTTGACCTGCGTGGACTTGGCCGTGTCCAGACCGGCGATCTGGATGCGCATGCCGCCGTTGCCCAGCTGCTGGACGATGGCGGTGTGTCCGGAGGTCTTCTCCGCGAGTTCGGTGGTGTGCGCCACCGACGCCGAGGTCTTCGGCGTGGTGAGGACGGCGCCGCCCTCGAACTCGATGCCCATGTTCAGCCCGCGGACACCGAGGCCGACGATCGCGGTGATCGTGATGAGGATCGAGACGCCGTACCAGAACATCCGCTTGCCGACGAAGTCGTAGCCGACTTCGCCGCGGTAGAGCCGGGCACCGAGGCTGCCGAGTCGCGACATCTCATGCCTCCTTCGGGTCGGTGCTGACGGCGTACGAGCGGCGGCCGCGGCGCAGCGGGGGCTTGGCGCCGAGCCTCGTCGGGTCAAGGCCGGACCAGGGATGGCCGCTGGAGAAGAACTTTCCTCGGGCCAGCACCGTCATCAGGGGCTTGGTGAAGAAGAAGACCACGACGACGTCGAGAAGCGTGGTGAGGCCGAGCGTGAACGCGAAGCCCTGCACCTTTCCGACGGTGACGATGAAGAGCACCGCCGCCGCGAGGAACGAGACGAAGTCGGAGACCAGGATCGTGCGCCTGGCGCGGGGCCAGCCCCGTTCGACGGCGGGCCGGAGCGTGCGGCCCTCGCGGATCTCGTCCCGGATGCGTTCGAAGTACACGATGAACGAGTCCGCGGTGATACCGATCGCGACGATCGCACCGCAGACCGCGGGCAGGTTCAGCGCGAAGCCGATGGCCGGACCGAGCAGCGACATGAGCGTGTAGGTGAGCACCGCAGAGACGAGGAGGCTGAGGATCGCGATGAGCGACAGCCCGCGGTAGTACGCCACGAGGTAGATGATCACCAGCGCGAGGCCGATGGCACCCGCGATGAGACCGGCCTTGAGCTGATCGCTGCCGAGGGCCGCGGTCACCGTCGTGACGTCGGACTCCTCGAAGGTCAGGGGAAGGGCGCCGTAGCTGAGGATGTTGCCGAGCTCCTCGGCGGACTCCTGGGTGAAGCTGCCGGAGATCTCGGCGTTCGCCGTCAGCCGCTGGTCCACGGACGGGGCGGAGACCACTTCGCCGTCCAGCGCGATCGCGAACTGGTTCTGCGGCTGCTGCTTCTTGCTCAGCTCGCCGGTGGTGTCGCCGAAGTTCTTCGACCCCTTGTCGTCGAACGACATGGTGACGATCCACTGGCCGCGCTTCTGGTCGAACTGGGCCTTTGCGTCGGTGACGTTCTTGCCGTCGACCCCGACGGGGCCCAGCACGTACTTGAGCCTCTGCTTGGCGTCGCAGGCGATGATCGGCTTGTCCTGCTCCGTCGCCGCGGCCTGCTCACTCGTCCTGGCCCGCTGCTCCTTGGTGTTGCACTGGGCCTTCGCGAGCTTCTTGGCCAACTCCGGGGTGACGCCCGGAGGCTGCTGCTGCGGCGGGGTCGTGGGAGGCTTCGTCTGGTCGGGCTTGGGAGAGGGCTTGTCGTCGTCCGCCGGCGCGGCCCGCAGGTCGTCCGTCACCGCACGGCCCTGCTCGCCCTTGTCGCCCTGCTCGGCCTTGTCGCCCTTCCCGTCCTTCTTGCCGCCCGACTCTGAGGGCGAGGGCTTGGGCTGCGGCGTGGACGGCGCGTAGGTCAGAACGGGACGGAAGGCCAGCTTGGCGGTCGTGCCGACCTGCTCACGGGCCTGCTTCTCGTTCGTCCCCCGGGGGATGTTGGCGATGATGTGCCGGTCGCCCTGGGTCTGGACCTCGGCCTCGGAGACACCCAGACCGTTCACGCGCCGCTCGATGATGCCCACGGCGGTCTTCATGTTGGTCGGGTTGATCGCGTCGGCCTTGCCGGGCTGGTTCTTGGCTTCGAGCGTGATGCTCGTGCCCCCGGCTAGGTCGATGCCGAGCCGGGGAGTGGTGTGCCCGGAGAGGAACATGCCCCCGGTCAGACCCCCCAAGACCAGCAGGATCAGAATCAGCGAGCGCCCCGGCTTCCCGTGGGCGCCCGGGCTCCTGCGGCCCTTCTTCGGTGCTGCCACCTTCTCGTCTCTCCTGTCCCAACCGCCGGTGCCGGCCCAGGAGTCGAGTCGGGCCGCCACGCGGCGCACAAATGGTCTTCGGACATGCTCCGCCGCCGGGCCCGGTCACCGGCCCGGCGGCGCCGACCTTACTCCGAGCCGGACTCGCCCTTGCGCTTGACGTCACCGGACTTCTCGTCAGTCGTGGCCGCGGCGTCCTTCGAACCGCTCTCGGCGGTGTCGTCGGCGTCGTCGTCGGCCTCGGACTTGGCGAAATCCACCTTCGAGTCGTCGGAGGAGGAATCGTCCGAGGTCAGGGAGGAGGCGTCGTCCGGAACGACCGACTTTCCGATCTCGAGGTCGTCCGGAGTGGCGTTCACGATCCGGTCGAACTCGTCGGCCTCCAGGACGGCGCCCACGGCGTTCTTCGCGAAGAGCGCGTGCGTACCGGGAGCAATCTCAAGGAGGACCGTGTCATCGCGGATCTCCTTGACGGTGGCGTACATGCCCCCGATGGTCCGGACGCCGGTGCCGGGCTGCATCGAGTCCCGCATCTGGGCGGCCTGACGCTGCTTGTTCTTTGCGGACCGGGTCATCAGGAACATGGCCCCGATGAGCACGATGAAGGGGAGGAGAGTAACGATATTCACGGCGGAAGAATGTCCTTCACACGACCGCGTTTCAGCGGCCAAGATTTCGGGGTGGGCGCGCCGCACCTACGAGGAACGACGTCGGCGGAGTCTAAGCGAGCCCTCGCCGATGGAACAACGTCAAGCATGGCACTGGGGTTCCTGAGCGCGCGAGTATCTGCCCGGTCACGCTCCGAACAACCCCTGTTGTCCCGTTCCGCCCGGTGACTGCGGCGGATTCTGCGGGGGCCGCGGCATGTCCAGGTGGTCCCATGCCGCCGGTGTGGCGATGCGGCCCCGCGGAGTACGGGCGAGCAGGCCCTCGCGTACGAGGAACGGCTCGGCCACTTCCTCAACAGTCTCACGCTCCTCGCCGACCGCGACGGAGAGCGTCGAGAGACCGACAGGCCCGCCGCCGAACAGCTTCAGCAGAGCGGTCAGCACGGCCCGGTCGAGCCGGTCCAGGCCCCGCTCGTCGACCTCGTACACGCCCAGGGCCCGGGAGGCGATGTCCCGGTCGACGGAGCCGTCGGCCTTGACCTGGGCGTAGTCCCGGACGCGGCGCAGCAGGCGGTTGGCGATGCGGGGCGTGCCCCGGGAGCGCCCGGCGATCTCGGCGGCACCTTCGGCGTCGATCTCGACGTCGAGCAGCCGGGCCGAGCGGTGCACGACCTGCTCCAGCTCGTGCGGTTCGTAGAACTCCATGTGCGCGGTGAAGCCGAACCTGTCGCGCAGCGGCGGCGGCAGCAGGCCGGCGCGGGTGGTGGCGCCGACGAGGGTGAACGGCGGCAGTTCCAGGGGGATCGCCGTTGCTCCGGGGCCCTTTCCGACGATCACGTCGACGCGGAAGTCCTCCATCGCCATGTAGAGCATCTCCTCGGCGGGACGGGACATCCGGTGGATCTCGTCGAGGAAGAGCACCTCTCCCTCCTGGAGCGAGGAGAGGATCGCGGCCAGGTCGCCCGCGTGCTGGATGGCCGGGCCGGAGGTGATGCGGATCGGCGCGGCCATCTCCGCCGCGATGATCATGGACAGGGTCGTCTTGCCCAGCCCCGGTGCGCCCGAGAGCAGTACGTGGTCGGCCGTACCGTTGCGCTGCCGCGCGGCCTTCAGCACGAGGTCGAGCTGCTCGCGCACCTTGGGCTGACCGATGAACTCGCCCAGTTCCTTCGGGCGCAGGGCCGCCTCGACGGCGCTCTCCTCGCTGTCCGCCTCGGGGCCGACGAGACGGTCCGCTCCGGCCTCCGACCCGGCGCCCGGACCCGCCGCGAATTCCTCGTTCCCGTCCCTGCTCATGACCGCCTCTGCCGCATCCGCGTGTGCACGTACCTGATCCGTCCGCCCTGCGAAGGGCGCACCGCCCGGTTCACCGCGCCCGGTTCAGCGTCTGCAGGGCCGCGCGCAGCAACTGCGGTACGGGCGGCTCCGTCCCGGAAGCAGCCGCGGCCTCCGCCTGCGGCGCGACGGCGGCGACCGCCTCGTCGGCCTCCCGCGTGGCATACCCCAACCCGACGAGCGCCGCGTGGAGTTGGCTTCGCCAGCCCCCGCCGGGAGCTGAGGTCCCGCCCCGGGCGGCGAGTTGGCCGCCGGCGCCCGGAACGGGCTCGCCCAGACGGCCCTTCAGCTCCAGGAGCAGCTTCTGTGCGCCCTTCTTGCCGATGCCCGGCACGGCGGTCAGCGCCTTCTCGTCCCCTTCGGCGACGGCCAGGCGCAGGGCGTCCGGTGAATGCACGGCGAGCATGGCCTGCGCGAGCCGGGGGCCGACGCCGCTGGCGGTTTGCAGCAACTCGAAGGTCTGGCGCGCGTCGTCGTCCGCGAAGCCGTACAGCGTCAGCGAGTCCTCGCGGACGACGAGGGACGTGGCCAGTCTGGCGTGCTTGCCGACGCGCAACTGCGCCAGCACGTCCGGCGCGCACTGGACCGACATGCCGACGCCGCCGACCTCTATCACCGCGGTGTCCGGCCCCAGGGCGGCGACAGGTCCGGAGACGAAGGCGATCATCGGCTGGTGCCTTTCGGAGCTCGGGTGGAGGCGTCCGCCGCCGCTGCGGCGGCAGTCGAACGTGCGGCGGCCTGCCGGGTACCGCCCGGCGCACCGGAAGCGGGCGCCCGGCCCGCGGCGTGCTGCGCGTGGGCCTGCTGGAGGCGGTTGAGCCGCTGCTGCACCGGTGCGCGCCAGATGTGGCAGATGGCGAGCGCGAGCGCGTCGGCCGCGTCGGCGGGCTTCGGCGGGGCGTCCAGCCGGAGCAGCCTGGTGACCATGGCGCCGACCTGCGCCTTCTCCGCGCTTCCCGAGCCGGTGACCGCCGCCTTCACCTCGCTCGGCGTGTGCAGCGCGACGGGCAGGCCCCGGCGCGCCGCGCAGAGCATGGCGACGGCGCTGGCCTGGGCTGTGCCCATCACCGTACGCACGTTGTGCTGGCTGAACACCCGCTCCACGGCGACCGCTTCCGGACTGTGCGCGTCAAGCCATTCCTCCACGCCCCGCTCGATGAGGACGAGGCGTTCGGGGATCTCCAGGTCCGCTCCCGTGCGTACGACCCCGGCCGCGTGCATCGTCAGCGGCCGTCCGGCGACGCCCTCGACGACGCCGATCCCGCAGCGGGTCAGTCCCGGGTCGACACCGAGCACACGCACCCAGGTCCTCCTCGTTCGCCTTCGGGTCTTCAGGCTTCTCCCAGCAGTCCCCGCAGGCTATCGGCAGGTACCGACAACGACGCGGGGGCCGCAGCGGAGCGGGCAGGTGAAACCCCCTCGGCGGGAGGCCGGGGCAGCGGGCGCACGCGCGGCGGGCTGACGAGGGGATCGTGCTGCGGCTCCGGCCTCCCCGCACGGGCGGCCGGAGCCCCGGGCGCCGGAAGGGCCCAAGTGCGCCGTCAGGCGTCGACCTTGGCCATGACGTCGTCCGCCACATCGAAGTTGGCGAAGACGTTCTGTACGTCGTCGCTGTCCTCCAGCGCGTCGATCAACTTGAAGATCTTGCGGGCGCCTTCCTCCTCCAGCGGCACCTGCACGCTGGGCAGGAAGCTGTTGTCGGCCGACTCGTAGTCGATGCCGGCGTCCACGAGTGCCGTGCGGACGGCGACGAGGTCGGTCGCCTCGCTGATGACCTCGAAGTTCTCGCCCAGGTCGTTGACTTCCTCGGCCCCGGCCTCGAGCACCGCGCCGAGCACGTCGTCCTCGGAGAGCCCGTCCTCCCCCTTCGGGACGATCACGACGCCCTTGCGGTTGAAGAGGTAGGAGACGGAGCCGGGGTCGGCCATGGAGCCGCCGTTGCGCGTCATGGCGACACGCACGTCCGACGCCGCGCGGTTGCGGTTGTCGGTGAGGCATTCGATGAGCACGGCCACACCGTTCGGGCCGTAGCCCTCGTACATGATCGTCTCGTAGTCGGCGCCGCCCGCCTCCAGGCCGGCGCCCCGCTTCACCGCGCTGTCGATGTTCTTGTTGGGCACCGAGCTCTTCTTGGCCTTCTGGATGGCGTCGTAGAGAGTCGGGTTCCCCTCGGGGTCGGCTCCGCCCGTGCGGGACGCGACCTCGATGTTCTTGATCAGCTTGGCGAAGAGTTTGCCGCGCTTGGCATCGATCACGGCCTTCTTGTGCTTGGTGGTTGCCCACTTAGAGTGGCCGGACACAGCCTCGCTCCTTCGACGTCACCGACATGAACCAACGCGGAGATCCTACCGTCAGCGGCTCAGCGCGCCGACCGCCCCGCGTTCCGCACCGTTCGTCCCCGCTTCCGCGGCATGGACTCGCGCGGACTCCCCGTACGGCGCCCCGGCGACGGGATCAGGCGAGGGCGTCGCGCACCATGTCCACGAAGAGGGCGTGGACCCTGTGGTCTCCGGTGAGTTCGGGGTGGAAGGAGGTCGCCAGCAGGCGGCCCTGGCGTACGGCGACGGGGTGCCCGTCATAGACGGCCAGCGTCTCGGCCCGCGCGCCGGTCGACTCCACCCACGGCGCCCTGATGAAGACGCCCTCGACCGGGCCGCCCTTGACGCCGCGCACCTCCAGCGGAGCCTCGAACGACTCGTTCTGCCGCCCGAACGCGTTGCGCCGCACGATCATGTCGATGCCGCCGACGGTCTCCTGGCCCGAGCGCGGGTCGAGGATCTTGTCGGCGAGCATGATCATCCCTGCGCACGAGCCGTAGGCGGGCATGCCCGCGTGCACGCGCTCGCGCAGCGGCTCCATCAGGCCGAAGGCGATGGCCAGTTTGGACATCGTGGTCGATTCGCCGCCGGGGAGGACCAGTGCGTCGGCGTCCGCCAGCTCCTCGGGACGCCGCACGGCACTCACCTCGGCGCCGGCTGCGGAGAGCGCGGCGAAGTGTTCGCGTACGTCGCCCTGGAGGGCGAGGACGCCGACCTTGGGAGTGCTCACGGCTTGATGCCTCTCGTACGGTGCTGCTGCGGTGAGGCCGGCACCCGGCCCCGGCCGAAGACGCTGCGGCGCACGGGACCGGGTGCTGACTCGACGGCGGGAGGGCCCGCGGTGCTGTTACCAGCCGCGCGAGGCGTAGCGCTCGCCCTCGGGCAGCGTGTCGCAGTTGATGCCGACCATCGCCTCGCCGAGTCCGCGGGACGCGTCGGCGATGATCTTCGGGTCGTCGTAGAAGGTGGTGGCCTTCACGATGGACGCGGCGCGCTTCGCCGGGTCGCCCGACTTGAAGATGCCGGAGCCCACGAAGACGCCCTCGGCGCCCAGTTGACGCATGAGCGCCGCGTCGGCGGGGGTGGCGACGCCGCCGGCGGAGAAGAGCACGACGGGCAGCTTGCCCAGCTCGGCGACCTCCTTCACCAGCTCGTACGGCGCGCGCAGCTCCTTCGCCGCGGCGTACAGCTCGTGGTTGTCGAGCGCCTTGAGCTTGCCGATCTCGCCCCTGATCTGCCGCATGTGGCGGACGGCCTCGACGATGTTGCCGGTGCCCGCCTCGCCCTTGGAGCGGATCATGGCCGCACCCTCGGCGATCCGGCGCAGCGCCTCTCCGAGGTTCGTGGCGCCGCAGACGAACGGGGTCGTGAAGTCGAACTTGTCGCTGTGGTTGACCTCGTCGGCCGGGGTGAGGACCTCGGACTCGTCGATGTAGTCGACGCCGAGGGCCTGCAGGATCTGCGCCTCGACGAAGTGGCCGATGCGCGACTTGGCCATCACGGGGATCGAGACGGCCTCGATGATCCCCTCGATCATGTCGGGGTCGGACATCCGCGCGACGCCGCCGTGCTGGCGGATGTCGGCGGGGACCCGCTCGAGGGCCATGACCGCGACGGCGCCCGCGTCCTCGGCGATCTTCGCCTGCTCGGGCGTCACGACGTCCATGATCACGCCGCCCTTGAGCTGCTCGGCCATACCGCGCTTGACGCGCGCGGTGCCGGTCTCGGGCCCCGGGGCGGGGGTGGCGGGGGACTCGGAAGACGGGGTGGACACGCTATGACCTCACTCGACGCGAAAGTACGACAGGACCATGGTAGGTCCGCTGAATACACGGTCACCGAAAGGGGTGGCCTTGGAAAAGGGCCAATTCCGGTGCAGTGGCCTGCACGACGCAGCCGCCGCACCCGATGCCGCCTCGCACACGCCGGCCCGCCGCACCGGCGCCGCGGCCGCCTTCCCGGCCCAAGTCGGCTGTCAGGGAGCCCCGTTGCCCCGGTCCGCGAGTGCGGGCGGCGGCTCGTCGTCCATCTCGAAGGCCAGCGGGAAGGGCGCGTAGCCCGCCAGCCGCAACCACCGGACCGTGCGGTGGCGGCGCAGCGCACGCGCGGCCCGTACCGCGTCGTTGTGGAACCGCCGCGCCATCGGCACCCGCCGCACCGCGGCTGCCAGCTCGCCGGCCGCGTCCTCCCCGCCGGGCGCCGCGCGCACGGCGTCGACCTGGGCGCTCTCGTCGAAGACGGCACGCAGCGCCTGGCTCAGCTCGCTCTCGGCGACCTCCCGCTGGTCCTCCTCGGCCTGCCTGGCGTCGTGCGCGGCCTGGTAGAGGACCATCGAGGCCGCCGGGTCCAGCACGCCGGCGGTCGCCAGCTCCTGCGCGATGGAGGCGCGGCGCAGCAGCTGCGCGTCGAGGGCGGCCTTGGCGGCGTCGATACGGGCGTGCAGCCGGTCCAGGCGGCCCGCCGTCCAGCTGAGGTAGACGCCGATCAGGAGCACGGCGACGGCGAGGAGGATCAGGGTGGTCGTGGTGGGCATCGCTCCGGTGTTCTTCCAGGTTCTGTCTGACGAATGGCCTCGTACGTCCGTCGGGACGTGGGTTGCGGTGTCCGATGCGTGCGATCGCGAGGCGGAGCAGGAGAGCGCGGCGGGCCGCGCCGACGATCGACCGGCGCAGCGTGGGCGCGTGCCAGGTGCCGCCGCCCGGACGGGAGTTGCCGGACAGAGCTTAGGTCCTCAGCCGGCTCGTGCCGTCCGTCGGAGCTGCTTCCGGCCCCTGCTGGAGCAGCCGTGCCGGCCGGCGGCCTGCCCGCCTGCCGCTCTTCCCGCGCACCTCTGCCCCGTCCGGTGTCAGTCCCGCGCGGCCAGCCCGAAGCGGGCGCGCAGTCCGATGCGCTCGTCGGGGGCGACGGCGGCGGCGCCGTCGGCGACCGTCTCGTAGACGGCGAGGACGTCGGCGCCGACGGTGTCCCAGTCGAACCGGCGTACGTGCCTGCTGCCGTAGGCGCGCAGCTCCTCGCGCCGCGCCGCGTCGCCCAGCAGCCGCACCGCGGCCTCGGCGAGGCCCCCGGCGTCCTCCGTCACGAAGAGCTCCCCGGCCTCTCCCCCGTCGAGGACCTGCGTGAAGGCGTCCAGGTCGCTGGCCAGCACCGGCGCCCCCGCGGACATCGCCTCGACGAGGATGATCCCGAAGGACTCCCCTCCCGTGTTCGGCGCCACGTACAGGTCGACGCTGCGCAGCAGCCGCGCCTTGTCCTCGTCGCTGATCATGCCGAGGAACTCCACGCGCTCACGCATGGGTGCGGGCAGCCCCTCGACCGCTTCCTTCTCGTCGCCGCGTCCGGCGACGAGGAGCCTGGTCTCCGGCAGCGCCTCCAGGATGCGCGGGAAGGCGTCCATCAGGACGGGGAGTCCCTTGCGCGGCTCGTCGATACGGCCGATGAAGCCGATCGTGCCGCCCTGCCACTCGGCTTTGGGTTCGGCGCGGGCGAAGAAGTCGACGTCCACGCCGTTGGGGATCACCACCGCGTCCCCGCCGAGGTGTTCGACCAGGGTCCGCCGTGCGTACTCGCTCACCGCGATGCGAGCGCTGATCTTCTCCAGCGCGGGCTGCAGGATCGGGTACGCCGCGATCATCGCCCTGGAGCGGGGGTTCGAGGTGTGGAACGTCGCGACGATGGGGCCCTCCGCCGCCCAGCAGGCGAGCAACGCGAGGGAGGGCGTGGCGGGTTCGTGGATGTGCAGCACGTCGAAACGGCCGTCGTGCACCCAGCGCCGCACCCTCGCCGCGGACAGGAAGCCGAAGTTGAGCCGGGCGACGGAGCCGTTGTACGGCACGGGCACGGCCCGTCCCGCCGAGACGACGTACGGCGGCAGCGGGGTCTCGTCGTCCGAGGGCGCCAGCACGGACACCTCGTGGCCGAGGCCCGTCAGATGCTCCGCGAGGTCGCGGACGTGGAACTGGACGCCGCCGGGCACGTCCCAGGAGTACGGGCAGACGATCCCGATCCTCATGCCTCCCGGTCCTCCTTCGGCGGCGCCGCGACGCCGTCGCCCCCCGTACCGGCCGCGCCCGCCGCACGGGTCTCTCCCTCGCGTCCGGAACCGTCGGGTTCCGGGAAGTCGGAGAGCCACAGACGCTGCAACATGTGCCAGTCCTCCGGGTGTTCGGCGATGCCCTCCTCGAAGCAGCGCGCCACGGCCTGCGTCATCACCGCCGTCTTCTCCTCGCGCGTGCCCTCCGCGGGCACCTCGACGGGCGGGTACACGCGTCCCCGCAGGACCGGCGGCCCCTCGTACCAGAGGGTGACGGGGAGCAGCAGCGCACCGGTCTGCTGCGCGAGCAGGGCGGGCCCGGCGGGCATGCGCGTACGTTCACCGAAGAACGTGACCCCGACGCCGGACGCGGACAGGTCGCGGTCCGCCACCAGGCACACCAGGCCGCCGTCCCGCAGCCGCCGTGCGAGCGTCCCGAAGGCGGCGCCGCCGGAGTGCGGCAGCACCTCCATGCCCAGGCTCTCGCGGTAGGCGACGAAGCGGTCGAAGAGCGAGGCGGGCTTCAGGCGCTCCACGACGGTGCTGAAGGGCGTCTTGAGGCCCGCGGTGACGTACGCGCCGGCCAGATCCCAGTTCGCCAGGTGCGGCAGGGCGAGGATGACGCCCCTGTCGGACGCGATGCCGTCCGTCAGCCGGTGCAGGTCGGTGATCCGCACGCTTTCCCTTATGCGCTCCCCGCTCCACGAGGGCAGGCGGAAGGCCTCCATCCAGTACCGCAGGTAGGAGCGCATGCCCGCGCGGGACAGCTCGTGCAGCCGCTCGGGAGTCGCGTCGGGTACCACGCGGGCGAGGTTCGCCTCGAGCTGGCGTACGCCCCGGCCGCGCCGCTTCCAAGCGATGTCCGCGATGCGCTGCCCCAGGGCCGCCGCGGCGGGCTCGGGAAGCCTGCGCACGGAGGCCCAGCCCAAGCCGTACAGGGAGTCCGTCAGCTGTTCGCGGGCGGTGCTCACGCCGTGCCCGTCCCTTCTGCCTCGGCGGCTTCCGCGGCCTCCCGGCGGACGGTCACGACCCGCTGCCCCAGCGTCACGAGGCTGCCGAGCGCGACGATCCACAGCGAGACGGGCAGAAGGATCTCGATGTGCGGCACGCCGAACTTGGCGAGTCCGGAGAACCCGGTCAGCACGAGCGTGATGACGAGCCGTTCCGCCCGTTCCACCAGCCCGTTCACGGCGACCGGCAGTCCGATGCTCTCGCCGCGCGCCTTGGTGTAGGAGACGACCTGCCCGCTGGCCAGGCAGAAGATGGCGACGGCGCACATCAGCACGTCGTCGCCTCCGCCCGCGTACCACAGGGCGATGCCGCCGAAGACGGCCGCGTCCGCGACGCGGTCGAGCGTGGAGTCGAGGAAGGCGCCCCAGCGGCTCGAACGGCCAAGCTGCCGTGCCATGTTGCCGTCGACGAGGTCGGAGAAGACGAAGAGCGTGATGACGACGGTGCCCCAGAAGAACTCGCCCAGCGGGTAGAAGACCAGCGCGCCCGCCACCACCCCGCCCGTGCCGATCAGGGTGACCGTGTCGGGGCTCACTCCCAGGCGCAGCAGCAGGGCGGCGAACGGAGTGAGGACACGCGTGAAGAACGCACGCGCGTACTTGTTCAGCATGGTTGTCCCGAAGTTCGACGGCTCCGGTGACGGATGCGGGCCACCGGGGAGCCCATCGTAGTCAGCCTCGCGAGGGCTCAAGTCCACGGACCCGCAGCACCTTGGAGCGGCGCGCACGGGCGCTCTGCGGGCCGGCGGCCCCGGGAGACCGGAAGCCGCATGGCCGGCCCGTCACCGGTGACGCTGAGTCGCACCGCCCTCGCTGCCTGCGCTGCCGGCTGCGCCTCGTGAGCGGCAGGGTGGCGGACGGTGACGCGCCGCGGGCCTTCTCCGCCGCTGCCGGAAGGCCGTTCCGGCCCCCGCTCCCCCGCTCCCGTCCTGGTCCGAATCGCCCCCTGCGTCACGTATGGACGCATGCTGGCAGCGGTGGAAAGCTCGAAGTACCGCGGTCACCGCGACGGACCCGGAAGTGTCGACCGGAAGGCGGGACACATGGGCGACAAGGCGAGTGCACACCCCGGAGCCGCCGGCAGGGCGGTGGCGGCCGGCCATCCGTCCGAACTGCGCAACGTGGTACTGGTCGGCCACAGCGGATCGGGCAAGACCACCCTCGTGGAGGCGCTGGCCCTGGCTTCCGGGGCGGTGAAGAGAGCGGGCAGGGTCGAGGACGGCGCCTCGCTCTCGGACTACGACGAGATAGAGCACCGTCAACATCGTTCGGTGCAGCTCTCCCTGGTGCCGGTCGAGTGGAACGGCATCCGGATCAACGTACTGGACACTCCTGGATACGCCGACTTCGTCGGGGAGTTGAGGGCCGGTCTGCGGGCAGCGGACGCGGCCCTCTTCGTCGTCTCGGCCGCGGACGGCGTGGACGGCGCCACCCGCCTCGTCTGGGACGAGTGCGCCGCCGTCGGGATGCCGCGCGCCATCGTGGTCACCCATCTCGACGCCTCACGCGCCGACTTCGAGGAGATGGTCGACACCTGCCGGCGGGTCTTCGGCGGCGACGACCCCGACGCCGTCCTGCCGCTCTACCTCCCGCTGCGCGGCGAGCAGGGGGCCGACGGCCACGCGCCCGTCCAGGGCCTCATCGGGCTGCTCTCCCAGCGGATCTTCGACTACTCGTCGGGAAAGCGCACCGAGCGCGACCCCGACCCCGCCCAGCTGCCGCTGATCGAGGACGCCAGGAGCCGCCTCATCGAGGGGATCATCGCCGAGAGCGAGGACGAGTCCCTGATGGACCGGTACCTCGAAGGCGGCGACTGCGACATCAAGACCCTCATCGCGGACCTGGAGAAGGCCGTGGCCCGGGGCGTCTTCCACCCCGTGCTCGCCGCCGCACCGGCCGCCGGCGGCAGCACGCAGGGGCTCGGCACCGTCGAGCTGCTGGAGCTGATCACCGGCGGCTTCCCGACGCCGCTGGAGCGCGAGATCCCCGCCGTCACCACGCCGGAGGGCAAGCCCCGGCCGGCGCTCACCTGCGACCCGGAGGGGCCGCTGGCGGCGGAGGTCGTCAAGACCAGCTCGGACCCGTACGTGGGACGCGTATCGCTCGTCCGGGTCTTCTCCGGCACGCTGCGCCCCGATCAGACGGTCCACGTCTCCGGCCACGGGCTGGAGGACCGCGGCCTCGAGGGCCGGGAACTCCATGAAGCGGACGAGCGCGTGGGCGCCCTGTCCGCGCCCTTCGGCAAGCAGCAGCGGCCGCTGCCGAAGGCGGTCGCCGGGGATCTCGCCTGCGTGGCGAAGCTGTCGCGCGCGGAGACCGGCGACACCCTGTCCGGCAAGGACGATCCGCTGCTGATGGAGCCGTGGGCCATGCCCGATCCGCTGCTGCCTGTCGCCATCCAGGCGCACAGCAAGGCGGACGAGGACAAGCTCTCGCAGGGCCTGGCGCGGCTCGTCGCCGAGGACCCCACGATGCGGCTGGAACACGACTCCGGCACCGGACAGCTCGTCCTGTGGTGCCTCGGCGAGGCCCACATGGGCGTCGCCCTGGAGCGGTTGCGCAGCCGGTACGGCGTGAACGTCGACTCCGTGCCGCACAAGGTGTCCCTGCGGGAGACCTTCGCCGAGGAGGCCGCGGGGCGGGGACGGCACGTCAAACAGTCGGGCGGGCACGGCCAGTTCGCGATCTGCGAGATCACCGTGGAACCGCTGCCCGGCGGTTCGGGCATCGAGTTCGTCGACAAGGTGGTCGGAGGCGCGGTGCCGCGGCAGTTCATACCCTCCGTCGAGAAGGGCATCAGGGCGCAGGCCGCCAAGGGCGTCGCCGCCGGACATCCCCTGGTCGACTTCCGCGCGACGCTGCACGACGGCAAGGCGCACTCGGTGGACTCCTCCGACGCCGCCTTCCAGATGGCCGGCGCGCTGGCGCTGCGCGAGTGCGCGTCAAAGGCCCGCATCCACCTGCTGGAACCCGTCGCGGAGCTGGGCGTGACGGTGGCGGACGAGTACGTCGGATCGGTGATGAGCGACCTGTCCGGACGGCGCGGAAAGGTCTCCGGCACGGAGCAGGCGTCCGAAGGCCACACGCTCGTACGGGCGTTGGTCCCCGAGATCGAGATCAGCCGCTACGCCGTGGAGCTGCGCTCGCTCTCCCACGGGACGGGCCGTTTCACGCGCTCCTACGCCTGCCACGAACCGATGCCGCAGCAACTGGCGAGCAAGATCCTGGAAGCGGCCCAGAACGGCGGCTGATCACCGCTACGCTGGGAAAAGACGCGTGAATAAGTGTGCCGGCCACGGCAGTTGGGAATGTGCCGTGGTCGGCGCGTACGTGGGCACGGCAGCGTCGCGGACGTGCGGCCGTGGGGGCACGCGCAAGGCGAGGCATAGCGAAGTGGGGGCTCAGTGGCCGGATTCGAGGACTTCGAAGGGATCGAGGCCGCGTCGGACTTCAGTCCCGGAGCCCAGGTACCGCTCTCGGGCTCGGGCGGCCAGACGGCCGCGACTCAGGCACTCGCGTCGGCCGCCTACCGCGACACCGAGATGAAGGGCCTCATCGAGGCGAACAGCGAAGCCAAGGTCAAGGCGCCCCGCCTGTCGCTCTTCGAGCCGAACCTGGGCGAGGCGTTCTCCCGTGCCGTGCAGGTGCGGCTGCTCGGCGGCGCCCGCAAGGCGCTCATCCAGTCCTTCGGCATCGAGCCGCAGACGGTCGTCGAGCACTGCCTCGCGGCCACCAGGATCCGCAAGGACCGCGACACCCGGCTGACCGTCATCATGTCGATCTTCGGGGTGCTCTTCCTCCCCGGCACCCTTCTCTGGCTACTGGCCTTCCAGTTGCGCCGCGCCCTCGCGGGCTCGCAGAACAAACGCGTGGGCGCCTTCGGCGTCGCGGCGATGGTCGCGCTGGGCGGGCTCGCCGTGCTCTTCGTGCTCAAGCTGCCCTTCACCGGGGTGCTCGCCCTCTACCTGCGGGGGATGCTGATCGCGCCCATCGTCGGCTGGCTGTGGGCGAAGCAGGTGTGCGAGCGCTCCGCGAAGCTGCTGCGCGGCCAGTGGGAGCAGCTGCTGGGAGGCGGCGGCGTCGGCGCCAAGATCCCCGAGGCAGTGCCGCAGGACCCGGGCGACGCGGGCGCGGAGCGCATCCGCCTCGGCCTGGCGAAGCTCAGCGCCGAGCAGGCCAGCAACCTCGTCTACTACGCGGGCCCCAAGGGGATACTGGGCATGGGCACCCGGTGGGGAAGCTGGCAGCTCGCCGAGGAGCTCGTTCCCGCCAAACCCGGCTCCGACATCAACCCCTTCCGCAGCTGGGACGTGATCCGCGCGATCTCCGACCAGCTGCGCATGCTGGAGCGGGGCCCCCTGCACACCGGCGGCTTCCCCCGGCCCTCCATACGCCACTGGATCGTCTCCCCCATCGGTGAGGGCGCCAAGGAGGTCAAGCGGCCCGAAGGCCAGGAGGTCGAGGGTTACCGCATCAAGGACTTCGAGATACAGCGCATCTGCAACGAGCAGCAGTTCGGCAGCGGCAACCGCCACTACCTGGGTGTCCAGTTCGTGCTCTGGGACGGCCAGTTGGTGATCACCCTGCTGATCACGGTGACGGTGCTGCACCACACGCTGCGCATCGAAGTCACCGGACACGCGCTCGGCCCCGTCCACCCGCTCTTCACCACGAAGCCGAAGGCGAAGACCAAGGAGGTCTCCAAGAGCGTCAAGTTCTGGGAGACCAAGGAGATCTCACAGCCCCTGGTGGAGGCCCCGGAGGTGGTCCGGCTGGCGGCCCGCGCCCCCTTCACGTGGTTCCCTCCGGTGCTGGACTTCCTCGGCGGCAAGCTGACGCTCCCCGAACCGTTCGGGCTGCGGCACGCCTGGGCGGACAAGCCCTGGCGGCACCGCTTCATGGCGGACGACGCGCTGCGCGCGGCGACTCCCGTACTGCGCGTCGTGCACTCCGCAGCGATGCGCGTACTGGAGGAGAACGGCTGCAACACCGAGCGCTTCGGCGCCCGTTCGCTCGCCCTCAGCGGCCTGGTCCAGGACGCGGAGCCGAGGAAGGCCGACGCCTACGACGCCTGACGCCCGCGACGCGTGTGCCCCGGACCCGTAGGTCCGGGGCACACGCGTACGTGCCGGCAGCCTCCCGGCGCGGGTAGTCGGTCAGCTCTTCCCGAGCCACGCGTCGGCGAGCATCCTGCGCGTCTCGCCGAGAAGCTGGGGCAGCACCCGGGTGTGCCCCACGACCGGCATGAAGTTGGTGTCGCCGCCCCACCGCGGGACGATGTGCTGGTGCAGGTGGGCGGCGATGCCGGCGCCCGCGACGGAGCCCTGGTTCATGCCGATGTTGAAGCCCTGCGCGCCGGACACGGAACGCAGCGTCCTCATGGCGTCCTTCGTGAACTCCGCGAGCTCGCCGGTCTCCTCCGCCGTCAGGTCCGGGTAGTCGGCGACGTGACGGAACGGGACGACCATGAGGTGCCCGCCGTTGTACGGGTAGAGGTTCAGCACCGCGTAGACGTGCTCGCCGCGGGCCAGGACGAGGCCGTCCTCGTCGCTCTTGGCGGGGATGGCGCAGAAGGGGCAGCCGTCTTCAGCGTTGGGACCGGTGGGCTTGTTCTCGCCCTGGATGTAGGCCATGCGGTGCGGTGTCCACAGGCGCTGGAACGCGTCCGGCGTTCCGACCCCGATCTGCTGTTCCGGCTCGCTCGTCATGCGGGCCAGCATAGAACTTCCGCGGTACGGCGCGGGGCCCCAGGGTGACCCTGGGGGCCCGCGCAGCGCAGCTCGGGAACGTGAAGGAACGCAGGCGTCCGGGCGGCGTCCCCGGGGCCGCCGCGGACCCTATGCGCGGCGCTCGACGGCGTCCAGCAGCTCCGCGACCGCCTCGTTCTGCGGCACGCCGTTCTTCTGGGAGCCGTCCCGGTAGCGGAAGGAGACCGCGCCGGCCGAGACGTCCTCGTCCCCCGCGATGATCATGAAGGGGACCTTGGCCTTCTGGGCGTTGCGGATCTTCTTCTGCATCCGGTCCGAGGAGGAGTCGACCTCGATGCGGAGGCCCTTCTTCTTCGCCTCGGCGGCGAACTCCTCCAGATACGGCACGTGCGTGTCGCCGATCGGGATGCCCACTGCCTGCACGGGGGCGAGCCACGCCGGGAACGCCCCCGCGTAGTGCTCCAGCAGGACGGCGAAGAAGCGCTCGATGGAGCCGAAGAGCGCGCGGTGCAGCATCACCGGCTGCTGCCGGGAGCCGTCGGCCGCGGTGTACTCCAGGCCGAACCGCTTGGGCTGCTGGAAGTCGACCTGGAGGGTGGACATCTGCCAGGTCCGGCCGATGGCGTCCTTGACCTGCACGGAGATCTTCGGCCCGTAGTAGGCGGCACCGCCCGGGTCCATCACCAGTTCCAGGCCCTGCTTGCCGGCGGCCTCCCGCAGCGTCCGGGTGGCCTCCTCCCACTCCTCCGGCTCACCGATGAACTTGGGGTTGCCCTCCTCGCGGGTGGACAGCTCCAGGTAGAAGTCGCTGAGGCCGTAGTCGCGCAGCAGGTTCAGCACGAAGGTCAGCAGGCTGTCGAGCTCGTCCGCCATCTGCTCCTTGGTGCAGTAGATGTGCGAGTCGTCCTGCGTGAACCCCCGCGCACGGGTCAGGCCGTGCACGACGCCTGACTTCTCGTAGCGGTAGACCGTCCCGAACTCGAAGAGCCGCAGCGGCAGTTCGCGGTACGAACGCCCCCGCGCCTTGAAGATCAGGTTGTGCATCGGGCAGTTCATGGCCTTCAGCCGGTAGTTCTGCCCGTCGAACTCCAGGGGCGGGAACATCGACTCCGCGTAGTTCGGCAGGTGCCCCGAGGTCTCGAAGAGCTGCTCCTTCGAGATGTGCGGGGTGTTGACGAACTCGTAGCCGGACTCCTCGTGCCGTCGCCGCGCGTAGTCCTCCATCACCTTGCGTACGACGCCGCCCTTGGGGTGGAAGACGGCCAGCCCCGAACCCAGCTCCTCCGGGATGGAGAAGAGGTCGAGCTCGGCGCCCAGCTTGCGGTGGTCGCGCTTCTCGGCCTCGGCGAGGAACTCCAGGTACGCCTTCAGCTCGTCCTTGGTCGGCCACGCGGTGCCGTAGATGCGCTGGAGCTGCTTGTTCTTCTCGCTGCCGCGCCAGTACGCGGCGGCGCTGCGCATCAGCTTGAACGCGGGGATGGCCCTGGTCGTCGGCAGGTGCGGACCGCGGCACAGGTCCTTCCAGCACAGCTCGCCGGACTTGGCGTCCAGGTTGTCGTAGATGGTCAGCTCGCCGGCGCCGACCTCCGCGGAGGCACCCTCGGCGGCCTCGGCGGCGGAGCCCTTCAGTCCGATCAGCTCCAGCTTGTACGGCTCGTCCGCCAGCTCCTCGCGGGCGTCCTCGTCGTTCGTGACGCGACGGGAGAAGCGCTGCCCCTGCTTCTGGATCTGCTGCATCTTCTTCTCGATGAGCTTCAGATCGTCCGGGGTGAAGGGCTCGGCCACGTCGAAGTCGTAGTAGAACCCGTCGCGGACGGGCGGGCCGATGCCGAGCTTCGCCTCGGGGAACAGCTCCTGCACGGCCTGCGCCATGACGTGCGCGGTGGAGTGCCGCAGGATGTCGAGCCCGTCCGGGCTGGAGATCTCGACCGGCTCGACCTCGTCGCCCTCGGCGACCTCGTACGCCAGGTCCTTGAGCTGCCCGGCGACGCGGGCGGCGATGACGGAGCGCTCGCCCTCGAAGAGAGCGGCGGCCGTCGTGCCCGTAGTCACCACGCGCTCTTCCCGCTCGGAATCGCGATGGATGATCACACGGACGTCGGTCACCGGTCTCTCCTGACTCTCAACTGGGGTGCGCCGGCGAATGCCGGGCACGCTCGAATCGTACCGAGCCCGCACCCCGCTCCGCGAAACGGTTTGCGCGCGCTCCCGCACGCTCCCGCCGCGCGTTTCCCCGCTCTCCGGAGCACGCCGGTGATCCGGTACCGGAAGCAGGGGTTGACCGGGGCCGCTCTGCGGTATCAGCTGCGGGGACGCTCCCACGGACGGGAAGTGGTGCCATGACGCCGTGGTACGAAGGGCCGCTCGTCGCACTGACCGTACGCGCCCGGCCGCCGGACCGGCCCGGGGCGGACGCGGAGAGCGGCCCCGACCCCGAACACGACGCGCTGACGGCCGCCGCGCTCGCCGTGCAGCAGTCACCGCACGCCCCCACCGAGGTGCACAGCTGGCCGTCCACGCCCGGCGCACCGGCGGGGCCCGTCGTGGAGGCTGTAGCCAGGAGCCTGGCCGGAGCCGCCGCGGGGCCGCTCGCCGTCGCGCACGCTCCCTACGATCTGACGCTGCTCGACCGCGAGTTGAGACGCCACCGGAACCGCCCCCTGACCGCCTACCTCGGCCACCGCAGCCTGTGCGTCGTCGATCCCGTGCTCCTCGACAGGCGGCTCAACCGCACCGCTGGCCGCCGACGCCTTTCCGACCTGTGCGTGGACTACGGCGTCCCTCTGCGGTGCGGCCCGGAGACCGAACCTCTTGCGGAGCCCCTCACCGATCCCGGGCCCGCCGCCGTCGCAACGTTGGCGCTCGTACGGGCGCTCGGCCGCCACTACGCGCCCCAGCTGGGACGGCTCACGCCTCCGGTACTGCACGCGCTTCAGGCCGTCTGGTACGCCGGTGAGGCCCGCGGTTCCGCCGCCTGGTTCGCGCCGTGCACGCAGTCGAAGAGCTACCCCGCGTGGCCGCTGCGGCCCGTGATCACCGAATGAGCGGCCCGGGCGGACCGCGAAGGCGGCACGCCCGACAACGGCGAAGGCCGGCCCGTCGGTTGACGGACCGGCCTTACGCATCATGTGGGCGATACTGGGTTCGAACCAGTGACCTCTTCGGTGTGAACGAAGCGCTCTTCCGCTGAGCTAATCGCCCGCTCGCGGCACGGGCAGAACCATACAGTGCCGCTCAGTCATCATCCAAACCCCTTCCCAGCCGCCGCTGCAGGCCCCGCCGGCCTGCCCGCATCATCCACGCGTGGTTGGCCCGGAGGAGGGGACGCCCCAGTGGCGTCAGCAGCCTCAGCAGCGGGCTCCGCACCTCCACTTGCTGCTCGTAGACGGCGGTGCTCCCGCCCGGTCCGGCGGCGGAGCGCCCGACCGTCCAGCGCGCCCAGCCCGCCAGGTCGCCGCCGATCTCCATCTCCAGGACCCCGGCAGCCGGATCGCGCCGCGTCCCCCGCCCCGTGATCCACAGGTCGTACGGAAGGAACGAGCGGATACGCGCTCTCCCCTCCGCCTCCGGCCCGCCCTCCGCGTCGCGGACCTCCTTCACCTGCGGCCACCACGCGGGGTACTCCTCGCCCCGTTCGAGCACGGCGAAGACCCGCTCCGGCGGCGCGGAAAGGCGCCACACGCTCCGGAACCGGAACCTGTACAGCTTCGAGTCCATGGGCGCTCCAGTCCCCCGCATCCCGGGTCCGCAACCCACTCCCCTTCGCGGCGGCCGACCCGCCTCGCCCTCACCGAGCCCCGCCCCGAATTTCCGCCGCACACCGCCAGTTCGCCCATTCGGCACGAAGACCATTCCCAAGTTCTCGCCGCCCGGGGCGAATTCCGTCCATGGGGAGACCTCGGGAAAACGGAAGAGGACCGGCCGGCGGAATGCGGCACGGCCGAAGGTATGCGCATACGAAAACCGGGGTGCTGCCTTTCGGCTCGCACCCCGGAGTGATCCGCGGGAAGTGGGCGATACTGGGTTCGAACCAGTGACCTCTTCGGTGTGAACGAAGCGCTCTTCCGCTGAGCTAATCGCCCGCTGCGCGCACAAGATTACCGCATGTCAGCGGGTGCTGATGACCCGGTCGGCGGAGCCTGGCCGTCACCGCCGCCCGGCCTCCCGCTTGAGCTGCCTCCGCTCCTCCCTGCGGACCTTCCACCAGTGCGACCACTCCCTCACCTGGCGCTTCGTCCAGCGCAGCACACGCTGCGCCCAGGGGAACTCGGTCGCCCACAGGCCGATGCCCGCGAAGATGATCAGCCAGCCCGGACCCGGCAGCGGGAGCAGCACGATGCCGCCGCCCACGACCGCCAGCCCGAGCACGAAGATCACCACACGCCAGCTGAGGTGGAGGGGTCGCGATGCCTTGATGAACCTCGGGGCGCGAGACCCCAAAGGCTTCTCGTCACGCTCTGCGCACATGCTGCCAACCTAACCGACGCGCCGGGGGTCACCGGAATAGCCGTACGCCCCAGAAAGGCGACAGGCCATATCAAGGGCTGCATTACTGGCAAAACGGTCAGAGGGGTTTACAACCGACGAGTACGTGGCATGTCGATTTCGCCGACGTGCGAACCCCCGAGCGCACACTGAGCGAAAGGCCCTGGCGCTTATGAACACCACGGTCAGCTGCGAGCTGCACCTGCGCCTCGTTGTTTCGAGCGAGTCATCACTGCCGGTACCCGCGGGGCTGCGGTACGACACGGCCGATCCCTACGCCGTCCACGCCACCTTCCACACCGGCGCCGAGGAGACCGTCGAGTGGGTCTTCGCCCGCGATCTCCTCGCCGAGGGGCTGCACCGCCCCACAGGCACCGGTGACGTCCGTGTATGGCCGTCGAGGAGTCACGGCCAGGGCGTGGTCTGCATCGCTCTCAGCAGCCCTGAGGGCGAGGCTCTGCTCGAGGCCCCGGCGCGGGCCCTGGAGTCCTTCCTCAAGCGAACCGACGCGGCCGTGCCGCCCGGCACCGAGCACCGCCACTTCGACCTCGACACAGAGCTCTCCCACATCCTCGCGGAGAGCTGAGCCGCCCACCTGTCCGCGCAGCCGTCCGACTCGGGGCGACGGCTGCGCCTCCCTCGGCCGTGACCGGCACGTACGACGCCGTCACCGCCGGGACCTCCCAGCACAACCGGGAGGCCTCGGCGATGGCGGCGTCGTCGTGCCGTGCAGACGCTAGTCTCTGCCCACCGGAACCGCAGGGCAGAACCCGAGGAGCGACCCGTGCAGATCAACCACGACACCCGGTGCGCCCTCGACGACGTGGTCGATCTGATCAACACCGCCGCTGAAGGCGACCGGCCCGATCAGCTCGTCTCCGTCGGCGATCTCGCGGCCTACGTCGAGAGTCACAGCCTCAGCGGACTGGGAACGCTCACGGAGCGCGACCTGGAGGCGGTGCGCTCCGTGCGGGAGCGGTTCGTGAAGGTCTTCGCCGCCGAGGAGGCCCGTACGGCGGCGGAGCTGGTCAACGCGCTGGTGGCCGAGGCGGGCACCACTCCGCAACTGACCGACCACGACGGATACGACTGGCACGTGCACTACTTCGCGCCGGGTGCCTCGGCCGCGGACCACCTCGCCGCCGACGGCGGGATGGCCCTCGCCTTCATCATCGTCTCCGGGGAGCGCGACCGGCTGCGCAGGTGCGCCGCGCCGGGCTGCGGGCGCGCCTTCATCGACCTCTCCCGCAACCGCTCGCGGCGTTACTGCGACAGCCGTACATGCGGGAACCGGCTGCACGTGGCCGCCTACCGGGCACGGCAGAGGGAGTCCGCGCACACCGCTCGCGGCTGAGGCATGGCGCCGCGGTCCGCGCGGCAGGCTCACAGCAGGAAGAGGTCGTAGACCCCGGTCACGGCCAGGAGCAGAGCGATCACCGCCAGGAACAGCATCAGCGGCGGCTGGGAGATCGCGTAGAGGCAGCCTTTCGCCTCGGCCAGCTGCGTCAGTTCGCGCTGGTGGTCCTGGAAGTCGTGCAGGACGGGGACGGCAGGGGCGGTCGCGGCAGGCGCGGAGGTCGGCTCTTCGAGCTCGGCCGGAAAATTCGGCGTCATGTCCATCTCGCGGTGATGATGACGCAGCCGGCACCCCTGAAGAAGGTCAACACGCCCACGCGACGGTGGAGTTGCCGAGACTTCCGATACTCGTGCGGCAGACGTGGTACAGGCGGCCGGTCTTGCGTGTGTGCAGCGTGGCGGCGGGTGTCGGATTCCGTGCTTCTTGAGGATCGCCTCGATGTCGGAGAAGCCTGACGTCAGGGCGTCGACCTGAAGTTTCTGCGGGCCGTTTCACCCACGCCGGGAACCCGCGTCCCTGGCGTCGGGTGTTACCAGGGGTATCTCCGGTTGATGGGAGGGCCTCGTCTTCCAGGCGGCTCCCACGAACTCGCCCCGGGAGAGCCTGCGGCGTGGGTAGCTGCCGCGGCCTCACTCGGGGGCCGCACCAGTGTCTCATCTAAGACGCTTTCCGTGCGCATCCCCGGCCGCCGCCGCGAACCGCCGACGGTGCCCGCGACTGGGCTTTGATCACGACTGCCGGAGGTGTGGTCTCGTGGTCGTTCCGTTGCCTCGGCCAACTTGACGGCAGATACGGGCCCTTGGCCGCCCGAACCGCTGATGCGACGGGCTCCGAGCGGTCGTTCCGCCGTGGCCGGATTCGAGACCGACCGCGTGATCGGTGACCCGGCCGAGCAACGCCGGTCGACCTCCGTCACCCCCGTCGTCGAGGGGTCGCGGCCCCACCGGTCGGGGCAGAAGCCCGGCTCGTGAAGGAGTCGAGAGCGTCAGATTCCGTGCTTCTTGAGGATCGCCTCGATGTCGGAGAAGTCGTCCCCTCCGGCGTCGGAGGCGGGCTTCTTCCCCCGGGCGGCGGGCTCAGGGCCGCTGCCTGTGCCAGTCCTGCCGGCCGTGGACGCCGGCGGGCCGCCGAGGGCGGGCGCGCCCGCGGTGCCGGAGGCGGCCGCCTGGGACCTCTCCGCGCGGGCCGCGGCCCGGCGCTCCTTGCGGCCGGGGCTGTTGCGCCCCGCCAGGCGCCCGATGACGTACAGCACGAAGGCGACCGCCAGCACCGCGAAGCCGGCCCAGACCGTGGGATCCAGCACGAGGTCCGCCGCCCAGCCTCCGACCGCCTTGACGATCTTCCCGCCCAGGCCGACGAGGCCGGCCATCGCCAGTCCGATGGGCACGAGCGCGATCGCGGCGATGCGGGTGGCGGCGGCGAAACGCCGACGGAAGGCCGTCAGGAAGGCGACGGCCAGGCCGGCCGCGGAGAGGGCGGCGCAGACGGTCGTGGTGAGCATGCCTCCAGTCTGCTACGAGCAGCAGGTGGGAAGCCATGCCTGCAGCTCGATTCAGGGAGATCTCGGGGTCCGGAGCGGTCCGCGCGGCTGAGAGACTGTCCGCATGGACGACGCCGCCTCCCGCCCCGTGCTCGACTACTGGTGCGAGCTGCAGTGCCCCGACTGCCACAAGGCGCAGCACGACCTGGACGTGCTGCGCGAGCGGTACGGAGAGCGGCTGGAGATCCGGCTGCGGCACTTCCCTCTGGAGAAGCACAAGCACGCCTACGCCGCTGCCCAGGCCGCCGAGGAGGCCTACGAGCAGGGCAAGGGCGACGAGTTCGCCGCCGCCGTGCTGGAGCGCCATTCCGAGCTGGCCTCGCGGGGCGAGGCCCTGCTGCTCGACGTTGCCCGCGAACTCGGCCTGGACGCTGAGGAGTTCGAGACCGCACTCATCGACGGGCGCCACCTGCTGATGGTCGACGCCGACCAGGCCGAGGGGAAGGCGATCGGCGTGACGGGCACGCCCACGTACGTCATCGCGGGCCGTCGGCTGGACGGCGGGAAGAGCCAGGAAGGGCTGCGGGAGCAGATCGAGGAGATCGCGGACGGTCTGCTGGAGGGCGGACGGAACTGAACGCTCACAGCAGCGGCTTGAAGAAGTGGAGCTCCACCGGGCGGTAGCCGAGTGAGGAGTACAGGTTCAGCGCCGGGGTGTTGTACGCGTAGACGTGCAGGCCGAGGATTCCGGCTCCGGAGTCGAGGGCTTCCCGCTCGGCGACCAGCATGAGCGAACGGCCGTGCCCCCGCCCCCGGTACGCCTCGTCGACCTCGACCTCGTACACGTAGGCGCCGGCGTCCCTCCGGGGGCTGCGTTCGAGCTCGACCCACACGACGCCGACCTCCTCGCCGTCGTGGACGAGCACGCGGAGGGCGGCGGTCGGGGTGTCGGCGCCCTGGGGGAGCAGACCGTCGAAGGCATCCGCCGCTCTGCGTACCACCTCGTGCGGGGGTACGCCCCGCTCGGCCAGGAGCCGCTGCTGCAGCGGCTGCCCGCGCTCGCGCCAGGCCGGGAACTCCGCCTGCGTCATCGCGCGGTCCTCGCTGCCGGGCGGCAGCCGCGGCCTGTCGCCGAGCTCCTTCAGCAAGCTGCGGCCGCGCTCCTGGTAGCCGAGGCTCCCGGCCAGGCCGAGAGCGGCGTGCGCATCGGCGGGGATGCTCGTCTCCACGCGGTTGCAGCCCCATCGGCGGAGCACTTCCTCGGCGGAGAGCGCGGCCACCGCGCCGCGTCCACGCCGCCGCTCCGCGTCGTCGACCGCGAGGCGGACGACGCGGCCCGTGGTGGGCCCCTTCTGCGGGTCTGTGCTCAGCTTCAGGGAGCCGACAGGACGGCTGTTGACGCAGATGTCGTAGCAGCGGGAGCGGACGCCTTCGGCGTCGAACTGCTCGGGGCCCGTGGGGCGCAGCGTGGTGGTCACGGTCGAGTTCTACCCGCGCACGGCGCCCGGCGTCACCGTATCGGCCGCGGGTTCCGGGGCGTTCGCGGGCTCACGGGTCGATGTCGGCGGCGGAGCCCTCTGCGAAGAGGCGCATCGCCTTGGCCGTCACAGGCCCCGGGCCGGGCAGTTCGCGGCCGTCGACGCGGTGCACGGCCTGGACGTCGCGGAGCGAGGAGGTCAGGAAGATCTCCTCGGCCTGCTCGAGGGCGTCCAGGGGCAGGTCGGTCTCGCGTGCTCCGGCCCACTCCGCCACGAGCGCACGGGTGATGCCCGCGAGGCACCCCGACTCCAGCGGCGGGGTGTGGAGTTGGCCGTCGAGGACGACGAAGACGTTGGTGCCGGTGCCTTCGCACAGCCTGCCGCGCGTGTTGCCGAACAGCGCCTCGCTGGCGCCGTGTTGGTGGGCGCGGGAGAGGGCGACCACGTTCTCGCCGTAGGACGTCGTCTTCAGGCCGGCGAGCGCTCCGCGTTCGTTGCGCGTCCAGGGGACCGTGATCGCCGCGGTGGAGTCGGGGCGCCGTGCGGCTTCCGCGAGGGCGACGACGAGGGTCGGCCTGGCCCCGCTCCGCTCCGACCCCAGTGGGGACGTCCCTCCGGTGTAGGTGACCCGCAGCCGGCCGAGCGCCAGGGGCTCCGCCTCGGTGACGGCCTCGCACCCGCGGCGCACCTCGTCACGATCGGGCTCCGGCAGGCCGAGGCCGCGGGCGGAGACCATGAGCCGGTCGATATGCCTGGTCAGCGCGAAGGGCCGCCCGTCAGTGACCTTGATCGTCTCGAAGACGCCGTCGCCGACCGTCAGTCCGTGGTCGAGCACGGAGACGCGCGCGCCGTCGACGTCCTGGAGCCCGCCGTCGAGCCAGATCCTCATGGGCCTCTCCTCCGTTCGCCCCGTCTTGTGCCGCGCCTCCGACGCTACCTTGAGCAGGCGAAAGCCTTCGGCTGCGCCCCCGCGGTCACCCCGACCGGGTCGATCATGGCGTGATCCCAGCGGTGGGCCGTCGGCCGGGCGCCGGCGCTGCCTCCGCGCGCTCCAGTTGTTCGGACAAGCAGTCCGGGGTCCGTCCCGCGCGGCTGCGACGGGGTGCACGGGCCGTGTTCCGGGAGGCCGCCGTCGCAGTTCTGCGGTGCGTACGAGCGTGCACGGAGGGCAAACAGAATTTGAGCTGGCACCGATATCCGCTAGAGTTCACCACGTCGCCGGGACGCGGAAGCAGAACGGACGACAACCTGCGGACGTGGCTCAGTTGGTAGAGCATCACCTTGCCAAGGTGAGGGTCGCGAGTTCGAATCTCGTCGTCCGCTCTGAGTGGGGGTTCACCGACCCCCGCCTCGGTGGAGTGGCCGAGAGGCGAGGCAACGGCCTGCAAAGCCGTCTACACGGGTTCAAATCCCGTCTCCACCTCCAAGGACGATTAGCTCAGCGGGAGAGCGCTTCCCTGACACGGAAGAGGTCACTGGTTCAATCCCAGTATCGTCCACAGCGAGATCCGAGTGCCCCGGTCGGCGACGACCGGGGCACTCGTGTCAGGGGCGTTCACGCGGTGCCGCGGGAGCTCCGGCCTCCGTCGCTCCCGGCCCCGCGCGGCTCGCGCACCGCCGTTACACGAACCGGGAAGCGGCTCATGACGAGAAGAGCATGTGCCCGAACCCCCGCTTGTGCCCGTGCCGGTGATGGCCGTGGTGACCGTGGTGCGGCGCACCCCAGGCCGGTCCCGTGGGATACGACTGCGGCGGCGACTGGGGCACGGGGCCGCCCCCTTGACCGTACGGAGCGGCCGGAGGCGGTCCGGCGGGCTGCGACCACTGCGATTCCAGGCGGGTGAGGGCCTCCAGCTCCCCGTAGTCGAGGAAGATGCCCCGGCACCCTCCGCATTGCTCGATCTGGACGCCGTTGCGGTTGAACGTCTGCATCAGGGCACCGCACTTGGGACACTGCATGGCCAACTCCCTCTCCACGAAGGTGGATTCACCAGTCTGCTCTGCGTCTACAGACTAGGTGTTCGCCCCGCGTCCCACGGTGGACGTGGTGCTGGTGCTGCCGACGTGGGCCATCCGCACGCATGCCTCGACGCATGCCGACTCCGCCTCGTCCAGCGGCCGCCCGGCGGCATGGGCCTTGACGATGCCGAGCGCGGCCGTCTGCGCGGTGAGCGTCCGGGCGGGTGCGTCCAGCAGGGGCCAGGGGTCCTGGCACTGCCCGCCGGCGGTGTGCCGGTAGGCGCCGAGGAAGAGCTCCCAGTCGGCCGGGTCCAGCAGCCCTGAGGCGTACCAGGCCGCCGGGCGGGCGAGATCCCACGCCGGATCGCCCAGCCCGAGGTCGTCGACGTCGATGAGCAGCCAACTGCCCCCGCATCGTGGGTGGCTGACCAGCTGGCCGAGGTGGAAGTCGCCGTGGCAGAGCGATCCGGCCCGTGAGGCCGGGGGCGGGGCTTCGCACCGGCACCAGGGCGGCAGCAGCGCCCAGGCGGCCTCGACGGCGTCGGCGGCCGCGGCGAGCTCCGGCGCGAGTCCGGCGGCGGAGGCCGTGCCGGTGGCGCCGCCCTCGCCGGTGGCGCGTGCCGCGCGCAGACGCCGCATCGCCCGGGTCGCCTTCGCGGGGCCTCGCATCGCCGGTACGGGGGCGGGCAGATCTCCCGCCAGGTCTTCGGGCCGTACGGCGTGCAGCCTGGCGAGGAGGACTCCGGCCGCCTCCCAGGGGACGGCGTCGGGCGCGTCCGGGCTGACGGGCGTGCCGCGCGGCCAGAGCGTGGCGAGCCGTCCGCCGGGCAGACGCCGTGGACGCGGGACGCCTCGACCGGCGCCGATCGGCGGGAGCAGTATGCCGGTCAGGCGCGGGTGGGACGCGATACCCAAGCGTACGGTCAACTCCCCGTCGCTCCCGGGGTGTTCGCCACTTTCTTGATCGTCCTGGTGTGCCGGGGCGCCAGGGCCCGCTGGTGGCGGCGGATGGGCCTTGGCGACGACTGTGCCCACGCCGACCACGGTGCCGTCGGAACGGTCGGCCAGCACGTCCGCTTCCTCAGCGGCCGTCCCCTCCGGATCCCCGGCCTCACCCGCCGCGCGGGCGAAAGCGCGGAGTTGGTCGATGAGCGTCGCCGCCACGGCTTCTCCCCCTCGTCTGCCGTCGATGCGGCCGCACGGTTCAGTGCGCCGTCAGGGGACGGCGCATGCAGACACGCGGCCAGCGGTCCAGGCCGGCGAGGGCTTCCTCCTCCCGGATCCGCAGCAGGCCGGGCGTCAGCTCCCGTTGTTCCAGCGCGCGGAAGCCGAGGCGCTCGTAGTAGGGGGCGTTCCAGGGGACCCGGGTGAAGGTGGAGAGCGTGACGGCGGGGATCCCGGCCGCTTCCGCACACTTCGCCACATGCTCGATGAGTGCCTGCCCGATGCGCTGCCGCGCGTGGTCGGGATGGACGGAGATCTGCTCGATGTGCGCGTTGCCGTCCACGGGTTCGACAAGGGCGTAGGCGACGGGACGGTCGTCCGGGACGGCGGCCGCGACCCACAGCCCGCCGCCGCGGCGGAAGCGGCGCAGCACGGCGAGAGCAGGCGGGGCGTCGTCGGCGACGAGGTCCATGCCCAGTTCCCGGAAAGGGCGGCCGGCGGCGCGTTCGATCTCCTGAAGGTCCCGCAGGTCCTCCTCGCGGCCGGGCCTGATCGAGATCGCCGCCGTCATGACGCCAGAGCTCCGAGCGGGTCGTCGAGCACGGGCTGCCAGGCCAGTTCCGCGGCTCCGACGAGGCTGTTGTGCTGCAGCGAGCTGGGAAGCACCGGGACGCTCCCGCTCCTCCCCCACAGGCTGCGGTCGGCGATCACGGCACGCAGATGCTCGCCCTCGGCTTCAAGGAGGGCACGGTGCAGACCGCCGAGGATGACGCGGTCGGGGTTGAGGATGTTCACCAGCCCCGCGATACCCAGACCCAGTCGCTCGTTGAGCGTGTGCACGGCGGTACGCACGGCGGGGTCCGACTCGTAGTCGGTGCGGATCAGCTCCTTGGCCTGCTTCAGCAGGGAGACCTCGGGGCCGGGTTCCCTTCCGGCCGCTTCCAGGAGCGCGAGCGGGTCGGTCTCCACGTCCAGGCATCCCCGGCTGCCGCAGTGGCACGGCCGTCCACCGGGATCGACGGTGAGGTGCCCGACCTCCAGAGCCAGGCCCGAACTCCCGGTGTGGAGGCGGCCGTCGAGCACCAGGGCGCCGCCGACACCGCGGTGGCCGGTGCCGACGACGAGAAGGTGCTCGGCTCCCCGGCCGGCGCCGTGGCGGTGTTCCGCGAGGGCGGCGAGGTTGATGTCGTTGGCCGCGTAGCCCCGTGCCGCCGTCTCGCCTGCGATGCCGGGGATGCGTGCCCGCGCCAGGCTGCGCGTGAAGATCTCCCGTACCGGGGCGCCCGCCTCCCACGCCAGGTGCAGCGGGTTGAGGGCCGTCCCCTCGGGCTCGGCGACGGCGGAGGGCACCGCCAGGCCCGCTCCCAGGCACCGGCGCCCGGTCTCCTTCAGCAGGCCGGCGCCCGCTTCGACGACCTCGCGCAGGACGTGCGCGGGATCGGCGGACGCCGTTCCCGCCCCGGGGGCCGTGGCGATGAGCCGTCCGCCGAGTCCGACGAGTGCCGCGCGGAAGCCGTCGGCGTGCACCTGTGCGGCGAGTACGACGGGCCCGTCGCCGTTGACGGAGAGGCGGTGCGAGGGGCGTCCCTGGGTGCCGGACGCGGCGCCCGGGCTGGAGTCGACCGTGATCAGGCCCAGCGTCTCCAGTTCGGCCGCGACCGCTCCCGCTGTCGCCCTGGTGACGCCGAGTTCGGCGGTCAGAACGGCGCGTGTGGGCGCCCTTCCCGTGTGGACGAGTTCCAGTGCCGGGCCGAGGGCGCTGCGGCCTCTCTCCAGTTTGCTTGTACGCGTCGGGGTCACCCCTCTATTCTCGCTTTGTGCCGACACTGAACAAAATACGGTCGGCGCTCGCCGGCGCGAAGGGGCGCCAAACCGGTTCCCGGGATGCTTCGGCGTCCGGGACCCCGGCAGCCCTGCCTCGCCTCCGCGCAGCGCTCACCGCCTTCTTCGCCGTCGACGGATTCCTCTTCGCCGGCTGGGTGGTGCGCATCCCGGCGATCAAGGAGCAGACCGGCGCCTCCCCCAGCGCGCTGGGGCTCGCGCTGCTCGGCGTCTCCGCCGGGGGCGTGATCACCATGATGCTCACCGGACGGCTCTGCGACCGCTTCGGGAGCCGCACCGTGACCGTCGCGGCGGCAGTGCTGCTGTCGGCCGGTGTGGCGCTCCCCCCGCTCACCCACTCCGTCCTCGCCCTCGGTCTCGTCCTCGCCGTGTTCGGGGCAGCCTACGGGGCGTTGAACGTCGCGATGAACGCCGCGGCGGTCGACCTGATCGCCGCACTGGGTCGTCCCGTCATGCCCGGTTTCCACGCGGCGTTCAGCCTCGGCGGCATGCTCGGCGCGGGCATGGGCGGCCTCGTGGCGGGCCACTGGGGTCCCGCCCGCCATCTGCTGGCGCTCACCGCGCTGGGTCTGTGCGTGACCGCCGCGGCCGGACGGGCCCTGCTGAGGCAGCCGAGCCCCGCGGCACCGCCCGGCGACGGGAGGACCCGGGCGGCGGCATCGGCGGGCCCCGGCGGCGCCGGTCCGGCCGAGGCGCCGGGACCGGCAGGGAAGCGTTCCGCGAGCACCCGGCGCCTGGTGCTGGTCATGGGCCTGATCGCGCTGTGCACCGCGTACGGCGAGGGGGCACTGGCCGACTGGAGCGCCCTGCACCTGGCCGAGGACCTCGGAGCGGGCGCGGCTCTCGCAGCGGCCGGGTACTCCGTCTTCGCGCTGGCGATGACCGTCGGACGGCTGACGGGGACGGCTCTGCTCGAACGACTGGGCCAGCGCCGCCTGTTGACGGCGGGAGGGCTCAGCGCGGGAGCGGGGATGACGCTCGGCGCCCTGGCGCCGTGGACGTGGGCGGCACTGGCCGGATTCGTGATCACGGGACTGGGCCTGGCCAACCTCTTCCCCGTGGCGGTCGCGCACGCCGGGGCGCTCGCGGGGCCCCGCGGCGTGGCCGCCGCCTCGACCCTGGGGTACGGCGGCATGCTCGTCGGCCCCGTCGCCATCGGATTCCTCGCCGAGTGGATCTCCCTGCCGGTGGCGCTCACGACGGTCGCCCTGCTCGCGGCAGTGGCCGGAGCGGTCGCCTGGGGGGTTCGGGGCGCCGCCGGGCACTGAGTTACCCGCCAGTACGCACCGTGGTAGCTTCCCCGTATGCCCAAGCTCGCCAAGCTGATCTCCACACCCCGCGGTCTGCGCCGCGCACTGGCCTGGTGGCCGCCCTACCGCTGCGCGGGGATCAAGGTCGTGCACATCGCGGACGACTGGAGCAGCGCCCGCATCCGCTTGCGGCTCGGAACGCTCAACCGCAACTACTTCGGCACCCACTTCGGCGGTTCGCTGTACTCCATGAGCGACCCCTTCTGGGTGCTGCTGGCCGTCAACCGGCTGGGACGCGACTACGTCGTGTGGGACAAGACCGGCGAGATCGAATTCGTCTCCCCGGGCCGCGGCACCGTCTACAGCGAGTTCCGGCTGAGCGAGGCCAGAGTCGCGGAGATACGGCAGGCGACGGCGGACGGCTCCAAGGCCCTTCCCTGGTTCGAGTCGACCGTGACCGCGGCCGACGGCACGGTCGTGGCACGCGTACGCAAGCAGCTGTACGTGCGCCGGAAGCCGGGCCGTTAGCGGGCAGGGGCGGACGGAGGGGCCTGGGCCGGGCGCCGGGAACGCGGTGGCGGCGCCGCGCTGTTCACGCCCCGGTCCGGTCGGGGGTGAACAGCGCGGCCCACCGTCTCAGGTGAGCGTCAGCGTCGTGCGCAGTTCCGCCTCCGAGCTGCCGCCCGCGTAGATCTCGAACTCGCCCGGCTCGACGAGCAGTTCGCCTCGCGGGTCGTTGGTGTGGAAGCCGAGGTCCGCTGCTCCGAGTTCGAAGGTGACGGTCCGGCGCTCGCCCCGTTCGAGCGTCATCCGCTCGAATCCCCGCAGGCGCCTTACGGGTTGGGCGAGGCTGGCGACCTTGTCACGGACGTACAGCTGGGCCGTTTCGTCGCCCTTACGGTCACCGGTGTTCTCGACCGTCACGGAGACCGTGACCGTGGCACGTCCTTCCCGTATCGCCTGGGCGCTCACGCTCTTCTCGCTCAACTCCAGGCCGGAGAAGCGGAAAGTGGTGTAGCTCAGGCCGTACCCGAACGGGAACAGCGGGCCGTGGGGCAGGTCGAGGTACTTGGAGGTGTAGGGGTCGTCCGGGGCGTAGGGGCGTCCGGTGTTCTCGTGCCCGTAGTACACGGCGGTCTGGCCCACTGCCCGGGGCAGCGTGGCGGGGAGCTTGCCGCCGGGAGCCACGTCGCCGAAGAGCAGGTCCGCCACCGCGTTGCCCCCCTCGATGCCGGGATGCCAGGCGTAGAGGAGCGCCGGGGCCTCCTCGGCGACGCCGGAGAGCGCCAGGGGCCGCCCCGCGAGCACCACGACGGCGAACGGCTTGCCGGTCTCCGCGACCCGGCGGATCAGCTCCTCCTGCACGCCGGGCAGCCCGATGTCGCTGCGAACCGCCGCCTCACCGCTGTGACCTGCCTTCTCCCCCACGACGACGACCGCGGCGTCCGACGCCTCCACCGCAGCCACCGCTTCGGCGAGCCCGCCCGTGCCGCTGCCGGTGACGTCGCAGCCGCGCGAGAACGTCACCTTCGCGCCGGGAGCCGCCTTCTCGATCCCCTCCAGTACGGAGACGGCGGGGAACATCCTGGATCCCGGACCCGCCCAAGTGCCGTGCAGTTCCTTGGTGTCGTCGCCCAGGGGGCCGACGACGGCCAGGGAGGGCGTGTCCTTGCTCAAGGGCAGGGTGCGGTCGTCGTTCTTGAGCAGGACGGCGCAGGACGCCGCCGTCTCCCGTGCGTGACGGCGGGCCGCCGCGGTGGGTTCGGCGATCTGCCCGTCCTCGTCGGTGTAGGGGTTCTCGAAGAGCCCGAGCCGCACCTTGACGCGGAGGATGCGGGCGACGGCGTCGTCCAGGCGCCGCTGGTCGATCTTGCCCGCTTCGAGGAGCTCCTTGCCGTGCTCGGCGTAGGTCGTGCTGACCATCTCCATGTCGACTCCGGCGCCCAGCGCGAGGCGTGCCGCGTCGGCGCCGTCCGCGGCGACGCCGTGCGGGATCAGCTCCTGGACGCCGTTGTAGTCGCCGACGACGAAGCCGTCGAAGCCCAGCTCCTCGTGGAGGATGCGGGTGAGCGTGTGCGGATTGGCGTGCGCGGGCACACCGTTGACCGTGTTGAAGGCCGCCATCACGGTGGCGACACCGGCGTCCACCGCGGCCTTGAACGGCGGCAAAGCCACGTCCCTGAGGCGCCGTTCGGAGATGTCGACGGTGTTGTAGTCCCGGCCGCCCTCGGGGAAGCCGTAGCCCACGAAGTGCTTGACGCACGCGGCCAGCCGTCCGTCCGCCGCGTAGTCCTCGCCCTGGTAGCCCCGCACCTTGGCCGCGGCCAACTGCGCGGTCAGGTACGGGTCTTCGCCGTTGCCCTCGGCGACCCTGCCCCAGCGCGGCTCGTGGCTGACGTCCGCCATCGGTGCGAAGGTCCAGTGCACGCCCCAGGAGGCGGCCTCCCGTGCGCTCACCTCGGCGTCGCGCATGACGACCTCGGGGTCGAAGCTGGCGCCCTGGGCGAGCGGCACGGGGAACGTCGTCAGGTAACCGTGGATGACGTCGAGGCCGAAGATCAGCGGAATGCCCAGGCGGGACTCCTCGACGGCGTGCCGCTGGAGGGCGTTGCACTCCTTGGCGCCGGTGATGTTGAGGACGGAGCCCAGCCGTCCTTCGGCCGCGGCCTCGGTGGCCTGCTCGTTCTGTCCTTCGCCGGGACCGGTGTCGGGATTCCAGGTCAGCTGCTGGAGCTGCCCGAACTTCTCCTCGACGGTCATCCGTGCCAGCAGCTCGCGGACGCGCTGCTCGGTCCGCTCGTGGCTCTCGGCGCTCAGGGCGGCGGCCGCCCGGGGCGCGGGGCCTCCGCCGGCGGCAACCTCTCCGGTGGCGGGAGCGTCCGCCGCGGGAGTGGCCGTGAGCGGTGGGACGGACGCGGACGTCGCGAGAGCTGCGGCACCCGCGGATGCCCTGGACACACTGCGACGGCTGAGGTTTTCGGCCACTCGATGGCTCCTTCGACGGACGTGACGACCGGTGCACCGGCCGCCTGGCCGTACGGGGCGCGGGGCCCCGGCCACACTGACGGCGGATGCATCGAGAGCAACGTGCCCAGAAAATTGGAAGCGCATACATTTCTTTCCCGCCGATGTCAGCGCCGCGCACAGGGGCCGAGTGCACCCCCTCCCGCCCCGGCGACGCCCGAAGGGCCGGGCGCGAGCCGCGTCAGCCGAGTCGGCCGGGACGGACCAGCCCCGATTCGCAGGCGGGGACGACCAGTTGGGCGCGGTCGGTCGCGGACACCCGGCTCTTGACCATGGCGCGGCCGGCATGGGTTCCGGCGGTCAGCGGCGAGACCACGAGGCGGCACAGGTGGGCGGGGCTGCGGCGCGGTCAGTGCGTGGGGAACCCGGCCCGGTCCAGCCCGGTCCGGTCCGGTCCGGTCGAGCCCGGTCCGGGCAGAAGCATCGACCCGGGCGGTGGCGTCCGGGCGGGAGGGCTGGACCGGACGCCGCTCAGACGAGGCCCGCCACCCTGGCCAGGCCCACCACCGCGTGATCGAAGAACTCGTCTCTCGCCGCGATGACGCCCTCGAACTGGCCGAACAGCTCAAAGCTCAGCAGACCGAACAACTGGGCCCAGACGGCTGCCAGTTGGGCCATGGCCGCGGCAGGGAGAGCCACGTCGAGCCGCTCCGTCAAGTCGTGGGTGTCGGCCAGGACGGGCGCGGGCGCAGCGGGAAGGGGCACGGACGCGTCAGGCTCCGGGCCGACGTGTGCGGCGGGGATGCCTGCGCCTGGGCCTGCACCGAGGTCTTCCGTTTCGCCGGGGACGCGCAGCGCGCCGGCCGCATGAGCGTCCGCCGCGATGGTGATGAGGGCCAGGGCCGCCCGTGCCGCGGGACCTGTGGTGGTCTCGGGCGCCGCGTAGCCCGGCACGGGCGAGCCGTAGATGAGGGCGTACTCGTGCGGGTGGTCGAGAGCCCATCCGCGGACGGCGCGGCATACCGCCTGCCAGCGGGCGAGGTGGGCGTCGCCCTGCTCGGCCGAGTGAGCGAGGGCCGACTCCGCGGCGGCGCCCAGCGCGTCGTAGGAATCGGTGATCAGTGCGGTGAGCAGGTCGTCCCGGTTCGGGAAGTAGCGGTAGAGCGCCGAGGAGACCATGCCCAACTCGCGCGCCACGGCGCGCAGGGAGAGCTTGGCCGCGCCGTGTGCCGCGAGCTGCCGGCGCGCCTCGTCCTTGATGGCTGTGGTGATCTCACCGCGTGCCCGCTCCCGCGCGCCCTGGATCTTGGTCATGGGGGTCAGTGTGCCAGCTCGACGGAGCACTGACCAAGAACGAGAGCACTGCTCTTGTTTTAGTGCACCGCCCGTGCAACACTGCTCTTGAATGAGAGCGCTGCTCTCGAATCGGTTCAGTGCTTCGCCGGCCCGGGCCGGCTCGGCCCACTCCACTCAGACGTCAGCCGCCGCCACCGGCAGCCACGCACGAAGGAAACCGCCATGACCACCGCCCACTTCGTCAAGCCGGACGGCTTCACGCGCAAGGTCCTCAACCCCACCGTCGCCTGGCTGGCCCGGCGGAACGTGAGCCTCGCGGGCTCCCGCGTCCTCGCCGTCCGCGGCCGCAAGACCGGCGAGTGGCGCACCACCCCCGTCAACCCGCTCCCTCTCGACGGCGAGCGGTACCTGGTCGCTCCCCGCGGCCACGTGCAGTGGACGCACAACATGCGTGCCGCGGGCGGGGGCGAGCTACGCAAGGGCAAGAGCGTCGAGACCTTCCGGGCCGTCGAGCTCCCCGACGAGGAGAAGCCCGCGGTGCTGCGCGCCTACATCAAGAAGTGGAGCTGGGAGGTCGGCGCGTTCTTCAAGGGGCTCAGCGCCGAGTCGTCGGACGCCGAACTCCTCGCCGCGGCCCCGAAGTACCCCGTCTTCCGCATCACCGCGGACTAGCGTCTCCCCTCGGATCTCCGTGGATCGGGCCGCGGCGTCAGACGCGGCACATCGCAAGGCGGAGGATCGTCCTCGTACTGGGGTTCCCCATGCCGAAGGCCAGGGGCGTACTCGGACGACCCGGCAATTCAGGGAGGTGCCGCAGCTGACGCCTCGGACCTGCGGAGATCCAGACGAGAGGCCCCAAGGCATCCGGGGACGCCGGCACCGGAACGAAAGGCGGCCCAGCGGCAGGCCCGGCCCGGCGACGCGCGGAACCGTACGCCGGCCCACCCTGCGGGCGGAGGCCGTCCCCGCAGGCTCGGCGCGGCGGGGGGCGAGATCCCCGACGGTGCGTCAACAGAAGGCGCAGCGCCCTCGGGCGCCTACCCCGGGGCACCGCGAGACGGCGCCCCGCACCCGGTGCGCCGGGGTGCCGGGCTACCGGGGTGCCGAGCCCCGGGCTGAAGAACCTCCGCCTACCGGGCTACCGGGCCACCGAGCCCCGGGCTGAAGGACCTCCGACTACCGGTCCAGCGTCTCCAGGGCCCGCCGTGCCACCGTGTTCGTCCGTACCACCTCGGCCAGCGACGTCGCTCCTCGCGCGAACCGTGCGAAGACGTTCCACGCCGGACGGAACCCCGTGAGCGCCGCGTGGAGCATTCCGGGGCGGCGGGCGAAGACGTTGAGCATCCGCCGTCCCACGCCCATCTCCACACCCAGTCCCGCCTTGATGGCGAACGCGTAGTTCAGCGCCTGCCGCCGGGCCTCCACCGCGTCGTGCGCCTCGGCGACGCGCACCGCCCACTCCCCGGCCAGCCGTCCGGAACGCAGGGCGAAGGAGATGCCTTCCCGGGTCCACGGTTCGAGCAGCCCGGCCGCGTCCCCGCAGACCAGCACCCGGCCGCGGGAGAGCGGAGAGTCCTCGGCACGGCAACGGGTCAAGTGGCCCGAGGAGATGTGGGGTTCGAAGCCGGCGAGCCCGAGCCGTCCCACGAAGTCCTCCAAGTACCGCTTGGTCGCGGCTCCTTCACCGCGTGCCGAGATGACGCCGACGGTGAGGGTGTCGCCCTTGGGGAAGACCCAGCCGTAACTGCCGGGCAGGGGGCCCCAGTCGATCAGCACCCGGCCCGCCCAGTCCTCCGCGACGCTCTCGGGGACCGGTACCTCCGCCTCCAGGCCGAGGTCGACCTGCTCCATCTTCACGCCGACATGTGCCCCTATCCGGCTGGCACTTCCGTCCGCTCCGACCACCGCGCGGGCCAGTACCGGCCGCTCCTCACCGGACAGGACGACGGCCACCGTGCGGCGGTCCGGCACCGCCGGCCCGTGCTGCTCGACGCGCGAGACGCTCACGCCCGTGCGCACGGTGGCGCCGGCCTTGACGGCGTGCTCCACCAGCCTGTGGTCCAGGTCCGAGCGGTTGACCAGCCCGAAGAGCATGTGCCGGGAACGACGGGTGCGGGCCATGCGGCCGTTGAGCGAGAAGGTGACCGCGTGCACGCGGTCCCGCAGGGGGAGTTCGAAGCCGGGTGGCAGCGCGTCGCGCGAGGGGCCGATGATGCCGCCGCCGCACGTCTTGTAGCGGGGCAGCTCTGCCTTCTCCAGCAGCAGCACCCGGCGTCCCGCGACCGCCGCCGCGTACGCGGCCGAGGCACCGGCGGGCCCCGCACCGACGACGACCACGTCCCAGACGGGTTCATCCCGGAAGGGTTCGTCGCCGCCGTCCGGACCGGTTGCCGCGTCCGTGCTCCGCGCGTCCAGGCCGCCTTCCGGTGCGGTCTCCCCGGAGCCCGGGACCTCCTCCGCGCGCCCGTCCCCGCCCCGGCCCTCTGCCCCGGCTGCGTCCTCGCTGCTCACGATGTCCTTCCGCTCCGCTCGACCTCGTCTTTGCGTTGCCGACCGCATCCTACGGCTCGGCCCCGGCGCGTCCCCCTGTGGGAGGATCGGCTGTGACTTCCGGTGCGCGTGCGCCCCACACGGACGGCGCATCCGGGAGTCCGACGCCGCCCCCACAAGGAGCCTTCCATGACACTCACGCCGGCCCCCGGTGCCGACGAACACGCCGCGTACACCGACGCTGTCGCCGCCACCGTCGCCTCTCTCATGCCGCAGGCCAGGGCGGAGCTGGCCGAGCTGGTGGCGTTCCGCTCGGTGGCCGACGCGGCGCAGTTCCCGGTCAGCGAGTGCGAGGGCGCCGCGAGCTGGGTCGCCGCCACGCTGCGTCGGGAAGGCTTCCAGGACGTCGCCCTCCTCGACACCCCCGACGGCACGCAGAGCGTCTACGGGATGGTCCCGGGCCCGAAGGGCGCCCCCACGGTGCTGCTCTACGCGCACTACGACGTGCAGCCGCCGCTGGACGAATCCGCTTGGGAGACACCGCCGTTCGAGCTCACGGAACGGAACGGACGCTGGTACGGGCGAGGCGCCGCGGACTGCAAGGGCGGCGTCGTCATGCATCTGCTGGCGCTGCGTGCGCTGCGCGCCCAGGGCGAGTTGCCCGTCACCGTGAAGTTCATCGCGGAGGGCTCCGAGGAGCAGGGCACCGGGGGTCTGCAGCAATACGCGGAGGCGCACCCGGAGTTGCTGGCGGCCGACACGATCGTCATCGGGGACACGGGCAACTTCCGCGTGGGCCTTCCGACCGTCACCGCGTCGCTGCGCGGCATGGCGATGCTGCACGTCCGGGTGGACACACTCGAAGGCAACCTGCACTCCGGCCAGTTCGGAGGTGCGGCACCCGACGCGCTGGCCGCTCTGGTCCGCATGCTCGACTCCGTCCGGGACGCCGAGGGCAACACCGTCATCGACGGCATGGACGTGGATGCCGGATGGGACGGCCTGGAGTACCCGGCCGACGACTTCCGCAGGGACGCCCGTGTCCTGGACGGGGTGCGGCTGACGGGTTCGGGGAGCGTCGCCGAGAGCATCTGGGCACGCCCGTCCGTGACGGTGCTGGGAATCGACTGCCCCTCGGTGGCCACGGCCACCGCCTCCGTGCAGGCGAGCGCACGGGCGGCGGTGAGCCTGCGGGTGCCGCCGGGTATGGACACCGTGAAGGCGACGTCGCTTCTCGTCTCCCATCTGGAGGCGCACGTGCCGTGGGGCGCCCGGGTCTCCATCGAAGTGGCGGGCCAGGGACAGCCGTTCAGCGCCGACACGTCGAGCCCGGCGTACCGGGCGATGGCCGAGGCGATGCGGGCCGCCTACGACGGCGAGGAGATGCAGATCGCGGGACAGGGCGGCTCCATCCCGCTGTGCGACACGCTCGCCTCGCTGTATCCGCGGGCGGAGATCCTGCTCATCGGCCTGAGCGAGCCGGAGGCGCAGATCCACGCGGTCAACGAGAGCGTCTCCCCCGAGGAGCTGGAGCGGCTGTCCGTCGCGGAGGCGCTGTTCCTGCTGAGGTACGCGCAGCGCGTCTGAGCAGCCCGCCGCTGAAGGCGGCGCTGCGGGCGGGGCGGCGCTCCGCGAGGCGAGGGCCCTTCGGGGCGGTGCGGGCAACGGCTGCGCACCGCCCCGAAGGGCGCCTGCGTGCGGCGGCCGTTACCCGGCGGCCCGGCTTGCCGCGCCGCCGACCGGGATTCCGGCCTCCAGGTAGAGCGGATGCCCCCTCTCGCGGGCACGCAGCGCCCCCTTGAGGCGCTCCAGGTGCGCGGGCGGGAGGAGTTCGGCCGCCTGCTCCTCGGTGACGAACCGCCACGCCCTCAACTCGGCGCTGGGCAGCAGCAGTTGACGTATCTGGTCGGCGGAGAGCGACCCGCCGTCGAAGAGGAGTCGCAGTCCGCCGTAGGCAGGCGGCTTCGGAGGTTCCCAGTCGGCGACGAGCAGACTGGGATCGGGGCGCAGCTGAAGGCCCAACTCCTCGGCCACCTCGCGGACTCCGGCCCCCGCGGGCGCCTCTCCGGGCTCGACGACGCCGCCGGGGAACTCCCAGCACGGCTTGTAGGTGGGGTCGACGAGCAGCACCCGCCCCTGCTCGTCGAAGAGGAGGACACCCGCCGCGACGGTCTCGGCCGTCGGCTCCGGCGTCTGGACGATGTCCAGGCTGCCGGCGCCTTCGCCCAGCGCGCCGGCGACGCGTTCGGCGGTCTGGCGGGGCGTGAGGCCGGAGGTCTCCACGGTGTGGGCGTCCTCGCCGAGCCAGCCGAGTGCGGCCCGGTAAGCGGGGAGTTGCTCCCTGCACCAGACCGTGTCCGACTGGCCGTCCGTGTACGTGCGTTGCTCCAGGCGGGCCCGAAGGATCGTTTCGTCCGCATGGAGCAGCACGTGCTGGACCGGAATGCGGCGGGCGGCGAGCGCGCCGAATATCTCGTCCCGGTAGTCCTGCCGCAGCAGGGTCATCGGAACGATCAGAGGGCCCGGGACCTCCGTGAGGAGCGCGGCAGCAGTGTCGGCCACCAGCCGCCGCCAGGACGGGAGTTGCTGGTAGTCGTCGATCTGGGCGAGGCGCTCCTTGGGGAGCATGCATCTCAGTCCGGCACCGATGAGCTCCGGTTCGCAGAGCATGCTTCCCGGAAGCAGGTCCGCCAGTTCGTGCGCCACGGTGGTCTTGCCCGCGCCATAGGCGCCGTTGAGCCACACGATCACGATCGGTTCCCCCTCATCCGTCGCCCCCCGTTTCACGCTGCCCGTTCCACCCTGCCACGGAAACGCGCGGGGGCGGCGCCGTCGCAAAAGGCGGGCGCACGCGGCGGATTCCCCTACGGTGCGTGCGGAGAACCGGGGCCGCACGGGGAGCCTTTGGGAATGATGTGAGGACGATCGTCGGGAATGTGACGCCGGAAACGTGACGCCTGAAACGTGGCGCCTGGAACGTGGCGTCGGCGGTGGGCGGCCGGCAGGGCAGGACCGTGAGAGCCGGCCGGAGCCACCGGGCTCACTGAGCGGCAGGCGCCCGCCATGCGGGATCGCGCCCGGTGAGGGCGAGCAGCTTGTCGAAGGCGGGAGCGTCCGCGCCGACCGGTACGGGCTCCGCGAACACGTTCATCTTCCGCCCCGTGGGCGCCAGCGCCGCCAGGCCCTCCCGCAGCACGGGCAGGCTCGGCTCGTACGGCACGAAGTCCTGCCCCGTCGCGCACGCCAGGTCCCAGGCATGCAACGTCAGGTCGCCCAGCACCATCTCTCCCACGGTGCGCTGCGGCAGGCCCATGCCCTGCGAGGTCCCCTCCAGCGTTCCCGGCTGCGACCAGGCCGTCACGAGAAGTCCGGTCTCCCGCCCGAACCGCTCCCTCCAGGCCTCGTCCCAGAGGTGGTCGGGGGTCGTGGAGAAGTCGGCTGTGCCCTTCGCGGCGAGTGCCTGGAAGCTGATCACGACGTGGAAGAGGTGGTTGAGCAGATCCCGCACGTCGTACTCGGAGCAGGGCGTGGCGGAGCCGAGGTCGGACTCCTTCACGCCGCGCACCACGGGCTCCGCACGCTCGGCGGCGCCCCGCAGCAGATCGGTGAGGTCGTACGTGTTCGTCATGCCCGGAACGCTACGGCGGTCCGCCCGCCGCGGGCTTGAAGAAATGCGACACCGCCGGGCATAGGATCGCTGTCATGGCAGGTGGGAACGGCCGGGGAGGCCCGGTGCCGCCGGGACCGGGGCGGTACGGGCCGGACGGGCCGCGCGCCGACACCAGGGGCATCCTCGACGCCGCGGAGCTCTTCTCCCGCGTCCGCTTCCGGCGCCGCCCGGCCGCCGACGCGCTGCGCCCCTATGTCGAGCACTACTGGCTGATCGACTGGGAGCTGGAGGAGCCCTACGTCTCCCAGCTCGTGCCGCATCCGTCGGTGAACCTCGTCTTCCACCGCTACGGCGGCGAGCCGCCCGCCGCGGAGGTGGCCGGGGTGGGGCTCGGGCTCTTCTCCATCACACTGCGGGAGACGGGCCGCGTGTGCGGCGTGCAGTTCCGCCCCGGCGGGTTCCGGCCCTTCCTGCCCGCGCGGGGCGGGACTCCCGGCCAGGGTGACGTCGCCGCGCTGACGGGCCGGAGCCTGCCCTTTCCGGAGGTCTTCCCCGACGCCGGGGAGGGGGCGGCGGCCCGGGTCGTCCCGCCGGAGGAGGAGGACGAGAGGGTCGCGGCCCTGGACTCCCTGCTGCTGCGCTTCGGCCCGTCACCCGACCCGGCCGCCGAGCGTGCCATGGCGCTGGCCCACCGCGTACGCACCGACCGCGGCATCACCCGCGTCGAGCAACTCGCCCGCGAGGGCGGCCTGTCGGTGCGGGCGCTGCAGCGGCTGTTCGCCTCGTGCGTCGGCGTCAGCCCGAAGTGGGTGATCCTGCGCTACCGGATCCACGAGGCGCTGGAGGCCGCGGGTTCGCAGCGGGCCACCGACTGGGCACGGCTGGCGGCCGAACTGGGCTACAGCGATCAGGCCCATCTCGTACGGGACTTCACACGCACCGTGGGCCTGCCGCCGACGGACTACGCCCGGGCGGTCGCCCGTGCCGCGGCCGGGTCACCGGGGCCGCCCGCCGGGTGACGGCGCGGCCAGGTCGCCATGAGCCCCGCGCGAGTCGCAGCCCCGCGTAAGCCCCTTCGGAGCACCGGCGCGACGGCCCTCAGCAGCCCTCAGCGGCCCTCCAGGTTCCAGCAGGCGGCGGCAGCCCCGACGAGGCCCGCGTCGGTGCCCGTCTGGGCCGGGGCCACCTCGAGGCCCTGCACGAAGGACAGCGTCGCGAACTCCGCCAACGCCCGCCTCAGCGGCGTGAAGAGGACCTCGCCCGCCTTCGCCACTCCGCCTCCCACCACCGCGATCTCGATCTCGACGAGCGTGGCGGTGGCGGCGATGCCGGCTGCCAGCGCCCGCGCCGCGCGCTCGAAGGAGGCGAGGGCGACGGGGTCGCCCGCGGCGGCCGCGGCGGCCACTCCGGCCGCGCTGCCGTCACCGTCCGGGCCGGGTCGCCAGCCCCCTTCCAGCGCCCGGCGGGCGATGTTGGGGCCGCTCGCTATGCGTTCGACGCAGCCGCGCCCCCCGCAGGGGCAGCTGTCGCCGTCGAGGTCGACGCTGATGTGCCCGATGTGTCCGGCGTTTCCGCTGGGGCCGGGGTGCAGCTCCCCGCCGAGGACGAGGCCGCCGCCCACGCCCGTCGAGACGACCATGCACAGGGCGCCCGCCCGTCCGCGTGCGGCGCCCTGCCAGTGCTCCGCGGCGGCCATCGCGACGCCGTCGCCGACGAGGGTGACGGGCAGCCCGCCCGTGCACTCCCGCACGTGGCCCACGAGCGGAAAGTCGCGCCAGCCGGGGATGTTGACCGGTGAGACGGTTCCCGCCTTGGCGTCCACGGGCCCGGCGCTGCCGATTCCCACCGCGCGCACACCGGGCCACTCAGGGGACGCGGCGAGCTGCGCGAGCACCTCCGCGAGCGCCCCCATCACCTGTTCCGCGGGCGCCCGCGACGGGGTGGGGCGCTGGGCCCGCACGAGCAGCCCGCCGGTACTGTCCACCAGGGCGCCCGCGATCTTGGTGCCGCCGATGTCGAGGGCGGCGACGAGGTCCTGGTGCATGGGTGATGTTCTCCTGAGGACGGTGCGGCGATCCGCCCCCGGCCGGGAACGGTCAGCGTGTCCAGTCTGGCGCTACTTGACAACGTTGTCCAGACTGATGTGCGGCGTAGAGCTATGCTGCTCGCTGCCACTGCAAGAGACCCGGAGAGGGAAGCCGCCCCAGTGCCCGACACCGCACACCCTGCCGCAGGCCCTACCCCCGGACGCCGCTACGGGAACCGTCCCACCATGAAGGACGTCGCGGCCCGGGCGGGGGTCGGACTGAAGACGGTCTCCCGGGTGGTCAACGGCGAGGCGGGCGTCTCCCCCGACACCGAGCGCCGCGTACAGGAGTCGATCACCGCACTGGGGTTCCGGCGCAACGACAGCGCCCGCATCCTCCGCAAGGGACGCACCGCGAGCATCGGGCTCGTGCTGGAGGACCTCGCCGACCCCTTCTACGCTCCGCTGAGCCGCGCAGTCGAAGAGGTCGCACGCGCCCACGGAGCGCTGCTGATCAACGGTTCGAGCGCCGAGGACCCGGCCCGCGAGCAGGAGTTGGTCCTGGCTCTGTGCGCGAGGCGGGTGGACGGCCTGGTCATCGTCCCCGCCAGCGGCGACCACCGCTACCTCGAACCGGAGATGGCGGCCGGCGTCGCCACCGTCTTCGTCGACCGCCCCCCGGGGCACATCGAAGCCGATCAGGTCCTCGCCGACAGCTTCGCCGGCGCCCGCGACGGCGTCGCCCACCTCATCGCCCACGGGCACAGGCGTATCGGGTTCATCGGCGACCGCCCCGGCATCCACACCGCCCACGAGCGGCAACGGGGCTACCTCGCGGCGATGGAGGCGGCCCGGCTGCCGGTCCACGACGGATGGGTGGCCGCGGGGACCACCGACCCGGAGCGCGTACGGGCCGACGCCGAGCGGATGCTCTCCGGACCGGACGGAGTCACCGCGTTCTTCGCCGGGAACAACCGGGTGACCGTCACCCTCGTCCGGGTGCTCGCCGAACTCGACCGCCCCGTCGCCCTTGTGGGCTTCGACGACTTCGAACTGGCCGATCTGCTCGTACCGCCGGTGACGGTCGTCGCACAGGACCCCGCCCAACTGGGCCGCACCGCTGCCGGGTTGCTCTTCAGGCGCCTGGAAGGGGCGCACGACCCGCCCCGCCGGATGACCCACCCGACGCGCCTGATAGCCCGCGGTTCGGGCGAACTCCCGCCCGCCACCTAGCACTTGACGGGCGTCAGTCGCGGCGGGACGCCGGGGCTCAGCAGGTGGGCAGGCCCGGCACGGGCTCGTCGTTGCCCCCGCCCCGGATGTAGACGACGCTCACCCACACCTTCCTGTTGCCGCTGTCGTCGTCCGTCTTCGCCCACCAGACGTTGGTCCAGCGGCCGGAGGTCTCACGGTGGCCGAGCTTCTTCTGGCAGAAGAAGTAGTTGGTGCCCGCGTTGAGTTCGCCCACGGGCTCGTGCGCCGAGTTGAAGGACGTCGCCTTCTTCCACACGGAGCAGTCGAACTTGCCACCGCCTCTGGGCGCGCAGGCGGGACCGGGCCCCTGCCCGCCGCCACCCGAAACGGCGGCTCCTCCCCCGCTGCCGCCGCTCCCGGCGTCCCCGCCGCCGTCCCCGGGGAGGCCGCCCGTCGTGGAACCGCCTCCTGAGCCGCCCGGCTTGCGGTCCTCGCCGCCGCCGTCCCCGGGACGGCTGCCGCCTTCGGCGTCGCCCGCCGAACCGCCCCCTTCCGGGCGGGAGTCGGACCTGTCGCCGCCTCCGTCGGTGCGCCCGTCGCCCTTGGAGGAGCCTTCGCTCCTGGCGCCGGTGCCGCCGGAGGCTCCCGCACGTTCCTGCTGCCTGCCCGCCGCCCGGGCGCCGTCGTCCTCGCCGGCGCCCACGAGCACGTACGTCACTCCGGAACCGGCCAGCACCACTGCCGCCGCGGCCGCGGCCACCAGGGCGCGCCTGCGGGAGCGGCCCGGCCCGGTACGGACGGTGTCTCGCTCCGGCTGCGGCCCGTCCGCCGCGCCCGGCGGCTGCGCGGAGCCGTACGGAGGTTGCGGACCGCCGGGCTGCCGGGCCGGGAACACGCCCTGCCCGCCCGGAGGTCGGGCCTGCCCGGCTGAAGGGGCGCCGGCGGTGCGCAGCCGCACCGTCTGCGAGGCGGAAGGCACGTCGGTCCCCTCCGCCACGGCGTTCAGCAGCGCCGTCGCCCGTGCCGCGTCCGGCCGTTGTCCGGGGTCCTTGGCCATGAGCTCGGCGAGGACGGGGGCGAGGGGGCCCGCACGACGGGGTTCGGGGAGCGGCTCGACCACGATCGCGTTGAGCGTCGACCACGTGGACGTGCGGCGGAAGGGCGCGGCGCCCTCGACGGCGGCGTAGAGCATCGCCCCGAGCGCCCACACGTCGGACGCCTCACGCGGCTGCTCGCCGCGCGCCCGCTCCGGCGCCAAGTAGTCCAGGGAGCCGACGAGTTCGCCGCTGCCGGTCAGTCGCGTGCCGGCCCCGTCGTCCGGGTCCTCCATCGTCGCGATCCCGAAGTCCGTCAGGACGACGCGCTCGCCGTCGCCCTCCAGCAGCACGTTTCCCGGTTTGACGTCACGGTGCAGCACGCCGGCGCGGTGCGCCGCGTCGAGCGCCTTCATGACCTTGGCACCGATGGCCGCGGCCTCGCGTGGCTCCAGGGAGCCGCGTTCACGCAGCACGTCGTCCAGCGACGGTCCCTCGACGAGTTCCATGACGATGACGGGGCGGCCCTCGTGCTGGGCGACGTCGTGCACGGCGATCACGCCGGAGTGCCGGACGCGTGCCGCCGCACGTGCTTCGCGCTCCATCCGGGTGCGGAGATCGCCGAGTTCGCTGCTCGCGGCATCGGTCCAGGTGCGCAGCTCCTTGACCGCGACCTCCCGGCCCAGCCGCTCGTCGGTGGCCCGCCAGACGACGCCCATGCCGCCGCGGCCGAGCCGGCCGGTCACCCGGTAGCGGCCGGCGAGTACGCGGCCTACAACGTCGCCGGCGGTGCCGGCACCCTCCGGCCCGGACGGCGCACCGCCCGAACTGCCGTGCGCCGCGCTGCCGTTGCCCTCCGGCTGCTCCCCCGGTGTGTGCACAGGCCGTCCCCTTTTCCGCGTGCCGAGGAGGACAGCCTACGGCTCCCGTCAGGTTGCGGCGGCCTGCCCGGTGGGTGCGCTCCGGCCCGCCAGCCGGTCGAGGTCGGCCCGGGTCATGCCGGAGTAGCGGGCGACCTCGCCGCTCGTCAGAGCGCCGCAGTCCAGGCCGCGCAGCAGGTAGTTGCTCAGGGCGCGGGCCGTCGCCGGCTCGTCCATCACGGCGCTCTCACCGCCGAAGTGGCCCGCGTAGGCGGCGAGTCGGGCCGCCGCACGCTCCATGCCCTCGCGGTAGAAGGCGTAGGTGGCGGCGTAGCGGGTGGGCAGGTGGCCGGGGTGCATGTCCCAGCCCTGGTAGTAGGCGCGGGCCAACGAGCGCCGTACGAGGCCGTGGTGGAGCTTCCACGCCTCGTGGACCTGCTGCCGCGGCCCGCTCGGGACGACGTTCGTCGAACCGTCCGACAGGCGTACCCCCGTGCCCGCGGCGGCCACCTGCATGACCGCCTTGGCGTGGTCCGCGGCGGGATGGTCCATGGCCTGGTAGGCGGCGCTCACGCCGCACGCGGCGCTGTAGTCGAAGGTCCCGTAGTGCAGGGACGTGGCCCTCCCCCCGGCTGCCTCGATCATGCGGGCCACGGTGGCGCGGCCGTCGGGGCCGAGGATGGACTGGGTGGTCTCGATCTGGATCTCGAAGCCGATGCGGCCCGTGGGAAGTCCGCGCGCTTCCTCGAACTCCCCGCAGAGCCCGGCCATGGCCTCGACCTGCTCGGGGAAGCTGACCTTCGGCAGCGTGAGCACCAGCCCCTCGGGCAGGTCCCCCGCCTCCAGCAGTCCGGTGAGGAAGATGTCGAGGGTACGGACGCCGCGGTCGCGGACGGCGGCCTCCATGCACTTCATGCGGATGCCCGCGTACGGCGGCGCGCCCCCCTCCTCCCAGGAGCCGGCCAGGAGGCGCGCGACCTTGGCGGCGTCGGCGTCCTCCTCCGCGTCGGGACGCACGCCGTAGCCGTCCTCGAAGTCGATGCGCAGGTCCTCGACGGGCTCGTGCTCCAGCTTGGCCAGTACCCGTTCGTGCACGGGCCCGGCGAGCTCGCCGGGCAGACCCAGGACGTCCGCGAACTCCCCTGCACTCGGGGCGTGCCGGCGCAGCAGCTCCAGGGCCTGCCCTCCCCAGTCGGCGACGGTGCTCGCCGAGTAGGCGTCCGCGGGCACATAGACGGTGTGGACGGGCTGGCGTGTGCCGGGCTCCCCCGGGTAGCGGCGTGCGAGTTCCGCGTCGACGGGGGCCAGCCGGGCGGCAAGGTCCTCCGTCACCCTGCCCGGCAGGCTCGTGGCTGCGGCCGCTTCCTCGCTCAAGCCCTGACTCCCAACTTTCCACATGACGGAATCAACAATTCGTAGAACGAAGCTATCCAGGGCTACCGGAGCAGGTCAACCGTGCGTCCCGGTCCGGTCAGCCGGGCATCGCCAGCAGCCTCGCCTCCGTCTCCGCGTCCAGGCCCTTCGGCGAACGGTCCGGCCGCAGCGGTGCCTCGCCTCCCAGCCGCCGGAGCCACTCCCAGGTGTCTTCCACCGTCTCCCCCACCGGGCGGCAGCGCAGTCCCGCGGCGAGGGCCTTCGAGACATCGCCCCGGTGCATGTGGTCGTAGTCGGCGCCCGGCGGCAGCCACACGGGCAGGCCGACCCACGGCTCGGCCCCCGAGGCGAGGACCGACTCCGGGCTCCTCCAGTGCAGTTCGGCCCCGCCGCCCGTGACACGCGCACACGTCTCCAGGAACTCGCCCATCGTGGTGTGCCCCGGTGGGGACACCAGGTTGTACGGGCCTGAGAGGCCGGCGGGCAGGGCGTCCAGAACCCACTCCGCCAGATCCCGGACGTCGATGTACTGGATCGGCAGCTCACGCGGGCCCGGCGCCGGTACCGCCCCGCCGCGCGCCATGCGCAGCAGCCACCACGGCAGCCGTCCGACATCCTCGCCCGGCCCGAGGATCAGCCCGGCGCGTACGAGCAGGGCGCGGTCGCCGAAGGACTCGCACGCGGCGAGTTCGCCACCGCGCTTGTCCCGCGCGTAGTCACCCCCGGTCTCCTCGGCGGTGTCCGCCGCGGACGCGGCGACGACCGGGCCGGTCTCGTCCAGCCCGGCGGCGACCGGTCCGGCGTAGACCGAGCGGCTGGAGATGTAGACGTACTTCTCCACGCGCCCGCCCTCGGCGAGGCGGCGGGCCGAGGCGCGTACGGCGTCCGCGGCCCCCGACCAGGTGTCCACGACGGCGTCCCAATCACCGCCTTCGAGGGCCGCCAGGCCGCCGTCGGCCGTCCGGTCCCCGTTCAGTACGTGCGCCACGCCGGGCGGCGGCTCGTGCCGTCCCCGGTGGAAGACGGTGACCTGCCAGCCACGCCGCGCGGCGGCCTGCGCGACCGCCCGCCCGACGAACCCGGTCCCTCCCAGCATCAGCAGTCTCATGCCCCAACAATGCCCGGCCGCCGGCCGGTTCGCGGCCGCGTCCTGCTGTCAGCAGAATCGTGCCCGCGCGGCGGACCCGCCGGCCCCGTGGAACCGCTCACCCCCGCACACCGGGCGGTGTGCGGGGGCGGGGGCTGTGCGGTGCTCGGCGTCCAGCGGAAGTGCCTCAGCCCTTGCGGGAGTTGATCTCTTCCGTCAGCGCGGGGACGACGTCGAAGAGGTCGCCGACGACGCCGTAGTCGACGAGGTCGAAGATCGGCGCCTCCGCGTCCTTGTTGATCGCGACGATGGTCTTGGACGTCTGCATCCCGGCCCGGTGCTGGATCGCGCCGGAGATACCCGTCGCGACGTACAGCTGCGGGGAGACCGTCTTACCGGTCTGGCCGACCTGGTTGGAGTGCGGGTACCAGCCGGCGTCCACCGCGGCGCGGGAGGCGCCCACGGCCGCACCGAGCGAGTCGGCGAGGCCCTCGATGATGTGGAAGTTCTCCGCGCCGTTGACGCCGCGGCCGCCCGAGACGACGATCGCGGCCTCGGTCAGCTCCGGACGTCCGGTCGACTCGCGCGGCGTGCGGGAGACGACCTTCGTCCCGGTCGACTTCTCACCGAAGGTCACCTGCAGCTGCTCCACTCCGCCGGCGGCCGGAGCAGCCTCGGGCGCGGCCGAGTTGGGCTTGACGGTGATGACCGGAGTGCCCTTGGTGACGCGGGACTTGGTGGTGAAACCGGCGGCGAAGACGGACTGGGAGGCCACCGGCCCCTCGTCCCCCGCCTCCAGGTCGACGGCGTCGGTGATCAGGCCGGAGCCGACGCGCACCGCGAGGCGGGCGGCGATCTCCTTGCCCTCGGAGGAGGAGGGCACCAGCACCGCGGCCGGGGAGACGGCCTCGTAGGCGGCCTGCAGCGCGTCCACCTTCGGCACGACGAGGTAGTCGGCGAACTCGGGCGCGTCGGCGGCCAGTACCTTCACCGCGCCGTACTCGCCGAGGATCTTGGCGGCCTCCTCGGCGCCGGCACCGAGGTGCAGGGCGACCGGGTCGCCGATGCGGCGGGCCAGGGTGAGCAGTTCGAGGGTCGGCTTGCGGACGGCGCCGTCCACGTGGTCGACGTAGACAAGGACTTCAGCCATGGGGTTGCTCCTGCGGGAATCGTGACGGTTCTGCGGGCGGGAGGACGTGGGCTCGGGCGGCGGCTCAGATGAACTTCTGGCCCGCGAGGTACTCGGCGAGCTGCTTGGCACCCTCGCCCTCGTCCGTCACGACCGTGCCCGCGGTGCGTGCCGGACGCGGCGTGGCCTCCTCGACCTTCGTCCAGGCGCCCTCGAGCCCGACCTCGTCCGCCTCGATGTCCAGGTCGTCCAGGTCCAGGGACTCCACCGGCTTCTTCTTGGCGGCCATGATCCCCTTGAAGGAGGGGTAACGCGCCTCGCCGGAGAGGTCGGTGACGGAGACGACGGCGGGCAGCGACGCCTCGAGCTGCTCGGTCGCGGCGTCGCCGTCGCGGCGGCCGTTGACCTTGCCGTCGGTCACCGAGACCTCGGACAGCAGCGTCACCTGCGGCACGCCGAGACGCTCGGACAGGAGGGCCGGAAGGACACCCATCGTGCCGTCGGTGGAGGCCATGCCGCACATGACGAGGTCGTAACCGGTCTTCTCGATGGCCTTGGCCAGGACCGCGGAGGTGCCGAGGGCGTCGGTGCCGTGCAGGTCGTCGTCCTCCACGTGGACGGCCTTGTCCGCCCCCATGGAGAGCGCCTTGCGCAGGGCGTCCTTCGCGTCCTCGGGACCGACGGTGAGCACGGTGATCTCGGCGTCGTCGTCGGAGTTCTCGCCGATCTGGAGCGCCTGCTCCACGGCGTACTCGTCCAGCTCCGAGAGGAGACCGTCCACCGACTCGCGGTCGGTGGTCAGGTCATCGGCGAACTGCCGGTCGCCGGTGGCGTCGGGCACGTACTTCACACAGACAACGATCCTCAAGCTCACGCCGGCTCTCCTACTGCTTGTCCTACGGTTCCGGTCCGTCACTGGTCCGGACCCCGTTCAAATATTACTCGTCAGTACACACAGCGCGTACCCCGTACTCAAGGCCGGGAACTGTGACCTTGCCAACGCATGTCGCACCCGGGGCACACGGCCAACTCAATCACGGCCGCGGCGCGGCGCCGGAACGGGCGAGCGCGTACCGTCACGGTGCCGATACGGCGCTCCGAGCGTCAAGCAAGCGCTCAGGCTATGCGAGATCAATCACGGCACCCGCCCCACCGGCGCGAACGCCGCCCCGCCCCTGCCCCTCACCGCTCCACGGCCTCCGCCGCCGCGCCGATCGCGGCGATGACGTCCGCCCTGCGGGGCTGCCCGTAGGCACGGCGCACCACGCGCCCTCCGGCGGAGAGGACGAGAACGGCCGGCGTCCCCTGGATGCCCAGCCGGCGCACGAGTTCGAGGTGCTCCTCCGCGTCGATCTCGACGTGGGCCACGCCCTCGACCATGTCGCCGACTTCGGCCAGGACTCGCCGGGTGGCGCGGCACGGCTGGCAGAAGGCGCTGGAGAAGTGCACGAGCGTGGCACGCTCCCCCAGGCGCGGAAGACCGAGGACCGCCGCTCCGAGCACCACGTCCTCGCCCGCGGGCCGTCCGCCGTCGCTCCCACCCTCGTCCACTTGCTCTCTCCCGTCGCGCGTTCGTGCCGCAGCCGGGGCCGCGGCCGCGTAGTTCCAGTTGCAGTCGCTGTTGCCGGTCGTCCGGGCCGCCGCCGCTCGGGGTCCTCGCGGTACGGGCCGTCCGAAGTGTGCAGCATGCACGGTACGCACGGGCATTCCCGTCCCTTCCCGGCCCCCGGTGACGAGGATCTCCCCGCGGGCCGCCCCCGGACCGCGCTGCGGGGTAGCCAGGCGCCTGCCCTTCGGGAACCATCTGGCGCGGACCGAAGTTACGCGTCCGTAGGTAATGGGCACCCCCTGGCCGGAGACTCCCTCCCCAGGCAGCGACAGGAAGGTCTCCCGACATGGCAGAACTCGTCTACCCGCCGGTGATCGCCACGGCGCGGGCCTGGTTCAAGGCACTGGACCTGCGCTTCGACATCGACGGGACCGAGCATGTGCCGCAGCGGGGCGGAGCCGTCCTGGTCAGCAACCACATCAGCTATCTCGACTTCATCTTCTCCGGCCTGGCGGCCCTGCCCTCGAAGCGGCTGGTGCGCTTCATGGCAAAGGACTCCGTCTTCCGGCACAAGGTCTCCGGCCCTCTGATGCGTGCGATGAAGCACATACCGGTGGACCGCTCGAAGGGCGAAGGCGCCTACAGCCACGCGCTGGACTCGCTGCGGTCCGGAGAGATCATCGGTGTCTTCCCCGAGGCGACGATCTCCCGCTCCTTCACGCTGAAGGACTTCAAATCGGGCGCCGTCCGGCTCGCGCAGGAAGCGGGTGTGCCGCTGGTGCCCATGGCCCTGTGGGGCACGCAGCGGCTGTGGACCAAGGGCCGCAAGCGGGACTTCGGACGCAACCACTTCCCCGTGGGCATCCGCGTCGGCGAGCCGATGGACGCCCCCGCGGACGAGCCCGTCGCGGGGCTGACGGCCAGGCTGCGCGAGCGCGTCCAGGAGCTGCTGGAGGCGGCGCAGCGCGCCTATCCCGCGGTGCCGAAGGACGACAGCGACAGGTGGTGGCTGCCGGCGCACATGGGCGGAACGGCGCCGACGCCCTCGGAGGCGCAGTCCATGTAGTGCGACGAGCGGCGGCGCACCGGGTAACCCGGTGCGCCGCCGCTGTGGATCCGTTCGCCGGCCCGCTCGCTCAGCGGCCCATCTCCTCGCGCAGCGCCGCGACGAAACCGTCGACGTCCTCCTCCGTGGTGTCGAAGGAGCACATCCAGCGCACGTCGCCGGCCGCCTCGTCCCAGAAGTAGAAGCGGAAGCGCTTCTGCAGGCGTTCGCTGACCTCGTTCGGGAGGCGCGCGAAGACGGCGTTGGCCTGTACGGGGTAGAGGATCTCGACCCCGTCGACGCTCTTCACGCCCTCGGCGAGGCGCTGCGCCATCGCGTTGGCGTGGCGGGCGTTGCGCAGCCACAGGTCACCGGAGAGCAGGGCGTCCCACTGCACGGATATGAAGCGCATCTTGGAGGCGAGCTGCATCGACAGCTTGCGCAGATGCTTCATGGCGCCGACCGATCCGGGATCGAGGACGATCACGGCCTCGCCGAAGAGCATCCCGTTCTTGGTGCCGCCCAGGGAGAGCACGTCGACGCCCGCCGCGTTGGTGAAGGCCCGCATGGGCACGTCGAGGGACGCCGCCGCGTTGGCGATGCGGGCGCCGTCGAGGTGGACCTTCATGCCGCGCTCGTGGGCGTGCTCGCAGATGGCCCGCACCTCCTCGACCGTGTAGCAGGTGCCGAGTTCGGTGTTCTGGGTGATCGAGACGACCTGCGGCATCGCCCGGTGCTCGTCGTCCCAGCCGTGCGCCTCGCGTTCGATGAGCTCCGGGGTGAGCTTGCCGTCCTCGGTGGGGACCGTCAGCAGCTTGAGGCCGCCGACGCGTTCGGGCGCCCCGCACTCGTCGACGTTGATGTGGGCGCTCTCGGCGCAGATCACCGCACCCCAGCGGTCGGTGAGCGCCTGCAGCGCGACGACGTTCGCGCCGGTCCCGTTGAAGACGGGGAAGGCTTCGGCGCGCGCGCCGAAATGGCTGCGGACGGTCTGCTGCAGGTGGGCGGTGTAGTCGTCGTCCCCGTACGCGGACTGGTGGCCGCCGTTGGCCAGCGCCAGGGCCGCCAGGACCTCTGGGTGGACGCCCGCGTAGTTGTCGCTGGCGAAACCGCGGACCCCGGGGTCGTGGCGGCGCTTGGCGTCGGTGGTCACGGCTTCGGAGTCAACCACAGGCGATTTCCGTTCACTTCCTCGGTGGGCGTGCTCCATGTCCCGGCGATGGCCTCCGCCAGCTCCGTGACGTCGGTGAAGCCCGCGAACTTCGCGTTCGGGCGGTCGGCGCGCATCTGATCGCTCACCAGCGCCTTCACCACCAGGATGGCAGCAGCCGCCGACGGGCCCGCGTCGCCCCCGGCCTTGCGGAAGGAGTCGGCGAGGGCCAGGGTCCAGGCCTCGGCGGCGGCCTTGGCGGCGCAGTAGGCGGCGTTGCCGGCGGTCGGCTTGCTCGCGCCGGCCGCGCTGACCAGGAGGAAGCGGCCGTTCCCGCTGCGCTTGAGGGCTCCCTCGAAGGCGAGGGAGGTGTGCTGGACGGTGCGGATCAGCAGGCTGTGCAGCGCGTCCCAGTCGGCGAGGTCCGTCTCCGCGAACGTGCGGGAGCCGCGCCAGCCGCCGACGAGGTGCACGAGGCCGTCGACGCGTCCGAACTCCTTCTCCGTTCGCGCCGCCCACTCCTGGGCGGCACCCGGGTCCAGCAGGTCGACGGTGTCGCCGGTGACGCTCGCGCCGCCGTGGGCGAACCGGGCGGCGTCGACGGCCTGCGCGAGGCGTTCGGCATCCGCGTCGGCGGCGACCACCGTGGCTCCCTCTTCGGCGAGACGCAGGACCGCGGCCGCTCCCGCGGGGCCCGCCGCCCCGGCGACGGCGACGACGGAGCCCTCGAGCTCGCCCTTCCCGTTGCCCTGGTATCCACGTGCCGTCGTGCTGGTCATGCCTGCTGCCTCCTGGTCATGGACGCGCCGCCGTGGTGCCGCGTGCGTTGTGCTGTCGTGTGCGCCTGCGGACCCCGGCGCGCCACCCGGGTCCGGGCGGGGCACCGGGCCGCCGGTCAGGCGGCGGCGAGGGCGGGGGCCTCCGCCGTGATGCCCTTGGTCGATGCGATCACGGAACGGAGCTTCTTCGCGAGGGCCTCGTAGAACATGCTTAGCGGAAACTCATCCGGAAGCACATCGTCCACGAGCTTGCGGGGCGGCAGGCCGAGGTCGAGCGCCTCCGGGCCGCGGGCCCACTTCGAGCCGGGGTGCGGGGCCAGGTAGGTGGAGACGAGCTCGTACGCCTTGAACCAGTGGACGATCTTCGGGCGGTCGATGCCCGCGCGGTAGAGCGTCTCGATCTCTTCCCGCAGGCGCACCGTCACCTCCCGGGCGCGGTCCCAGTCCATGGAGAGCTTGTTGTCCCTCCAGCGCAGCGCGTCGTGCTGGTGGAGGTAGGCGAAGAGGAGCTGGCCGCCCAGCCCGTCGTAGTTGCGGTTGCGCTCGCCGGTGACGGGGAAGCGGAAGAGCCGGTCGAGGAGGACCGCGTACTGCACGTCGCGGCCCTGCGCGTAGCCGTCCGCCTCCAGGCGCACGCCCTCGTGGAAGGCCGTCAGGTCGCAGCGCAGCTCCTCCAGCCCGTACATCCAGAACGGCTGGCGCTGCTTGATCATGAAGGGGTCGAACGGCAGGTCGCCGTGGCTGTGGGTGCGGTCGTGGATCATGTCCCAGAGCACGAAGGTCTGCTGGCAGCGCGCCTGGTCGGACACCAGCCCCCTGGCGTCGTCGGGGAGGCGGAGGCTGGTCACGTCGCAGGCGGCGTCGATGACGCGGCGGAACCGGGCGGCCTCGCGGTCGCAGAAGATGCCGCCCCAGGAGAAGCGCTCGGGCGCCTGGCGGACGGCCACCGTCTCGGGGAAGAGCACCGCGGAGTTGGTGTCGTAGCCGGCGGTGAAGTCCTCGAAGGTGATGCCGCAGAAGAGGGGGTTGTCGTAGCGCGTGCGCTCCAGCTCGGCGAGCCAGTCGGGCCAGACCATGCGCAGCACGACCGCTTCCAGGTTGCGATCGGGGTTGCCGTTCTGGGTGTACATGGGGAAGACGACCAGGTGCTGCAGCCCGTCACGGCGGTCCTGCGCGGGCTGGAAGGCGAGCAGGGAGTCGAGGAAGTCGGGTACGCCGAAGCCGTCCTCGGCCCAGCGGCGCAGGTCGGTGACGAGCGCTTCGTGGTATTCGGCGTCGTGCGGGAGGAGCGCGGAGAGGTCGCGTACCGCGTTGCAGATCTGCGCGACCTCGCCCTCCATCGCGGTGCGCGAGGGCGCGTCTTCGGCGTCGAAGTCGATCGAGCCGTCCTTGGACTGGGCCGGACGGATCGCCTCCACCGCGTCCTTGAGTACGGCCCACGCCGGGTGTTCGACCACGCGCTCGTCGGACGTACCCCCGCCGGTCTCGGTCTCGGACGAAAGAATTTCCGTCATGACTACCCCTCCACGAAAGAACCTGGCGTGACTAAACGGTAGCCGGGCCGGGCCCCCCTCTCAAGTGGAGGCGCCGCAAATTATCCTTCCGAACCCCCCTCATCGCCGTCGATCTTCCTGTCAGAAGCTGTCGCAGCGATGACTTTGCCCAGTCCTGCCATGGCCTCCAGAGCGTCCGGAAGCAGGCGGCCCACCCCCAGGAAGCCGTGGAACATCCCCGGGAAGTGCGCCTCGGTCACGGGCACCCCGGCCTCCGAGAGCCTGGCGGCGTACAGCCGGCCCTCGTCGCACAGCGGATCGCAGCCGGCCGTGACGATGTGCGCGGGCGGCAGCCCCCGGAGGTCCGTCCGCAGCGGAGCCGCGTAGGGGTGGGAGAGGTCCGCGTCCGGTCCGAAGTACTGGATGCCGAACCAGCGCATGGCTTCCTCGGTGAGGAAGTAGCCGCGCGCGTTGGCCGCGCGCGAGGGGGTGCGCGCACCGGGGTCGGTGGACGGGTAGATCAGGGACTGATGGGCTATTCGCGGGCCGCCGCGCTCCCGCGACATCAGCGTGCAGACCGTCGCGAGGTTGCCGCCCGCGCTGTCCCCGGCGACCACCAGGGCCCGCGGGTCCCCGCCCAGCTCTCCGACGTGCTCCCAGGCCCAGCACACGGCCGCGTACGCGTCCTCGGCCGGCTCGGGGAAGCGGGCCTCCGGAGCGAGCCGGTAGTCGACGGCGACCACGACGGCGCCCGACGCGAGGCACAGGCTCCTCGCCGTCGTGTCGTGGCTGTCGAGTCCGCCGAGGACCCAGCCGCCGCCGTGGAAGAAGACGGCCGTCGGCACCGCCGCGGCGCTCTCCCCGGGCGGACGGTAGATCCGCACAGGCAGTTCCGGTGCGCCCTCGGGGCCGGGGATCGTGCGGTCCTCCACCTGCCCCACGGCGGGGTTGCCCGTCGGCGGCGGCATCATGCGGGCGAGCATCCGCCGTGCCTCCGCGGCATCGGTCACCGTCACCCCCACGTCCGGGAAGACGGCGGCCATCGCCTCCATCAACGCGCGGGCTTTGGGCGCGAGACGCTCGGGCCCGGACGGGCCGGGCGACGCGACTGCGGTCACGTGTCTGCCCCTTCTCCTCGGGTACGGACCGCCCGGCTGCCGCTCGCGCCAGGGCGGTCCCCGGACGTGCGCCTCCCGCGCGCGGACGCGCCCCCTGGGAGCCGCGGCGGGGCCGTTAGTCTGTGCGGCGCGCACGTGCCCCGTGCGCCGTCACCACAGGAAAGCGAGAGCGCGCCGTGTCACTGCTCACCGTCGGCCACCGCGGGGTGATGGGCGTGGAGCCCGAGAACACCCTGCGGTCCTTCGTCCGCGCCGAGCACGAAGGTCTCGACGTCATCGAACTCGACCTGCATCTGAGCAAGGACGGGGAGCTGGTGGTGATGCACGACGCCGACGTCGCGCGCACCACGGACGGTTCGGGTGCCATCGGCGACTTCACGCTCGCCGAGCTCCGCCAGCTCGACGCGGGGCAGGGCGAGCGCATCCCCGTCTTCCAGGAGGTCGTGGAGGCGGTGCGGTCGCCGCTGCAAGCGGAGATCAAGGACAAGGCCGCCGCACGCGTCCTCGTCGGAGTGATCGGGGAACTCGGGCTGCACGACCGGGTGACCGTCATCTCCTTCCACGACGAGGCGCTGCGCGAAGTGCGCGCCCTGCTGCCGGAGATGCCGCTCGTCCTGGTCACCGGCCGCTCCACGCCCACGGCGCCCGAGCGGGCACTCGAACTCGGCGCGGAGATGGTCTCCTGCGAACTGCGGTGGCTGGAGCAGGAGACGGTCGACCGGTGCCACGCACACGGGATCAAGGTCATCAGCTGGACGGTCAACACCGATGACGACCTCGCCCGCGTCCGCGAACTGGGCCTCGACGGAGTGGTGACCGATATGCCGGAGATCAAGAGGGCTGCGGCGCGAGAGGCTTGACCAGCAGCTCGAAGGCCAGGTCGGAGCGGCGCGGGATGCCGAACCGCTCGTCGCCGTAAGGGAAAGGGCTGAGTTCGCCCGTCCGGGAGTAGCCGCGGCGCTCGTACCAGGCGATCAGGTCGTCCCGCTGACGGATCACCGTCATCTGCATTTGACGGGCGCCCCACTCGGCCCGCGCCGTGCGCTCCGCCTCGGCGAGCACGGCCTTCCCCAGACCGGCGCCCTGCAGACCGGGGCTCACCGCGAACATGCCGAAGTAGGCCTCCCCGCCTCGCCGTTCGAGATGGCAGCACGCCACCAGACGGCCGGCGCGCTCCGCCGTCAGCACGATGCTGCCCGGATCGGCGACGACGGCGGCCACGCCCTCCGGGTCGGTGCGTTGGCCCCCCAGCAGGTCCGCCTCCGTCGTCCATCCGGCGCGGCTCGCCTCGCCCCGGTAGGCGGACTCCACGAGCGCCACGAGGGCGGGGACGTCCTCTTCGGTGGCGGCGCGGAAGGCCAGCTCGCCGGCCGCGGACGCGGACTCCTTGACGTTCTCCATGGTGAGCGACTTTAGTACGGCGCCGGCGGCAATAGAGTCGGCAGGCATGGTGCACGTACTGAGCAGCCGGGTCCTCCTGCGGCCCACCGATCCCGAACGCACGCGGGCCTTCTACGGGCGGACGCTGGGCCTCGCCGTCCACCGCGAGTTCGGGACCGGCACGGAACGCGGCACAGTCTACTTCCTCGGCGGAGGTTTCCTGGAGGTCTCCGGCCGCTCCGACGCCCCGCCGGCGCCGGGTCTCCAGCTGTGGCTCCAGGTGGAGGACGCCGGGGCCGCGCACCGCGAACTCGCCGCGGCGGGCGCGGAGGTGCTGAGACCGCCGGTGCGGGAGCCGTGGGGTCTCATCGAGATGTGGATCGCCGATCCGGACGGAGTCCGCATCTGCGTCGTCGAGGTCCCCGAGGACCACCCGATGCGCTACCGGCCGGGCATCTGACAGCCCTCCCCCGCAGAGGGCGTGCGACCGCGCGCGCCCTCGCCCCGGCGAGGGCCCGGGGCCACCCCCGGCGTCCCTCATGGGCGCAGCCGGGCGCTCCCCCGTGCGACCGTGCGCTCCCGTACGGGAGAGACGAGCCGGGCAGCCTCCCCGTGGACGAACGGGGAGGTCGGCGATGCACAGCTCGGCGGCGGTCGGCCTGCTGCTGGCGGCGCTCTGCGCCGTGACGGGGGGCGCGTGTCTGCTGCGGGCGCGGGGGGCCGGGGGGATGCAGCGGAGCACTGCCTGGAGCGAGGCCCTGATGGGGTGGGGGATGGCAGTGATGGCGCTGGCCGGCAGCCTGCCCGCGGCAGCCGTCCCCCCGTTCGTCCTCGCGTCGCTATTCGGGGTGGTCGCGGTCTGGGAGCTGCGGCTGCTGAGGACACGGCTGCGGGAGCGCGGGGAGCGCCCCGCCCGCGGCAGCGCGCACCACCTGCACCACATGACCGGCGCCCTGGCCATGATCTACATGGCGCTCGCGGCGCCGGGGGCGCAGGCGGGAGGCGGCCACGCCCACGCGGCGTCCGGAGCGAACCTCGCCGCGACGCCCCTGCTGAGCGGTGTGCTCCTCGCGTACTTCGCCGCGTACGTGCTGCGCACCGGACTCCGTCTGCTGCCGGGCCCGCCCGGTCTCGCCCTCCCCGCCGGCACGGCGGCCGGCCGGGGGCAGCACCCGCCGTCCTGTGCCGCGCACGGCGCCGGGGAACTGGCCGGCGCATGCCGAGTGGCGATGGGCACGGGCATGCTGGCCATGCTGCTTCTGATGTGAGGCGTCCGGCTTCAGACATGAGGCGTCCGTCACTTCCCGCAGGCAGACGTACCGCTCCGTAGCGGTCGGCTCATAGTGTGAGACTCATGACGCTCCCGTTGGCGCTGCTCGTACTGGCCGGTCTCGCCGCCGCCATGGCGCCCCGCGTACTGGCGCGCTCCTCCTGGCCCGAGAGGGAACCCGTGCTCGGGCTGTGGATGTGGCAGTGCGTCGTCGCGGCCGTGCTGCTGTGCTGCGCGCTGGCGATGGCCTTCTCCGCCGCGGCCGCCTGGCAGGCCGTGCGCTCACACGTCTTCGCACCCGCGCCGAGCGGTGTCGAAGAGGCGTACGCCCTGGGCTCGTCCGGGCCGTGGGCCGGGCTGCTGGCGGTGCTGCTCGCCTGCGGCGGCGCCTGGACGGGGGCGATGCTCCTGCGCGAGGTGCACGAGGCCCGGGTGCGCCGCCGCCGGCGCCGTGCCGAACTGCGCGAGCGCGCACCCCGCCTGCCCGGCGAGGAGCCCTCCGAGGGCGACCGTCTCGTCGTACTGGAGGGCGCCAAGCCCGACGCGTGGTGGCTGCCGGGCAGCGCGCCCCAGCTGGTGGTGACGACGGCCGCGCTGCGCCGCCTGAAGGGGCGGCAGCTCGATGCGGTCTTGGAGCACGAGCAGGGGCACGCCCGGGCACGGCACGACTGGCTGCTGCACTGCTCGTCGGCGCTGGCGGCGGGATTCCCGCGCGTCCCGGTATTCGCCGCTTTCCGCGACCAGGTGCACACCCTGGTGGAGATGGCGGCCGACGACACCGCGTCGCGCCGTTTCGGACGGCTCACGATCGCCCTCGCGCTCATCGAACTCAACGAGGAGCGGGGCGTGTTCGGCCCGTGCCCCACGCCGCTGGCCCAGGTGCCGCACCGGGTGCACCGCCTGCTCACGGCGCCGCCCAGGCTGCCCGTGGCGCGCCGGCTGCGGATGACCGCGGCGGCGGCGGTGGTTCCGGCGGTGCCGTTGCTGGTGGCCTTCGTGCCGGGACTCTCCGCGCTTCGATAGCCCAACGGGCCTTCGGCAGGTGAAGATCGAGGCATGCGACCGTCCCACCTCCCCCCGTCCAGCTCCCCGTCCGACCCGGGTCCGTCGGACTCCGGTCCCTCCCGGGCGCCGTGGCTGTGGAGCGCCCTCGGACTGACGGCAGCCTCGGCGGCTCTCGCCACGCTCGTCGCGCTGGGGTGGCAGCCGCTGCTCGACCTCGACGAGGACGTCGCGGGATGGACGCACGCCCAGGCCCTCGCCCACCCCGCCTGGACGGAGACCAACCGCGTCCTCACCGACTGGGTATGGGACACGGTCACGATGCGGCTGCTGGTCCTCGCCGCCGCGCTGTGGCTGTGGCTGCGGCGAGGGGAGAAGCTGCTCGCGGTGTGGTGCGTGGCGACGTCCGCTGCCGGTACGGGAGTTCAGCAGGGCCTCAAGGCAGCGCTGGACCGGGAGCGCCCCCAGTGGGAGCAGCCCGTCGACGTCGCCCACTACTCGGCCATGCCCTCCGGGCACGCCATGACCGCGGCGGTCACCTGCACGCTGATGCTGTGGCTGGCGCGGGAGTTCGCCGCTCCGGCGAACGCGCGGCGGACCGTCGCGGTGCTGGCCGCCGTGTCGGTACTCGGGGTGTGCGTGACACGGATCGCGCTGGGCGTGCACTGGCTCACCGACACGCTCGTCGGGGCGATGCTGGGCATCGCGCTCGCCGCCGCGGCGATCGGGGCGTGGTACACGCTCCTGCAGCGCCCGTGGAAGCCCCACGGGCACAACGATGGCGCTGCCGCGGCGGGAGACGCCCACGGCTAGGACCTGCCAAGACAGGCTCTAAGGCTTCATCACGTCCGTGTGGATGGCGAGTTTGAACTGGGCGTGCCTCAGAGGGGTGGCGATCTTCTTGTCGCCCCTGCCGCGGGCCGAGACCTTCAGCCCCAGCGGCGTTCCCGGGTGGACGAAGAACTGCCACATGTAGGACTTGTACTGGCCGCCGCCCGTCTCGGCCGCGTCCGTCGTCGCCGTCGAGTCGTATTCGTCGCCGAGCGGGTCGCGCACGAAGCGGGCGCGGTACTCGTGCGGATCACCGTCCTTCTCCCAGTGGACCATCGCGGAGACGATGCCCCACCCCTCGTGGCTGGGATAGATCAGGCCGGAACGGGCGTGCGGGAAGTCCTCGGAGTCACCGCCGCCGTTGGCGGGGTCGTGCATCTTCCAGGGGTCGTAGGACTCCCCGCCGAACGGGAAGCGGACCAGGTGGTAACCGTCGTCGTCGTACGACACACGCTGGGAAGGGGAGGACTTCGCGTCCCAGATGAGCGAGACCACCGCTAACGACATGAGCTCTCCCTGTGAGCTGCGGATGGGGATCGCTGTCCGACGAGTCCGGACAAGCCCTTGCTTTCGGCCATGCCCGTCTCACCGTCTTTGTTCAGCATTCTACGGATGTCGTCGGCAGGCAACACCGTGGAACGAAGCGGTATTTGACGGGGAGCTGGACGTGCGGAACCGCGCACCGGGCCCGCTTCTCGGTACGGCGCACCGGCCTGTCAGCGCTTACCGGAAGTACGCGACGGCCACCACCCCGGCGCCGCCGGGGCCCTCCGTCAGGGGTTCCAGACGCCGCGAGCGGCTGCCTCCGCGGCGTACCGGGCGAAGCTCTTCGGTTCGCGCCCCGTCAACGCGGCCACGGTGCCGTTGGGTTGGGAATCGCCCTGGGCGCGCAGCGCGGCGAACGCCGAGAGCATGCCGTCGGTGACCTCGCGGGGCGTGCCCGCGGCCTCCAGGGCCGCGGCGAACTCCTCGTCACCGCCTCGGTAGCGCACGGCGCGGCCGCACGCCTCGCCGATGACGGCCGCCGCGTCGCCGAAGGAGAGCGCCTCAGGACCGGTGAGTTCGTAGGTCCACCCCTCGTGCCCGCCGCCTGTCAGGACGGCGACGGCCGAAGCGGCGATGTCTTCCGCGTCGACGAACACCTGGCGCATACCGCCCAGCGGCAGGACCACTTCGCCCGCGAGGACCTGCGGCAGGCAGAAGCCCTCGTCGAAGTTCTGGTTGAACCAGTCCGGCCGGACGATCGTCCACTCGGCCCCCGACGCGCGAACCGTACGCTCCGCCGCCAGCAGACGTTCGTCGCCCATCGTCTCGATCCCTCTGCTGGAGAGCAGCACGATCCGCCGGACACCCCGCCGCACCGCGCACTCCACGAACTCCGGGTCCACCGCCGTGTCTTCGGGCGCCATGAGCCACATCCGGGAGGCCGGACCGATCGCGCCCTCCCATGTGTCGCGCACCGCCCAGTCGAAGGGGACCTCCCCGCTCCGGGAGGCGGCCCGTACGGGCACGCCCGCAGCGCGCAGTCCGTCCGCCACCCGCCGGCCGACCGTGCCAGTGGCCCCGAGAACAAGCGTCGTGTCATCAGCCATGGCACCACCCAACCACCCGGCACTGACAACGCCGTGACTTGCGGCCCGGCGGCGAGGCGCAGCGCGGCGGAGCCCCGCTGCGACAGGCCGGGAGCGGGCCGGACCCCAGCGCCCGGCCTGGTCTGTCCCCGGCGGCATGGAGCCGACCCTCCACGCGACGTGCGCCCCCGAAGCAGAAGGTGCCGCGAGCGTCCCGGTCGGTCACCGTGCTCACCACGAAGTTCGCCGCCCCGAAGGCGGCGAGGAGCGCCGCACACCGCAACAGCCGCGCCGTCTCCGGACCGACGGCGACAATTGCGGAAGTCCACTGCGTATCAGAAATCGCTCGATCTCCGTCGAGCCCTGCCGGAATTCGCGCCATCAGAACACGCGGCTTGGATCATTCACGGTTGAGTAATTCCTACTCAAGCCCGACGGGCGCCCGCGTGATGCACTCCTGCGGTCAAATCGCGGCCCGGGGAAGCGGCGCAGCGCACAGAGCGGTGAGGCGACCGGCTTTGCCGGCGAAGGCGGAGGTCCTTGCGGAGGATACGTGCAGGAGCAGAACAAGCAGAGCGATGCGTCGTGCGCCCAAGCCGTCTACGACAACATATGGGCCTCTCCGGTCCTGTTCGTCTTCGTCTCGCTTTCCCTCTTCCTCTCGCCGCACGATCATGGAGGGAATATGACGGCCTGGGCCGTCTATTTCGCCGGCTGGGCTCCACCCGTCCTGATGGGATTGCGGTGCCTCAAGTCCGGGAGAAAACCGGACCTGCCCGCCGCGCCCATCGGGCTCGCCGTCCTGGCGGGCGGCGGCCTGTGCAACTTCCTCCTGCACAACCAGAGTCTGCCCGTCTGAGGAGAACCCAGGGCACACAAGTCCCGCTGGCACCCACCTGAGGGGCAGACGAACGGACTGACCGGCCGCCCCTGTTCACGCCGGGGCTCCCACGGCTGGGCGCCGCCCGTCCCTGCCGCCGTCCAGCCGAGATCCTGCCGGCGGGGCGGCCGCGTTCGGGGCTCGCCGCCCCAACCCGCGCCCCACACACGACTGTTGAACACGAAACCACCACAACCTTTACGCGATCTCGATGGTCACCATTCCGCCGGATCCGCTCCGGACCATCCGTAAAGGGGGGATCTCATGAAGATCCTTAGCATTGCGGTCACCGCGGCGATAGCCGTCACGTTGCCACTGGCGGCGGCCTGCGGCAGCCAGGGCACCGCCGAACGCGCAGCGGACAAGCCCGCCACCGCGAAGAAGGCGGACGAGAGCGAAGTCGACTGCACGTCCCAGGAGACCTCCCAGGCCGACTGGATGAAGCACTGCGCCGAGGACGCCGGCGATGAGGAGGCCCCCGACACGGAGCTGAAGTTCGGCGACGGGTTCCGCTTCCACGACGGCGTGAAGGTCACCGTCACGCGCGTGGAGAAGTTCTCCGACTTCCACGAGTACGACTCGAGGCCCACCGCCGGGCAGAACGCGTTCCGCGTCCACCTGAAGATCACGAACGGGAGCAAGAAGCCCGTCAGCCTCGACGACATGAGTGTCCTCGTCAGCGGCGCCGCCGAGGGCGGCGACGCCGAGTTCACCACCTGGGAGAACGGGGCCTCCGAGCTGCTCGGCGGCAGGATCGCCCCCGGGGTGACCGCGGACAAGACCGAAGACGGCGTCCTCGACAAGAAGTACGGCACCCAGGCCCTCGTCACCCTCGCCTACATGCCGACGGACGGCGACGTCGACGCGTTCGCAGCCGAACCCAACTGGACGGATCCCATCCGATAGTCCAACGGCCCCCGCAAGCTGTGCCCGCCGCCGTCCGGCCCCGGTCGGCGGCGGGCCCGATTCCGGGCGGGAGGCTCCGGTGCGGCAGCAGTACGCCGACGACCGGCAAGGGGGCGGCGGACCGGCTCGGTTGCGGGGCAGGCTGCCTGAGAGCCGGCCCCCGGGAACCGCCCGTCGCGTGCCGGGACCGCGGTCTCCGAAGCCCTGGAGCGAGCCCGAAGAGCCGATCAGGGGCCCTGAATCAACCATCAGGTAAGCCCCCCGCACTCCGGGGCGGAGCCGCGAGGGGCGGCAGAGCAACCGGTATTGGGCGATCCCCCGTGTCGCCCAATACCGGTGGCCAGCCGGGCGCAGCCTGGTCGGGGCGTGCGTCCGAAGTCGTCCTGAGTATATTGGCTGTGGGCCAGTCAACAACAGGAGCTACAGGATGTCCCCTCGGAGCGCTTCGGTCAATGAAGAGTTGCGCCGGCGCTCACGCGAACGCTTGCTTCAGGCGACTGTGGAGCTGGTGGGCGAGCGCGGCTTCGAAGCGACGACCCTCGGCGACATCGCCGACCGGGCCGGCTCCGCCCGCGGGCTCGTCTCGTACTACTTCGCGGGGAAGCGGCAGCTCTTCCAGTCCGCCGTGCACCGGCTCATGCACCTGACGCTGGAGGAGGCGCTGGAACGTGCGCCCGAGCCGGCCGGCGCCGAGGCCGGGGACGAGCGGCTCGCGCGCGCCATCGACGCGATCCTCGGCCTGGCGGTCGACAGGCCCGTGCTGATGCGGGCGCACATGGCGGGGATCCTGCAGCAGGAGGGTTTCGTCCAGTGCCCCGAGCAGCAGCGCCTGGCGGTGCTGCTGCGGGAGACCATCGAACGGTACGGATCCGCCGATCCGGACACCGACTATCCGCTGCTCCGGGCGCTGCTGATGGGCGCCGTGGTCGCCGTGCTGCTGCCCGGCGCGCCGATGCCCGTGGCGAGGCTGCGCGCCGAGCTGTTCGCGCGCTACGAACTGGAGTGGCGGCTGGGCCGCCCCCCGCAGAAGGCGCCGCCCGCCGGGGCGCGCCAGATGCCTGTCCAGCAGCCGTCGGTCACCCTGCGGTCGCCCGCTCCCCCGCCGCAGCACGAAGCCGGGTGCGGCGTCGACGGCGCGACGGGCCGAGGGCTGCCGTTCGAGACGCGCGAAGGCACGGAGGCGGCGGAGGCCTGACGTGCGGCGGCCCCGGCGCGGCCGGGTGCGCTCCCGTCGCCCTCCAGCACCTTTTTCACCGTCGCCGCCGGCGGCACGGCGCCATTGTCAGTGGCCGGGTGCAGACTGATGCCCACCTCGGACAACGACGTCAAGGGAGGCGAAATCCGGCATGGCAGACGTGATTCTTGCGGTGGGGACGAGAAAGGGGCTCTTCCTCGCCAGGCGTGCGGTGGGCGAACGGCGGGCGTCGGGCTGGGAGTTCGACGGCCCGCACTTCAACGCCCAGGCGGTGTACTCCGTCGCGATCGACACCAGGCGGCCCTCCGGGCCCCGCATCCTCGTCGGCGGCGACAGCGCGCACTGGGGCCCGTCGGTGTTCCACTCCGACGATCTGGGCTCGACGTGGACGGAGCCGCCCGAGCCCGCCGTCAGGTTCCCGCAGGACACGGGCACTTCCCTGGAACGCGTCTGGCAGCTGGAGCCGGGCGGGGCGGACGAGCCGGACGTCGTGTACGCGGGCACCGAGCCGGGCGCCCTCTTCCGCTCGGAGGACGGCGGAAGCAGCTTCGAGCTGGTGCGCGGCCTGTGGGAGCACCCCACACGCGAGGAGTGGGTCCCGGGAGGCGGCGGCCTCGGCCTGCACACCGTCCTGGTGGACCCGAGGGACGCCCGCAGGGTGACGGTGGCGGTCTCCACCGGCGGGGCGTACCGCACAGCCGACGCGGGCAAGAGCTGGGAGCCCTGCAACCGCGGTGTGCAGGCAGTCTTCCTGCCGGAGAACCAGCAGTTCCCGGAGTACGGGCAGTGCGTGCACAAGGTCTCGCGGGACGCGGTCGACCCCGACCGGCTCTACCTCCAGAACCACTGGGGCGTCTACCGCAGTGACGACGCCGGAACCAGCTGGCAGCCGATCGGCGGGAGTCTGCCGTCGGACTTCGGCTTTCCCGTGGTCAGCCACCCGCACCGCACCGGCGTCGCCTACGTCTTCCCCCTCAACGCCGACTCCGACAGGGTGCCGGCCCAGCGCCGCTGCCGCGTCCACCGCACGGAGGACGCCGGGCAGACCTGGCAGGAGCTCGGCTCCGGACTGCCGGAGACCGCGCACTACGGGCCGGTCCTGCGGGACGCGATGTGCGCGGACGACGCCGATCCGGCGGGGATCTACTTCGGCAACCGCAACGGCGAGGTCTTCGCCAGCGCGGACGAGGGCGAGACCTGGCAGCAGCTGGCAGGCCACTTCCCGGACGTGCTGTGCGTGAGGGCGACGGTGATCGACTGATGTGAGCGGGACACCCGGGGCGGTGCTGCGGAGCCAGTAGAGTAACGGCCCGTGGCTGCACGACCGTTGAACGAGATCGTCGAACCGGGCTGGGCCAAGGCGCTGGAGCCCGTGACCGAGAACGTCGCCTCCATGGGCGAGTTCCTGCGCGCGGAGATCGCGGCGGGGAGAACCTACCTGCCGGCGGGCCCGAACGTACTGCGGGCGTTCCAGCAGCCCTTCGACGAGGTGCGTGTCCTCATCGTCGGGCAGGATCCGTATCCCACGCCCGGCCACGCGGTGGGTCTCTCGTTCTCGGTCGCACCGGACGTCATTCCGCTGCCGGGCAGCCTGGAGAACATCTTCCGCGAGCTGCACAACGACCTCGGCCTGCCCCGGCCTTCCAGCGGCGACCTCACGCCGTGGACGAGGCAGGGCGTCCTGTTGCTGAACAGGGCGCTCACCACGGCGCCGCGAAAGCCCGGGGCCCACAGGGGCAAGGGCTGGGAAGAGGTCACCGAGCAGGCGATCAGGGCTCTCGTGGAGCGTGACCGCCCGATGGTCTCGGTGCTGTGGGGGCGCGACGCGCGGAATCTGCGCCCGTTGCTCTCCAGCCGTCCCGTCGTGGAGTCCTCGCACCCGTCGCCCATGTCGGCGGACCGGGGGTTCTTCGGCTCGCGTCCCTTCAGCCGCGTCAACGCGCTCCTCGCCCAGCAGGGTGCGGAACCCGTGGACTGGCGGCTCCCATGACGGACGGCGTCACGGCGGCGCACGGAGCCGGCGGGCACGGCGAGCCGGCAGGCGCCCCGGTATCCGCGTGGGTGCTGGGTGCCGACTCCGGCGGTTCGGGCCTGCGGATCACGCTGGCCGCGGTGCCGGAGGGCGGAGCCCCGCAGGCCGTCGGCACGATGACGTCCACGGAGCCCGTGCGGACCGGGACGCAGGGCATCGACGCGGAGCACATGCTGGCCCAACTGGTACCCGCGGCGCGGGAGTTGCTGGAAAGGGCGGGCGAGCAGGCCCAGGCGGCGGGCCTGCGGTCGGTGTGCGTGGGAGCGGCGGGCATGGCGACTCTCGGCGGGCAGCTGCGTGCCGAGCTGCCCGCCGCGCTGACGCGTGAGTTCGGCGCCCGCCGGATCGCACTGGCAGCCGACGCGGTGACCGCCTATGCGGGGGCGCTGGGGCAGCTGCCGGGCGCCGTCGTCGCCGGTGGCACGGGCCTCATCGCCATGGGGACGGATCTGCGGGGCTGGCGCCGCGCCGACGGCTGGGGCCATCTGCTGGGCGACTGCGGAAGCGGAGCCTGGATCGGCCAGGCCGGGCTGCAGGCGGCGATGCGTTCCTACGACGGCCGGGAGGGCGGTTCGGCGGCGTTGAGGGAGCGTGCGGAGGCCGTTTTCGGTGCGCCGCTCAGCGGACTGCCCGGCCGGCTGTATCCCCGCACGGACAGACCTGCCGTGCTCGCCTCGTTCGCGCCCGAGGTCGCGGCCTGCGCGGACCGCGACACGGTGGCGAGGGAGATCCTGTGGGCGGCGGCGCAGGAGATCGCCACGGCGGCGGCCGCGGTCTGCCCCGCCGACGAGGGGGTTTCGGTCGCCGTCACGGGTGGGCTCTTCCGTATCGGCGAGCCGCTGCTCGCCCCGCTGCGGGAGCAGTTGCACCGCCGCGCGCCCCAGGCGCACCTCACCGAGCCGGCCGGGGACCCGCTGGACGGCGCGCTGCTCATCGCGGCGCGGCTCTCGGCGGATGCGCTGCGTCTGCCGCAGGATCCCGCTCTCCTGTCGCTGACCTGAGATAACGGACAAAAACCCATAGGCGGCACCTCAAGGAAAGGGGCATACCGGGCCACTCTCCCCCGCCTGAACAGCGAGGCACCGCAAGGCGTTAACATGCGGGCGCATGAGCTCCCCCACTGACCCGGACAACGGCCTGCCTGTACGAATGCCGCGTCCACGCAGGCCCGGTCGGCACCGCCGGCCGGAGCCCGTCGTCGCGCCTGAGAACGCCCCTGCCCTGGTACTCGCCGTTCCCGGAACCCCGTCGAGCGCCGTCCGCAACCTCTCCGAAGAGGTGCTGAGCATCGCCCGTTCGGAGTTGCCGGGCATGGATGCGCGGATCGGTTTCGTGGAGGGCGACGGCGAGGAGTACCCGACCCTCGACGGGGTCCTCGCACAGGCCGCCGCCGAACAGGACGCCGCCGCCGCTCGCGCTGCCGAGCTCGCCGAGCTCGAGGCAGCGGAGGCGAAGGCCGACGACGACGAATCGGGCGGTGAGGCCCCCGCGGCCGCCGCCTCGCCCCCGCCGCAGAACTCCGAGGAGCGCCTCGTCGCTGTCGTGGTCCCCCTGCTGGCAGGGCCGGACGCGGCGCAGATGCGGCAGATACGGCAGGCGGTGCTCTCCAGCGGTACGGGCGCGGAACTCACCGACGTGCTGGGACCGCACCCGCTCCTCGCCGAGGGCGTCCACGTGAAGCTCTCGGAGGCCGGGCTGGCCAGGGCCGACCGTGCCCGGCTGTTCACGGTCGCGACGGCCGCGGACGGCATCGTGCTCGCCACCGTGGGCGGCGAGGAGGCGGTGCAGGCGGCCGGGATCACGGGCATGCTGCTCGCCGCGCGTCTCGCCGTCCCGGTGCTGGCGGCGGGGCTGGACGAGGCGGGCGCCGTCGCGCGTATCGCCGAGCAGCTGCGCGAGGCCGGTTCCTCGCAGCTGGCCGTGGCGCCCTGCCTCATCGGCCCCGAGGTTCCCGAGGGCCTGCTGGACGCCGCCGCGGAGGAGGCGGGCTGCTCGGTCGCGGAGCCGCTGGGCGCCTACCCGGCCGTCGGCAAGCTCGTGGCGTCCACGTACGCCGCCAAGCTGGGCATCGGGCAGCAGAACGCGCCGCAGGGCATGGCGGCACGCTGACGGAGAGCGGCCCGCGCACGGCGTAGGGCCCCTCTGCTGAAGTCGCGGCGTTCGACGTCCGGTACGCGGTGGGCGGCGGTTCTGGGAGAGCGCGGGAACGCCGCCCGGGCAGGGTGGGGGCGGGTGCTTCCGCACAGCCGCCCACGCCGTTCAGCTCACGCCGGGCCGTGCGTCCGGCGCCCGCGCCGCGGTACGGCGCCCCGCCGCGGCGGACTCCGCGCGGCGGGGGCGGAGGCCGCTCAGCCGAAGATGACGCAGCTGGCGGCGGGAGCTCCGAGGCAGCCCGCGCGGTGCGGGGTGCCCGAGGCCTGGTCGATGTCGAACCAGGTGACGTCCCCCGACCGCTCGTTGGCGGCGTAGAGCCAGCGGCCCGACGGGTGCAGCGCCAGGTCCCGGGGCCAGTGCCCGCCGCAGGGGACGGTGCCCGTCAGCTCCATCGAGTCGCCGGCGGCCGACAGCGCGAGGACAGCGATGCTGTCGTGGCCCCGGTTCGCCGCCCAGAGGAACCGTCCGTCGGCGGAGACCGCCAGCCCGGACGGGTAGTTGCGCTCCTGGGTGGCGTTCCCCGGGAGGGTCGGCGCTTCCGTCAGCCGCTCCAGGTTGCCCGTCTCCTGGTCCCAGCGGCACACCGTCACGGACGATTCCAGCTCGTTGACGACGTAGGCGAGGCCGCCGCCGGGGTGGAAGGCGAGGTGCCTCGGCCCGGTGCCCGGCCGCAGTTTCACCTCCGAGCGCGGCAGCTCACCGTCGTCGCAGCCGCCGCTCAGGTCGTAGACCCACACCGAGTCGGTGCCGAGGTCGACGGCCAGCAGCCAGCGGCCCGAGGGGTCCGGGACGACTGCGTGCGCGTGCGGGCCTTCCTGACGGGCCGTCTCCGGGCCGCTGCCGGTGTGCACGTGCACCGAGGCGCGGCTGCCGAGGGTGCCGTCGGCGCGTACGGGCAGCGCGCTGATGCTGCCCGAGCCGTAGTTGGCGGTGACGAGGTGGCCCCGGGCGAGCGTGAGATGGGTGGGCCCGCCGCCTCCGACCGGTGTGGGTTCGCCGAGCAGCGCGGGTCTGTCCCGGTCGTCGAGGGAGAGAGCCGCGGCACCGCCCGTGTCCCGCTCGCTGACCGCGTAGAGGTGCCCTCCGGGGGCTCCCGTCCCACGGGGTCCTTCGGCGAGGACGAGGTAGGACGGGTCGGGTACGGCACTCTCGGTGTGGTGCAGTTCGGTGAGAGCCCCGTCGGACCAGTCGATCGCGGCGGTCGTGATGCCGCGGCCCCCCGCCGAGGTGAACGATCCGATGTAGGCCCGGTCCGCCCGCTGTTCGGCCGCGTCCCCGGACCGGCCGTCCCTCCGGCCGTCCTCCGAGCCGCTGTTCGCACCGCCGCTTGCATAACCGCTCACTGCCCTGCGCCCTTTCGCCGGGGCCGGTGACCCGGCCGTGGACTCTTCGCGATCTTGGCCGACGGTAGCAGCGGGGATACGGCAGCGCGGGCGCTCCGCCCGTACCTCCCCCTGGAGCACAAACGATCCGGCTCGTGCTGTCACGCTGGCCCGCATGGACAACTGCGCGGCCACGCCTGTGATCTTCGACCTCGACGGCACTCTCGTGGACAGTGAGCCCCTGTACTGGGAAGCGGCACGGCACGTGCTCGCCGCGCACGGCGCGGGCGAGTTCACGTGGGAGGAGCATGCCCGCTTCATCGGCATCAGCACTGTGGAGACGATGGAGGCGCTGCGCCGCGAGTACGGCCTCGACGCACCTGCCGAGCAGCTCGTGGCGGAGAAGGACCGCGCCTACCTGCGGCTGGCGGCCCGCTCCGCGCGTGTGTTCCCCGCGATGCTGAGTCTGGTCGAGAGGCTGCACACGGCGGGGCACCCGTTGGCTGTCGCCTCGGGCTCGTCGAAGAAGGCCGTCGGGGCGGTGCTGGGGGCTACGGGGCTGGACGCCCTGCTGCCCGTGCGCGTCTCGGCGGAGGAGGTGGCGCGGGGCAAGCCCGAGCCGGACGTATTCCTGGAGGCCGCGCGGCTGGTGGGGGCCGTCCCGGCCTGCTGCGTGGTGGTCGAGGACGCGGCGCCCGGGGTCGAGGCCGCCCGGCGGGCGGGCATGCGGTGCGTCGCGGTCCCGTACGTCCGGCCGGAGAAGGGGGATGAGGGCTTCGCCGCGGCGGGGTTGCTCTTCGCGGGCGGCCAGGAGGAGTTCGACGCGGGCCGGGCGTACGAGTGGATCACGCGCGGCGCGGGCACCGGCCGGGGCGGCTTCCCGGACGGTGCCCACTGAACTCCCGGTCAGGGAACGGGAAATGCGGAGCGCAGGACTCCTGGGGCCTCCTCCCAGGTGATGCCGGCGATCTCTCCGGCGCGTTCCTCTCCGACGCACGAGGTCACCTTGGCGGTGAGTTCCTGCTCGGAGGCGGGGCGGCCGGGGTGGCCTCGCGGGAGGTCCAGTGACGTTTCGGCCGCCCCGCCGTCCGCCAGCTCCACGCGGACGCCGGTCTCCCCCGCCATCAGGTCGTCCCCGCCGCCGGGCGACGTCCGCACCTCCGTACGCTCCAGCAGCCGCCGCACGGCGGGGCGGGCGGCAGCGGCGTCGGTGAAGTGGGCGCGGCCGGGGAAGCCGTCGAGCAGGGCGGTGGCGACCGCGTACTCCATGCTGAACTTCGCCTCCAGCCCGGTGCGGGGGAAGCTGTGGATCAGCGGCTGCATGCCGGCTTCGGGCGTGGTCACCACGATCCGCTCCACGTCCGCCGGGTCGAGGCCGTCGTCCCGCAGCACCCGGGCGGCGCTGATGGGCCGCTGCATCGCGTAGCAGCACGGGTGCAGCTTCACCGCAGGCTTCTCGGGCAGGGCCGGGCCCGACGGGTCGGGTTCCGTGCTGCCGCCGACCAGCGCGAACCACTGGTCGAGCGCGGCCGGATCCGCGGACGCGCCCGCCGCGGCCAGGCGCGCCGCCCGTACGCCGGCGTCCGTGGCGAAGCCGACCTGGAGGCACTTGCCGGATGTGCCGAACGCGCGCTGCACGCCGCCCGCGGCGGGCACCGCGAGCGCCATGGCCCGCTTGAGTCCGTCCGCGCCGAGGCCCAGGGCGACGCCCGCGGCGACGGCCGCGGCCGGTGCGCCCGCGGTGCAGGTGGCGTGCCAGCCGCTGCTGTAGTGGTTCCAGCCCAGGGCCGCCCCGAGACGTGCCATGACGCCGGCTCCGGCCAGGTACGCGCGGGCGCCGCCCCCGGCCGCCAGCGTCGCGCTGACGCACACGACGCTGATGTGCGAGGTGGAGGGCAGGTGGACGTCGTCGAAGTCGAGCACGTGCCCCACCGCGGCCCAACGCAGCGCTTCCGGAAGCTCCTTGGTGAGCTGGACGACGGGATCGTCCGCCGCTGCGAGGGTCACCGCCACGGTGTCCACCAGTGCGGTGCGCGCGACTTCGCCGTCCGCGGCGTCCACTTCGAGTGCGGCGGCCCAGTCCGCCAGGTCCGCGATCACAGGATCAGCCCCGGCAGCCACGTCGCGATCTCCGGAACGGCCGTCACCAGCGCGAGCATTCCCGCCTCGATCACGAGATACGGGAGGATGCCGCGGAAGATGTCGGCGAGGTCGAGTTCCGGCACCACGGACTTCATCGTGTAGAGGTTCAGCCCGACAGGCGGCGTGATGACCGCCATCTCCAGGTTGATGACCAGCAGCACGCCGAACCACAGCGGGTCGAAGCCGAGTTCCTCGATCGCCGGCACGAGGATCGGCGTGACGACGAGCAGGAGCGAGGCGGCGTCGACGAGGCAGCCCAGCAGGACGAGGACCACCATGATCGCGGCGATGACGAGGTAGGGCGAGATGTCGAGACCCACGACGAACCCGGTCACCGCGTCGGGGATCCGTGCGGCCACCAGCATCTGCGTGAAGACGAACGCCGCACCGACGATGGCGAGTACGGAGGCGGTCACCGTCGCCGTCGAGACGAAGATCAGCCGGAGGTTCTTCCAGCCGAGCTTCCGGTAGATCCCTCCCGTGACCCCGAAGGCCGCGAGCGCGCCGACGGCCGCCGCTTCGGTGGGGGTCGCGAAGCCGGTGTAGATCGAGCCGAGCACCAGGAGGATGAGCAGCAGCGCCGGGGAGATCTTCCCGAGTGCCTTGAGGCGCTCCCCCCAGGTGAACGCCTCCTGGACGACGGGCGCGTTGGCCGGCGCGGACTTCGCCCGCAGGACCACGTACAGGATCATCGCTGCGGCCAGCAGCAGGCCCGGCACCAGGCCGCCCGCGAAGAGTTCCGCGATGCTCACACCCGTCACGGACGAGTACAGGATGAACATCAGGCTGGGCGGGATGAGCATGGCCAGCGCGCCGGAGGCCGTGACCGTTCCGCTGGCGAACGCGGGCCGGTAGCCCCGGCTGAGCATCTCGGGTACGGCCATCCGCCCGATGACGGCCACCGAGGAGATGCTCACTCCGGACATCGCCCCGAAGACGGTCGAGGAGCCGATGGCCGACGCCCCGAGCCCGCCGGGTATCCGGTTGAACCAGCGGTGCGCGGCGGCGAACAGGTCGCGCCCGAGGCCGCTGACGGCGAGCACTTCGCCGAGCAGGATGTACAGGGGCGCGGCGACGAGTGCGTAGTTCTGCAGCTGGGCGACCAGGGACAGGGGGACCAGTTCGACTCCCTGGAGCCCCTGCAGCCCGATCAGGCCGGCGATGCCCGACACGGCGAGCGCGACGAAGATCGGGGTGCGGAGCGCGATGAGGAAGAGCAGGAGGACGACCGCGAGGATCGCGATACCGGCGTCGGACATCATGCTTTGGCCTCTCCTTCACCGGACGAGGCGGATTCCGCGCCACCGTCTTCGGCACTGTCCCGTCCGGCCGTTCCGGAGGCCGCGGCCTCCGCCGGCGACGGTTCGGGTTCGGTCTGGACGGGGGGCTCCGCCTGGCCGCCCGGCGGGAAGAGCACCGCGACGAGGGTCAGCAGCACCCCGGTGACCAGCAGCGCGGCGTCGGGGATCCACAGGGGGATGCTGAAGGTGCCGGACCCGGTCAGGCCCCCCTCGATCGCGACGGCCATCGCCCGGTAGGCGGTGATGGCGAGGACCAGGCCGAGGAAGGCCGTCGCGGCGGCAGTGACACCGTCCGCGAGGCGGCGCGTCCCCTGCGGCAGCGCCCGGTACAGCAGGTCCATGGAGATGTGCTGGCCCTTGGCGTAGAGGTACGGCACCGAGAGCGCCGTGACCAGCAGGACCCCGGCGGCGTTCACGGGGAAGGCCCAGTCCGTCGGGGCGGAGAAGGTGAAGCGGACGACGACGTCGTAGGTGATGGTGAGCATCATCAGCGCGACGACGCTCATCGAGACGACGGCCAGCCCGAGGGAGCACGCCAGCACGTACTTGCGGATGTGGTCGAGTGCTTTCATGTCGGGGCCCTCACGCCTTCCGGATGGTCTCGACGGCGCGGCTCGCGGTCCGGGCGTCGCCGAGGCGGCGCTCCCACCGGGCGTACACCGGCTGAACTGCCTTGCGGAACGCCGCCATTCCGGCCTCGTCGGGCTCGACGAGCTCCACGCCGGCCTTCTCGACCTGGGGAAGGTACTTCTCCGTGTGGACCTTCACCATGGTCTCGGTGCCGTCCCGGTAGAGGGCCTCGCCCGCCGCGTCGAGAGCCCCGCGCACCACGGGGTCCTGCTGCTCGTACCAGTCGGAGCGGCAGTACGCGTCGACCGTGTAGGCGCCGAAGTGGCCGGCGGTGCCGTACTTGACGATCGTCTGCAGGTCGCGGGAGACCACCGTGCCGATGTAGCTGACGAGCCCGTCGATGGTGCCGCGTTCGATGGCTTCGTAGACCTCCGCGGACCCCATGGTGACCGGCGCGCCGCCGAGGGCCTTGACGGTCTCACCCTCGATCTCGCCGGCCACGCGCAGACGCATCCCGCGCACGTCCTCGGGCCTGCGGATCGGCTTGTCGACGGTCCAGAGGTACTCGAAGGTCGTCGGCATTCCGCCGAGGTTGCGGGCGCCCTTCGGAGCCAGCTTCCGGTTGATCAGTTCGTGCGGCTCCTCGCCCGGAGCGATGGCGCGGCGGAGCTTGCCGTAGTCCTCGGTGACGAACGGCAGCTCCATGGCGCCCAGGACCGGGTAGGTGGAGGAGACGTAGGAACTGGTCTGGAAGATCACGTCGGCGACGCCTCCCAGCAGGCCCGGGAGGAGCTGCTCGGCGCCGAGCAGGCTGCCGGAGTCGAACAGGTCCAGCGACAGCCGGCCCTTGCTGCGCTCCGTCGCCACGTCGACGAACTTCTGGATGCCGGGGTAGAGGTCGTCGTAGGAGGAGGGGATGTAGGTGGCCACCGTGGACTCCCCGCCGCCGCCCGCTCTCGCGGGAGCGCCGCAGCCGGTCAGCCCGGCGCTCGCCAGGCCCAGTCCGCCCAGTCCCGCCGCCGCGAGGAAGCCCCGCCGCCCGATTCCGTCTCTGTTCATCGCAGTACCTCGTCCGTAAGGCGTTCCAAGCTGGCCATGACCTGCTCCTGCGGCATCCCCGGCCACTGCGGGCGGAGCAGGATGTGCCCTGGACCCACGCGGTCGACGAGTTCGGCGAGCTGCGCGCGGCACGACTCGGCACCGCCGAGGATGAAGCGCCCCTTGCGCAGCTTGTCGAACTCCACGTCGAAACTCTGGGAGGGCGGCAGCACCTGGTCCTGGCCCCAGGCGCGGTAGGCGTCGTACTTGACCGTCAGGGCGGCGCGTACGTCTTCGACGGCCGACTCGTCGGTCTCCCCGACGTAGATCTCCTGGAGCACGTGCACCTCGGCGTCGTCGCGGCCGGCCTCGGCGCAGGCGTTCCGGTAGGTGGCCACCTGCTGGTACAGGTACTCCTTCTCCACGTGTGCCGCCGCGGCCAGCCAGGGGTGTCCCATGCGGGCGGTACGCCGCAGCGCCCGGTCGGTGTGGCCGGCGAGCCAGATCGGCGGGTGGGGCCGCTGCACGGGGCGCAGGACGGGCCGCACGCCGTCGAGCCGCACGGCGTCGTTGCTGAAGGTCACCTCGTCCTCGGTCCACAGGCGGCGTACGACGTCGAGGTTGTCGAGGAAGCGGCGCAGCCGCCCCGTTCCGGGCACGCCGAACGCGTCGAACTCCACGTCGCGGTAGCCGAGTCCGGCGCCGACCGTCAGGCGGCCGCCGCTGACTATGTCGATGGTCGCCAGTTCCTCCGCCATGTCGACGGGGTTGCCGAGCGCCATGAGCGTGATGGCGGTGCCGATCCGCATGTCGCCGGACTCGGGGACGATGCGGGAGAGCACAGCGAGAGGGTGCAGGTACTGGAAGGGGTCGGCGAGGTAGTGCTGCGTCGCCCATACCGAGGAGAAGCCCGCGTCCCGTGCGTAGCGCACCTGCTCCAGCTGCTCGTCGAAGCGCGCCACCGTGTCCTCGCCGGGCAGGAACTGGCTGCACAGCACGAGGCCGTACTCGGGGGATCCGTCCATCTGCGCTGCTGTTTCCCTTCCGTGCGGTGCTTCCATGGGCTCAGAACGACCTGGGCATCTTCAGTACGTGCTGGCCGATGTAGGAGAGGATGAGGTTCGTCGAGACGGGGGCGACCTGGTACAGCCGCGTCTCGCGGAACTTCCGTTCGATGTCGTAGTCGGCGGTGAAGCCGTAGCCGCCGTGGGTCTGCAGCGCCGCGTTGGCCGCCTCCCAGGAGGCGTCCGCGGCGAGGAGCTTGGCCATGTTGGCTTCGGCGCCGCAGGGTTCGCCCGCGTCGAACAGGTCGCAGGCGCGCCAGCGCATCAGGTCGGCGGCCTCGACGTTGACGTGGGCCCGGGCGATGGGGAACTGCACGCCCTGGTTCTGGCCGATGGGGCGGCCGAAGACGACGCGTTCGCTGCTGTAGCGGGCCGCTCGCTCCACGAACCAGCGGCCGTCGCCGATGCATTCGGAGGCGATGAGGATGCGTTCCGCGTTCATGCCGTCCAGGACGTAGCGGAAACCTTTCCCCTCTTCCCCGATGAGGCTGTCCGCGGGAATGTGGACGTCGTCGAAGAAGACCTCGTTCGTCTCGTGGTTCACCATCGTCCGCAGGGGCCGCAGTTCGACGCCGTCGACCTCGCGCAGGTCGACGAGGAACAGGGACAGGCCCTCGGACTTCTTCGCGGCTTCCTCCCGCGGTGTCGTCCGGGCGAGCAGCAGCATCAGGTCGGAGTGCTGCACGCGGGAGATGAAGACCTTCTGCCCGTTGACGACGTACCCGTCCGCGGTGCGCGTCGCCGTCGTGCGTATGGCTGTCGTGTCGGTACCGGCGGTCGGTTCCGTCACGCCGAACGCCTGGAGCCGTACCTCGCCGGAGGCGATGCCGGGCAGGTAGCGCTGCTTCTGCTCCTCGCTGCCGTGCCGCAGCAGCGACCCCATGGTGTAGAGCTGCGCGTGTACGGGCCCGGCGTTGCCGCCCGCCCCGTTGATGGCCTCGAGGATCACCGACGCGTCGCCCAGTCCCAGACCCAGGCCGCCGTACTCCTCGGGTACGAGGGCGCCGAGGCAGCCCGTCGCGGTCAGAGCGTCGACGAACTCCTCCGGGTAGCGGCGTGCGGCATCCACCTCCCGCCAGTACTCGTCCGGGTGGTCCGCGCAGATGCGCTCGGTCAACTGCCGCAAGTCCTTGCGGAGTTCGGACGTCATGCGGTCTCCTCCGTCCCGGTGGTGCGGCGCGGGCCGTGGCCGCGCTTGTAGACCAGCAGCGTCCTGGTGAACTCGATGACGGCCTCACCTGTCTGCTTGACGCCGGTCGTGCGGACGGTGACGACGCCCAGCGTGGGCCGCGACGCCGACTCCCTGGTCCGCAGCACCGTGGAGCGGGAGTGGATGGTGTCGCCCTCGAAGACTGGGCTGGGGAGGGTGATGTCCTCCCAGCCCAGGTTGGCGAAGACGTTCTGGGAGACGTCCGTGACGCTCTGGCCCGCGACGAGCGACAGCGTGAACGTGGAGTTGACCAGCGGCTTGCCGAACTCGGTGCGCCGCGCGTACTCGTGGTCGAAGTGCAGGGGCGCGGTGTTCTGCGTGAGCATGGTGAACCAGATGTTGTCCGTCGTGGTCACCGTGCGGCCCAGGGGGTGCTCGAAGACGTCGCCCACGACGAAGTCCTCGTAGTACCGCCCCTGCCAGCCGGTGTGCGTCGTCATCGGTTCTCCTCCGCGATGTCCAGTTCCGCGAGTACGGATTCGGTGTGCTGGCCGGGAGCGGGCACGGCACCGCCCGCGGCGACTCGTCCGCCCGGAGCTCCGGGCGGGAAGAGGGTGCGTACCGTTCCGTGCTCGGTCGGGGTCTCCAGCCACCTTCCGGCACGGCCCAGTTCGGGGTGGGAGGCGAGGTCGGCGAGCTCCGTCAGCCGGCCCCACGCGATGTCCGCCGCGTCGAGCCGGGCGGTCAGGCCGGCCGCGGTGAACGCGCCCATGCGGGGCACGAGTTGCGCTTCCAGCTCCGAACGGGCGGCCACCCGCTCCGAGTTGGAGCGGAAGCGCGGGTCGGAGGCGAGCGCCGGCTCTTCGAGGACGTCGGTGCACAGCCGCGCCCACTCCCGCTCGTTCTGCACCGCGATCATCACCGACGCGCCGTCCGCCGTGGCGTACGCCCCGTACGGCGCGATGGCCGGGTGCGAGGTGCCCATCGGGACGGGAGCGGTGCCGCCGTAGAGGGTCTGGTAGAGCGGGTGCGCCATCCATTCGGTGAGGCAGTCGAAGAGGGATACCCGCACGGGAAGCACCTCGCCCGTGGCGTCGCGGTGCCGCAGCGCCGCGAGGACGCCGCTGAAGGCGTAGGAGCCAGCCGCGATGTCGGCGATGGAGATCCCGGTCTTCGCGGGCGCCCCGGGAGTGCCCGTCAGCGACATGACGCCGGCCTCGGCCTGGATCAGCGCGTCGTAGGCCTTCTTGTCCGGCTGGGGCCCTTCCGGGTCGTATCCCGATATCCGGCAGACGACGAGACGGGGGTGGCGGCTGCGGAGCGCGTCCGCGCCGAGCCCGAGGCGTTCGAGCGCGGCCGGGGCGAGGTTGGCCACGAGGACGTCCGCGCGCGCCAGCATCCGGTGCAGAGCGGCCATCCGGCCGGGGTCCTTCAGGTCGAGCTCGACGGACTCCTTGCCGCGGTTGAGCCAGACGAACGCGCTGGAGCCGCCGTGCACGGCGCGGTCGTAGCCGCGGGCGAAGTCCCCGCCGCCGGGCCGCTCCACCTTGATGACCCGTGCCCCGAGGTCGGCGAGCTGCCGCGTGGCCAGGGGCGCGGCGACGGCCTGTTCGAGGGCGACGACGGTCACGTCCTCCAGCGGCAGCCGTGCCGGGGCGGTCATCGCGCCGCCCCCGCACCGTGGGCGCCGCCCTCCGGCGGGCCGTCCTCGGCGCCGGTGCCGCTCTGGGCGGCGCCGAGCAGCGCGACGGCCCGGGCGACCACCGGCCTGTCGACGAACGTCCCGTCGGCCAGCCGCAGCGCTCCGGCGCCCCGATCCTGCGCCGCCTCGTACGCGGCGAGCACTTCGCGGGCGCGGTCGAGTTCGTGCGGTGCGGGTGCGAAGGCCTCCCGCACGGGGCCCACCTGGCGGGGGTGGAGCACGACGCGGCCGGTGAACCCGAGCCGGCGGGCGGCGGCGCTGGAGCGTACGAGTCCTTCCTCGTCGTCGAGCGCCTGGTACGGGCCGTCGAGCGGGCCCGCGAGACCGGCCGCCCGCGAGGCGAGCACGACCTGCGAACGGGCGTGCAGCAGTTCGTGCCCCTCGACGGAGGGCTCTACGCCCAGTTCGTGCGCGAGGTCGAGGGTGCCGAACATCAGGGCCCGCACGCGGGGTGCCGCCGAGGCGAGGGCAGCGACGGCGAGCACACCGCGGGCGGTCTCCACGATCGGCACCAGGGCCGGTCCGCCTTCGGCCTCCGCGGCACCTCCGGCGGCGGACAGCGCCCGGTCGGCCTCCTCGATCTGCGCCGCGGACTCGGCCTTGGGGAGAATCACCCCGTCCACGCGGCCGCGGCCGCAGAGCCGGGAGACGGTGTCCAGATCGGCCTGCGACTCCGGGTGCCCGAGCGCGTTGACGCGGACGTACACGGCGGGTCCGGGGCGCTCGGAGAGCCCTTCGAGCACCTCGGCGGTGCGGGTGCGGGCGGTCTCCTTGTGCGCGTCGGCGACGGCGTCCTCGAAGTCGACGGCCACGGCGTCCGCGGCGGTGCCGAATGCCTTGACGATGCGGTCCGGCCGGTCACCGGGGACGAACAGCATTGCCCGTCCGACGTACATGAGCGCTCCCGTTCCGTAAGATGGAACATGTACCGCCATGCGGTACGTTGCGCGTTCACCCTGGTGACAGCGCTGCCGCGCTGTCAAGGGGTGTGCATACGCCGTTCACCGACCACTGACGTGAAGGGACCGGAACCTCCATGACTTCGAGCGGTCATGCGATGCGCGCCGTCATCACGACGCTGCGCGTCCTGGAGACCGTGGCGGAGCTGCAGCCGGTGGGCGTCTCGGCGATCGCGAGAGCGACCGGGATTCCCAAGAGCTCCGTGCACCGCTGCCTCGTCACCCTGCGCGAAGCGGACTGGCTGACGTCCTCCAGTACGGACCGGACGCAGTGGGTGCTCACGGGCCGCGCCCTCTCCGTCGGCATACACGCCTCGGTGGAGGGCGGCCTGCGCGAGGCCGCGCTGCCCACCATGCACCGGCTGCGGGACGCCACTCACGAGACGATCCACCTGCTCAGCTACAGCGGGGACCAGGGCCTCGTGGTCGTGGACCGGCTCGACAGCGACGAGCCCGTACGCACCTGGGTGCACCTGGGCGCCCGCGTGCCGATGCACGCCAGCTGCAGCGGCCGCGCGGTCCTCGCCCACCTTCCCGACGACGAGGTGGACCGGCTGCTGAGCGGGAACCTCGAACGCTTCTCGGAGAACACGCCCGCGGACAGGCAGTCCGTCGTCGAGGACCTCGTGAGGGTGCGGGAGTCGGGATACGCCACGAACGACCGCGCCTGGCGGCCGGGCGTGGGCGCGGTCGGCGCCGCCTTACTGGACAAGGACGGGCGCCCGCTGGGTGCCCTCGCCGTCTCCGTGCCGATCCAGCGCTACGACGAGGCCCGCGCCGTGGAGCTGGGCGCGCTCGCGGTCGACGCGGCACGGCGTATCGGGGCGAACCTGCGGAGCGCGTGAGGGTGCGCACGGGAGGCGGCGCGCCCGCAGAGGGGCGCTCCGCGCCCGAACAGCGCTCCGGAGCACGGGAGTTGAATGCAAAGTGCGCTGGGCGGGCCCGGCGTCCGCGCGGCTCGTGACGCCGGACCGGCCCGCCGCCTGCCCAGTGCCCGGTCAGCCGAGGAAGGAGAGGCGCACCTTCCGCTGCGGGTTGTCGCGGTTGGTGTCGACGAGGCAGACGGACTGCCACGTGCCGAGTTCGAGCTCGCCGCCGATCACCGGCAGCGTGGCGTGCGGCGGCACGAGGGCGGGCAGCACGTGGTCCCGTCCGTGCCCCGGACTGCCGTGCCGGTGGCGCCAGCGGTCGTCGGCGGGCAGCAGGTCCCCGAGCGCGGCGAGCAGGTCGTCGTCGCTGCCCGCCCCCGTCTCCAGGATCGCGATGCCGGCGGTGGCGTGCGGCACGAAGACGTTCAGCAGGCCGTCGCGGCCCGCAGCGGCTTCGCGCAGGAAGGACTCGCACTCGCCGGTGAGGTCGGTCACCGTCTCCCGTGAGCCGGTGGTGATGTCCAGCAGGCGGGTGCGGAGGGTGCTGGCGTCGGCGTCGGTCATGCCTCCATCCTGCCTCGCGGACGCCGGGAAGGCCCGGGGCCCCCGCATGGTTCGCACAGGTATGGACGACGTCTCGGTGGTAGTGGCGGGCGCGGGGCAGGCGGGGCTGTCGAGCGCCTTCCATCTGCGGCGCCTCGGTCTCGTTCCGGGGCGGGACTTCGTGGTGCTCGACCACGCGCCCCGGCCCGGGGGCGCCTGGCAGTTCCGCTGGCCGACCCTGACCTACGGAAGGGTCCACGGAATGCACTCCCTGCCCGGCATGGAGCTGACCGGCGCCGACCCCGGCCGCCCGTCGTCCGAGGTCATCGGCGGGTACTTCGCGGACTACGAGCGCGCCTTCGGCCTCCAGGTGCGGCGCCCCGTGCACGTGCGCTCCGTGCAGGAGGCCGGGGACGGCAGGCTGCGCGTGGAGACGTCCCGGGGCGCCTGGACGACCCGTGCGCTGATCAACGCGACGGGCACCTGGGACCGCCCCTTCCGCCCCCGCTACCCGGGCGGCGAGGACTTCCTCGGACGCCAGCTGCACACCGCCGACTATCCCGGGCCGCACTCCGACGCGTTCACGGACAAGCACGTCGTCGTGATCGGGGGCGGCACGTCCGCCGTGCAGCATCTGCTGGAGATCGCGGAGGTGGCGGCCGGGACGGCGTGGGTCACGCGGCGCGAACCCGTCTTCCGCGAGGGCCCGTTCACCGAGGACCAGGGCCGCGCGGCGGTCGCTCTCGTCGCGGAACGCGTGCGGCATGGGCTGCCGCCGCGGAGCGTGGTGTCCGTGACGGGTCTGCCCATGACCGAGGCGATGCGCGAGGCCCGCGAGCGCGGCGTACTGGCACGGCAGCCGATGTTCGAGCGCATCCTGCCGGACGGCGTCGAGTGGAGCGACGGGCGCCGCATGCGGGCCGACACCCTGCTCTGGGCGACGGGATTCCGGCCCGCCGTCGGCCACCTGGCCCCGCTGCGGCTGCGCGAGCCGGGCGGGGGCATCCGCCTGGACGGCACGCGGGTGGCCGCCGATCCCCGCGTCCACCTGGTCGGTTACGGCCCTTCCGCGAGCACAGTCGGCGCCGGACGGGCCGGCCGGGCAGCCGCCCGCGAGGTGCTGCGGCTCCTCGACGGGACGCCAACGGCCCGCCCCCTCAGGGCAGTTGAGGGGACGCCGGGGGAGCCCGAACACGGGAGCGGCCGTTCGTCCGAAGGTGTGGCAGCGACGGAATTCCGGCCGAGGTGACGCTGCGCTCGGAGATGCTTGCGTGGCGCAGGCGGCGGGCTGCAGACCACGCGGCGCCCGGCTCAACGTCCCACGCTGGCCGGTGAGTTGTCCCATCAGGAATACAAGGAGAACGCACTTCATGAACGTCATCACCAACGCGCTGGCCTGTCTCGCCCACTATGTCGGCTGGCTCGTCTGACGTACGTCCCCAGCGGCGCCGCCCCCGGTCCCCCGGCGGGCGGCGCCGTCGTGTGTGCGGCCGGCGGCCGGGGGGCGTCGGCCCGTGACCGGGGCGCGTGACGCTGCGGGGAGGGCCTGCCGACGGAGCGTGACGGGACGTGACGAGGGGGGAGGTCGCACGGCTGCTGTATGACACCCTGCCCCTGCGGACGTACGAACCCTCCCGTGGCGCGGCTGCCGAACGCCGGACCCGGGCACTCGGCCGTCCGCGTCCGCGCTGGAGAAGACCGGCGCGGCAATCGCGGACACAGCCGAGCGGAGCGAGGAGAGCCGTGCGGGTCGCACTCTTCATCACTTGCATCAACGACACGCTCTATCCCGGCACCGGGCAGGCCGTCGTCGCCCTCCTCGAGCGTCTGGGCGTGGAGGTGGACTTCCCGCAGGACCAGAGCTGCTGCGGGCAGCCGCAGTTCAACACCGGCTACCGCCGGGAGGCCGAACCCCTGGCCCGCCGCTACGCACGGGTCTTCGAGGGGTACGACTACATCGTCGTCCCGTCCGGTTCCTGCGCCGCGATGGTGCGGGAGAACTACCCCCGCCTGGGCGCCGAGGACGTCGAGGGCCCGGTGGCGGCCACGTACGAGCTGACGGAGTTCCTGGTGGACGTGCTCGGCGTGACGGACGTCGGCGCGTACTACCCGCACACCGTGACCTACCACCCCACCTGCCACGGGCTGCGGATGCTCGGCCTCGGCGACCGGCCCAGGCGCCTGCTGGAGGCCGTGGAGGGGCTGCGGCTGCGGGAGTTGGCGGGCGCCGAGGAGTGCTGCGGCTTCGGCGGCACATTCGCCGTGAAGAACCCCGACGTCTCCGCCGCGATGGGCGCGGACAAGGCGCGGCACATCGAGGAGACCGACGCCGAGGCCGTCTGCACCGTCGACAACTCCTGCCTGATGCACATCGGCGGGGTCCTCTCACGCCGCGGCTCGGCTGTGCGGCCCGTGCACCTCGCGGAGATCCTGGCGAGCACCGAGGAGGCAGCGCGGTGAGCGGCACGTACCTGGGCATGCCGTCCTTCCCGCAGGCGGCCGCGGACTCCACGCGCGACATGCGGCTGCGCGGGAACCTGCGGCACGCGACGCACACCATCCGGGCCAAACGCGCCCAGGCCGTCGAAGAGCTGGGCGACTGGGCGGAGTTGAGGGAGGCGGGAGCGGCGCTGAAGGAACGTACGCTGCGCCATCTCGACCACTACCTGGAGCAGTTGGAGGCGGCGGTGACCGCCGCGGGAGGCGTCGTCCACTGGGCGGCCGACGCGGACGACGCCAACCGGATCGTGACGGGACTCGTCCGTGAGACGGGCGAGAGCGAGGTCGTCAAGGTCAAGTCCATGGCCACGCAGGAGATCGGCCTCAACGAGGCACTCGCGAAGGCGGGCATCTCCGCCTACGAGACCGATCTCGCCGAGCTGATCGTCCAGCTCGGCGACGACCTTCCCTCGCACATCCTGGTACCCGCCATCCACCGCAACCGCGACCAGATCCGCGACATCTTCCGCAAGCAGATGGGAAGTTGGGGCCGTGCCGCTCCCGAGGGCCTGAGCGACGACCCCGCGGAACTGGCCGAGGCGGCACGGCTTCACCTGCGGGAGAAGTTCCTGAACGCCAAGGTCGGCATCTCCGGCGCGAACTTCATGGTCGCCGAGACGGGCACCCTCGTCGTCGTGGAGTCCGAGGGGAACGGCCGGATGTGCCTGACCCTCCCGGAGACGCTGATCTCGGTCGTGGGCATCGAGAAGACGGTGCCCACCTGGCAGGACCTGGAGGTCTTCCTGCAGACCCTGCCCCGCTCCTCGACCGCGGAGCGGATGAACCCCTACACCTCGACGTGGACGGGCACCACGGACGACGACGGCCCGTCCGCCTTCCACCTCGTGCTGCTCGACAACGGCCGCACCGACGCCCTCGCCGACACCGTCGGACGGCAGGCGCTGCGCTGCATCCGCTGCTCGGCCTGCCTCAACGTCTGCCCCGTGTACGAGCGCGCGGGCGGCCACGCCTACGGCTCCCCCTACCCCGGCCCCATCGGCGCGATCCTGACCCCGCAACTGCGCGGTGTGCAGAGCGACTTGGACGCCTCCCTGCCGTACGCGTCGTCGCTGTGCGGCGCCTGCTACGACGTCTGCCCCGTCGCGATCGACATCCCCGAGGTCCTGGTGCACCTGCGTGAACGGGTCGTGGAGGGCGGCACCGCCGTCGTCCGCGGCCAGAAGACCACCATCAAGCCCGCGAAGGGGCACGCCGCCGAAAGGGCCCTGATGCGCGCCGCGCGCTGGGCGTTCGACCACCCGCGTGCCATGCGGGCCGGGCAGCGGCTCGCCGCCCGCGGCCGCCGGTTCACACCCCGGCGCCTGCCCGTCACCGCCGCGGGCAAGGCCTGGTCCGCCAGCCGCGACCTGCCCCGACCCGCCCCGCAGTCCTTCCGGGACTGGTGGCGGCACACCCATCGGGACGGCGGCGGAAGCGGCGCCCGGGGCACGGGGAAGGAGAGCGCGGAGTGAACAGCCGCGACATCGTCCTCTCCCGGATCCGGCGCGCACTCGCCGACGTTCCGCGCGACGGGGGTCCGGAGGAGACGCACGTCCCACGCGACTACTGGCAGCGCCACGCCGTCCGCAACGACGCCCAGCGCATCGACCTCCTCGCCGGGAACCTGAGCGACTACCGCGCCGTGGTGCACCGCTGCACGTCCACCGAGCTGCCGGTGGTGATCGGACGCCTGCTGCGGGACCGCGGTGCCCGCAGGGTCGTCGCCCCGTGGGCGGTGCCCGACGGCTGGCTGCCCGGCGATGTCGAACGCGTCGCCGACTCGGCAGGCCAGTCGCCGCGCGACCTCGACGCCGTGGACAGCGTCGTGACGGGCTGCGCGGTCGCCGTCGCCGAGACCGGGACCATCGTGCTCGACGCCGGCGAGGACCAGGGCAGGCGCCGTATCTCGCTCGTGCCGGACCACCACATCTGCGTCGTCCACGCGCCCTCCCAGGTCGTCGATTCGGTGCCGCAGGCACTGGGCAGGCTCGACCCCGCCCGCCCCCAGACCTGGATCTCGGGGCCCTCCGCCACCAGCGACATCGAACTCGACCGGGTGGAGGGCGTGCACGGGCCGCGCCGCCTCGACGTGGTGATCAGCTCGCCGGGCGCCCCGCGGACGTGAGTCACCGGGGCGGACCGGGGCTCCGGCACTCAGCGGCAGCCTTCCGCCGCTCCCGGCGAGGAGACGACCTGGCGGCCTGACGGGCCTGACGGCCTGGCGAGGACCGGACCGCTGACGCGGGCGAGGCGGTGCGGACGCCTCGCCGCCGCCCTCAGTCGGGCAGATAGGCGAGCGCGAACAGGATCATCCCGAGGACCGACGGCATGAGCAGGCGCCTGGGGCGGCCGACCCCGAACGCGGCGCCGAAGGCCGCGAAGACCAGGGCCAGCATTCCGGCGACCCCCGCGAGGAGCCGTAATGCTTCGCGCAGGGGCATGTCGCCGGCTACCTGAGTGCTGGTGACGATGAACGCGATGACCGCCGCCAGCAGGCCGAGACTGCCGAGCGTCTCCGAGCGGAGTCTGGCGATCTCCTTCTGCTCACGATCGCGGATCTCCTCCGAGACTCTTGCCAGCTGCTCCTTCATCGAGGCGTCCAGCTGCTCGGTGCTCTCGGCCAGGCTTTCGCGGACTGCCCGGGTCTCGCGGCGCAGGGCGATGTCGGCCCTGATGCGGTGGTACTCCACGACACGCACCGCGTAACCCGCCTGCTCCGAGTCCTCCAGATCGAGCGCGCGCTGGATCGAGGCCGCCGCGGTGTCGAAGTCGCCCAGCAGCGCGGAGAGTTGAGCGCTGACCGCGCGGAAGCGCGCGTTCTCGGGGCTGGCCTCCACGGCTCTGCCCACCTGGGCGAGGGAGTCGCGCAGCTCCCGCGGGTCCACCTCCACGCCGCTCCACCCCGACTCGGCGAGCATCCGGGCGCGGTGGGCGACCAGGGCGAGGTTGCCGGGGTACGCGTCCAGAGCGGCCGTGGCGTGCCGGAGCGCAGCGCTCAGATTCGGTCCCGTGGGGTCCAGCATCGCCAGGTCGGATTCGAGCACCGCCCGCATGGGCACCGCGGCGAAGCGACTCGCGTGCCGCTGGTAGAGGTTGCGGTACCGGCTGGCGTCAAGGGACCGGCGGTGGCGGGCCAGCAGCACGTAGAAGGCGTTGAAGCCGCGCGTCGCCTGATCTTCGTCGCCTATCAGGTTCTCGAGCACCCGCACACCGTCGGGGTCCAGCTGCGAGCAGATGTGCGCCGCGGCCTTGTGGTAGTCCGAAGTCTCCATGGGCGGCATGGAGTTGACTGCATCCGTGAGGTCTTCAGGCGACATGTGCTCACGGTAGCCGCGGCCGCTGATCTTGGCAGCGCGTCACCCGATGCGGTACGGCGATCGGCAACGGGGGCGGCGGGACGGCTCGCGGGCCCGCGGTGCGGGCCTGGGCCCTTCGCTCACCGGAACTGGTCCCGGAGCCGTAGCGGCGAGCGCCGTGGTTCTAGGCCCCGTCTCGGACCACGGACGGTTTCGACGCACACGGGCCCGGCCTAGCGTCAGTCGCATGGACATCCGGAGAGGCGACACCAGCGGAACACTCGATGAGGCCCTCCAGCGCCTGCACTTGAGCGGCCCGGAACGCGACGGCTGGCTCAGCAACCACGCGCCGATGGCGGTGGAGGCACTGGTGCGGCACGGTCAGGCGCCCTCTGTCCACCGGTGGATCGACCGCTACCGCGACAAGCTGGAGGACATGCCCTCGCCGTCCTCCCCCGTCACGGACGCCGACTGGCCGGACGCCCTCGGGGACCCGCGCCGCCTGGCCGACTGGACGCTCTACTTCACGCACGCCCTGCGGGAACGTCCGTGGCGGGACGTGCTTGCCCAGTGGTGGCCCCGCCTGCTGCCCGGAATTCCCGCCGCGGCGACGCACGGCGTGATCCGGGTCGGCCACGCCGTCCGCACCCTCCTCGGCGGAGAGGACGGTACGGCCGGCGGTGGCGCCGGTGCGGCGGCGGACGCGTCCGGGCAGGAGCCGCTCCGCACGGAACTCGCCCACGCACTCGGCTACTGGGCTGCCCGGCACCAGCCGCTGCCGGGGGTCACGGCGCTCCCCGCCGCGGGCTCCCCCGCCGACGGGCTGGCGGCGGTGCCCCGCATCGGCGACCAGGAGGGCGGGATCCGGGAGCGCCTCGCGCAGATCACCCGGCTCCCGGCCGCGCCCGTCCCGGAGGGCCAGGACCCGGAGCACGCCCGGGCGCTGCTCCAGGACACGGTGCGGGCAGCGACGTTCCGCTACGCGACCCACGCCCACGGCTCGGCTGTGATGCTCGTCCACGCCGCGACCGCACCCAACGCCGTGCTGCGCACGCTGCCCGCGCTGCCGCGCGAGCTGTGGCTGCCGAGCCTGCACGCCGCGTGGTCGGCCACCACCGCCGTGACCGCCGCCTACGCCCCGCCGGCCGGGACAGCGCCGATGCCGGTGCCGCGCGGCCTCACACCCGAAGAGGTCTTCGAACAGGCGGCCGTTCACGGCGACGAACACTCCGTCAAACTCACCGACACCGCCGTCGACGTCGCGTCCTGGGAGCGTGGCCGGGAGGGTCAGGCAGACGTGCAAGGGGACGGGCAGAAGGGCGGGGAGGCTTCCGGTGAAGGGCTCGCCCTCGCTGCCGTCCTGCGCTCGATGGACCTCATCGACCCGCTCGGGTGAGCGAGCCGGCCGGCTCGCTCAGACCTCCGCCGCGAAGACGCCGTAGGAGCGCTCGTCGAAGAGCACGAACCGCACCTCCTCGAAGCCCTCCCCCTCGCTGCGGGCCGTGGCCACCGCGATCCGGGCGCCGTCGTCGAGCGGCCAGCCGTAGATCCCGGTCGAGACCGCCGGGAACGCGACCGTACGGGCGCCCAGCTCCCGAGCCGTGCGCAGGGACCGGCGGTAGCAGGAGGCCAGCAGCTCCGAGCGGTCCTCACTCTTCGCCCAGACGGGACCGACGGTGTGGATCACCCAGCGGGCCGGAAGCCGGCCGGCCGTCGTGGCGACGGCCTCGCCGGTGGGAAGCCCCTCGGTGTACCGGCTCTCGCGCAGGCGGCGGCACTCGGCCAGGATCTCGGGGCCGCCCTTGCGGTGGATGGCCCCGTCCACTCCCCCGCCGCCGAGCAGCGAGGAGTTGGCGGCATTGACCACCGCGTCCACGGCCTGTTCCGTGATGTCGCCCTGCACGAGCGTGAGATTGACGTTCGGCATACGGGTCATCCTCGCAGCAGCGGCTGCCATTGCGCGTACCTCTGACAGCGCGCGCACACACTGGCAGCGACCATGGCGGTGGGATAGCTTGCCCCTTCAGCCGTGCCCTCCCATGACCGTCTCCGGAAGGACGTCCACGATGTCCAGCGCTCCCTCCCGCCGTTCGCTCGTCCTCGGCGGCACGGCTGCCGCCCTCGGCGCCCCGCTGCTCACCGCCAGCTCGGCCTCCGCCGCCCCCACGCACGGCGGCGGACGCGTCACGCCGGGCGCGGACGTCGCGGCGGCCGCCGGCTGGAAGATGCTGCGCGACCGCAAGGTGGGCGTCGTCAGCAACCCCACGGGCGTTCTGCGGGACACCGGTCACGTCGTGGACTCCATGGCCGCCACGGAGGGCCTCGACATCGTCGGGGTCTTCGGCCCCGAGCACGGCTTCCGCGGAAGCGCCCAGGCAGGCGAGTCCGAGCCCGAGTTCGAGGACCCGCGTACGGGGCTGACCGTGTACGACGCGTACGGCGCGGACGCCGCGAAGATGGCGAAGCTCTTCCGCAAGGCGGGAGCGGACACCGTCGTCTTCGACATCCAGGACGTCGGCGTGCGCTTCTACACCTACATCTGGACGATGTACCAGGCGATGGTCGCCGCCCGCGACATCGGTGCGTCCTTCGTCGTCCTCGACCGGCCGAACCCCTGCGGACGGCGGGTGGACGGGCCGATGATGACGAAGGAGTTCACCTCCGGCGTGGGCCTGAAGCCCATCATCCAGCAGCACGGCCTGACGGTCGGCGAGCTGGCCGGATACTTCAACGGGGAACTGCTGCCGAAGGAAGGCAAGGGCGGCAAGGTCGAGCTGGAGGTCGTACGCGCCCGCGGCCTGGATCCGGAGGCCACCGGCCAGGAGTCGGGCCTCCCCTGGGTGCCGCCGTCGCCGAACATGCCGTTCCCCGACACCGCCACCGCCTACGCCGGAACCGGCTACTTCGAGGGCACCAACCTCTCGGAGGGCCGCGGGACCACACGGCCCTTCGAGCTGATCGGCGCCCCCTACCTCGACTACAAGTACAGCGACCGGCTCAACGCCCGCGGCCTGCCCGGGGTCCGCTTCCGCGAGGGCTACTTCGTGCCGACGTTCAGCAAGCACGAGGGCGAGACGTGCGCCGGGGTGCAGCTGCACATCACGGACCCGCGCCGCTACCGGGCCATTCCCACGGCTGTGGCGATGCTGGCGGAGGCCATGAAGTACGACGAGTTCGCCTGGCGCAAGGACGACGACCCCCGCCCGTACTGGATCGACAAGCTGTCCGGCTCCACCCGCCTGCGGAAGATGCTGGACGCGGGCGAGACGGTGGACGCGGTCGTCGCGGCGTGGGAGTCCGAGGTCCGCGACTTCGACCGCACCCGCCGCCGGTACTTCCTCTACCGCTGAAGCCCGGCGCGGTTCGCGCGTCGCCGGCGAGCACCGCGCGCGAGACCCCTGGAGCCAGGGCCGGCAGGCTCAGCGCTCCAGGGGCTTCTTCGCACCCTCCGGCAGCCGCAGGTAGACCAGCGCGGAGACGAGGCACAGTGCCGCCACGTACCAGGGGAACGCGTCGGGGCGGCCCAGGTCCTTGAAGAGGGTGCCCATGTACGGAGCGGTCCCGCCGAAGAGTGCCACCGTCAGGGAGTAGGGGAAGCCGATGCCGGCCGCCCGCACGCGGGCCGGGAAGACCTCCGCGTTCACGGCGGCGGCGATGGAGGTGTAGCAGGTCAGCAGCACCATGCCGGCGCACTGGACGATCAGCAGGGACGCGAAGGACTTGTCGATCGCGTTCAGCATCGGCACGCACAGCACGGCGAAGCCCACGGAGAACGTCAGCAGCAGCGGCTTGCGCCCGACCCGGTCGGAAAGCATGCCGCCCAGCGGCTGCAGCAGCGCGAAGAACGCCAGCGAGATCGTGCCGATCAGCAGCGAATCGCCCTTGTCGAAGCCCACGTTGACCTGGGCGTACGTCGGCAGGTAGGAGGTCCACGTGTAGTAGGCGATCGTGGCGCCCGTGGTGATGCCGCAGATCAGCAGGGACTCGCGCGGGTGGGTGCGCAGAGCCTCGAAGAGGCCCGGCCGGGACGCCGCCTGCTGCTCGGGGCTCCGGGTCTCCTCCGCGCCGCGGCGGATCCAGAAGCCGACGAGGCTGAGCACGGCGCCGAGGAGGAACGCGGCGCGCCAGCCCCACTGGTGCATCTGCCCGTCGTCGATCCGGGCGACGAGCAGCGCCGTGACGCCGGAGGCGATGAGCTGGCCGACGGTCGTCGAGACGTACTGGAAGCTCGAGAAGAGCCCCCGCCGGCCGTGGGGTGCCGACTCGACGAGGAAGGTCGTGGCGGCCGCGAACTCGCCCCCGACGGAGAGCCCCTGGAGCAGCCTGGCGATCACCAGCACGACGGGGCCGACCAGTCCGGCCGCCGCGTAGGTCGGGGTCAGGGCCAGCAGCAGGCTGCTGCCGCCCATGAGCAGGATCGTGACCGTGAGCGCGGCCCGGCGTCCGCTGCGGTCGGCCACGACACCCATCAGGAGCCCGCCGACGGGGCGCATGAAGAAGCCGACGGCGAAGACGGCGAACGTGGAGAGCAGCGGGACGAGGGAGTTGCCGGCGCTCTTGGGGAAGATCTCCGCGGCGATGTACGTCGCGAGGAAGGTGTAGGCGAGCCAGTCGTACCACTCGACGGCGTTGCCTATGGAGGCGGCGAGCAGTTGGCGTCCGGGGCGGGAGGGCGGAGCCTGGCGGGCCGTGTGCGGGGACCCGGCATCGGTGGGCTGCTTCATGTGCCCTCATCTCCCCAGAATTCACGAGCGCATACGTGTCCGGTGGAGAGGCCGTCCGGGGCGGCGCGGCGCGCGGTCCCGCCGCCTCCGGGACGCGTAACGCCGCTGCCGGGAACGCCCCGGCGCGGTCACCGTGCGGGGGCGTCGGCGGGGGAACCGCTCTCGCTCTCGGCGGGCGGTGCGGAGCGGGCTCCGCCGACGGCGGGCGTGCCGCGGCCGTCGCCCGGGCCGGACTCGGACCCGGGGCCGGAGCCGATGACCCTGCCGGAGTCCGCTCCGCCGCCGGTGAGCGCATCCCGCCGCACCAGTGCCGCGTACCTGCCGTCGGCGGCGAGGAGCTCCTCGTGGGTGCCGCGTTCGGCGATGCGTCCCTGCTCCAGCACGATGATCTGGTCGGCGTCGCGGACCGTGGAGAGGCGGTGGGCGATGGTGAGGGTGGTGCGGCCCGCGGACAGCGCGTCGATGGCCTGCTGCACTTCCCGTTCGGTGCGGGTGTCCAGGGCGCTGGTCGCCTCGTCGAGGATGAGGACCGGAGGGTCGCGCAGGATCGTACGGGCCAGGGCGAGGCGCTGCTTCTCACCGCCCGAGAAGCGGTAGCCGCGTTCGCCGACGAGGGTGTCGTAGCCGTCGGGGAGCGCGGCGATGTGCTCGTGGATCCGGGCGGCCTCGGCCGCGGCGCGCAACTGTGCGGCGGTCGCGCCGGGTTCGGCGAAGCGCAGGTTGTCCGCGACGGAGGCGTGGAAGAGGTACGTCTCCTGCGAGACGACGCCTACGGCCCTGCTGAGGGTGGCGAAGTCCAGGTCGCGCACGTCGACGCCGTCGAGGGTGACCCGGCCGCCGGTCACGTCGTACAGCCTGGGCACCAGGTAGCTGAGCGTGCTCTTGCCGGAGCCCGTCGCACCGACCACGGCGAGCGAGGCGCCTTCGGGGACGGTGAGGTCGATGCCCCGCAGCGTGAGCGGGGCGCCCTCGCCGCCGTAGGAGAAGTCCACGTTCTCGAAGCAGACCCTGCCCTTCACGCGTTCCAGCCTGACGGGGGCGGACGGTTCGGTGATGTCCACCGGCAGGTCCAGGTACTCGAAGATGCGCTGGAAGAGCGCCAGCGACGCCTGCATCTCCACGCCGGTCGACAGCAGCGAGACGGTCGGGCGGAGGAGCCCCTGCTGAAGCGTGACGAAAGCGACGAGGGTACCGATGGAGAAGCCCGGCCCGCCGAAGTGGACGAGCATGCCCGCCGTCCAGTACAGCAGCGCGGGGATCGCACCCATCACGATGCCGATGGTGGACATCCGCCAGCGGCCCGCCATGTGGGAGCGGATCTCCAGGCCGACCAGGCGCTCGGACTCGGCGGCGAAGTCGCGGGTCAGCGAGTCGGCCCGGCCCATGGTGCGTCCCAGGAGGATGCCGCTCACGGACAGGGACTCGGTGACGAGTGCGGACATGGCGGCCATCTGCGCCTGCCGCCGGCTGGTGATCCGCTTGCGTTCCCTGCCGACGCGGCGGCTGATCCACACGAACACCGGCAGCAGCAGGAGCGAGGCGACCGTCAGCCGCCAGTCGAGCGCCAGCATGGCGGCGACCGTGGCCACCACCCCGGTGAGGTTCGAGACCAGCGAGGTCGCGGTGGAGGTGACCGTGGCCTGCATGCCGCCGATGTCGTTGGCGATGCGGGACTGCACCTCGCCGGTGCGGGTCCGCGTGAAGAACGCGAGCGGCATCCGCTGCAGCTTGGCGTAGACGTCGGTGCGCAGGTCGTGCATGACGCGCTGCCCGACGGTGGTGGAGAGGTAGGTCTGGAGGACGTTGAAGACGCTGCTGACGACGGCGGTGCCCATCAGCCCGAGAGCCAGGAGGCTGAGCAGCACCGTCCGCCGCTCCGGGATCGCCACGTCGAGGATCTCGCGCAGCAGGAACGGGGACGCGACGGAGACCAGCGAGGACGCCCCGACGAGCAGCCCGACGACGGCGAGACGCCCGCGGTAGGGGCGGAAGATCCGCAGGATGCGCCTCAGTTGGCGGGGCTGCGGGGCAGCGGTGCCGTCCTCCTGGGGCGACGGCGTCCACTCGATCGTGTCGCGGGGCAACGGGCTCCTCTGGGGTCGGGCAGGCCGGGGCCGGTGCGCGGCGGCGGTCGCGCCCGCTGCCGCCTGGCGGTTCGGCCGGGCGGCAGGGCGCCCGGGCGGTCTTCCGAGGTTACGCGGCACCGCGTACCCGGCTCGTCGCACCTGCGCAAACCGTCCGGACGGGCACCCGTGACCTGCGCCTAGCATGGGTCGCACATCCGTCCGCACGCGCCCCAGGAGATGCCATGCCGCTGCTCGATCCCGGATCCGGTGCGCTGCGTCCGAAGGCCCGAGCCGGGCACCGGCCCGCGTCCGACCGCGTCCCGGACTCCCTCGCGGGCGGCACTCCGCAGCCGCTGCGCGGTGAACTCGCGCGGCTGCTGGGCGAGGATAAGGTGCTGTGGAAGGTCTCGGACCTGGTGCGCTACGCCTCGGACGCCAGTCCGTACCGCTTCGTGCCGCAGGTCGTCGTGCAGGCCGAGACGGTCGACGACGTCTCCGCGGTGCTCGCCTACGCCCGGCGCAACGGCCGGCACGTCGTCTTCCGCGCCGCCGGCACGTCCCTGAACGGGCAGGCGCAGGGCGAGGACATCCTCGTCGACGTCCGCCGCCACTGGTCGGGTGTCGAGGTGCTGAGCGAGGACGGCGCACGGGCCCGCATCCGGCCGGGCACGACCGTCGTGCGGGCGAACGCCGCGCTGGCACCGTACGGGCGGCTCATCGGGCCCGACCCCGCGAGCGCCATCGCGTGCACCGTCGGCGGTGTCGTCGCCAACAACGCCTCGGGCATGACCGCCGGTACGACGCGCAACTCCTACCGGACGGTGGCGTCCCTGACCCTCGTCCTGCCGTCGGGCACGGTCGTCGACACCGGTGACCCGGAGGCGGACGCGAAGCTGGCCGAAGCCGAACCCGCCCTGTGCGAGGGCCTGATGGCGCTCAAGGCGGACATCGAGTCGGACCCGGAGCTGGTCGCCCGCATCCGCGCCAAGTACGAGCTGAAGAACACCAACGGGTACCGCCTGGACGCCTTCCTCGACAGCGACTCCCCTGCGGGCATCCTCCGCGGGCTCGCCGTGGGCTCGGAGGGGACGCTCGGCTTCATCTCCGACATCGTCTTCGACACGCTCCCGCTGCACAGGCGCACCTCGACGGCGCTGCTCTTCTTCCCCTCGCTCTCGGCCGCCGCAACGGCCGTGCCGCGCTTCAACGACGCGGGAGCGATGTCGGTCGAGCTGATGGACGGCAACACTCTGCGCGCGTCGGTCAGCGTGGCGGGCGTGCCCGACGACTGGGCGGAGCTGCCCAAGGAGACGGCGGCGCTGCTCGTCGAGTTCCGTGCGCCCGACGAGGCCGCGCAGGACGCGATGGAGACCGCTGCCGCCGAGGTGATGGAGGACCTCCGGCTCGTCGCTCCCGTACCGTCGGTGACCAACGCCCTCACCCGCGATCCGGGCACGATCGGCTTCTACTGGAAGGCGCGGAAGGCGTTCGTCTCGGCGGTGGGCGGTTCACGTCCCGCCGGTACGACCTTGATCACCGAGGACTTCGCCGTACCGCCCTCCCGGCTCGCCGAGGCCTGCGAGGCGCTGCTGGAGCTGCAGCAGCGGCACGGCTTCGACGCCGCGGTCGCCGGGCACGCGGCGCACGGGAACCTGCACTTCCTGCTGGCCTTCGACGCCTCCCTGGAGTCGGACGTGGAGCGCTACGCCGCCTTCATGGACGAGTTCTGCGCGTTGACGGTGGAGCGGTTCGACGGCTCCCTGAAGGCCGAGCACGCCACCGGCCGCAACATCGCGCCGTTCCTGGAGCTGGAGTGGGGAGAGCGGGCCACGGCGCTGATGTGGCGCATCAAGCAGACCGTCGACCCGGAAGGGGTGCTCGCCCCCCGCGTGCTGCTGGACCGCGATCCGAAGGCCCACCTGCGCGGGCTGAAGGCCATCCCGCGGGTGGAGGAGGTCGCGGACCCGTGCATCGAGTGCGGCTTCTGCGAACCCGCCTGCCCCAGCGGCGACTTGACGACCACGCCGCGCCAGCGCATCGTGCTGCGCCGCGAGATGATGCGCCAGGCGCCCGCGTCCCCCGTCAACGAGAGCCTGCTGGAGTCCTACGGGTACGACGCCGTCGACACCTGCGCGGGCGACTCGACGTGCGCGCTGGCCTGCCCCGTCGGCATCGACACCGGCGCCATGATGAAGGACTTCCGGCAGCAGCGCCACTCCCCCCGCGAGGAGCGCAACGCTGCACGGGCCGCACGCCACTTCGGTAAGGTGGAGCGGTCCGCGAGGCTGGCGCTCTCCGCCGCCGGCAGGATCCGCCGCAAGATGCTGCCGCGGCATGGCGACAGGCTTCTGCAGTCGCTGACGGGCGCCGCCCGCAAGGCCGTCCGCCCCGACCTCGTACCCGAGTGGCTGCCGCAGCTTCCGGGGCCGGCGGCCAAGCGGCTGCCCGCCACGGACCGCGCCGGCGCCGCGGCCGTCTACTACCCGGCGTGCGTCAACCGCATCTTCGGCGAACCGGAAGGCTACGACGGCCCGTCGCTGCCGCAGTCGATGGTGATCGTCTCCGCCCGTGCGGGACGGCCGGTGTGGATTCCCGACGACGTGGTGGGGACCTGCTGCGCGACGATCTGGCACTCGAAGGGCTACGAAGACGGCAACACGCTGATGGCCAACCGCATCGTGGAGGCGGCGTGGCGGTGGACGGACGGCGGTGAACTGCCCCTCGTCGTGGACGCGTCCTCCTGCACCCTCGGCCTCGGCGAGGAAGTCGTGCCGTACCTCACCCCGGCCAACCGCAAGCTCCACGAACGGCTGCGCGTCGTCGACTCGGTCGTGTGGGCGGCGGAGGAGCTGCTGCCGCACCTGACCGTCGAACGCCGTTCCGGCTCGGCCGTGCTGCACCCCACCTGCTCGCAGCAGCACCTCGGCGACACCGGCCAGTTGCGCGCGGTGGCGGAGGCGTGCGCGGAGGAGGTCGTGGTGCCCGTCGACGCCCGGTGCTGCGGCTTCGCGGGCGACCGGGGCATGCTGCACAAGGAGCTGACCGCCTCCGCGACCGAGCGCGAGGCCGCCGAGGTCCTCTCACGCGAGTTCGACGCCCACCTCTCGGCGAACCGGATGTGCGAGGTCGGCATGGACCACGCGACAAACGGCCGCGGCTACCGCTCCGTACTGCTCGAACTGGAGCGGGCGACCCGGCCCGCGTAAGGCACCGCGCACGCGTGCGCTCCCGGACCGGGCGCGGGGTGCCGGACCGGGAGCGCTGCGCCGGCGTGGTGCGGGAGGGGTCGCCCCCTGTGCGCCGGCCGGGTCGTGAGGCCCCGGCCGGCTGGGGCTACGTCGACTGCGGCCGTACGGTCAGGACTTCGCGCCGGTGTGCAGGGCCACGACGCCCTTGGCCGGCACGGTCGCCTCGGCCTTGCCGTCCTCTCCGACGGTGACGGTGCTGCCCTCGCAGTCCCCCGGCGCGGCCTTCGCGACGTTGCAGTACGTGCCGGCCGGCAGCGCGGTGGTGAACGTCCGCTTCACTTCGCCGTCCCCGGCGTTGAGCGCGACGAAGCCCTTGCCCGCGCGTGCGAAGGCGAGTGCGCTGCCCTCCGACCACCAGTCGGTCAGCTCGGCGTCACCGACGGAGTTGCGGAAACCGACCATGCCGGTGACGGCCTGCTGCGCGTGCATGTCGGTCCACCCCTCGCCGCCGCTGGGCGGACCGGCGTCCTTCTCCGACCACTCGTAACCGGAGTAGACGTTCGGGGAGCCGTAGGGGTGCGCCAGCATGAAGGCGTTGGCGAGCTTGTAGAGGTCGCCGTCCTTGTAGGTGAGGGTCGAGCCGTTGCGCTCGGTGTCCCAGTTGTCGACGAACGAACGGGCCTTGTCGCTCGGCAGCTTGCCTTCGGCGATGTTCTTCAGGCCGCCGACGTCGCCGCCCTGGAAAGCGCTCTTGAGGTGGCCGCCGTAGCGGAACTCGTCCACGTCGCCCAGCCCGGAGTACTCCTCGGGCTGCACGGCCTCTCCGCCGCCGTGAATGACTTCGGACACCCAGAAGCCGGGGTCGGCCATCTTGCCCTTGATGGCCGCCACGTCGTCGGCCGCCATGTGCTTTGCGGCGTCGATGCGGAAGCCGTCGACGCCCATCCCGCGCAGGCTGTCGAGGTAGGCGGCGATGGTGGAGCGCACGTTGTCGCTGCCGGTGTCGAGGTCGGAGAGTCCGACGAGTTCGCAGGTCTGGACGTTCTCACGGTTGGTGTAGTCGCTGATGTCCTTGCGGCAGCCGTGGAAGTCGGCGTCCCCGTAGGTGCCCGGGTACTCGTACTTGCTGTACTCCGTCCCGCCCGTGCCCTTGCCCGAGCCGGCGGCCATGTGATTGATGACGGCGTCGGCGATGACCTTCACGCCCGCCTCGTGGCAGGTGCTGATCATGCTCTTGAACGCGGCCTCGTCCCCGAGCCTTCCGGCGATCTTGTAGCTGACGGGCTGGTAGGAGGTCCACCACTGGCTGCCCTCGATGTGCTCGGTGGCGGGCGAGACCTCCACATAGCCGTAGCCCGCCGGGCCGAGGGAGTCCTTGCACGCCTTGCCCACCTCCGAGAACGGCCTCTCGAAGAGGGTCGCGGTGACGGTCTTCTCGCCAGGAGGAGTGGCCTGCGAGGACCAGGGGGCAAGAGCGGTGACGCCTCCGGCCACCAGAAGGCCGGCCATGGTCGCACCGGTAAGACGCTTGTTCATCGTGTGCGGCTCCTTCGTCGTCCGGCACAGCCGTGCCGTTGAAGGCAGCCACGCGCCAGGCCGCCGTGGGGGGTACGCGACGGAGCCTGCCGCCGCGCCGTGCACGCGTCAAGGCGAGGCGCAAGAATTTCCAGGAGATTTCAGCAACATCTTGCCGACCGGCGCTCCCCAACGCCGGGGCGCCTCAAGGCTGTTCGGGCTGCCGCTCAGCGGGCAAGAGACGCCTTGTCGCCCATGACCACCGCCGGGTTCTTGTCCGGATCCAGGGTGCGCAGCAGGTACTTCATACCGGACTTCGAGATGCTGACGCAGCCGGACGTGCCACTGCCGTGGTCCATGTGCAACCAGATGCCGCCGCCCTTGGACTGTCCCTGCGGACGGGTGGGATCGAGCGGCGACGTGCCCCTCACCCGGTTGTAGTCCACGGCGATGACGTGGTCGAAGTCGTGTCGCGTCTTCTTCGGCCAGTACGAAGGCGGGGTGAAGGCGGAGCTCTCGGTGTACGGCAGCTTCGCATCCGGCGCGGGCAGTACACCGCCGGCGTCCGTGAGCGTGAAGACCCCCACGGGGCTGCGCTTGTCGCCCTCGCGGTGGTCGCCGGTCCAGCCCTTGCGGCCGTTGTGCGCGGGCCAGTCGCGGTCCTCGCGCCAGGTCCGGCCCTCGCGGACGTAGAGACGTACGGTCGCCTCGGCCGAGTCCTCGCCCTTCCCGTAGACCGCCACCACCTGCCGGGCGTCCTCCGGGATCCGGCGCTGCAGCACATCGCCCACGCCCGGCACCCGGGTCGGGTCCCGGTGGGCGCCGGAGCCGCCGTCCCCGTCCCCGTTCCGCTTACCGCCGCCGTCTTCACCGCCCGGACCGGAGCCCGCACCGCACCCGGCCACTGCCAGGGCGAGCACGGCGGCCGTCGTCGTGGCGGCGGCTGCCGCGCCCCGGCGTCCGGCCGCACGCTCCGGTGGAGTGCCACCCTTCCGGCGCTTCCGTCCGACTTCACCACCGCGCATGCCTCCATGCTCGCACTCCCCCAGGACCGGCGTACCGGACGGGCTGCCCGCAGGCAGCGAACTCCAGGTCCCTTGCCGGCGGCGCCACTTGCGGCGGACGGCACGGACGGCACCGAGGGCAGCACCGGACATGGGGCGGCGCACGGACTGCGGACGCAGAGGCGGGGGACGGACGGCGGACGCAGAGGCGCGGCAGACGGCGGAGGCACCGGGAAAAACCCGTTGCGTCACGGACCCGGCACAGCAAGTCTGGGCAGGCGGCCGGAACACCTCCCCTCCCGCCGTGACCTGGCCGTCCTCCCCCCGGCCCCCGCGACCTGGCCCTCCGAGACCCGACCCAGCCGACCCGGCTCCGGCGCGCGCCGACCTCCCGTCGTGCACGCCCTGCGCCAGCCCGACCGCTCCACCCCACCCTCGACCAGCATGGGACGTCATGCAGATTCGCGACCTTCCGTATACCGACCCCGGCGTCCCCGATGTACGGACCGGCCCCCGCTTCCTGCTGTGGCTGGGCCGCATGCAACTCGGAGGGCAGGCCAAGTCCCTGGGCTGGGGAACCCTCCACATGGCGTCGGTCGCCTCCGTACCGGCCGTGGTGGGCCTCGCCGTCGAGGCGGTCGTCGAGAGGTCCGGGGCGGGACTGCTGCGGGCAGGGGCCCTGATGGCGGTCCTCGCGCTCACAGTCACCCTGGGCGACACCATGCTCCACCGCACGGCCATCACCAACTGGGTGACCGCCGCCGCCAGGGTCCAGCAGCTCCTGGCCCGCAGGACGGCGGCCCTGGGGGCCACCCTCACCCAACGGGTCGCCGCCGGTGAGGTGGTGGCCGTCTCGACCGGCGACATCGAGAAGATCGGCTGGTGCGTGGAGTCGGCGTCCCGGTTCAGCGCCGCTCTGCTGGGCGCGACCGGAGTGTGCGCCGGACTGGTCGTCTACGAACCGCAGTTGGGGCTGCTCGTCACGTGCGGGATGGCGGTGCTCGCGGTGACCGTGCTGCCACTGCTCCCCCGGGCGACGCGCCGCGCCGACCTGCAACGGGAGAAGGCCGGGCGCGCCACGGAGCTGGCCGCCGACACCGTCGCCGGACTGCGCGTGCTGCGAGGCATCGGCGGTGAGGAGCTGTTCCTGACGCGCTACCGCAGCGCCTCACAGGAGGTGCGCCGCGCGGCGGTGCGCACGGCACGCATGTGGGCGCTGATCGAGGCGATCCAGATCGCCCTGCCCGGTCTGCTGCTTCTGGCAGTGGTCTGGCACGGTGCGCGGCTCGCTCTCGACGGGCGCATCGGTGTGGGCGAACTCGTCACCGTCTACGGGGCGGTGACCTTCCTGCTCTTCCCGTTGCGGCTCTTCCAGGAGTTCGCCATGGCCTACTCCTTCTCACGTCCCTCTGCCCAGCGCGCTACGCGAGTGCTGTCGCTGCGGCGCGGCACCGAGGACGCCGGAGACGCGGAGGCGGACGGCGGCTCACCGGCCGGCGGACCGGGCGCAGACGGCCGCGGAGGGCCTCCGGAGGGCGGCACGCTCGACGGCGACCTCTACGACCCCGTCACCGGGTTGCGGACACCGGAAGGGAAGCTCACTGCCGTCGTGTGCGGCGACCCGGACGCGGCGGGGAAGCTGGCGGACCGGCTCGGCGGGCACCCGCCTGACAGCACCGGCGCCGCTTCGGTGCGCCTCGGCGGCGTGCCGTTGGACGAGCAGCCGCTGGCAGCGGTGCGGGCCGCGGTGCTGGTGCAGGACAAGGACCCCGTGCTGCTGTCCGGGACGGTGCGCGAACTGCTCGACGTGCCCTCGTCCGGAGAGGTGTCCGCGCGGCACGCGCTCCGAGCGGCCCAGTGCGGCGACGTACTCGACGCGCTGGTCCAGGGCAGCCCCGACGCGGACGGCGACGCCCTGAGCGCTTCCGTCACGGAACGCGGGCGCTCGCTCTCCGGCGGGCAGCGGCAGCGGCTGGCGCTGGCCCGCTCGCTCGTGGCGTGCCCCCGGGTGCTGGTGCTCGACGAGCCGACTTCGGCAGTCGACGCGCACACAGAGGCACGCATCGCGGACGGTCTGCGGGAGATCCGGGCGGGACGTACGACAGTCGTCTTCTCCTCCAGCCCGCTGATGCTGGACCGGGCGGACTCGGTCGTTCTCGTCCAGGGCGGACAGGTCGTGGCGACCGGCTCGCACCGCGAACTGCTGCGCGGTCACGCCGCGTACCGCTCCATCGTCACCCGCGAGCAGGAGGAGGACGAGGCGCTCGGCGCGGACGGAGACAGCCCCGAGGGCGGAGAGTTCGCCGGCCGGGCCATCGCGGCGGGCACCGCCAGGGCCGCCGGCGAGGCGGCGGCCGGGGCGACCGCGGCCCGATCCGGCGAAGTGACGGGTGCGGTCAGCGGACTGGCTGCGGGAGAGGTCGTTCAAGTGGTCGACGTACTCGACAGCGCAGCGGACGGGCCCGGAGCGCCGGGCGGGACGGACGCAGCGGACGGTAGCGCAGCAACAGGCGAACGCGGGGAGCTTGCCCCGGCGGAAGGAGCTGAGCGGGCATGACAGCGGCCATCGGTGCCCCACTGCCCTCCTACGATCCGGCGGACACGGAGAACGCCACGACCCTCCCGGTCGGCGGGCCCGCCACAGTGCGGGCGTACGTTGCCGAGCTGCTCCGGCGTCACAGGCGCCCCTTCCTCACACTCATCGCCGTCAACTCCGTCGCGGTGCTCGCCTCCATGGTGGGCCCGTACCTGCTGGGCGGCCTCGTCGAGGACCTGTCCGCAGGGTCGAGAGACCTGCAACTGGGCAGGGTCGTCGGCCTGTTCGTGTTCGCGCTCGCCGTCCAGACGTTCTTCGTGCGGGAGGTGCGGCTGCGCGGGGCCATGCTGGGCGAGGAGATGCTCGCCGATCTGCGGGAGGACTTCCTCGTCAGGTCGGTGGCCCTGCCGCCCGGCGTCCTCGAACGGGCCGGCACGGGCGACCTCCTCTCCCGGATCACCACGGACATCGACCGACTGGCCAACGCGATGCGCGAAGCCGTACCGCAGCTGTCGATCGGCGTCGTGTGGACCGCGCTGCTGGTGGGGGCCCTCACCGCGACCGCGCCGCCGTTGGCCCTCGCCGTACTCGTCGCCCTTCCCGTCCTGCTGATCGGAAGCCGCTGGTACTACCGCAGGGCTCCCGCCGCCTACCGTTCCGAGGCCGCCGGTTACGCGGCCGTCGCCGGCGCACTGGCGGAGACGGTGGACGCGGGTCGCACCGTCGAGGCGCACCAGCTCGGCGCGAGGCGAATCGCGCTGTCCGAGAGGCGAATCGCCGAGTGGACGGCGTGGGAGCGCTACACACTGTGGCTGCGTTCGGTCATCTTCCCCGTCGTGAACGTCAGCAACGTGCTGCTCACGTCGGCGGTCCTGCTGCTGGGCGGCGTCTTCGTCCTGCAGGGCTGGATGAATGTGGGCCAGCTGACGACCGGGGCGCTGCTGTCGCAGATGCTCTTCGAACCCATCGGAATGATCCTGCGCTGGTACGACGAACTCCAGGTCGCTCAGGTGTCCCTGGGACGCCTGGTGGGTGTACGCGAGATCGAACCCGACTCCGGGGAGGAGAGTCTCACTCCTGCCGGACGGGAACTCGTCGCTCAGGACGTCCGGTTCGGCTACCGCGAGGGGACGGACGTACTGCACGGGGTGACGCTGAGCGTGCCCCGCGGGACACGAGTGGCACTCGTCGGACCGTCGGGGGCGGGCAAGTCCACACTCGGCCGGCTGCTGGCGGGGATCTACGGCCCGCGGACCGGACAAGTCGCCCTGGGAAACGCCGAGTTGTCCCGGATGCCCGCGGAGCGGGTGCGGCAGCACGTGGCGCTGGTGAACCAGGAGCACCACGTCTTCGTGGGGACGCTGCGGGACAACCTCCTGCTGGCGAGGACCGGCGCGGACGACGCCGAGCTGTGGGCCGCGCTCGGCGCGGTGGACGCCGGCGCCTGGGCGCGCGCCCTGCCGGACGGGCTGGACAGCGAGGTCGGCTCGGGCGGGTTGTCGGTGACCCCGGCGCAGGCGCAGCAGATCGCGCTCGCACGTCTCGTCCTCGCCGACCCGCACACTCTCGTGCTGGACGAGGCGACGTCTCTGCTGGACCCGCGTGCCGCCCGGCACCTGGAGCGGTCACTGGCACGTGTCCTCCACGGACGTACCGTCGTCGCGATCGCCCACCGGCTGCACACCGCGCACGACGCCGATGTGATCGCCGTCGTGGAGGACGGCAGGATCAGCGAACTGGGCGGCCATGAAGCGCTCGTGGAGGCGAACGGCGCCTACGCGGCCCTCTGGCGCTCCTGGCACGGCTGAGTCCGGCCGGCGGATCAGCGCGTGGACGGCCGGGGGTTCGAGATCAGTCGGCCACCTGTCGTCCGCAGGCCCGGCGTCATCCCTCTGGCCGTCGCGGTCCTGGCGTCGCGGACGTCACGGCAGGGTTCATCTGCGCGGTAGTCCGGGTGACGTCCGCTCAAGAGCCGTACGGCCACTGGACGTTCCTTCCGAGAACTCCCAACTTCTGACGGGCAGCAGTTTCGGGGCAGTTGGAAGACGCAGGACCGGCGATGCGTGCGCGTGGGGCCGCACGGCTGAAGCCGTGCGGAGGTTGACGATGAGCCATGATCGGTGACGGTCAGCGGCTTCCCACGGGGGAGACCGTCCGTTCGTCCGCCTTGAGACCGCGGAGTGTCCACAGTCCGTACAGGGCCAGCAACGGTTTGACGAGGATCCACTCGCCGGGGCGGTAGTCGTCCGCACGCGTCAGTCTCTCTGCAAGATCAGGGCGCTGCCGCCGCAAGTAGACGCGGGCTTTGAGCGCATGAGCCGGCTGCGAGACGATCTTGATGCGGTCCGCGCGTTCGAGGAGTGGGATGACGTTGGTGATGTTCTCCCACGTCGTCGCGCTCTGGTCTTCGAGGAGCACCGTGCCGTCGAACCCGAGCACCGACTTCGCGTAGTCAGCCATCAGCCGGGCCTCCGTGGTGCCGGTTCCGGTCGCGCCGCCACTGAAGATCACGCAAGCCCGCTGCGCATCGTCGGCGGCGATGGAGCGGACTCCAGCACGGACGCGCCACCGGTTGATCAAGTTCGCTGTTGCCCGGGGGTTGCGGTATCCCAGCACCACCACGGCGACCGGACCGCCCGTGCTGTTCCCTACGAGGGCTCGGGACCAGCTCCGGTTCAGCCACTCGCCCCAGACCAGGGCAGCAGCCCCGCCTATCGCCAGTGCAGTCCATGGCCGCATGCGGCGACTCCAAGCACCTCGGCGCCGGTTCGCGAGAAGACCGGCTGGTGACCGGTGAGGCGAGCGGGCACGCTCAGCCGAGCACTCCGAGAGCGACCAGGCAGCCCGCCCCGCCGAGCACCATGAAGAGCGGCATCAGCACCCGCGTCTCCACCCATGCTCCCGCCCGGAACCGCATGAACTTCGGTGTGCCCAGCGGGTACCAGCGCTTCCCCTTTATCGGCACGGGCCAGAGGATGGGGCACCCGGAGATCGTGATCGCATCCCCGATGTTGTGGACCAGCGCGCCCAGCACGATGGGCAGCCCCAGCCACAGGTATTCCTGCCCCGGGCCCGAGAACAGCCAGTCGGATCCGTTGCCGGGCTGGTCGAGGACGCCCGCGAGCGACCAGGCGCTCGTCGCCCCGAGCAGCCAGACCAGCACATCGGAGGAGACACGGGCCGCCCGCCACAGGAGGCCTTCCACGGCGAGCACCATGTGGATGAAGAGGATCACCAGCACTGCCCAGCGCCCGCCGAAGACCGCCGCGGCGGAGAATCCGACGCCGAGGAAGAGTGCCCAGGGCCAGGTGTGGGTGAGCGTGCGGTGGCCGCCGGAGCGGCGGCGCTCCCCGCCGCTGCGCGTCGCGTTGTAGACGCTCTCCGAGATCTTGTCGATCACACCGCACAACGCTCTGGAGAGCGGACCGAAAGCACGGGATATCGTCGCCGACCTGTGGTCGAGGTCGGGGGCCAGCGCGGCGCCGGAGCAGATCAGCGCTCCCGCGAGAAGGACGGGCCAGGGCATGGGGTGGTCCAGAGCCGCCGCGGCTGCTCCAGCTCCGAGCCAGGCCGCCGCTCCTGACAGCGAATGCGCCGGTCCCATCATGCTCTGTCTCCCCCGCCTTCTCTCTGTCACCGGTGCCGTGCTCCGCATCCGGCTCCGGCCGCCAACTGACCACCGCAGGCGCCGTGATGGGCCGTTCCTCTGACGCCTGACCGGCGTCACAGCGTATCGGCAGATGATCAGCACGGGAGCACCGGTTCCCGTATCCGGGACCGAGGGAGGCAGTATGGGGGGCGTGACAGCCACCCTTATCGATCAGATGCCGGACGACGCCGAGCCCGACGCGCTCTACGAAGCCTTCGCGGGCTGGGCCGAGGAGAGGGGGATCTCCCTCTATCCGGCACAGGAGGAGGCGCTGATCGAGGTTGTCTCCGGCGCGAACGTGATCCTTTCGACCCCGACCGGCTCCGGGAAGAGCCTGGTCGCCGCCGGCGCTCATTTCACGGCTCTCGCCCGGGACGAGGTGACCTTCTACACCGCGCCGATCAAGGCGCTGGTCTCGGAGAAGTTCTTCGACCTGTGCAAGATCTTCGGCACCGACAACGTCGGCATGCTCACGGGCGACGCGTCCGTCAACGCCGACGCCCCCGTCATCTGCTGTACGGCCGAGGTGCTCGCGTCCATCGCTCTGCGCGACGGGGCCGACGCGGACGTCGGCCAGGTGGTGATGGACGAGTTCCATTTCTACGCGGAGCCCGACCGCGGCTGGGCCTGGCAGATTCCGCTCCTGGAACTGCCGAACGCGCAGTTCGTGCTGATGTCGGCGACCCTCGGAGACGTCACACGGTTCGAGGAGGACCTGACACGGCGTACAGGGCGCGACACGGCGGTCGTGAAGTCGGCGAGCCGGCCCGTCCCCCTCTCCTACGAGTACCGGACCACCTCCCTCACCGAGACGGTCACCGAACTGCTGGAGACCCGTCAAGCGCCCGTCTACATCGTGCACTTCACGCAGGCTCAGGCCGTGGAGCGTGCGCAGGCGCTGATGAGCATCAACATGTGCACCCGCGCCGAGAAGGACGAGATCGCCAAGATCATCGGCAATTTCCGCTTCACCACCCGCTTCGGTCGCAATCTCTCCCGCTACGTGCGCCACGGCATCGGCGTGCACCACGCGGGCATGCTGCCCAAGTACCGCCGGCTGGTCGAACGCCTCGCCCAGGCGGGGCTGTTGAAGGTCATCTGCGGGACGGACACGCTGGGCGTCGGGGTCAACGTGCCCATCCGCACTGTGCTGTTCACCGCCCTCACCAAGTACGACGGGACGCGCGTCCGCACCCTCCGGGCCAGGGAGTTCCATCAGATCGCCGGCCGCGCCGGCCGCGCCGGGTTCGACACCTCCGGCTTCGTCGTCGCCCAGGCTCCCGAGCACGTCGTCGAGAACGAGAAGGCACTCGCCAAGGCCGGGGACGATCCGAAGAAGCGCCGCAAGGTCGTCCGGAAGAAGGCACCGGAGGGCTTCGTCAACTGGGGCCGGCAGACCTTCGAGAAGCTGATCGCCTCCGATCCGGAACCGCTCAACTCCCGCTTCCGCGTGACTCACGCGATGCTGCTCTCGGTGATCGCCCGGCCGGGCGACGCCTTCAGCCAGATGCGGAAGCTGCTGGAGGACAACCACGAGGACCGCCGCTCGCAGCTCCGCCACATCCGCCGGGCCATCGCCATCTACCGGTCGCTGCTGGACGGCGGAGTCGTCGAGCAGCTGGACGAGCCGGACGCGCAGGGCCGGACCATCCGCCTCACCGTGGACCTTCAGCAGGACTTCGCGCTCAACCAGCCCCTCTCGACCTTCGCGCTGGCGGCGTTCGAGCTGCTGGACCCCGAATCGCCGTCCTACGCGCTGGACATGGTGTCCGTCGTCGAGTCGACCCTCGACGACCCCCGGCAGATCCTCGCCGCACAGACCAACAAGGCCAAGGGCGAGGCCGTCGCCGAGATGAAGGCGGAGGGCATCGAGTACGAGGAGCGCATGGAACGGCTGATGGACATCAGCCACCCCCGTCCGCTGGAGGAGTTGCTCTTCCACGCCTACGGCCTCTACCGCAAGTCGCACCCCTGGGTGGGCGACCACCCTCTCGCGCCCAAGTCCGTCGTCCGCGACATGTACGAGAAGGCGATGACCTTCTCCGAGTTCGTCTCCTTCTACGAACTCGCGCGTACGGAGGGCATCGTGCTGCGCTATCTCGCCAGCGCCTACAAGGCGCTGGAGCACACCGTCCCCGACGAGAAGAAGTCCGAGGACTTCCAGGACATCATCGAGTGGCTCGGCGAGATGGTCCGCCAGGTCGACTCCAGCCTGCTCGACGAGTGGGAGCAGCTGGCCAATCCCGAGGACGAGAGCGCCGAGGAGGCGCAGGAGCGGGCCGACCAGGTCAAGCCGGTCACCGCGAACGCACGCGCGTTCCGCGTCCTCGTACGGAACGCCATGTTCCGCCGGGTCGAGCTCGCCGCCCTCGACAAGGTGGCCGAGCTGGGCGAACTCGACGCCGACGCCGGCTGGGACGAGGACGCCTGGGGAGAGGCCATGGACGCCTACTGGGACGAGTACGACGACCTCGGCACCGGACCCGATGCCCGGGGTCCGCGCCTCCTCCAGATCGAAGAGGTTCCCGAGGAGGCGCTGTGGCGGGTCCGGCAGACCTTCGCCGACCCCGCCGGCGATCACGACTGGGGCATCTCCGCGGAGGTGGACCTCACTGCTTCGGACGACGAAGGGCGCGCCGTGATCAAGGTGACGTCCGTGGGCCAGCTGTGAGCACTCCGTACGCCGCGACCAGGGAGCAAGCACGATGACCAGCCCCGCAGAACAGCTCGCCGGGCTCCTCGACCTGGAACAGATCGAGATCAACATCTTCAGGGGGCGCAGCCCCCAGGAGAACCTCCAGCGCGTCTTCGGCGGCCAGGTCGCCGGGCAGGCGCTCGTCGCCGCGGGCCGCACCACCGACTTGCAGCGGCCGGTGCATTCGCTGCACGCGTACTTCCTGCGTCCGGGGACGCCGGGCGTGCCCATCGTGTACCAGGTCGAACGGGTGCGGGACGGGCGGTCCTTCACGACCCGCCGCGTCGTCGCCGTCCAGCAGGGCCGGACCATCTTCAATCTCACCGCCTCCTTCCATCAGCCCGAACCGGGCATCGAGCATCAGGTCTCCATGCCCGAGGTCCCGGATCCGGAGGCCCTTCCGAAACTCGCCGGTGAGCTCCGGGACTACCTGGGCGAACTCCCCGAATCGCTGGAGCGCATGGAGCGCAGGGTCGCGTTCGACATCCGCTACGTCGAACGGCTGCGCTGGGACGCGGAGGACCTGAAGAACGCCGAACCTCGCAGCGGAGTGTGGATGCGGGCGATCGGCTCCCTCGGCGACGATCCCCTCGTCCACACCTGCGCGTTGACCTACGCCAGCGACATGACCCTCCTGGACGCCGTGCGTATCCCCGTCGAACCGCTGTGGGGGCCGCGCGGGTTCGACATGGCCTCCCTCGACCACGCGATGTGGTTCCACAGGCCGTTCCGCGCCGACGAGTGGTTCCTCTACCAGCAGGAGTCACCCATCGCGACCGGCGGCCGCGGTCTGGCCAGAGGCCAGATCTTCGACCGCGAGGGCAAGTTGATCGTGTCGGTGATGCAGGAAGGGCTTTTCCGCCCGCTGTAGGGCGGACAAGCCCTCACGGGAGTCGCCCTTCAGAAGGCCGGACGTCTCAGCTCTCCCTCACGGCGCCACCAAGCGGCTCCCCGACGTGGTCCGCGCATCCGGTTGAGCAGGTGCGCTCTGCGCCGCAGCACGGACGGGTCTGCTGCCCTGGCGGAATCCTGCCCGGCTGCCCGCCCCTTGCATCCGGCGGCCTCCGGCCGGTCATTGCCGGGCACGCCACTTCCCGTACCGCTGGAGTACGCCCCGGGGGTCGCCCCCGGCCGGCTCCCCATAACCGTCCCGGAGCCGGGCAGGGGGAGCGGAGAGCCGGATTCGGCTCCTCCCCCGCTGTGTGCCTCTCCTGCCCCGCGTGGCGCCGGGCACCGCACGGGAGGACCGGCGGCCTCCGGAACGGCTCCGGCCTCGCCGTCCTGGTGCTGTGCCGCGCGGGCGTCCTGCAGCTCCGCCTCCAGCATCAGCCGGTGCCAGAGGATCTCGTCCTCCGCCTCCGCCACGCAGAGCCCTTCGGCTACCTCTCTCGTAGCCGACGACTCACCGCGCACCACCATCAACTCAGGCCGGAGAGACTGCAGCAGGGCACGCTCCCCTACGTCCGGTACGGCTACGCGCAGCACTTCGGGCGTCAGCACCGCCGACCGTGCCGCTGCCACTTCCCACGGCCGCCCCGACGCCTGACGGCAGAGCTGGCCGACCCTGCGCCCGCGCCAGTGCCGCGGGCGGTAGTCCACTCCCTCACTCAGCAGCATCCGCAGCCCCCGCGGAACCGCGCCGGTGAGCAGTTCGGGGCGCCGCCCCGCGAACGCCTCCAGCTCCCTGGCCAGGTACAGCCAGACCACGGCCCTGTAGCGGTTGACGTAGAAGCGCACCGGGCTGAAGCAACCGCCCCTCGCCAGCCGCGCGAATCGGGCGGTGCAGATACCCAGCAGTTCGGCGCCCTCACCGGCGTCCACCACACGCAGCCGCTCCTCGAAGCTCTGCGGGAACCCGGCCGACTCCTTCAACCGGGCAAGTTCCTCCCGCGGAACGCGGCGCTGGTCCTTGGCGCCGCCTTCGCTGCGGATCTCCCCGATCTGTACGGCCAGTTCCAGCATCTTGGGCCGCAGCCCCAGCTCCCGCGCGGCCGTGCTCATCGCGACATCGTCCTGCATGACTCTCCCCGTCGTCATTCGTGCCGCCGCCGTACGGCGACTACTGACAGTGACGACATTAGACGTCTGCGGGACTTCGCGCCTCCCCTGTGGATAACTCCCCGGCCGGGCTGTTACGTCCCGTTCCGCGCGGGCAGGCCGAGGTGCTCGCCGACGCGGTTGACCAGCAGGGTCATCTCGTACGCGACGACGCCGACGTCCACTTCCTCCTCCGTGAGGACGCACAGGCAGCTGCCCTCGCCCGCCGCCGTCACGAAGAGCAGCCCCTCCTCGAACTCGATCATCGTCTGCCGTACGGGCCCCGCCCCGAAGTGTGCTCCCGACCCCTTCGCAAGCGACTGCAGGCCGGACGCGACGGCCGCGAGATGCTCGGCGTCCGTCTTCTCCAGGCTCTGGCTGTTCGCGGTGACCAGACCGTCGGTCGAGAGCACCATTGCGTGCTTCACGGACGGTATCCGCTCGGTGAGGTCGTCGAGCAGCCAGTCGAGCCCTGTATTCAGCGCCATTGCGGCGTTCCCCCTTCTTCTCATCAGCTGCCGTGCCACCCCTACCCACCACGAAGCGGTGAGCAACCACACGCTCACATGCGGCATTCGCCTCCGCGGTCCACGTACGACGGGCGCAGTATGTACGCATGGCTGAGAAGATGACGGAAGACGGCTGGCGCAGCTTCCTCTCCGAGGGCACCCGCACCGCGAAACTCTCGACAGTGCGTGCGGACGGCAGCCCGCACACCGCCCCTGTCTGGTTCGTACTCGACGGCGACGAGATCGTCTTCACCACCGGCGAGGGGACCGTCAAGGGACGCAACCTGGCACGGGACGGACGTGCCGCCCTGTGCGTCGACGACGAGCGGCCGCCCTACGCGTTCGTCGTCATCCAGGGCCGGGCCGAGCTGAGCGACGATCTGGAGACGATGAAGCGCTGGGCGACGCGCATCGGCGGGCGCTACATGGGCGAGGACGTCGCGGAGCGGTTCGGGGCGCGCAACGCCGTCCCCGGCGAACTGCTCGTGCGGCTGCGGATCGAGAAGGTCGTGGCGCTGTCCGGCATCGCCGACTGACCACGCGCGCTGCCCGGTGCGACAGTCACCCTGCGCTCCGGGCAGTGCGCCATGATGGCCTGCATGCCGCACCAGCCGAGTGACGAGTCAGCCCGCGTACGTGAGTTCTTCGCCGTCCGCGCCGCCGGATGGGACGCGCGCTTCCCGGACGACGGGCCCGCATACGCCATGGCGGTGGACGAACTGGGCCTCCGCGAGGGCGACGCCGTGCTCGACGCGGGCTGCGGAACGGGGAGAGCACTGCCTGCGCTGCGTGCCGCGGTCGGGCGTAGCGGCACGGTGCTCGCGGCGGACCTGACACCGGAGATGCTCGCTGCGGCGGTCGAAGCCGGCCGGCGGAACCTGGGGCAGCTGCTCGTCGCCGACGTGGCGCGGCTGCCGCTGGCCGAAGGCTGCCTCGACGCCGTCTTCGCCGCCGGCCTCATCTCCCACCTCCCCGCCGCGGGACCGGGACTGTCCGAACTGGCCCGCGTGGTGCGCCCGTACGGCAGGCTCGCGCTCTTCCACCCGGTGGGCCGCGCAGCGCTCGCGGCGCGCAAGGGGCGCACACTGACAGCGGACGACGTACGCGCCCTGCCCAACATCCGTACGCTGCTGGCCGCTTCGGGATGGGAACTGACGTCCTGCGCGGACGAGGACGACCGCTATCTCGCCTTGGCGTCCAGGACGCCCTGAGCGCCCGGTCCGGGCCCCCGCCCGCGGGGCTACTCCGTGCCGTGCGGCACGGGACATCCCGGGGTTCCCGGGGACGTCCGCCCGCCAGGTTCCGGGAACGTCCCGAGGTCCTCGATGCGGTAGCCGGCCGGGTAGCCCGGATAGCCCTTGATCTCCGGGTTCTGCCGGGCGTAGTGGGGCGAGCGGCGCGGAGGCAGCAGCCGGACCGCGCGTGCCCGCAGCCGCAGCGCTCCCTGCACGGCCCGCCGCGCAGCGGGGTGCGGCGGGGAGTAGCGGAACGTCCGCAGCAGCGAGTCGTCCAGCAGTGCCTTGCTGGCGCCACGTACTGCGGGGGCGAGGGCTGAGGGGTACCAGGAGGCCATGAGGTCCAGCGTCGAGTCCGAGACCGTGCGTGCCTGCGGGTCCCAGGCGAAGTGGGCCTCTTCGTACTCGTCGAGGCACTTCTCGAACTCCGCGTAGCCGGACGGGATGCCGCAGATGCCCATGTGCCTGCCGAGAGTGCGGTAGTAGACCGCGGACGCGTGCTGCTCGTGCGAGGACAGGCGCCGCCAGCCGTAGGCGTCGAGCCACCGCTTGGGCATCACGACGAAGGTGCACAGCACGTACCGCATGTCGTCGTTCGAGATGTCGTAGCTACGGTGCATCTGGTTGATCCGGCGGATCGCGGTACGTCCCTCGTCGGAGGAGAAGCCGTGTTCGACGACGGCGTCGAGGAGCAGAGCTGTGTCGTCGTAGCGCTTCTGCGCCCGCTGGGTCAGTTCAGCCGTACGGGCGAGCAGACGTCCGATGCTGGGCACCGCGTAGGTGCGGTAGAGGGCGAGTTCGAGGGCGCGTGCGTAGTCCCAGGGGAACTCGTAGGTGGCACTGAGCCGGTAGATCTCCAAGAAGTCGGCCTCGGGGTCGAGTTGCAGGATGTGCTTGAGGCGGTCGTATCTCTGCACGCTGCGTCCCTCTCATCTGCGGCCCTGCCCTGTCGGCGAACTGACTCTAGGGTTAAGGTTCCCGGCATCTGACGGAAGGGGAGACAGGTGGCCGACGACGACGATGCGCTGTACGTGCTGACGGCTGTACTGCTGACTCCCGCCCAGTTCCCCAGCGTTCTCGGTGATGACTACCCCGAAGCCTGCGCGCGACTCGGCCTGGAGCCGTACGCGGAGGGCTACGGACTCGTGCTGGGGCAGGACGGCGAGGGCGCCCGGTGGACGGTCGCCACGGAAGACGTGACGCTCGTCGCCTGCGCGGTCGCGGCCTGGGACTGCGGCATGGAGTACGACCTCTCCCCCTCCGAGAGTTCGGTGGCGGCTGTGCTTCCCGGCTGGCCGCTGGCTCTGGCGGTCGCGGCACCGGGCGTGCCGGCGCCGCACGATCCCGAGCCCGACCCGCAGCAGGACGGCGGCCACGACGTGCTCGTGCCGCCGGACACGGAGCAGTGGGGGCCCGCACAGCGGCGGCTCGGTGCTGACGAGATCGCGCTGCAGTGGGCCGCCTGGCGCGAACAGGTCGACGACGAGGTGGAGTTCGTCGAGGCCGGGGAGCAGCCCAACGAGTCGGTGAGGCGCGTCCTCGACGAGGTGCGGTCCTACCTCGACGAGCCGCCGCCGCCCGGCCGGATTCGCTCCGCGTTCGCGTCCGGCGACGCGCGCACGCTGCGTGCCGACGGTCCTGGCTGGAGCATGGTGGCGCGCACCGACGACATCGCGTTCCTGCTGCTGGACGACGAGCCGGGCGAGGTGCTTCCGGTCGGGCGCGGCAGCGAACTCCCGCAGCTTCTCAAGGCACTCGACGAGGTCGCGCTGCGCCCGGCTGCCTGACGCGGTTGCCCGGCGACCTCACCCGGGCGGGACGGGAACAGGCACCCCCTGCGGCTGGTCGTCCCAGGTCACCAGAACCTGCGCGGGCAGAGGCTCTCCGCGCATCGGCGCCATGAGGAACTCAGCGGCCTCACCGGCCCGGACGACGGCGTACTCGGGAACGCCGCGAGCCGAGGAAGGCAGGTTCGCCGGGTCGACCCGGACACCGGTGAGGGTGACGGGCCCGGTGTTGCGCAGGGCGTAGCCGTGCTTCCCGAAGCGCTCCAAGTACCAGGGACCGACGCCCTGCTGCGGAAAGGGCCACTGCTGCTGCGGCGGGGGCCACTGCTGCTGAGAAGGCTGTGGAATCGACTGCGGGTGGCCGTTCACCGGTTCGGCGACCGGCTCGAAGGTGCGAGCCATCGGCTCCGCGGTGTCGCCCACCGGCTCAACGGCGTCGGCCATGGGCGGATTGCCTGCTCCGTCCGGGGTCCCGCCCACCGGCTCCGAGTCGAAGGTCGGCGCATCCTCGTCCGCCATCGCGTCCGGCTCCCCGGTCCCGGCCCACTGGGCTGGGACTTCGGCCCCCTGGCCGTAAGGGGCCAGGTCAGCGGGAGCGCCCTCCGGGCGTTGCCGGGGCGGATACGGCACCGGCGGAACGTACGGAGACGGGGCGGTCACCTGGGCCAGCAACTGCTCCATGACCAGCGTGCGGCGCTCAGCGGTCTCGATCTGGCGGCGCTGCAATTGGGAAACCTCGGCCTGCAGTTCGTTCTGGCGGCGCAGGTCGCGTCTCTGCGCGATGCCCTGGGCGACCGCGAAGCAGGCCGTGCCGAACGCGACGACGGTACTGCCCCAGGTCGCGGCGTCACCGGCCTCCATCGCGATCAACCTCATGAGGCAACTCTACGTAGCCGGAGGGGAGTTGCGCATGCTGACCGGGCGGGCGGCTACGGTGCCGGGCCCCGGGGCATCGGGCATGACAGCCATGCGCCGACGCCGGCCCGGCCGTCCGGCACCGGACCGGCGACCGCGACGGCCGGGACTCCCGCTGTCCTCCGGTACCGGGTGCCGCCTGAGCGGGCGGTGCCCGCTGTCAGCGCCGCAGTTCTCTGCGGCTCACTCGGCGCAGACGCCGGCGCTGCGAGGGGTCGAGCGTCAGATAGGCGACGACCGGAACGCCGACGATCACCGCCAGGGCGATCCAGAACGACGTCAGCCACCACAGGAGCAGCCCCACGGCCACACCGCCGACGGCGATCTTTCCTCTGTTGGTCATCTCCAGCCTCCTCCGTGGCGGCGTTCACCCGCCTCCACTGTCCAGTAAAACGCCGCTTCGGGCCCCGGGGTTCCCTCGTCGTTTCCGGTTCCGCTCGGAGCTGATGTACGGTCGGCCACTCGCCACCACTAGTCAAATTTGAGGAATGCGTGGGCTCTGTGACTCAGACCGTGACGACGCCCTCCGAAATCTCCCGTCTCGCCCAGACCTCCGCCGTGCTCCTGCACGCCGATCCACCCCGGCTGACACGTATCGCCTTCTGGCGCCCCGACGGTGCGCCGCCCCTCCCGGGGCGGGACGGTCTCGAAGAGCTGACTGTCGCGCTGCCTGTCCCGGAGGGGGCTGCGGACACCGTGATCACTGCCCGCACTGTGCCCGCGCTGGCACTGCCCGTGGGGGCGGCTCTGCCCGTACTCACCCGGGTGAGGGCGGCCGCGGGAGAAGCAGGCGCCCGGCGGCCCCTCGGAGCCGTCTTCTGGGGCGCGGCCTGCCTCCTCGCTCTGCGGCTGGCAGCACGCGGCCTGCTGCTACCGGGGCTGAGCGGCGACGGCAACGACGCCTGGCGGTTCGGGCCCCTCGATGCGGCGGACGCGGAGCAGTTGAGGGGCCTCGCCGCGGCCATGCCGCCGCATGCGCACGCCGTTCCGCTGCCCGGGACGGCGGACTGCCCGCGGCTGCCGGAGCCGGAGAATGAGCTCCGGGCCTTCCTCAATGCCGTCGCGGACACGCTGCCCCGTACTGCGGCGGCCGAGGTCGCGGCCGGTGGCGCCGCGTTCGCCGCCATGCCGGTGCAGCACATCCCCCAGCAGCGCGACTGGGCCGCCGACGTCGCGGCAGGCCACGACGCGGGCGTGCGGCTGTCGCTACGTATCGAGGTCGACGGCCTCCCGGGCGACGACGACGCGGACAGTGCCACGGGCACCCATGGCACTGCCGAGGGGGCCGACGGCGTAGACGTCGTCAGTGACGGTCTCACCGGACAGACGCGCTTCTCGGCGGTGCTGCAGGTGCACAGTGTCACCGACCCCGCCGTGCTCTGCGACGCGGCAGAGATCTGGGCGGGCACCTTCCCGGGTGCGGCGGCGTTCGGTCCGCGGGTGCAGAGGGACACCTTGCTCACGCTGCGCCGGGCGGCCGCCGCCTGGGATCCGCTCACGCCTCTGCTGTCTTCGCCCGTACCGGACCGCGTGCCGCTGGTGGAGGAAGAGATCGCCGAACTTCTCACCGCATCCGTCTCCGCAGCTCTGGAGACCGCGGGGCTGCGCGTGCACTGGCCCCGGCAGCTCCAGCGGCGTCTCACCTCGCGAGCCGTCGTCAGCCCGGCCGCACCGCGAGACGCGGCCAGGCAGGGGCCGGCGGGTTCCCCGCCCCGCGAACTGCCGGCCGACGCGCTGTTCCACTTCGACTGGCGCCTCGCCGTCGGCGACACCGAGCTGACCGGAGCCGAACTCGACGCGCTGGCCGAGGCGGGACGCCCCCTGGCTCGGCTCCGCGGGCAGTGGGTGCTGGTGGACCCCGCCGCAGTGCAACGCGTGCGGGACCGCAAGAGCCGCAAGCTCACGACTGCCGACGCGCTCGGCGCGGTGCTGTCGGGCTCGTCGGAAGAGGACGGAGAGCCCGTAGAGGTACGCGCGTCGGGCTGGCTGGAATCGCTGCGCAGATACCTCTCCGACCCCGCGGAGCCGGACGCCGGCCCGGCCCCGCAGCCGGAGGCGCTGGCAGCGACGCTGCGCGACTACCAGCTGCGGGGGCTCGCCTGGCTGGAGCGGATGACGTCGATGGGGCTGGGCGGATGCCTCGCGGACGACATGGGGCTCGGCAAGACCATCACACTCATCGCACTCCATCTGCGCCGGCAGGAGCAGTCCGCCACGTCCGGTCCGACGCTGGTGGTCTGCCCCGCGTCCCTGCTGGGCAACTGGGAGCGGGAGATCGAACGCTTCGCACCGGGCACACCGGTGCGCAGATACCACGGGACGGGGCGGCACCTGGGCGGCCTGGGCGACGGGGAAGTCGTCCTGACGACCTACGGGACCATGCGTCTCGACGCCGTCCCCCTGGCCGGACTCCCGTCGCCCGGCTGGGGCTTGGTCGTCGCCGACGAGGCGCAGCACGTGAAGAACCCCTTCTCCGCCACGGCCCGCGCCCTGCGCACGATCCCGGGCCGCTCCCGCGTCGCACTGACCGGCACTCCGGTGGAGAACAACCTCTCCGAGCTGTGGTCGGTGCTGGACTGGACGACGCCCGGACTGCTGGGGCGGCTCGGGACCTTCCGCAGGCGCTACGCGGACGCCGCGGAGGGAGGCGACCCCGCGAGCGCGGAGCGGCTCGCCCGGCTGGTGCGCCCCTTCCTCCTCCGGCGCCACAAGAGCGATCCAGGGATCGCACCCGAGCTGCCGCCCAAGACGGAGACCGACCGCGCCGTCCCGCTCACGTCCGAACAGGCCGGGTTGTACGAGGCGGTCGTACGCGAGGGGCTGGCGGAGATCTCCGGCAGTGACGGCGGCTTCGCACGGCGCGGACTCGTCGTGAAACTGCTGACGTCGCTCAAGCAGATCTGCAACCACCCCGCCCAGTACCTCAAGGAGGACGCCCCGGAGCTCGCGGGCCGGTCGGGGAAGCTGGAGCTCTTCGACGAACTCCTGGGCGCGATCCTCGCCGAGGAGGAACCCGGCGGCGTCCTCGTCTTCACCCAGTACGTCCGGATGGCGCAACTGCTCGAGCGTCGTCTCACGTCGCGGGGCGTGGCCACGCGGCTCCTGCACGGAGGGACGCCGGTGAAGCGGCGCGAGGACATGGTGCGCGACTTCCAGGACGGCGCCGTCCCCGTCTTCCTGCTCTCGCTCAAGGCGGCGGGCACGGGCCTGAATCTGACGCGCGCGACCCACGTCGTGCACTACGACCGCTGGTGGAACCCCGCCGTGGAGGACCAGGCCACCGACCGCGCGTACCGCATCGGACAGGACCGTCCCGTGCAGGTGCACCGTCTGATCGCCGAGGGAACCGTGGAGGACCGCATCGACGCGATGCTGCGGCGCAAGAGGAAACTCGCGGACGCGGTCCTCGGCTCCGGCGAGGCGGCACTCACCGAACTGTCGGACAGCGAACTGTCCGACCTGGTCGCGCTGCGAAGGAGCGGAGCATGACACAGCACAACGGGGAACCGCACGGGCGGAGCGACGGAGCCGGTGAGCGCGAGCGTACTTTCGCGGCCCTCCCGCCGGCCCGGGGGCGCGCCTTCGCGCGGACGTGGTGGGGGACGCGCTGGCTGCGTGCCCTCGAGGACACCGCGCTCGACGGCGAACAGCTCCGCCAGGGACGCAGGTTCGCGCGCCAGGGGGCCGTCGGCGCCGTCACCGTACGGCCCGGACGCATCACCGCCGTGGTGCGCGACCGCGACGGGACCGCTCACCGTTCCGACGTACTGCTGCAGGAGCTTCCGGATACCGACTGGCAGCGCGTGCTGGAGGTGACAGCACGCGAGTCCGGCCATCTGGCGGCGCTGCTGGACGGCGAAATGCCGCCGCACCTCGTGGAGGACGCCCTGAGCGTGGGCGTCGAACTGCTGCCGGGCATCGGCGACCTGGACCCCTCGTGCGGATGCGGGGCGTGGGACCACTGTCCGCACACAGCAGCGCTGTCCTACCAGTTGGCCCGGCTGCTGGACGAGGATCCCTTCGTGCTGCTGTTGCTGCGCGGCCGCACCGAGCGGGAGTTGCTGGAGGAGCTCGGGGCGCACACACCGGCGGGTGCGGCGTCCGCGGCGGCAGGACCGGTGGGCGAACAGGATCCGGCCAGTGATCTCGGCGGCACTGGGCACAGCGTGGAGCCCCGGGGGGTCCTCGCGGAGGAAGCCTTCGCGCGCGCCGCGGACCTCCGTCCGCTGCCCGCCGAGCCGCCGCCCGTGAGTGCCCCTGGTGGCGCGCCGTCACTGACGGGTGCGGGTACACCGCCGGCGAGCGGAGTGGACGCGGCGGCCCTCGAGTTCCTGATCGCGGACACCGCGTCCCGAGCGCACCAGTTGCTCCGCGCCGCCCTCTCCCCCGCTCACGCGCTCAGTGACCCGCCTGAGCCGCTCACGCCGTTCCAGGATGCGGTGCGGCTGGCCGCGGCGGCTCCCGAAGGGCCCATCGCCGAACGCCTCTCGGCGCACTGCGGCATCCCTCCCGCGTCGTTCGGCGCCGCGGTACGCGCCTGGGAAGTCGGCGGAGCGCTCGGCCTCACCGTGTGGGAGGAGTCGTGGACTCCGGAGCCGGAGACGATGGCCCGGGCCCGTGACCAGCTCGCCGGCGCATGGGCGGAGGAGGACGTCTCTCCGCCCGAACTGAACCTCTCCGGCAGCAGCTGGAACACCCTCGACGGGAGCGCCCAATTGCGGATCGGGCCGGACGGAAGCTGGTGGCCCTACGTCGCGGAGCGCGGCGTGTGGTGGCCCGCGGGCGGCGCGGAGACGGACCCGGCGGCGGCACTGGCCGTCGCGCTGCGGCAGAAAGAACCCGGCCGGGGCGAGAGGGGCTGAAGCCTCTCGCCCCGGCCGGGGTGAAGCGCTGTCCGGGCCTGTCGACGACGCGACAGTGCGACGCGTCGCGGCCCGCCAGTTCTACGCGTTGGCCTCCAGCACCGGGAGGTAGCCGCTGGTCTGCCCGGTGTTCGTCGGGTGGTACGACTCCCCGACCGGCACGGTGACGCTGTGCAGCCACGAGTCGCCGGAGCAGATCTCGTGTCCGGTGAAGGAGTCACGCACGTCGCCGAAGGTGAAGCCGTGGTCAGCGGCCCGCTTGGCGATGGTGTCGTTGAGTACGTCGGACGCGGAGTTGATCGCCGCACGCGACTTCTCGCTGAGGCCCACGGAGCACTCGCCGTCCAGCTTGTACATCCGGGGGTAGCCCATCACCACGACCTTGGCGGAGGGCGCCCGCTCGGTGATCGCGTTGTAGACGGAGTCGAGCTGGCCGGGGAGGGTGCCGCTGATGTACCCCTTGGCCTCCTCGATCTTCTCGAGGCACACGCCCTCGCCCTGCAGGACGCACGCCTGCATGGTGTCGGCGAAGCTCGCGTCGTTGCCTCCGATGCTGATGCTCACCAGACCGGTCGAGTCGCTGAGCGGGCCCAGCTGGTCGTTCAGCACGTCTCCGGTACGGGCGCCGGAGCAGGCGGTGAAGTCGAACGACGAGGGGGCGTTGGCCGCTGCCCACTGCTTCGCGTAGGCGTTCGCACTGCGCTTGCAGTCGCCGCTGTCGGAGTCGTAGTCACCGGCGCCGAGGCCGGAAGAGTAGGAGTCGCCGAGGGCGACGTACCCGGTTGCGGCCTCCTGCGCGGACGCGGCGGCGGCACCGAGGGTGGTGACTCCGACGCACGCCACGACCGTGGCCGTGGCCGTCCATCTGTTGAGCTTCATGGAACCTCTCATGGTGGGGGGTCGACATGGAGGGTGCTTTTGTCATGCAGGAGTATCAGGTCCCAGCCCTGACTGGAAGTGTTCATGCCAAAGTTGTCACAGAGGCGAACGCCCGTCAGAGCCACGGGAGTTGGCCGTTTCCGGCGCATGACCAGCGAAGCCGCAGCAGATTCCGCCCTCACCGTATGCGCATACGTCTTCCGGCCCGCCGGGATCTGTAGAAGCCTGACAACCGCAAGTCGAAGCACGCAGGCGCGATCGGCGAACGCGGTGCGGGGAACGGGAAGCGCGGTGCGCGAAACGCGACAGGAGCGAACTGCCCCCGCACGGTCGCCCAAGGAGAGCAGTGAGCCCCGAGTACTACGAGGACGTCTCCCCCTCGGCCAGCACCCTCGCACCGCGCGCCTGGTACGCGGCCTCCGACGCGAAGAGACTGCTGCTGAACGGAACCTGGGACTTCCGACTCTCCCCCACCGCCGGCGGGTTCGGCACCCAGTTCACCGAGGACGGCTATGACAGCTCCGGCTGGGACAAGATCGAGGTCCCCGGCCACTGGGTGCTTCAGGGGCACGGCGCCCCGGCGTACACCAACGTCCGCTATCCCTTCCCCGTCGACCCGCCGCGCGTGCCCGACGAGAACCCGACAGGCGACCACCGCTGCCTGTTCGACCTCCCCGCCGACTGGCCCGACGGCGGGGAGACTCTCCTGCGGTTCGACGGTGTGGAGTCCTGTGCCCGCGTCTGGCTCAACGGGCACGAGCTCGGCACCTTCCAGGGCTCACGCCTTCCGCACGAGTTCGGCGTCACCGGCGTACTGCGGCCCGGCGGGAACGTGCTGGCCGTACGGGTGCACCAGTGGTCGGCGGGAAGCTACCTGGAGGACCAGGACATGTGGTGGCTGCCGGGCGTCTTCCGCGACGTCGCGCTGCACCACCGGCCCGAAGGCGCCGTGGACGACTACACAGTGCACTCCTCGTACGACCACACATCGGGTGAGGGCACCTTGCGCGTGGACTGCCGGCCCCGTGGTCGGGTGACCGTACCCGAGCTGGGCATCGACGCCGCCACGGGCGAGGAGGTCGTCCTGCCCGTCGAACCGTGGACCGCGGAGACGCCCCGCCTGTACGACGCCCAACTGACCACCGCAGGCGAAACCGTGCACTTCCGGATCGGCTTCCGCACCGTCCGCATCGAGGACGGGCAGTTGAAGGTGAACGGCAAGCGCGTCCTCTTCCGGGGCGTCAACCGGCACGAGTTCCACCCCGAACGCGGGCGTGCGCTGGACGAAGCCACGATGCGCCTCGACGTTCAGCTGATGAAGCGTCACAACATCAACGCCGTCCGCACCAGCCACTGTCCTCCCCATCCGGCGTTCCTCGATCTGTGCGACGAGTACGGCCTCTGGGTGGTCGACGAATGCGATCTGGAGACCCACGGCTTCAGCGAGACCGGCTGGGAGGGCAACCCCGTCGACGACGAACGGTGGACCGCCGCGCTGCTGGACCGTGCCGAGCGCATGGTCGAACGCGACAAGAACCATCCGTCGGTCGTCGTCTGGTCGCTGGGCAACGAATGCGGCAGCGGAGCGGGACTGGGCGCGATGTCCCGCTGGATCCGCGAAAGGGACCCCTCCCGCCCGGTGCACTACGAGAACGACCCCGAGTGCCCGGACTCCGACCTCTACTCGCGCATGTACGCGACGCACGACGAGGTCGAGCTGATCGGGCAGCGGAAGGAGCCCCCGCTCGAGGACGCGGCCGCGGACGCGCGCCGGCGTGCTCTCCCGTTCGTCCTGTGCGAGTACGCGCACGCGATGGGCAACGGTCCCGGCGGCCTCAGCGACTACCAGCGGCTGTTCGAGACCTACGAGCGCTGCCAGGGAGGGTTCGTCTGGGAGTGGATCGACCACGGACTTCTGCGCCGTACCGACGACGGGCGGGCCTACTTCGCCTACGGAGGGGACTTCGGGGAGGAGGTGCACGACGGCAACTTCGTGTGCGACGGGCTCCTGTTCCCCGACCGCACCCCCTCCCCCGGCCTGACCGAGTTCGCCAAGGTGATCGAACCCGTCCGCATCGAGGTCACCCGCGGCGAGCCCGACGAAGCAGCCGGCGGAACGTCCGGCACGGCGGGTGACGTGGCCGTACGGGTGCGCAACCTGCACGATTTCGCCGGTCTCGGGCACCTCGACTTCGAGTGGTCCTGCCAGGTGCGGGGTGAACAGGCGGGCAGCGGACCGCTTGCCGTGCCGCCGCTCGGCCCGGGCGAATCGGCCACAGTGCCCCTTCGGCCCCTTCGGCCCCTTCCGGCGGAGGCGGTCAGCGCGGCCGGCGAACCGTCCGGCAGCGGCGAGATCCTCTGGACAGTGCGAGCCGTCCTCGCTCGGAACACCTCGTGGGCGGAGCAGGGGCACACCGTCGCCTGGGGGCAGTCGGCCGTCTTCCCGCCGGCCGGGAGTGCCCCGCCGGAAGCGCGCACAGGGACCGAGCCGGCCCGTCACGCCGGCGAGACGATCACCCTCGGTCCCGCCGTCTTCGACGCGGCCGGCGTCCTCACACGGCTGGGGCGGCTGGCACTGGTCGGTCCGCGGCTCGACGTGTGGCGTGCGCCGACGGACAACGACGAGGGCGCGCCCTGGCAGCCGGAGGCCCGCAACGGCCCCACCTGGCGCCAGTACGGACTGCACCGGATGCGGCACCGCACCGACTGCGTGGAAACCGGCCCGGAAGGACTGGTGGTACGGACCCGGGTGGCGCCCGTGGCCACCAGCCTCGGACTGCGCACCACCTACCGCTGGAGCGCCACCGCCGGGAAGGTGCGGCTCGCCGTGGCCGTCGAGCCCGAGGGCGCCTGGGACTTCCCGCTGCCGCGCCTGGGCCTGCGCCTGGGCGTCCCGGCCTCCCTGGGGGACGTCACGTGGTACGGGGGCGGGCCTGGAGAGGGCTACCCGGACACGCGCGCGGCCTCCAGGACGGGACTGTGGCACAGCACCGTCGACGGCATGCAGACGCCGTACGTACGCCCCCAGGAGAACGGCGCCCGCCCCGACGTGCGGTGGGCCGAACTGCGCGACTCCTCGGGGCGATCAGGCGCGTCGGGCGAGCCTGACCCGTCGCTGCCCCACGGCCCGGGGCTGCGCGTCGAGGCGGAGACGGACCGCTTCTGGCTCACCGCTCGACGCTGGACGAGTGAGGAACTGGACGCGGCGGAGCACACCACGGACCTCGTCGCGGGAGAGACGGTCTGGGTGAACCTCGACCACGCCCAGCACGGGATCGGCTCTCAGTCGTGCGGCCCGGGAGTTCTGCCCCGGCACCGACTGACGGCGGCACCCGCCGAGTTCACCTTCGTCTTCAGCATTCCGGACGCCTGAGGGCGGAGCATCCGGCGCCACCGCCCGCTCCAGGGCCGTGTGGCACCGGCCTCCCTACTTCCGCCCGGCCGCGGTTTCCGGCCACCGCGGGATCCGGGGGCTACGCGCCGCCCTTGACCCCCACACCCGCGTAGCCGTGGTGCACGAGCAGTGCGTCGCCCTCCGGGACAGGGCCGTCGGGACGCCACAGGGGCGGCCGTACGAAACCCGGTTCCAGCAGCTCGAACCCGTCGAAGTACGGCATCAGCTCCTCACGGCTCCGCGTGATGAGCTGCGCCGTCGAGTTCTTGTAGATCTCCGCCGCTCCCTGGAGCGCATTCTCCCTGTCGAAGTCCGCGGTGAGGTGGGAGAAGATCAAACAGCTCCCCTTGGGGAGACGGTCGGTCAGCGTCCGGACGATCTCCAGCGGTCCTTCGTCGTCCCGGACGAAGTGGAGCACCGCCACGAGCATCAGTGCGACCGGCTGGTCGAAGTCGATCAGCTGGCGCGACGTCGCATGGTCCATGATCGCTTCCGGCTCGCGCAGATCGGCCAGCACGAAGCCCGCGTTACCGGAGTTGGTGAGCTTCGCACCGGCGTAGGTCGCCACGATCGGGTCGTTGTCGACGTACGCGACGCGTGTGTCCGGCGCGATGTCGCGTGCGACTTCGTGGGTGTTGGGCGAGGTGGGGATACCGGTGCCGATATCGATGATCTGCCTGATCCCGCGTTGCACCACGGTGCGCACGGCCCGGTGGTGGAATCCTCTGTTGCCCTGTGCGGTCGGACGGAGGAACGGGGCGTGGCCCAGTGCACGCTCAGCGGCTTCCCGATCGACCTCGTAGTTGTCCATCCCGCCCAGGTAGTAGTCGTACATCCGAGCCGGGTGCGGGATGGTGGTGTCGATCTGGTCGGTGCTGAAGCCACTGTCCGACACGTCACTCTCCTTCTCTCTGTCGTCGCAGGTCAAGCAAGCAGGAAGTCGGCTTCGCCGTCCTTCGCGCCCTGGATGAACTTCTCGATCGCGTGGGGGGTGTAGATGAGGGCGGGCCCGTCCGGGTCCGCGGACTGGCGCAGGGCCACCCGCCCGTCAGCGAGCTTCAGCGCCTCCACACAGCTGCCGCCGTTGCCTCCGCTCCAGGGCTTGTGCCAGCCCTCGGTGCCTAGATGTTTGGCGGGCATGCCGTTGTAGATACGACCCATGGTTCAGATCTCCTTGCGCATTGCACTGAGGATCGCCTCCGTCCGCGACACCGGTGCGGCCTGGGCGCACATCCGGTCGAGTGCCTCCAGGAAGGTCGTCACGTCGTCACGGTGGTCGAAGTAGACGGCGCCGACCAGGCTCTCCGAACAGGCGACGTCCGGCAGCTCCTCCAGGGGGAAGCGGAAGAGATGGAACGGCCCGTACATCGCCGGATGCGGCCCGACGCTGAACGGCATGACCTGCAGCCGGACATGAGGTTTCCGTGAGGCTTCGACGAGGTGGTCCAGCTGCTCACGCATCACCTCGGAACCGCCGAGGGAACGCCGCAGCACCGTTTCGTCCATCACCACCCACAGCATCGGCGGCTCGTCGCGTTCCAGGACGGCCTGCCGTTCCAGACGGAGCGCCACCTGACGCTGGATCTCCTCCTCCGGCGCCTGCGGCATCCCCGCCCGCAGCACCGCGCGTGCGTAGCCCTCCGTCTGCAGCAGCCCGGGTACGTAGTGGGGCTCGTAGGCCCGGATGACGTGGGACTCGCTCTCCAGACTGACGAAGGCGCTGAACCATTCCGGCAGCACGTCCCGGTAGCGGTGCCACCAACCGGGCTGGTTCGCCTGCCGCGCCAGTGCCAGGAAGGTGTCGATCTCGGACTGGTCGGTGACCCCGTAGGTCTGCAGCAGCTTCTCGACGTACGGGACTTTCAGGCCGACTTCGGCCTTCTCCATCCGCCGGACGGTGGCATGGGTGACGTCGAGTGCGCGGCCGGCCGCTTCGTACGACAGCCCGCTGCTCTCACGCAGATGCTGCAGACGCCTGCCCAGAACAACCCGTAGAACGGTGGGTGCTCCACCGCCCGCACGAGAGTCCACCACTATCCCTCGCCTCCAACTCCTGTCATGGGCAAGCAGTTTGGCACGGACGTCGCGTGCGAAGACAGCCTGGCTCGAACGATTCTGTAATTTGCATACTGATCCTTGCCAGGTGTGAGCGCACAGACCATAGTGGAGCTGTGGCTTCCCCCCATGACGCCCTCTCTTTAGAAGATCGGCCCCCCGCTGTGTCGGCTCGACCACTGCGCGACGCGTTCCGTCTGCCCGCGCTGGACACCTCCGTCGCTCAAGCGCGCAGACGAGTACTCGACCGCCTGCACGATTGGCATGTCGACGAAGAGACATGCGATGACGCGCAGTTGCTGGTCTCGGAGCTGTTCACGAACGCCGTGCGGCACACCGCGAGCCAGAAGGTCAGCTGCGAACTGTGGCTGGTGGGACGGCGCCTGTGCCTCGAAGTCACGGACCAGGGCGGCGGGCCGCATCCCAAGGAGCCGCGTGCGAACAAGGTGGTGGACGCGGACGGCGAGAGCGGACGCGGTCTGCTCCTCGTCAGCGTCCTCGCCGACGACTGGGGCATCCGCCCCGGCACGCTGTGCAGCGGACCGTCACGGGGCCACGCCGTGTGGGCGGAACTGACCTGCTCGCGCTGCACCACGCACTACTGAGCACCGAACCCCGCCCCCGTTCTGGAAACACGGGACACGCACGCCGCCGCGGCGAGCGCTCCGGCATCGACGTCACGGCCTCGGCGCCCGGCCGGGGCGGCACCGCCGCCACCCCGGCCATGGGTCTACGCACTCCGCAAGGTCAGCCCTTCCCCGCGGGGTACGCCTCCGCCGAAGCCTTCTCCGCGGCCTCCCTGTTCCCGTGCTTGCGCTGCAGCCAGACGCCGAGTGCCAGGACGACCACGCCGACGGCGACGGACATCACCATCTGCTCCCGGCCCTCCTTGTCGTAGAACATGTAGCCGATGACGAAGAGGATCAGCCCGATGGTGGCGTACGTCAGGTAGGGGTACAGCCACATGCGCACCGTGTGCCGCTCCGGGGTCTCCCGTTCGATCATCGGCCTCATCCGCAGCTGCGAGAGGCAGATGACGAGCCACACGAAGAGCGCGACGGCTCCGGAGGAGTTGAGGAGGAACTGGAAGACGGTGTCCGGCGAGGTGTAGTTGAAGATCACCGCGACGAACCCGAAGGCCACCGAGGACCAGATCGCCACCGCCGGCACGCCCCGCTTGTCCACCTGCGAGAAGGACTTGGGCGCGTCGCCGCGCCTGCCCAGCGAGAAGGCCATGCGCGAAGCGGTGTAGAGGCCGGAGTTGAGACAGGAGAGGACCGCGGTCACCACGATCACGTCCATGATCGTGCCCGCGTGCGGGATGCCGATCTCGTTCAGCGCGGCGACGTACGGGCCCTCGTCGACCACTGCCTTGGAGTTCCACGGGAGCAGCATGACGACAAGGAGGATCGAACCCAGGTAGAAGCTGCCGATGCGCCAGATCACGCTGTTCGTGGCGCGGCGCACCATCTTCTCCGGATGGGCGGACTCGCCGGCGGCGAGGGTGACGATCTCGCTGCCCATGAAGGAGAAGACGACGAGCAGCATGCCGGAGAGGATCGCTCCCGGCCCGTTCGGCAGGAATCCTCCGTGGTCGGTCAGGTTCGAGGTGCCGGTGGCCTCGGAGCCGGGCAGCAGCCCGAAGACGGCGAGCCCCGCGATCACGATGAAGGCGGTGATCGCGACGACCTTGATCCCGGCGAACCAGAACTCGAACTCGCCGTAGGAGCCGACGGAGGCGAGGTTGGTGGCGGTCAGCAGCACCATCACGATCAGCGCCCAGGCCCACTGGGGGACGGACGGGAGCCATCCGGTGAGGATGGTGGCGGCCGCCGTCGCCTCGACGGCGAGGACGACGACCCAGAAGAACCAGTAGAGCCAGCCGATGGTGAAGCCCGCCCACCGCCCGAGTGCGCGGTCGGCGTAGGTGGAGAAGGAACCCGACGAGGGGTTCGCCGCGGCCATCTCGCCGAGCATCCGCATGACGAGCACCACCAGCAGCCCGGCCAGCAGATAGGACACGAGGATTCCCGGCCCGGCCTTGGCGATGCCCGCTCCCGAGCCGACGAAGAGCCCGGCTCCGATGACTCCGCCGATCGCGATCATCGACAGGTGCCGGTTCTTCAGTCCGGCCTTCAGGGAATCCTGCTCCGCGGGCCCTTCCGGGGAAGGCGGGTGCCCTGAGTGCTCGCCCTCAGCACCCTCTGTCACATTCGACTGTCGCACGCCCATCTCTACGTTCCTTCAGTTCCCTGGGCGAAATCTCGTTCTGCGCTCCATTCGAAGGCTTCTGCGAGAAATCACTCCGCAGTCAGAGTCAATGGGCCACTAGAAACCCGCATCGAGCAGCCGGTCAAGGTGACCTGAGTCTCATAGCGGACAGTGAACAGACGCCTGCCCAGCGAGGTCGGACATCCCGGGCGCCGCGCAGGAAAGCAGGCATAGGACCCGTCGGCCTTCCCGGACACCCGCACCTTCTCTCCACCCCTTCTTCGCACCCCTTCTCCGCGTTCGCATCCGCACCCGCTTTCACCACTCGCCCCGCTTGCCCTCTCCCGCCGCCGTGATGCGCGCGGAACGCGTGCGACGGGGAAGGCGTTCCACAAAGAGATCCCGGCGGGCCGGACCGGCCGGCCGCAGACCGGACGGAGGCAGCTTGATGGACGACAGGCCGGGGGGCGGCAGCGCGGACGAGGGCGCCGGGAAGGGCGACTGGGAAGAGGACCTCGTACTGGACGAGGAGTTCATACGAGGCGCCGAGTCGAAGGAGCCCGCCGCGAGGACGAGGATGCTGCAGGAGCGCTGGCGGGACCGGCCGCCGGAGCCGCAGCCCTGGCGCGCGGACGAACCCCCGGCGGGCTGGTTCTTCAGCAAGAGCCGCCGCCGGGAGCGCAAGCGGCGCCGCGGCAAGAACAGCTGAGAACCGCCGCGCACCGGCGGCGCGACGGCCGAACCCACTCCGGCCACGTCGCACCGCCGTTGCACTGTGCCCAAAATGGCGCCCCGGGTCGCGGTCGCGCACCCGACCCCCTCGCACCGCTTCTCCCGCCCGCCACTCTCGCCGGGTCCGCCGAGAAGGACTCAACCAGGGTCTGCCGTTCGGATCGCCGTGGATCGGGCCGCGGCGTCGGATGCAGCGCATCGCAAGGCGCACGACCGTCCTCGTAGCGGGCGTGCTCGGATGACTCCGGCAACGCTGGGACACCTCCCGCGGAGCGGGAGAACTGCTGTGGTTGCCGTCGCGGATGCGCGGAGATCCGAAGACAGGTCCTCGCGCTTCTTTACCTCCCGCCCCATTCCGATCGGGCACCATATGGGCGGAGAATGTCCATATCGGTAGCTCTATACGCGGAGCCTCCTCAAGTTATTCGCACATTCTTGCGACAAACTCGTGCTGCACCTGGCAGGCTCTCCGCAGCGTCGGACAAGGCGAAAGGCGAAACGATGACAGACGGCACCCGCGGCGACTCCCTCACTGCGCCTGCTACCGACGCCCCGCCGGGCCGTGACGACCTGCTCGACCGGGCACAGCCGTACCGGCGGGAACTGCTGGCGCACTGCTACCGGATGATGGGTTCGGTGCACGACGCGGAGGACCTGGTCCAGGACACCTACCTGCGGGCCTGGCGCGCCGCCGACCGCTTCGAAGGGCGTTCCTCCCTGCGCACCTGGCTGTACCGGATCGCCACGAACGCCTGCCTGACCGCCATCGAGAGCCGGGGCCGGCGTCCGCTGCCCTCAGGTCTGGGCGCGCCGAGCGACGACCCCGAGCGCCCGGTGGTCGAGGCGCCGGACGTGCCGTGGCTGGAGCCGGTGCCCGACGCGATGTTCCGGGGCGAGCAGCCGTCCGACCCGGCCGCGGTCGTCGTCACGCGCTCCAGCATGCGGCTCGCCCTCGTCGCCGCGCTTCAGCACCTTCCGCCCCGCCAGCGGGCCGTACTGCTGCTGCGGGAGGTGCTCAAGTGGCGTGCGGCCGAGGTCGCGGAGCTGCTGGACACCACCACGGCGAGCGTCAACAGCGCCCTGCAGCGCGCGCGGGCGCAGCTGCAGGAGGCCGAGCTCACCGAGGAGGATCTCTCCGAACCCACCGACCCGGCGCAGCGCGAGCTGCTCGACCGCTACGCCAAGGCGTTCGAGAACAGCGACGTGTCGGCGATCGTGCAGCTGTTCAAGGAGGACGCCGTCTGGGAGATGCCTCCGTTCCCGGAGTGGTTCCGCGGCCGGGACGCCATAGCGCGGCTGATCGGCGCACAGTGCCCTATAGGCCCCGGCGAAGGGTTGATGCTGCCCACCGCGGCGAACGGGCAGCCCGCCTTCGCGCTGTACAGCCGGCACGAGGGCGGGGACTACCTCCCGTTCCAGCTGCACGTCCTCACTCTGGGCCGGGACAGCGTCGAGCGGGTGACCGCCTTCTTCGGCGACGACCTCTTCCGCAAGTTCGGCCTCCCCGAGTCCGTTCCCCGGGACGCGGACCGGCGCTGATCGGAAGCCGCTCCGGAGGCCGGCGCGAAGGAGTACCGCGAAGGAGTACGGGGCCGCGTCTCACACGCCGAGGAGATGGTCCACCGCCAGCTGGTCCAGGCGTTCGAAGGCCATGCCCCGCTCGGCTGCGGCCTCCACGTCGAACTCCTCGAAGGACGCGGTGTCCGCGAGCAGTTGGGCCGGCGTCTCCCCCTCTCCCAGGGTGGGCCGGGCGAGCTGGTCGAGCCGTGAGGCGCGCAGCGCCTCCTGTACGGCGGGATCGGCGCGGAAGGCGGCGGCCCGTTCGCGGAGGATCAGGTAGTTGCGCATGCAGGCCGCGGCGGACGCCCATACGCCGTCGTAGTCCTCGGTGCGCGGGGGCTTGAAGTCGAAGTGCCGGGGGCCTTCGTACCCTCCGCTCTCCAGCAGGTCGACCGTCCAGAAGGCGGAGCGCAGGTCGCCCGCCCCGAAGCGCAGGTCCTGGTCGTATTTGATGCCCGACTGCCCGTTGAGGTCGAGGTGGATGAGCTTGCCAGACCACATGGCCTGGGCGATGCCGTGCGGGAAGTTCAGACCGGCCATCTGCTCGTGGCCCACTTCGGGGTTGACGCCGAAGAGTTCGGGCCGCTCCAGGCGGTCGATGAACGCCAGGGCGTGCCCGACCGTCGGGAGCAGGATGTCGCCGCGCGGTTCGTTCGGCTTCGGCTCGATGGCGAAGCGCAGGCCGTATCCCTGCTCGGTGACGTACTGGGCGAGGAAGTCGAAGGCTTCCTTCATGCGGTCCAGCGCCGCCCGCACGTCCTTCGCGGCACCCGATTCCGCCCCCTCGCGGCCGCCCCAGGCCACGTAGGTCCGTGCGCCCAGTTCGGCCGCGAGGTCGATGTTGCGCATCGTCTTGCGCAGGGCGTAGCGGCGTACGTCGCGGTCGTTGGCCGTGAAGGCGCCGTCCTTGAAGACGGGGTGCGAGAAGAGGTTCGTCGTCGCCATCGGGACGGTCATCCCGGTGGACTCCAGCGCCTGCCGGAACCGCTTGACGTGGGCGTGGCGTTCGAACGGCGAGGTGCCGAAGGGGATGAGGTCGTCGTCGTGGAACGTGATCCCGTACGCCCCGAGTTCGGACAGCCGTCCCACGGCCTCCACCGGGTCGAGCGGTGTGCGGGTCGCCTCGCCGAAGGGGTCGCGCCCCAGCCAGCCCACGGTCCACAGGCCGAAGCTGAACTTGTCGTCGGGTGTCGGCCGATAGTTCATCCTGCCGCCTCTCTCCCCATGTGTCCGAGCGGGGCGGCGCGGCGCGCGACCCCTATTCGTCATGACTGTTGACAAATTAGTATGCGCGCAGGGACGCACCGTGGGAAGACGTCGAAGAGGGAGCTGAGGGGTTCATGTCCGCACCAGAGGGACCGCTCGTCGTCGGCGTGGACAGCTCGACGCAGTCGACCAAGGCGCTCGTCGTCGACGCCGCCACGGGCCAGGTCGTCGCACGGGGCCAGGCGCCGCACACCGTCACCCCGGGACCGGGTCACGAGAGCGACCCGGAGGAGTGGTGGAGCGCTCTGGAGGGGGCTCTCGAACAGTGCGGTCCGGCCGTCCGGGAGGTGTCGGCCGTCTCGGTGGGCGGCCAGCAGCACGGACTCGTCACCCTGGACGCCGCGGGACGGCCCGTGCGGCCGGCCCTGCTGTGGAACGACGTACGGTCCGCGCCGCAGAGCGACCGGCTCGTCGAACAACTGGGCGGGCCGCAGGCGTGGGCCGACCGCATCGGGAGCGTCCCCGCGCCCGCCTTCACCGTCACCAAGTGGGCGTGGCTGTGCGAGAACGAACCGGACGCAGCGGCGGCGACCGCTGCCGTCCGGCTTCCGCACGACTACCTGACGGGACGCCTCACCGGTGCGGGCACCACCGACCGCGGCGACGCCTCCGGTACCGGATGGTGGGCGGGCGCCGACGGGTCCTACGACGAGGAGATGCTGGAACTCGTCGGACTCTCCCGCGAGTTGCTGCCGCGCGTCCTCGAACCGGGTGAGGCCGCGGGCACCGTGCGGCCGGGGCTGCCGCTGCCCGCCGGCGCGCTCGTCGCCGCCGGTACGGGCGACAACATGGCCGCCGCTCTCGGGCTCGGCCTGACGCCCGGCCTGCCGGTGCTGAGCCTGGGCACCTCGGGCACCGTCTACGCCGTCTCCGAGCGCAGGCCCGCCGACCCCACGGGCACCGTCGCCGGTTTCGCGGACGCGCGCGGAGACTGGCTGCCCCTGGCGTGCACCCTCAACTGCACGCTCGCCGTGGACCGCGTCGCGACGCTGCTCTCCCTCGACAGGGAAGCGGTGGAGAGCGGCGGAGATCTCGCGCTCCTGCCCTTCCTCGACGGTGAGCGCACCCCCAACTTGCCCTACGCCTCAGGGCTGCTGAGCGGCCTGCGGCACAGCACGACCGCGGGCCAGGTCCTGCAGGCCGCCTACGACGGCGCCGTCTTCTCCCTGCTGCGCGCCCTCGACCAGGTACTCGGGGACGGCGGCCGCCCGGACGCACCGCTGCTGCTGATCGGCGGCGGCGCGAAGGGCACGGCGTGGCGCGAGACGGTGCGGCGCCTGTCGGGCAGGCCGGTGCAGGTGCCGCGCGCCGAGGAGCTGGTGGCGCTCGGCGCGGCGGCGCAGGCGGCGGGGCTGCTGCTGGAGGAGGATCCGGCCGCGGTGGCGCGCCGGTGGGGCACCGCCGAGGGGCCCGCCTACGAAGCCGTCTCCCGCGACGATGCCGCCCTGACCCGGATCGCGGACGCCCTCTCAGGTGCGGATACGCTGCTGCGGCGGCCCTGAGCCGCGGCACTCGCTCTTTCCCGAAACACCCCCGGAGGATGGGACCTTGATGGCGATCCCCGCGCCCAGCTCGCAGCGGGAGATGCGGCGGCGCAACCTGTCCCGGGTGCTGTACGCGGTCGCCGAGGCGGACCAGGTCTCACGCGCTGCCGTCGCCGCGCGGATCGGACTGACGAGGGCGTCGGTCTCCACTCTCGTCGAGGAGCTGCTGCGTGCGGGGTTCCTCGTGGAGCTGGGGCCCGGGCGCTCCGGAGGCGTCGGCAGACCGGGCAACGCGCTCGCGCTGACCGACCTCGGGCCGTGCGGTCTCGGCGCCGAGATCGGAGTGGACCACCTCACCGTGTGCGCCGTCGACCTGCGCGGTCAGGTACGGGCCCGCCGGACGGACGAGGCGCCGAACCGCGGAGAGGGCCCGGCGTCCGTGCTGCGGCGGCTGGGGTCGCTCACCGAACGCGTCTCGGCCGACGCCGGCGCGGCCGGTCTGCGGCCCGCAGGTCTGGCCGTGGCCGTACCGGGTCTGGTCACCCGCTCCTCCACGACCGTGGTGCACGCCCCGAACCTCGGCTGGCACGACACCGACATCGCCGAACACCTGCCCGGCCCCCTCCGGCTGACCGTCGACAACGAGGCCAACTTCGGCGCGCTCGCCGAGCTGTGGCAGCGGGAGCCGGAGGACGCACCGGCCGACTTCGTCCACGTCTCCGCCGAGGTCGGCATCGGGGCGGCCGTCGTGCTGGACGGGGAACTCCTGCGCGGCAGGCGGGGATTCGCAGGCGAGCTGGGCCACGTACCCGTGGAGCCCGACGGCCCCGATTGCGCCTGCGGAGGATCGGGCTGCCTGGAGCAGTACGCGGGAGAGGCCGCGATGCTCGGCGCCGCGGGCGTCGAGGCGTCGGGAGCGGGCGGCCGCAGCGCGGCGCTCGCCGAGCTGCAGGCCCGGGCCGAGCGCGGCGACCCGGATGCGCTGGCGGCCTTGCGCCGGGCGGGCGGAGCGCTCGGCATCGCGCTCGCGGCGGCCGTCAACCTTCTCGACCCGCGGGCGGTGGTGCTGGGCGGAACGCTCGCCGGGCTGGCGCCCTGGCTGCTGCCCTCTCTCGAAGCGGAGCTGCGGCGGCGCACCGCGGCGCCGGGCGCCGTGCCGGAGCTGGCCGTCTCCGCGATCGGAAGCGCCGGCCCGTCGCTCGGGGCGGCGCACTCGGTGGTGCGCACGGTGCTGAGCGACCCGCTGCCGTACGCCGCCGCACGCTGAGCGCGTGGACCGGCGCAACCGTCCGCCAACCGGCATCAGCGGAGAATTCAGCACTTCGGGGGAAAGCTGACGGGATGCCACCACGAAGCATCCCCGTCCCGGCACATTCTCGACCGTGTGAACCGACGGCACCTCTTGCTGAGATGGCATGGCGCAGCGGCAACAGTCCTGTGCGGTACGGCCCTTGCCCTGGGCTGTGTCGCTCCCGCAGCGGCCTGGTCCCCGCCCGGGCCACCCGGATCCCACCGCACCGGCATACCCTCCGCGCAGACCGGCGGCGGCGATGCCCGTCCGCCGGAGACGCGTCAGCCTCCTCCCCCGGCGGACGTGAACGGGCACGCCACGGCCGGTGGTTCACATCTCTCGGTCCAAGCGGGCGATGCGGGGGCCGAGTTGACGACGCGGCACGGGCGCTGCCCCGGCGCGGAGCTCGTCGTCGTGGCCGGAGGCGTACGGGTGCGGGTGGAGGCCGGTTGCGCGTGCGTGCCTGAAACGCCGCGGCCCACTCCCCCGCCGCCGCCCGAACCCTCCCCTCCTCCGCCCGCGGAGCCCCCACCGCCGGAGCCCGAGCCGACGCCCTCCCGCAGCTCGACGCCCCCGTCTCCGGCCGTGCACCGGCCGGCGGCGCCCTCCCGTCCGGCGCCGGCGCCGTCCTCGCCTGCCGCCCGCGAGCCGGTGGCGAAGGCCCCTTCCCCGCCCGCACCGGCCGCGTCCCGGCGGCCGGTGCCCGCGCAGCTCACCCCCGTCGAACGGGACTCCGAGGGCGAGCTGCCACTGGTCACCCGCACCCTGCTGATCGTGGCCCCGGCCGTACTGGCGGCGGCCGCTCTGCGCTCCCGCAGCAGCCGCGGCACGTCGTCGTCCCGCACCGGCACGTCCGGCTCGTCCCCGTTCTCCGGCTGACCCTGCCCCGCTGAAGGGCCGCCGTACTGCCGGCGGCCGTTCAACCGGCCGCGCGCTTGCGCACACCACCGCATCCGACCTCACGGGAGAAACCCATGCCCGATTGGCTCGTCCTGGTCCTCGGCATCCTCATGGCCTGCGCCCTCGTGGTGAGCGTCGTGGTACTGCGGCAGCGGCGCACCACGGAGACCGACCCGTCCGAGACACCGGACGTGATCGAGTACATGACGATGATGATCGGCGTGGTGTACGCGATCGTGCTGGGGCTGGCGATCGCCGGTGTCTGGGAGGCCCGCAACGTCGCCGACGAGGTGGTCGGGGACGAGGCCCAGGCCCTGCACGAGGTGTACGAGCGCGCGCAGGTCCTTCCCTCTGCTGAGCGCGACCGCATCAGGTCGGACGTCCGCGCGTACGTGCGCCACACGGTCGCGACCGAATGGCCGCACATGAAGGAGAACGGCGAACTGACGCAGCGTGGGGAACAGTTGCTCGCGGAACTCCGCGAGGACGTCCTCGAGTTCGCGCCTCGCACGACACGCGAGGAGCAGGCGTACGTGGCGATGGCGGAGAAGGTCGCCGCCGTCGACGCCGCCCGCACGGAGCGGGAGGGAAGCGCCGAACCGACCCTGCCGGGGGTGGTGTGGCTCGGCCTCTTCGCGGGCGCGGTGGTGTCGGTCGGGATGCTCTTCGCCCTGCAGATCCAGCGGTCCGCCAGGGAGCTGCTGCTGGCGGGACTGTTCACTGCACTCATTGCGTTCCTGCTCTTCCTCGTCTGGCGGTTCGACTCGCCCTTCTCGCGCGGCCTGACGGATCCCATGGACGCGTTCACCTCGCTCTTCCCGCACGCGACAGGTGGATGACCGCCGCGCCGGGACTCCCGGCGCACGCCTGGTCACCGCGGTGCGGGCGGATGAGATGCTGACGGTTCCCGATCCGGATCACGAAGGAGGAAGCCGGGTGTCCTCGCTCTTCCCCGCGCTGAACGCCGTGCCCGACCGCACGGCGCTGCGTTTCGGCGACCGCACGCTCAGCTACAGCCAACTCGCCGCCGCAGCCGGGGAGACGGCGGTCCGCCTGGGGGACGCGAACCGAATCCTGGTGTGGGCCACCCCGACCCTGGAGACGGGCGTCGCGGTCGTGGCCGCGTTGCTGGCGGGGGTGCCCGCGGTGCCGGTCAATCCCCGCAGCGGGGAGCGGGAGCTCGCGCACATCGTCGCCGACAGTTCGCCTTCCCTGGTGCTCGCCGCAGCGGAGACCACGCTGCCGGAGACCCTGGCCGGGCTGCCCCGGGCGGACGTCGCGACGCACGTCGACGGTGCCTCAGCGCACTGGGCCTCGGCTCCCGATCCGGATCCGGAGTCGGCCGGTCTGATCGTGTACACCTCGGGCACGACGGGGCCGCCGAAGGGAGTCGTCCTCTCCCGGCGCGCCGTCGCCAGCAACCTGGACGCACTGGCCGACGCGTGGGAGTGGACCGAGGACGACGTACTGGTCCACGGCCTGCCCCTCTTCCACGTGCACGGCCTGATCCTCGGAGTGCTCGGACCCCTGCGCCGCGCCGGGACGCTGCACCACCTCGGCCGGTTCTCACCCGAGGGCGTCGCGGCCGCCCTTTCGGCCGGGGGCACGATGCTCTTCGGTGTGCCGACGATGTACCACCGGCTCGCGGAGGCGCTGGAGAGCGAACCGGGGCTGGTGACGGCGCTGTCCGGAGCGAGGCTGCTGGTCTCCGGTTCCGCTCCCCTGCCGCTCTCGGACCACGAGCGCATCACCGCCGCGACGGGACGTCACGTCATCGAGCGGTACGGCATGTCCGAGACGCTGATCAACACCAGCGTGCGCGCCGGCGGCGAACCCCGGCCGGCAACGGTGGGGGTGCCGCTGTCCGACGTCGACCTGCGTCTCGTGGACGAGTCGGGGCAGCGCGTCGGCTCCGGCGGCGGGACCGGCGCGGACGTCGTCGGGGAGGTGCAGGTGCGGGGGCCGAACCTCTTCACCGAGTACCTCAACCGTCCGGACGCGACAGCCGACGCATTCGACGGCGGCTGGTTCCGCACCGGGGACATGGCGACGCTGGACGGTGAGGGCAACGTGCGCCTAGTGGGCCGCAAGGGCACCGACCTCATCAAGAGCGGCGGCTACAAGATCGGGGCGGGGGAGATCGAGAACGTCCTGCTGGAGCACCCGAAGGTCGCCGAGGTCGCGGTGACGGGCGCGCCCGACCCGGACCTCGGCGAGCACGTCGTGGCGTGGATCGTGGCCACCGACCCCGCGCAGCCGCCGTCCTCGGAAGAGTTGACGGAGTTCGTGTCCGGGCAGCTCGCCCCGTACAAGCGGCCGCGCACGGTGCACTGTCTGAAGGCTCTGCCACGCAACGACATGGGGAAGGTCCTCAAGCGGGACCTGGTGCTGCCCGGGCCGGGCGAGGCCGGAACGGAGTGAGGCCCGCTCCCGGCGGGCGGGGTCGCAGTAAAAGGCCGTGGCGGCGACTTAAGTCGCGGCGGCGGCTGCCTTCGGCGGACAGCGCTCCGGAGGCGGCCCCTCCTAGCGTGCCGTCATGAACAAGATTCTGGGCTTCATCAGTTTCGTCCTGATCGTGCAGGGAGTGGGCGGTGCCGTCCACCACTTCTCCGGCTGGTTCGACGGCTGGGGTCTCATCCACCGCGTCGGATTCCTCGAGGGCTACGAGATCTTCGCAGCCTGCGCCCTCGTGGTACTCGGTGTGGCGGTGGGCGCGGCCTCCGACAAGGTGGGCTAGCGGCCGGGCGGCGGGCGCTGATGGGCTCAGCGGCTGCCCGAACCGTCGACGGGGTCGGGCGACAGGCCGTGGGAGCGGAGCCAGCGCAGCGCCTCGGGCGTCTGCGAGCCGCGGCCGCCCCCGTGGTCGCCGAACTCCCAGACGACGACCTCCTTGTCGCCGCTCTCATAGGCGTTGAAGGCGGCGAATACTGTCGACGGAGGGCAGACGGGGTCCATCAGCGCCACGCTGAAGAGCGCGGGGACCGTGGCCCGCCTCGCGAAGTGCAGCCCGTCGAAGTAGTTGAGCGTGGTGAAGACCCTTTCCGGGGCGATGCGCATGTGCACGCCCAGGTAGTGGGCGACCTCCGGATACGGCCCCGCGGCCGCGAGTTCGACGCCGCGACGGATGTGGGACAGGAACGGCACGTCCGGCAGGCAGGCGGCCACTTCCGCGCCGAGGAGTCCGGCCACCGCGAGCGCCATTCCCCCGCCCTGACTGTGGCCCGTCACGGCGATACGGGCGGGGTCGACGGCCGGGTGCGCCCGCAAGGCGTCGACAGCCCGTACGGCGTCGGTGATCAGACGACGGTAGTAGTGGTGCTCGGGGCCGTCGATGCCGCGCGTCATGAATCCGCCCACGTACTGCGGGCCCGGCAGGGGATCCGGGTCCGGAGTGTCGTGTCCTTGGCCACGGCTGTCGACCACCAGGTGGGCGTAGCCCGCCGCGCTCCACAGCAGATGGTCGGTGTGCAGTCCCCTGCCGCCGCTGTAGCCGATGTAGCTGACGACCGCGGGCAGCGGACGGTCGGCACCTGCCGGGAGCAGCAGCCAGGCTGCGACCGGTTGACCGCCCCAGCCGGGGAACCGCACGTCGTAGACCTCGACCGTGCGCAACGGGGACTCCGTCAGGCGCCGGAACTCCGCGGGGGCGGCCGCCGTCGCGGCCTCGCGCGCGGCTGCGAGGGTGCCCGTCCAGAAGTCGTCGAAGTCCTCCGGCTCCGGGACTGAGGGCCGGTACGCGCGGAGCGCCTCCAGCGGCATGTCGGTCAACGGCACGGCATTCCCCTCACGCGTACACGACTTGCAGGCCACAGCATCGCACGGGGCCGCGCAGCGGCGGCTCGCCCCACTTGGCGCTCGTGAGAACGCCCGCGGGTGGTATCCGTGCTCCATGGACTGGTTTGCGGCATCCGACTACTGGCTGAGCCGGCTCGTACTGCAGCGTGCGCTGGCGGGGATCTATCTGGTCGCGTTCGTCTCCACTGCACTGCAGTTCCGCGCGCTCATCGGTTCGCGGGGGCTCACGCCCGTACCCGTGTTCGTGCGGCGCGTACCGTTCCGCGCTTCGCCCAGCCTCTTCCACTGGCGCTACTCGGACCGGTTGTTCGCGGGCTGCTCCTGGGCGGGGGCGGGTCTCGCCGCGGCGGTCGCGGCGGGGGCCGCCGACGCCGTTCCGCTGTGGCTGTCGATGCTGATGTGGGCGGCGCTGTGGCTGCTGTACCTCTCGATCGTCAACGTCGGGCAGCTCTGGTACGGCTTCGGCTGGGAGTCGCTTCTGCTGGAGGCCGGCTTTCTGGCGATCTTCCTGGGCAACGCGCGAACAGCGCCGCCCGTACTGGTCCTGTGGCTGCTGCGCTGGCTGCTCTTCCGCGTCGAGTTCGGAGCCGGCCTCATCAAGTGGCGCGGCGACAGGTGCTGGCGGGAGCTGACGTGCCTGGACTACCACCACGAGACGCAGCCCATGCCGGGGCCGCTCAGCTGGTTCTTCCACCGGCTGCCGAAGCCGCTGCACCGTGTGGAGGTGGCGGCGAACCATGTGGCGCAACTCGTCGTGCCCTTCGGGCTGCTGCTGCCGCAGCCCGTTGCCACTGTCGCCGCGGTCGCCGTCATCGTCACGCAGTTGTGGCTGGTGCTGTCGGGGAACTTCTCGTGGCTGAACTGGCTGACGATCGTCCTCGCCGTCTCGGCCGTGGACAGCTCCTCCCTCGCGGCTCCGCCCTCTTTCGGAGAGACGCCGCTGTGGTTCACGGTGCTGGTCTGCGCCGTCACCGCGGTGATGGTGGTGCTCAGTTACTGGCCCGTGCGCAACATGGTCAGCCGCCGCCAGCAGATGAACGCCTCGTTCAACACGCTCCATCTGGCCAACACTTACGGGGCGTTCGGCAGCGTCACCAGGCTGCGCCACGAGATCGTGATCGAAGGCACCGACGAGGAGCGGCTGACGGAGAACACCCGCTGGCGGGAGTACGAGTTCAAGGGCAAGCCGGGGGACGTGAGCCGCGCACCGCGCCAGTTCGCTCCGTACCATCTGCGGCTGGACTGGCAGATGTGGTTCGCCGCCCTCTCACCGGGCTACGCGCACGGGTGGTTCGAGCCCTTCGTCGCCCGCCTGCTCGAAGGCGACCGGGACACGCTGCGCCTGCTGCGCCACAACCCCTTTCCGCAGTCGCCGCCGCGCCACGTACGGGCGCTGCTCTACCGCTACCGGTTCACGACCTGGCAGGAGAGGGGGGAGTCCGGTGACTGGTGGCACCGCACGCTGGTCCGCGAGTTCCTTCCGCCGGTGACCGCCCTCCAGGCCGCTGACCCGGACTGAACGCGCTGCCGGCGGATCGACTGGCACAGCGTCACGTGCCGGATATGACATGTGCCTTACGCCTGCCGCCTGAGACGCGAAGTGCGCTGGTCAGCGCCCTACGGTGGAACGGTGACCACTCCCCCTCCCTCTGCTGACGGGAAGACCGGCAAGGCCCGCGGAGCCGGCGGCCCCGCCGACGGCGCGCAGACTCCGCAGGACTCACGGTGCGACGGCCGTCGCACCGGAGCCCCGTGCGGCAGCCGCCGCCCCTCCCGCGGACTGCCGTTCGACTTGTGTGCGGTTGCCGCAGCCGCGCTGCTGTTCACCGCCGCCGCTGTCGTGGGCCGCTCGTATCCGGACAGCGCGGGGACACTCCGGCTGCGCTGGCCCCCGATGTCGGCGTACTGGCTTCCGCACTGGGGGCCGGGCACCTTCGCCGCCCTCACTGTCGCCGTACTGGCCGTCGCCTACGGTCCGTCCCTTGCCCGGACTCTGCCCTGGCGCGCTCTTCCCGTCGTCTGCTGGGCGGGAGCGATGGCGTGGAGCTGGTCGCTCGCTCTCGTTGACGGATGGCACAGGGGCGTCGCCCACCGGCTCGCCGCCAGATACGAGTACCTCCAGTCGGTCGACGAGGTGCACGACGTCGGAGCGACGCTGCGCGAGTTCACCGGCCGCATCCTCATGGACGCACCCGACAACTGGCCTCCCCACGTCGCCGGCCATCCCCCCGCCGCGCTGCTGACCTTCGTCGGCCTCGACCGGCTGGGCCTGAGCGGCGGGGGCTGGGCAGCGGCCTTCGCCATCACAGCGGGCGCCTCCGCTGCTGCGGCGGTGCTGGTGACGGTCCGCGCGCTGGTCACGGAGGACGCCGCCCGCCGGTGCGCACCGTTCGTGGTGCTCGCGCCCGCGGCGGTGTGGATGGGGGTGTCCGCCGATGGGTACTTCACGGCGGTCAGCGCCTGGGCGGTGGCTCTGCTCGCGCTGTCGGCGACACGGAAGACGCGTGCGCCGCGGACTGCGGCGCTCTGCTCCGGCTTGCTGTTCGGCCTTACGTGCTACCTGTCGTACGGCCTCGTCCTGATGGCAGCCGTCGCTCTGGGTGTGCTGGCCGCGGCACGCACGGTGCGACCGGTGCCCTTCGTCCTGCTGGGGATCGCCCCCTGGTTCGCCGTCTTCACCGCTGCCGGATTCTGGTGGTTCGAGGGGTACTTCACTCTCGTCGAGCGCTACTACCAGGGCGCGGCACGCGTCCGTCCGTACAGCTACTTCGTGTGGGGCAACCTCGCTGCCCAGGTGGCGGTCGTCGGTCCCGCTGTGGTGGCTGCGCTGCGGCGGGCGTGCGTGCCGGACACGGGAGCCGGGCCGGAGCGGCGGCTGGGCGCGCTCAGGCTGCTGACGGCAGCGGGAGCGTGCTGCCTGCTGGCCGCGGACCTGTCGGGGATGAGCAAGGGCGAGACGGAACGCATCTGGCTTCCGTTCACACTGTGGCTGCTGCCCGCGACTGCGCTGCTGCCGTCGCCTTCGACGCGGTGGTGGCTCGGGGCGCAGGCGGGGCTGGCTCTGACGGTCAACCATCTGCTCGTCACCGGGTGGTGACCGCGGGACGCCGCCGCAGCGCTCCGGAGGGCAGCCGGATACCGCGGCCGGGACCGCCCTTTCAGCCGTCCGTGTGGAGACCGGCTCGTCCCGATGAGGCGGTGATCCGCCTGCCACCGGACTGCTCTCCCAGCCCTGCGCGCTTCACGGCGACAGGCCGTAGGCAGAGGAACGGGCGCTCCTGGTACCGCCATTCACACACGACGCTCCAGCCGGCTCCGACGGCCGCCTCGCGCAGCGCACTGCGTCCCAGACGGGCCCAGGGGAAGGCGGAACCGTAGCCGCCGGTGCCGTCGTCGAGGCGGACCTCTATCCGCTCCTCCACCTCGACGGATGCCGCTTCGACGTACAACCGTCCCTCAGGTGCGAGGAGTTCGCGGACCCGGTCCAGCAACGCCACCGGGTCGCCGCCGATACCGATGTTGCCGTCGAGCAGAAGCGCGCACTGCCACCGGCCCTCCCCGGGCAGCGGAGCGAACACGGACCGCTTCAGCGCCGCGCCGCCCATCCGCCTCGTGCGGCTGACGGCGACCGGGGACGTGTCCACACCCAGGACGGGCAGCCCCATGCGGGACAGCGCCGCCACCAGGCGCCCCGGCCCGCAGCCGATGTCGAGAACGGCGCCCGCGCACAGCCGCAGAACGCTCATGTCACCGGAGTCGGCGCCCCGGCACCACCGCTCCACCTCCAGCGGCAGCAGCCAACCGTCCGCGCGGCGGAGGAACAGGGGGCCGCGGCCCGCACGCAGTGCCTCGGCGTACGGGTCCGCGTCCGCACACCAGGGAAGTGCCGGTGCGCTCACGGGGCGACCGCCCGGCTGAGGCCGGCGTGCACCGCAGCGAAGCTTCCGGCACAGTGCGCCGCGATCTGCTCTGCGTCGTCGGCGGTGTCCACGTCGCGCAGCACGGGCAATTCCCGCACAGTCAACCCCGCCTCGATGAGGCGGCGCCGCTGCACCTCACCGGTACGGGAGGTGGACATGGGCACTCCACGGACGAGGTCGGGCCGGGGACGGCGGAACCCGAGCGCCCAGAAACCGCCGTCCGCGGCAGGTCCGAAGCACGCGTCGCGTTCATCCCACGCGTGCGGGCCGGTCGACTGCGCCAGCAGTCCCGGCGTGATCTGCGGGGTGTCCATGCCGATCAGCAGAGCGGGACCGTCGCACTGCCCGAAAGCGGAGGCGATCCTCTCGTCGAGGCCTCCCTTGCTCTGCGGTACGACCTCGAATCCGTCAGGCAGCCACGGTCCGGGACGTCCGTCCAGTACCAGCACGCGCCTGCGCGCAGGTGTGCGGGCAACCGTGCACAGCGTGTCGTGGAGTGCGGCCTCTGCCAGCCGGGCCGCTTCCGACGGGCTGTACGGCGGGGTCAGCCGTGTCTTCACGCGGCCGGGTACGGGTTCCTTCGCGATGACGAGGACCGTCGTCCCGGAGGGCGAGGAGGCGCGTAGCTGCGAGGGGGCCACGGCCGTCCGGGGCAGCGGTTCCTGAGCCGTGCCGTCCGGACAGGGCACGGCGGCGTTCCTTCCGGCGCGGGGAACTCCGGTCATCGCAGCACCGCCCGCATGTCCCGGACCGCGTGCCAGGTGCCCCTCCAGGTCCCGGTCACCTTCGACTTCCCCGCCCGCGGCAGGTAGTCGACCTCGGTCTCGGTGATCCGCCAGCCCGAATCGGCTGCGCGCACCACCATCTGCAGGGGGTAGCCGCTGCGCCTGTCACTCAGTCCGAGATCCAGCAGCGCCTCGCGCCGTGCCACACGCATCGGCCCGAGGTCGTTCAGGCGTACTCCGGTGCGCCGTCGCACCATCCGTGACAGGACCCGGTTGCCGACACGCGCGTGCAGCGGCCAGGCGTTGCGCCGTACCGGACGCCGTCGCGCCAGTACGAGATCCGCCTCGCCCGCCCGGACGGGTGCGGAGACACGTGGCAGCGCGCCGGGGTCCAGGGTGGCGTCGCAGTCGCAGAAGGCGATGAACTCGGCCTGCGTGGCGAGCAGTCCGGCGTGGCAGGCGGCTCCGAAGCCGCGGCGCGTCTCGTGCACGACGTGCGCCCCGTGCTCGCGGGCGATCGCGGCGGACCCGTCCGTCGAGCCGTTGTCGACGACGACAGCCCGCCATCCCGCCGGAATCCGCTTCAGGACCCAGGGCAGCGCCTCGGCCTCGTTGAGGCAGGGGAGGACGAGGTCGCCCTGCCATGGCTGGGAGTTGGTCATCTGCCTCACCCTACGAACCCAGAACGGACATAAGGGACCGACGCACCTTACGGAAGCCTGACGTCAGCGCCCTGAGCGGGTTCCGCACATCCCCAGGAGCCGTCGCCGGTGCCAGACTCGCCGGCATGCGAACGATGCCCATGCCGCCGCCCCGCCGCCGGGTACTGGTCGTCGACGACGACCCGACCGTGACGGAAGTGGTGGCCGGTTACCTCGACAGGTCCGGCTTCACGGTCGACCGCGCCGCCGACGGGCCCGCGGCCCTCGACCGCGCACAGGCCGCTCCGCCCGACCTCGTCGTGCTGGACCTGATGCTGCCCGGCCTGGACGGTCTGAAAGTGTGCCGGAAGCTCCGCGAGGAACGCCCTGTCCCCGTGGTGATGCTGACCGCGCGCGGCGACGAGGAGGACCGCATCCTCGGTCTCGAGGTAGGCGCCGACGACTACGTCACCAAGCCCTTCAGCCCCCGCGAACTGGTGCTGCGCGTCGAGTCGGTGCTGCGCCGCGCGGCCGCGCAGCCCGTCCAGGGGCCGCTGCTGGGCGGAGGCGGCATCACGCTCGACCCTGCCGCCCGTACGGTCTCCGACGCGCGCGGCCCTCTGGCGCTGACGCTGCGCGAGTTCGACCTTCTGGCGCACTTCCTGCGGAATCCGGGACGGGCCTTCAGCCGCGAGGAGTTGATGACCCATGTGTGGGGCTGGGACTTCGGCGACTTGTCGACGGTAACGGTGCACGTGCGGCGTCTGCGGCACAAGGTCGAAGCCGATCCCGCACATCCGCGTCTGATCACCACGGTGTGGGGCGTCGGTTACCGCTTCGACGATCCTGGCGCGAGAGGTGCAGCGGAAGACCCGGAGGCCGGTGCGGACCGCGGAGGCGCAGGTGCGTGACCTTCTGCTCATCGCACTGCACGCGGCTCTCGGCGCGGCCGCCGTGGGCCTCGCCGGCCTGTTGGCGCTCCGGGCCCTGCGCCGCAGATCGGTCGCTGTCTCGCTCGCCGTGCTGACCGCCGTGGCGGTCGGCTCGATGCTGGCGGGCACGCTGTCCGTGGCATGGGCGATGCTGCTCAACAAGCACGATCTCGGTGTGGTGACGACGGTCTGCGCCGTCGCCGCCGTGACGGCCACGGTGACGGCGCTGCTCCTCGGCCGCTGGGTGATCAGCGGTCACCGGGCCCTGGAGCAGGCGGCGCGCACGCTGGGCGAAGACGGCTTCGGCAACGGCGACAGCGACAGCGACGGGAGCGGAAGCCGCTTTTCGAGCGTGCTTCCACGGCCCCGCGACGGGGGTTTCGTGGCGCCCGCCACCCCCATGCCAGCCGAACTCACAGCTCTCGCGAGACAGTTGGAAGACACCAGCACGAGGCTTGCGGCGTCCCGGAAACGCGAACGAGCCCTGGAGGCCTCACGCCGCGAACTGGTCGCCTGGATCTCGCACGACCTGCGTTCGCCGCTCGCAGGCCTGCGGGCCATGGCCGAAGCCCTCGAGGACGGCATCGCGGAGGACCCCGCCCGCTACCACCGTCAGATCCGCGGAGAGGTGGAACGCATGACGGGAATGGTCGGCGACCTCTTCGAACTCTCGCGCATCCAGGCCGGTTCCCTCACCCTCTCCCCCACCCGCGTATCCGTGTACGACCTCGTGTGTGACGCCATCGCCGGAGCCGACGCCCTCGCGGTGGAACGCGGGGTGCGCCTGGCCGAGGAAGGCGTCGAACAGGTCCCGGTCGAAGTGGACGGCCGGGAGATGACACGGGTCCTCGCCAACCTCCTCGTCAACGCGATCCACCGCACACCCGCTGACGGCACAGTCGCTGTCGCCGCGCGGCGGGAAGCCCGCACCGTGGTGCTGTCGGTCACCGATCAGTGCGGCGGCATACCGGCAGGTGACCTCCCCCGGGTGTTCGACACCGGCTGGCGCGGGACCGACGCCCGCACCCCCACCGAAGGCGCCGGACTGGGGTTGGCGATCGTGCGCGGCATCGTCGAAGCACACCGGGGGCGGGCGGCGGTGCGCAACGTGCCGGGAGGCTGCTGCTTCGAGGTCACCCTCCCCGCAGCGCAGTGAACACCCCTGTCGTGCGCCGACCGCCGGGGTGGTGACGGTCCCCCTTGCCCAGGCGGTCGGCGCACGACAGGGACCGCTCAGCGAGCGAGGACCGGCACCGCCGCAGAGGGGGCGAGTTGCGCGTGGGCGAAGCGCGTCATCCCCTCCGTGAAATCCACCTGAGCACGCCAGCCCAGGTCATTCAGGAACCGCTCGGAGGAAGCAGTGATGTGGCGGACGTCCCCCAGGCGGTACTCGCCCGTCACCACCGGCTCCGGCCCCCCGAACGCCTTGGCCAGCGCGTGGGCCATCTCCCCGACGGTATGCGGCGTGCCGCTCCCCGTGTTGTACGCGTGCAGCTGCCCCGCCGGCCGCTCGCCCAGCGCCTCCAGCGCCCTGAGATTGGCTGCGGCGACGTCGTCGACGTGGACGAAGTCCCGCCGCTGCGCACCGTCTTCGAACACGCGCGGAGCTTCGCCACGCTCCAGCGCCGACCGGAAGAAGGAGGCCACGCCCGCGTAAGGTGTGTCCCGGGGCATGCCGTCGCCGTAGACGTTGTGGTACCTCAGGCTCAGCACCCGGCCGTCCGTCGCGCGCGCCCATGCGGCCGCGAGGTGCTCCTGCGCCAGCTTGGTCGTCGCGTAGACGTTCCGCGGGTCGACGGGTGCGTCCTCACCGACGAGGCCGGGCTCGAGCGCCGCGCCGCAGCGTGGGCACGGCGGCTCGAACCGGCCGCCGTCCAGATCCCGTACGGATCGCGGTCCGGGACGCACCGGCCCGTGGAGCGGACAGCTGTAACGCCCCTCCCCGTACACCACCATCGAACCGGCCAGCACGAGTCCGCGAACGCCGGCCTCGGCCATCTCCTCGAGGAGCACGGCCGTGCCGAAGTCGTTGCGGCTGACGTACTCGGCGGCGTCGCTGAAGCCCTTGCCCAGGCCGACCATGGCGGCCTGGTGGCAGACCGCGTCGACGCCCTCCAGCGCCCGGAACACCGCGTGCCGGTCCCGCACGTCTCCGACAAGCCCCCGGTCTGACGGTGCCGTGTCGAGTACCACCGATTCGTGACCCGCCGCCTCCAGTGCGCACACGACGTGCGAACCGATGAACCCCGCTCCACCTGTGATCAATACGCGCATGAGGCAACGCTACGGTCGCGCCCTGGTGCAACCGCCCGTTCCGCCCCGTGTGTCAGCGTTCCGTAAGGTCTGGTCAGACCGCCGCCCGGTTGAGACGATCACCGCATGCACCACGAACACCTGAGCGGGACAGACAAGCGCACGACAGGCGGAGCCGTTCGCTGATGACGGACGGAAGGCGAACGCAGGCCGCGCCCGCGCACGTACCGCACGAGACCACCGTCGCCATCATCGGCGCCGGACCAGCCGGTCTGCTGCTCGCCCGGTTGCTGCACCAGGCCGGCATCGACAGCGTCGTACTGGAGAGCCGCGACCGCGCGTACGCGGAGCATCGGCAGCGGGCGGGAATGCTGGAGCAGACCACGGTCGACGTTCTTCGCGGGTGCGGAGCTGGCGAACGAATGGACCGGGAAGGGCTCGTGCACGACGGCATCGAACTGCGCTTCGCCGGCCGCGCACACCACATCGACTTCCCCTCACTCGCCGACGGTCGCCGCGTGACCATTTACGCGCAGACCGAGATCGTCAAAGACCTCATCTCCCTCCATCTCGCCAAACTGCAGAACACCTCGCCCCTGCTTTTCGACGCAGAGGTACACACCGTCGACGGCATCACCGCGGGCACAGATGCGGACTCCGCCGATCCCGAGCGCGGGACGGTCTTCTCCAGCAACAGCACGCGGCCCACCGTGCGATACACCTACGGAGGCGAAGAGCGCGTCCTGCACTGCGACTTCGTCGTCGGCTGCGACGGCTTCCACGGCGTTTCGCGCTCGGCGCTGCCCGCCTCGGTCGCCCGTACCTACGAGCGCGAATACCCCCATTCCTGGCTCGGCGTCCTCGCCGACGCACCGCCTTCCTGCGATGAGCTGATCTACGCGCACTCGCCCCGCGGATTCGCGCTGCACAGCATGCGGTCCCCGACCGTCAGCCGCCTCTACCTCCAGGTGCCGAACGGGACGGATCCGGACGAGTGGCCGGACGGGCGGATCTGGGACGAGCTCGACACCCGGTTCGCCCTCGCGAGCGACCCGGACTGGCGGCTCAACCGCGGGGCCATCACCTCCAAGGCGGTGCTGCCCATGCGCAGCAGCGTCACCGAACCCATGCAGTACGGAAGGCTCTTCCTCGCGGGGGACGCGGCGCACATCGTGCCGCCCACCGGCGCCAAGGGCCTCAACCTCGCAGTCGCCGACGTCGCCGTGCTGGCCGACGCCTTCGCACGCCACCACGCCTCCGGCGACACCGCCGCTCTCGAAACCTACTCAGCCCGCAGGCTGCGGCGCGTCTGGCGGGCTGAGCACTTCTCCTACTTCATGACCACGACCCTCCACACCGTGCCGGACCAGTCCCCCTTCGACACTCGCCTTCAGCTCGCACAACTGGAGCGCATCGCCTCCTCCCGCACCGCGGCCGCCGAACTGGCGGAGAACTACGCCGGGCTCGCTCTGCTCGACAGCACCGGCGACGGTGATGCCGGCCCGCGTCCCTTCTCGTAGACGGTCAACCCCTTGGAGATGCGCAGCGGTACGAGGACGAGCTCCACGGCGACGGCCTTCCACGCGTACCAGAGGTTCACGAGCTTGGCGGGGTAGACGCAGGGGATGTTGAGCAGCACTTCTCGCAACTTGAGCCTGCGTTTTCGAGCCGCGTAGACCAGTGGTGGCAGCGTGAATACCAGCTCCGCACTCAGCCACCACAGCAGAGTGGGCACCACGCCGTGCCCCAGCCAGACCGTCAGCACGACCGGCGCGCTCCACCACAGCGGTGCGGTCAGGATCTCCAGCATCGCCAGCAGCACCCAGACGGCGAGTATCGGTTTCCGCCTGATCAACTGCCCTGTGTGCAGGCGCACGTTCTGGCAGAACCCCGCCATCCAGCGCCATACCTGCTTGCGCAGATACAGCAGGGTCTCCGGGTCCGCCGCCCATGCGACGGCCTCACCGACGTACCGCGCACGCCGCCCCGCGATCTGCTGTGACCAGGTGAAGTCCATGTCCTCCACGATGGTCCGCTCCGGGAAACCGCCGAATCCGACCAGCACCTCCCTGCGGAAGACCGAGCAGCAACCCGAACACACCATGGGGCTGTTCGCCCGCTGCTGGATCGGGCGGTGCCAGTGGAACCCGAAGAGGTATTCCACTGAGCGGCCCCGCTCCCACACCGTCCTGGCGAAGCGCGTCTGGACGTTTCCGGCAGCGACCACGACGGCCGGATCGTCAAATGCCGGGACGATCCGCTCGATGTAGTCCTCGGCCAGGACCGTGTCGGCGTCCACCGCGAGCACGAGCTCCGAAGTGCAGTGCGGCAGTGCGTAGTTCTGCGCTCGCGCCTTGCTGCCGAGGTTCTGGGGCGGGCGCAGAACCTGCACGCCGTAGCTGCGGGCCACGTCGCCCGTGCCGTCACTGGAGGCGTCGTCGACGACGATCACCTGCTCCGGAGGCACTGTCTGCCCGAGAACCGATTCAAGGGTGGCCGGCAGCCCCTCTTCCTCGTCATGAGCGGGGACGATCACTGTGACGCTGCGGCGCATGGCGTCACCTCCCGTCCTCCCCCGCGCCTCCGGCGCCCCTGCCCGCGGAAGCACCGGTTCAGGGCGTCCCGCCCTATGACCAGGGCGCCGACGACCCCGTACACCAGCACACTGACCCCGATGACGGGCAGTCCCCCGTGCATGGGCATCCCCCTTCTCCGTTCCTCCCGGCGACGTTCGCCAGCGGTACGGAGAAGCTAGCCGACACCCGTCACTTTCCGTCGCGACGAGTTACTTTCTGTGGACAGAGCGCCATCTGTGGACACAGCCCTCACCCTCAGGCCGCGGCCCGCCTCCCCCGATTCGGCGAAAGCGGGCCGCAGGCCTGGCTTCGAGATGCTCCGAGACCTCAAGCGGAACCGGCAGTCCCCGCAGACCCGGCCCGCGGTTCGTAGGGGTGCGATGCCACTTCAGGCGACGCCGACTCCAGAGGCACGGACCAGGACCTCACCAGCCCCAGCTGCACCGCCTGCCTCGGCAGTACCGCATCCAGCAGCCAATCCGCCGCGACCCGCACCCTGTTGCCCGGCAGCGACGCCAGGTGATAGCCGCGCATCACCGCGTTGGCCAGAGGCCCCGACAAAGGCACCCCCATGGGATTGGCCGCCGCCTGAAGGCCACCGAGATCGACCGTGAACCCCATGTCGTGGTGCTTGTACGGGCGCCGCTCCCCCGTACCCAGCGACGCGGCCACGTTGCGCGCCACGACCTTGCCCTGCCGCACAGCATGCTGCGCCGTCATCGGCGTGTACTCACCGGGCTTCGTGAGGTCCGGAACCGCGGCGGCGTCACCGCACGCGAACACCTCGGGGTGGTCCGGCACCTGGAGATACTCGTCGACGCAGAGCCGCCCCTTCTCGGAAGGCAGGCCCATCTCCTCGACAAGCGGGTCCGGCCGCACACCCACACACCAGATCAGGGACTCGGTCCTGACGAACTCACCGTCGTCCAGGAGCACCCCCTCACTCGTGGCCTCCTTCACCGACATTCCCGTACGGACGTCGACGCCGCGCTTCGTCAGCACCCGGTGCGCGGTCTTCGACAGCCGCTCGTCGAGCTCCGGGAGCACGCGCGGCGCGATATCGAGCAGCATCCACCGCGGCTGCTTGTCTCCGGGCAGCCCGTTACCGGCCCGCCGATACTGCCTCGCGAGCGAATCGGTGAACAGCTTGCCGTGCGCCGCGACTTCGGTGCCCGTGTACCCCGCACCGACCACCACGAAGGTGCAGCGGGCGTCACGCTCGGCGGGGTCGTCGGCCGACGCGGCCATCGCGATCTGCCGCGAGATGTGGTCACGCAGGTACAGCGCCTCCGGCATGCCCCGGAAACCGTGCGCATGCTCGGCCACACCCGGAATGGGGAGCAGCTTGTTGACGCTGCCGACGGTCAGCACGAGACGGTCGTAGCCCAGCTCGCGCGCCTCGCCCTCCGGATCGACGTAGGTGATCTTCCTCGACGAGAGGTCGACACCGTCGACCTCGCCCAGCACCAGGCGCACACCCCGCAGCGTCCCCGCCAGCGACACGGACACCCGGCGCGGCTCCAGCACACCGGCGGAGACCTCGGGCAGCAGCGGCAGATACAGAAAGTAGTCGTTCGGATTCACCAGTACGACCTCTGCCACTCCGCGATACCTGCGGGAGAGCGTCCGTGCTGCCTGATAGCCGGCGAATCCAGCTCCGACGATGACTATGCGGGACCGGCTCACGGTCGGTACTCCAGACCTCGGGGACCTACGCGGACCCTGCCCGCAGTTCCCGCCGCCCCGACCACCAAACCCGCCGCCGGGCGGCGCCCCCACCGGCCACGGAAGGGGTGCGCGAGCACCCTCGGACGTCATGTATTGTTCTTTGTGCGCGAACGGCGAGGGGCAAAGCCCCGAACCGACGAGCACCGGGACGTGGCGCAGCTTGGTAGCGCACTTGACTGGGGGTCAAGGGGTCGTGGGTTCAAATCCCGCCGTCCCGACAGGTGAAGTAGCAGGTGAGGGGCTGTTCTCGTCATAGAGAACAGCCCCTCAGTCGCGCTTGCGTGACTAAGTGCGTGACTGTCATCGCTCACTCCCGACAGCCCTTCCAGCTTCACCCTGAGCCAGACCGCGTTGACATGTGCCTCCGAGGTCTCCGGCGGCCAGTTCCCCGCCTGCCGCTGCTACCCAGCCTGGGAGGCACACTGTGCTCATGGACGCAGCATTAGCAGGAATCGTAGGTGCGGCGGTAGGTGCAGCTGGCACGGCTGCAGCCGGCGCGATCGCCGCGCTGTCCAGCCGCGCTCAAGCGCGCCTACAACTCCGAGCCGAGCACGTGCGGCTCATACGGGAACCACGCAAGCAGGCATACGTGGCGTACGCCGAGGCCTGCCAGACTGAATTTGACCGACTCTCTAAGATTGGACAGCACTTGGAAATTCTGCAATCCAGAGACTCCGAGGACGAACGAGCAGAGCGACGCGAATCCGCTGTCGCACTATACGACGCCTCTACGGCGGCACAAGGAAGCCTCAAGCACCTTCAAGCCCAGGTACACATTGAAGGACCACGCTCGGTGATCAATGCAGCAATTGACTTGTCTGGCAAACTGGGGGACTTCAAACACCGACTACTGGACGTCATCCACCCCGAGTTGCAAACCGGAGAAGTTGACGACACTTCTGAGAAAATTAAGGCCGCACGAGACACCGCTTATAGGGCGTATCTCAAATTCCTCTATCGCAGCTCCGATGCAATAGGTGAAGATGGAATTGACGGCGAAACCAGTTAAGGTCTCCCTCGAACGCACAAGGGTCCACTTCCCATTCCGAAAGTGGACCCTCCTCCACTCAATGTGCGTCTACGATTCCGGATCGGTCCCGAAGATGCTGTCCATCACGACTGCTCCAGACTGGATCACGGGGCGGATCTGCTTTCGGTAGACCTCCTCTGTCACGGCGGTGCTGGAGTGACCCACCAGCCGTGATATCTCCTCCAGCGGCACGCCGCTATCAGAGAGCAGCGACACGAAGCTGTGCCGCAGCTCGCGTGGCGTCCAGTCCGCAGGATCGACGCCCTCGGCCTTCGAGAGCGCCTGACGAAAGGCTCTGCGGACGTTCGCGGCGTCCAGCGGAGTGCCTACTTCGGACGTGAACACGAGCCCCTGTTCCTGCCACCTCTCCCCCGCCGCGACTCGCTGCCACCCCTGACGTTCCCACTGCACGCGCAGGGCCTCTACGCAGCGTCCGGGAAGCGCGAGCGTGCGGCGGGACTTGCGTGTCTTGGTGTCTCCTGTCGCGCGGACAGAGCGCCACACAGCGACGTACGGAGGCACGGCCGGCGTAGCCGAGGGGTCGCCCTCCAAGTCGACATGGTCCCACGTCAGTTCCCGCAACTCTTCCGTACGGCCACCGGTGAGCAGGGAGGCCACGATGTAGGCGTACATGGGAGTGTCGACGGCCGCCGCAAGCACTGCCTCGCCTTGGGCGAGGGTCAACGACTTGGACGGGCGCCCTGGTTGTCCCACGAGGATGGAGCACAGCTCTACGACGTTGCGCTTCACCTTGTCGCGCGCCATGGCCCTTTTCACCGATCGATTGAGGCATGAGCGGATAAGTCGAAGAGTCCGCGTGCTCAGGACTTCGGCTTTGGCGGCGAGCCATTTGTCCACGTCCTCAGCGCTGAGGTCCCTCAGCTTCGTTTCACCGAGTTCGGAGAGGACGTGGTTCTCGCACAGGGACTTGTAGTTGTCGACGGTTCCAGAGTCTTTCCCCGCGAGCCCATATTGCAGCCAGTCGTTCACGGCGCCCCGCACGGTGTAGTTGGTGGGTGCAATCGCCAAGCCGTCTTCGAAGTCCCGCAGCACCTACTTGAGTTTCACCTTGGCTTCGGTCTTGGTGCGGCCACTGCCGCGTTTGATGATTCGCTTTCCGCGCCCGTCGAATCCCAGGCTCGCCGTAGCAATCCACCGCTGACGCTTGACATCCCAATGGAGCCCGCCGTCTCCCCTGCTGCGACGTGCGGTCATGCTGCCTCTCCTGCCTCGCGCTCCAAAAGCACGACATATTCGTTGATTGCGGACGCCGGAACGAGCCGGGTGCGTCCTTTCTTGACGGTGCGAAGGCGACCGGTGCGGATGAGTTCGTAGATGACGGTCCGGCTCATGCCCAGAACGCGCATGGCATCCGGTATCCGGTAGAGAACAGGCGCGGCACTCACTGGTCCCTCCCGTGCGGGTCGTCGGAATCGGACAATCGGACAGTGGGGGTCTGGAGCTGTCCGGGTAGTTCTTGCTGGTCAGGTGGGGTAGTCGGACAGCTGGGGCACCTCCGAGGTGTCTTGCGGCTGTCCGGTGTTGCCGGGCGGGTAGTAGCGGCCGGAGCTGTCCTTGCTGAGCTGGCCGTCTGTGGCCATGCGGGAGCAGTTCCGGCGGACGGTGTCCTCACTCACCTCCGGCAGGGCGGCGGCAATGTCCTTCGGCTTTGCGCCCGGGTTGGTGCGCAGGTGCCGGAGGATCGCGGCGCGGGTGTCGCCGATAGTGTGGTCCGTGGCGGGACCTTCGAGCATCTGCCAAGCGCCAGCGGCGGCGTGGAACTGGAGCGCGTATTCGGCTTCGTCCACATCGCGGCCGGTGACGTGCAGAACGCCGTCGGCCTGTCCACGTGAGCGCTTTAGTACGAGCGTGGCGTCTGCCGCGCCAGCGAGGCCGTTGGTGCCGGAGACTTCGGTGAGGAAGTCGTCCGAACCTGCCTTGCGCACGTGGTGTACGAGCACCACAGCGATGCCGTAGTGGTCGGCAATGCGCTTGGCGTGGCCGACAGCGGCATAGTCAGCGTCGTACGCGGAGGCTCCGGGTGCAGAGTTGCCGCGCATCTTGGCGAACACGTCGATGACAACCATGCGCGCGACCGGGTGCCGCTCCAGCCATTGGCAGATGGCTTCGTTGCCGTCCTGCGGCAGCGGCGGGCACGTGGTTGCCAACGTGAGCCCGGAGGGCGCCGGTTGGCCTCCCAGGATCTTGCCCATGCGGGACTGGAGACGCCGCGGGGTGTCCTCCAGCGCGAGGTAGAGCACCGGTCCGCCTTCGACCGGGACGGTGTCCATCGCCTTGCCGCCGGCCGCGACGGAGAGGCCAAGTCCCAGCGAGAGCCAGGACTTGCCGACCTTGGGCGGTCCGGCAAGCAGGTTCACGCCCTCGGAGATGACGCCGGGCACCGCCCACTTCGGCTCGGGGAAGTCCGCTGCCATGAGTTCGTCGGCGGTCCACGCCGTACGGGTGCGCTCCCGCACCGGCTGGGCATCCCCCTTACCGCCGACGGGTGTTGGAGGTACCGAGGAGAGGTGATTGGGGATCAGGGGTGCGGCGCTCATGCGGCCACCGTCCTCGGACGCTGCCGGGCGGCGCGGAAGCCGGAGGCGATGGTGCGCTGTGCCTCGCGCGCTCCCTGTCCGACCTGTGCGGCAGCAGCAGCGAGGTAGCCGGTGATCTCGGCTTCGTTCAGCTCTCCTCCGGCGACCAGCTGCCCCAGCGCGAGGCGAGGTAGAGCGCGTTGTTGTGCTGGCTCTCGCCGGAGCTGGTGACGCGCTCCAGCTCCGCGTTGACGGCGGAATTTAGGTAGGAGCTGCGGCGGTCTGTGGCCGTGAGCGGGACCGTGACGGGTTTCTGCGGCGGCAGCGGAGCCGGAGTCAGCAGCACCGCGAGCCAGACCGGCAACGGCGCCACGGGCGCGTCATGGACGACCCTGTACGTGCTGCCGTTGACGGTGCTGTGGGCACCGACGACGTACCCGCCTCCGGCGCGGGTGTCGACCTTCCACGCGAGCGTGCCCGCCGTGTTCCGAAGCTCGATTCCCCCCGGCGTTGTGCCCGTGCGGACGGTGTAGGTCTCCGACGGGTACGGCTGCCCGTGCTCGTCGGAGAGAGCGGCCAGCGCGTCCTCACCGCACGTGATGCCGGCAGGAGTCTCAGTCGGTGCAGTGTTGTCATCCTTGGGCACGTCCAAGTCGATGACGACCAGGTCCGACGGTCCAGTGGCGATGCCGAGGTTGTAGTCACCGGCAGCCCAGCACCGTTCGATCCGGGCGGTGTCGAGGGTGGCGCGCTGCTCCCAGGCTCGAACCGCGGGGCGCTTGCCGCCGCGTGCGAGCGGGAAGACGTGCCAGCCGCGTTCGGCAGCTGCCAGGGCAGCATGGGGCAGCGGGGAAGGGGACGGATAGGGCATCCTGGAGTCCTCCTGTTTCTTGGTTGGGATGGGAGAACCGGAGGCGGCAGGCATTCCTTGGTCGGTTGGCTGCCGCCTCCGGGCGTAGCTAGGCGCTCTGTTCCTGCTCCGGCTCGCCGCACCGGCGAGCGGGGAAGGCGATGACATCTGCCAGCGCTTCCGGTGTAGGCAGCGGCTCACCGTCGCCCGTCGGCGGATTCGGTGGTGCCGTACGGAAGGCCGCTGCGATCGCGGTGTCCTGGCGGCGGCTCCACAGGTGCCCGGCGAGGCAGACCGTGCCGGGTGCGGCGAGCAGAACGACGGCGGTGAATTCAGCGTTCACGGCTGCTCCTGACGAGCGTGAGGAGTTCGGGCATGCTGCCGCCCAGGGCGGCGAGCCGGGATTCGATCGCCTGCCACGAAGCGGTGTCGATGGCCATCAGGCCGGAGACCGCAGCGGCCATCTCGCCGCGCTCGAACGCGTCGAGAGCGGCGCGGAATTCACCGACAGCCATGAGCGTGATGCGCTCGCTGCCGGACGCGTACGGGTCCATGTGAGGCTCCTTCCGGGCTAGTTGTGGGTGTCACCGAAGGCGTCGCCGACGGCTGTCACGAACTGGGTGATGGACGGTGCCGCGTCGGTGCCGGCGAGGTAGAAACCGAAGAGCATGACGAGGACGGCGGCGCCGAAGCCGACGGCGCGGAACTTCAGCAGCGCGGCCACGATCGCGGCGAGGATGAGCACGAGCGGCAGGGTCACGGTCATCGGGCGGCGCCTTCCTTGGAGTTGGTGCGCGGGCTGCTCTCGCGGTGGAGTCGGGCGGCGTGGTTGTAGATCCAGCGGCCGGCGCGGAGGCGCTTGCCGTGGCCGTCGCAGCGGCGGCAGTGCTTGCCGCGCTTGAGCTTGCCGTGCCGGTTGGTGGTGAGCTTGTAGCCGAAGCCGCGGCACTTGCGGCAGTCGCCGAACGGCGAGAGCGCACACACAGCGGCGTAACCGAGGGTGATGAACAGGAGTCCGGGTATAGCGGTCAGGACAGGGGTCATGGAGCCCTCCCAGGGCGGGTTTCAGGGCGTACTCGGGGAAGGCCACTAGGAACTAGTGACCTGATCAGGTGGGATGTGGGGCGCTAGCGGGGTCGCTAGACCTAGCAGGGTCTCCCGCTAGGTCTAGCGGCGCTTCGCGGTCAGGCTGCGTCGCTGTTTCCGTCACGCTCCGCGACAGCAGTGAGATTGTCGGCGCGCTTGATGCCACGCCGGTTGGCGCCCTTGCCGTCGTCGGTGGTGCCCCAGACCTGGCCGGTCTTGACGCCGTAGGGCTTGAGCGCGGCGGTCAGCTGCTCACCGGTCCACTCGCCGTAGACCTCCGGCCGCAGCTCGGCGAGCCGGGCGGCAGCGATCTCGTTCCACACCTTCGCCTCGTCGGCGCCGATGACGGCGAGCAGATCCTTGAGCAGGTCGAACGATGCTGCCGCCTCCGTCTCCGGCTGCTCGCCGAGGGCGTGACCGGCCAGGGTGCCGGCGTCCTCGCGCAGCTTCCGCGCACGTGAGGCGATCGCGTCGGCGGCTAACGCGTCGGCGAAAACGCTGCGTACGATCCGGGCGTCCGCGCCTTCGCCGACGAAGTAGTGGATGCCCTTGTCGGCCCAGCTGAACATGGTCGCGCGCACACCGCGCTTGTAGGCGGAGGTGCCCAGCACCATGTCGTTCTCCAGTTGGCCCATGACCTTCAGGCAGAACCGCGCTGAGGCGTTCGCGGAGATGCCCGTCGGCAGTGCCTTGGCGTCCGGCCGCTGTGTCGCGAGGGCGAGCACGATGCCGGTTGCCGGGCCGCGTTTGACCAGGTCAGTGCAGATCTCTTCGAACTCCTTGCCGTGCTTCTCGTGCTCGAACCAGACCTGGCACTCATCCACCCCGATCACGATCGGGTGCAGACCCAGCGACCGCTTGGAAGCCAGTTCGCTGGTCACCTTCGACTCCGGGCACACATCCCGCGGCAGGGAGCGAATCACCTTCGTACGCCGGCGCAGCTCACTGCGCAGTTCCCGCAAGTCCGCGAGGGCCTACTCGATGTCCTCTTCCTCGTCGCCGGCGCGGTGCCGGTACCCGACGGCGTTGCCGACAGGGTCAAGGTCGCCGATGCCCTTCAGGTCGTAGGTGTGCAGCTCAGCGCGCGGATCGAGCGAGGCGATGAGCAGCAGGAGCCGGAGCAGGAACGTCTTGCCCATGCGCGGGATCGCGCCGATGACGGCCGCGATGTACATGAGCGTGATCTCCACCCACCGGCCGCGCGGGTCGGTGCCGAACGGCACGGGCTTGAACAGGTCCACGCTCCCGGACTTCAGCAGCGGCCACGTGGGCTGCTTGGCCTTGGACATGTCCTGGTCGCCGACCCACAGCACCAGATGCCCCGTGTGCTCCTCCGGAACCGACTCCGGCCACACACAGCCCAGCGGGCGGCGCAGACCGGACGCGAGCTTGTCCCGGCGGTCGATCACTTCGGTGGCCGTGACCCCGTAGGACAGGTCGCCCTCGGCTCGCCAGCCGCGCCCGTCCCGGGCGATTGGGGCGGTGAGCTTGAAGCCCTCACCGGCCTTGGCCTGCTGCTGGTTGATCGCCGGGATACCCAGCGCCCCCAGCGCGCGGAGCACGATGTCACTGGTCAGCTTCGGTGCCGAACTGGTCTCCACCGCACGGTAAATGACCGGTGCGTCGGCCGGCTGACCAAGCCACCCGAGGGCGAGCGTGACGGCCGTACCCGACAGGGCAAGAATCCACGTCGGGGCCAGCACGTACATCGCCAGCGCCGTCGAGAAGCCGACGATGGAGGCGACGACGGCCACCAGGGTGCGCCAACGCACACGACGGTCCCGCTGCCGGGAAAGCTTCAGGTACTCCCCCACAGCCGAGTTGCCGAGACTGGCGGTCGCCTGACGCAGCGGCTCGCCCTCCGCGTCGGCCACCCAACGCAGCGAGCCACCGAGGAACTTCGCGGCACCGCGCGGCGCCTGCACTGCAAGGCGCAGGGTGTACCAGGGCACGCGCACGCCGTGGTAGGCGACAGTGTGGCCGGTGTGCCCGGCGACCCAGCCGGCGGCGCTGACGAACTCCGGCTGGGACTTCGCCCAACCGGGCAGCACATCCCGCCGCTTCGCTCCGCGCACCCGGTCCATGAATCCGGCGCCCGACGGACCGCCGGGAGAGTCGACCAACCGACGGGCCGACGGATCGCCCGACTCGGTCGGCGCGGAGTCGGTTCCGGGGTCGGTCGACGCGTCGGGGGCGTCGGTCGGGTTGCTGCGGGCCGACCGAGCCTTGCTCAAGTCGAGCACGCTGCCATCGGGGCCGTCGGCCATCTCGGCTTCGAGCCGGGCGAACAGGTCGTGGTTCTTGTCGTGGTCATCGGAGTGGTTCACTGAAACTTCCTTCCTTGGTTGGGAGGTAGGGGCCCGGCCGTCGCTGTAGGAGGTGGGCGGTCGGGCCCTGAGGTGGAACTCTGCACCCTCGAAGCGGGCACAAGTGCTACAACGTGTAGCAGTTTTGACGTGACGTCTACTCATCCGTTATGCGGCTTTTGCAACGTCGGGGTACGCGCACCCGACGCAGACCCCGAGTGAGAGGGGGATGCAGTAGGGCAGCACCCCACCGCATCCGGGGCACGTCCGCCGGGCAGCCATAGCCTTGGCGAGCGCGGCGCGTTTGGCCGGCGTCATGGGCCGTACGGGCTTCGCGCGGTCGATGCGGTAGAGGTAGCCGATCAGCGGCGGCCGGTGGCGACGCTGCCGCATCACTTGGCCGACGGGTTCCTGACCGCCGGGTCGCAGACCCTGTGCCCGTAACTGCCGCTTGGTGGCGAGTCCTTCGGGTGCCCAGCGCCACAGGTAGGTCGGGATGCCCCAGCGCTTCCCGTCGGGGTCGTAGCACTCGCCGAATGCGGCGCTCATGACGCGGCAGCTTCCGGCTCAGCCGGTACCGAGTGCAGGCTCCGGCCCTCCGCGCGCTCGTTCTTCAGCGCGTCGCGCAGCTGCCGGGAGCGCTCCTCTCCGCATCCGAGCGTCTGCCGGATCGGCTCGGCTTTCAGCTCCTGCTCTGACCAACTTGCGGTCAGCTCACGGGCCTTGACCAGCTGCTCCTCGAACGGCAGCCGCAGGGACTTCCCCGCCTTACCCTTCGCCTTCGAGGCGCGGCGCTGACGCGGTGCGCGCGGCGACCCCGGCGCCTTGTCCTGCTCCGGCGGTTCGGACTTGTCCTGGTCGCCGGGTGCCGGCATGGCGTCCTGCGGGGCCAGCTCTCCGAGCTTGAGCAGTACGCGGGTACGGCGGGGAGCCTGTCGGCGCCAGCCCTTCCCGTGCCGCTCTTCCAGGTCCGCACGGGCCAACTGCCGCTGCTTCTCCATCTGGAGCGCGTCGCGGTAGCTGGTGATCTCCCAGAGCGTCATCCGGCGCCACAGCGCGAAGGTGGAGGGGAAGGCCAGCAGCCAGCGGGAGCGGCGGATCTTCTCCATGCGGGTGCCGGTCACTGCCCCGATACGCACGGCGTAGACGTGCGCGGCGACTTCGGAGAGGACGACCCACAGCAGCGGCATGGTGCCGTGCGCGGCCTTGGCTGCCACGTCCTTGCCTGCCGAGACGTTCAGGTAGCAGGTGATCAGGGTCAGCGCCCAGGGCACGAACCGCACCCACGCCAGACGCATGTCCATGCGGATGAGTAGCAGGTTGACCACGGTGAAGACCGGGATCGCGATGTCGATCCCGACGGGCAGCATCCACGGCTCGCCGAATCCCCAGCGCTGAGCGGCGTCGGAGACGGAGTTGAAGGAGGCGATGAGTCCGAGTCCTCCGACTCCGACGCCTCCGAGCGCGGCGGTGCCGAGCAGTGCGCGTTCGTTCTTGCTCAGCGGCGGCACCGTCCCGCCCATGTTCTTGGTGAGGTCGACGCTCATCACGCGGCCCTCCCTTCGCGGTGGGCGCCGTCGCGGCCGATGCGGCGTCCGTGGACGCTCGGCAGGGCAGGCGCTCCGGGTGCGGCGGGCAGCCAGCCACCCCCACCGCGCTTGACCAGGTACATGACCTCGTCCGCGCGCCGCAGCGCCGTGGACAGGTCCGGGGCGGGCAGGTCGCCGGTCCAACAGCCGCCCACCGACGCGCCGACGGTCAACACCCGGCCGCCGATCCAGGTGGGCGCGGTCAGTTCGTCGTGCAGACCGCGCAGCAGCCACGACATGGCCTCCGCGTGGGGCGTCGGCACCACGGCGGCGAACTCGTCCCCGCCCAGGCGCGCCGCGATCCCGCCGGCAGGGCCGCTCACGACGTCGTGGAAGCTTGCTCCGGCCGCGCGGATGGCCTCGTCTCCGGCCGCGTGCCCGTGGGTGTCGTTCAGGGCCTTGAAGCCATCCAGGTCGGCCATGACGACGACGGCGGGACCCCCGCGCAGCAGCCGAGCCGCACGGGCCTCGAAGACTTCCCGACCGAGCAGGCCGGTCAGCGGGTCGCGGTGGGCGCGGTCCAACTGCCGCCGCAGTCGCAGCGCGTGCAGACCCCAACCGGCCGCCGGCAGAACAGCGGAGGCGAGGGGAAGCATCTCGTTCATGCCGCCACCTCCTCAGCGCCGCACAGGCAGCGGGGGGTCAGCGGGATGAACGTGGCGGTCGCGGGCCGTCGCAGCGGCGGGAGGGCGTCGGCGACGACGCGTACCGCGCGGTCGAACAGCTCCGGGTCGTCGGCGAGGATGTCGCGGGCCGCGTCCTGACGGGCGGCTCGCTCGGCTTCGCTCTCGCCGTCGACGCCGAGCCAGAGTTCCAGCGGTGTGCCCAGGGCGAGTTCGAGGGCGTCGCCATCGGTGATGACCTGGTGGGAGCCGATGAAGGCTTTCATGGACATATGGGCTGCTCCTGAATCTTGGTCGGGACGGGAGAGCCAGGGGCGGCAGGCAGATACTTGGTCGGTTGGCTGCCGCCCCTGACGATCAGTGGATGCGGATGGAATGAGCGGAGGGCGGGCATTCCACTTAGTTTGAACTAGTTCGCTATAGCTGACAAGCCCCACGGGGCATCTCGCTCTAGTTCGTGCTGATGTATAAGCTCAGGAGAATGACCATCGACGCTGACGACCCACGCTTGCCGTCCGTTCAGATCGCTGACGCGCTCCGCACCGAGATCGACAACAAGGTGCTCAAGCCAGGCCAGAAGCTGCCCGCGCATACGAAGCTGGCGGAGCGGTTCGGCGTGGCCTCGCAGACCGTGCAGAACGGACTGCGCATCCTCCGCGATGAAGGGCTCATTGAATCCGCGGGCCAGAGGGGCACCTTCGTTGCTGACACTTCGAAGCATCAGCAAGCGACCACGGACAAGGGAGTTGAGCCGGATAGCGTCAGCGCTCTTCATCGTCGGGTGGAACAACTCGAAGAGCGGGTAGCCGCTCTCGAAGAGCGACCCCACCGGACCTGAGCAGTGCTGCGCGGCCAACTTGGCTGTGGCTACTGGGGCCTGAGTCATCGTCGTTTCCTCCTGACGATGACTCTCTGATCAGTCAGTATGACCACACGAGGTCCCACAGCGGACCGCCGACGGACCTGTGGCGGACCGCAACCGGACCAGCAGCGGACACGTTCCCGTCGCGGACGGACACTGAGGCTGTAGGGCAAGCGACACAGGGAGGCGCCGTGGCCGGCAGCGCGAGCAAGGGGAGCCGAGAGCCACGAACGATGCTGGAGCAACTTCTCTGGCAGCAAGACCGAACCTACGAGGAGATCACGGCCGAGTTCGACCGCCTCGCGGCTCAGTTGAACGAAGACGCCACGTTAAGTCCTCGGCATCTTCGGCGACTTGCCAGCGGCGAGCGCTCCAACACCACACCTGTGACCCGTCGCGTCCTGCAGACCATGTTCGGCAAACCGCTGAACGAGCTTCTCCGACCGTGGGAAGCCGCTACTCCCTCGGGAGAGCATTCGTCCTCGGGACTGGTCGTTGCGAAGGGCCAGCCTGACATCGACAGGGAGCTGATCGCTTTGGCAGCGCAGCGGGCAAAGGCATTCGCCCTCGCAGCGAATCAAGGCAACATCACCAACGAGGCCATGGAACAGGTCCACGACGACGTCCGCCGCCTGGCGACGGACTATCCGCAGCGGCCACTGCCCGAACTCCTTGGAGACTTAGTGCAGGCGCAGGAACTCCTGTACAAGCTCCTGGAAAGCCGTCAGCGTCCCGAACAAGCCCGACAGCTCTACTTCCTGACGGGAGTCACGAGCGGGCTGCTCGCCAAGGCAAGCCACGATCTCGCGGACCCACACGCAGCAATGGCCCAGGCCCGGACCGCGTACCTGTGCGCGGAGAACGCAGACCACAACGGACTACGCGCCTGGATTCGCGGACAGCAGTCACTCATTGCCTATTGGGCCGGGCGCCTCCACGAGTCAGTGAAGTTCGCTCAGGCGGGTGGCGAATTCGCCTCGCACGCCCAAAACACGACCGCCGTTTGGCTGCCCATGTGTGAGGCTCGCGCTTGGGCGGCTCTCGGCAACGCCGATAAGACGCGCTCAGCCATCCGCCGTGCTGATGACGCCTGGGACAGCGTGCGTAGTGATGAAGTCGACGAGCTGGGAGGGCTCTGCACATTCGGCCCGGTGCGTCAGAGCTACTTCGCAGCGGACGCAATGGCCTGGCTTCCTTCCGAAGCGCAAGACGCGCAGGACTACGCTGCCCGCGCGGTCGACGCGTACGCTGACACGTCAGACTCCGAATGGGCCTTTGGGGACCAGGCTGGAAGCCATACGGGCCTAGCCATTGCGCGCATCCACCTTGGCGAGCTGGAAGGTGCAGAAGAGGCTGTGAACCCGATCCTCGACCTTGAGCCGGAGAATCGAATCAACGGCATCGTGAACAGCACCATGCGCGTGCACAAGGCACTCAGCAGCTCCCCACTAGCTGTCCCGGGTGGCGAACTCCAGGAGCGCATCGAGATGTTCACCCGTACTCCTCTCAAGTCCCTTCCTCGATAACGGAGTTCAGCGTGAACAACGCCATCTGCCTCGAAGGAGAGAGCGTCACTCTCCGAGACTTCACCCTCGAAGACACCGACGACGTCCTGAAAATTGCGGGCGATGACCGGGTAACACGATGGCTCTCGTACGACAGTCGAGACCGTGACGGAGTACGTGCCATGCTGGAAGGTGCAGCGACCCGCGCCAAGGAGATCCCGCGCAATGAGTACTACCTAGCGGTCGCAGCTCCTCCGAGTGACAACGTGATCGGCTTCTGCCGGATCGGACTCAGCGGCGTCCAGGCGGGCAAGCTCGGATACGCCCTCGCGCCAACGGAGTGGGGCAAGGGGTATGCCACAGACGCGGCCAAGACCCTGATCCAGTTCGGCTTTCAGGACCTCGGTCTACATCGCATCAGCGCTGCAATCGGTCCCGACAACGCGCCCTCAATCAAGCTCGTTGAAGCCCTCGGCTTCACACGCGAGGGCGTCTTGCGCGACCACGTCTTCACCAATGGAGCATGGCGGGACAGCGTCCTGTTCTCCCTACTCGAACAAGAATGGCAGGCAAGGTAAGCCCTGCGTGCTTCTCCAAGGCGGCGCCTCCAAAGGAGGCGGCGCCTGTCTTGTCCCACATAGAAGCGCAGTCCACGGTTCCGTGGCTCCGACGGCCCTGCCTCAAGTCTCCGTCGGATTGAAGATCGGTTCCCCGGAGAACTCTTCCGGTCCTCCCGACATGTGCAGCGTCACAGGCTTCGGGGCCGGCAGCTCTTCGGGCATGAAGCCCCGGTCCTCAGGATGGTGGTAGAGCCATTGACTCGCTGAGGCCACGGTGATCCTGTTGAAGAACTTCTCCAGAGCGGTAGTACCGCTCTTCACGAGGTCGCACTTGCCTGCTCTGACCGCCTCCACGGGAATAGCGTCGGCAAACACCATCGGATCGCTCAGCAGCAGCCCGAGCTTGCGTGTGAGGGGATAGGTGATGCCCCATGCAGTCATGAAGCCAACGCCCTCCCACGGTTCGTGATCCACACGAGGCACTAGACCAACCGGAGTGTCGCACGTGATGAGTGACCGCTTCTCGAATCGCACAAGGCTCCACGGCCGACCCGCAATATACGGCAACAAAGTTTCGGTGCGTTCGGCCATCTGCCGAATATGAGCGATCGGAGCTATCCGTACTGGAGGACCTCCGGGCTGTGTCGCCTCCTGCCACAACTGTTCTGCTTGCTCGTCTGTGACGGAGACGCCTCGGTTCCTTTCAAACCACCCCTTAACTCCGGCCCGACCCCCGTAGCCGATTTCAAGTCGAGCGATTTGGCCCGCCATGCTTTCCATGTTGCGACGCTGTTCAGGACCACGGACGGCTTGGAGAGCAATGAAGTGGGCGAGGATGAGTCTATCTTCAGGGGACAACGGCCATCCTCCACCAAGAATGATCTCGAAGACCCTCGCCGCGTTCCCCTCGAATGAAGCCAGCAGTTTTTCAAAGGCATCCGGCCCGTCCTCGTGTCCTTCCACGGTATAGAAGTTGGTCTCGCTCGCGGCCTTGCGGACCGACTGAAGGAAGCGAGAATCTCCCGGAAGACGCACGGTGGCGATCTGCTGATCGTCAGCGAAACCCCGCAAGTAGAACTGAGGCACCGTGTGATGCCTCTTGGCCACTGCCATCAAGCCCCCTGGGTTTCTGGATCTTAGGGCCAACCCCCCAACGGCAGTTGCGCGAAGCAACGACAAGCCGCTGTGAGCTGGCATCACAATCGTATCGTTCTTCCTCAAAACAGGACGTCCGGGACGGCGACAAGCTCGTTCTATGACCCAAGCCCAGACGAGGATGGGGTCGCTCCCCACGGGCGGCACGTCCCGGTCATGCGACAACATGCCCGTGGCTGGGCATCATTGGTCGAATGGATGCGGGAACCTCAGCTGTACTCGCCGGCGGCATCACGGCGTTGGCAGGCCTCGGCGGCAACTACTTCGTCTACAGGCAGACCAAACGCCAGACTGTGTCCGAGGCTCAGCTTCAGCTCCGGGAGCCGCGGAAGCGCACGTACAACGACTTCCTGACGGTGTGCCGGGAGGCCAGGGACACCCTGGGGAATCTGGTCGACGAGGACACGCGAGAGGCCGATCCGTCACGCATTGCAGACGTGATTGAGCAGCACCGATGCGCAATGCAGCGCGCCCTCGGAGCCGTGGACTTGGAAGGCCCGAAGGAAGTGAGCGACGCAGCTCGCGCGGCGAGACTAGCCTTCACCAAGCTGCTCGCGGATGCCTTCATAACGAGAGCAGCCGGGGACGTGCATGACGACGGGCGCCCCGTCGGCTTCAGCGGTGATTTCACGGGTGGAATCAGGGAGGCGCTGGAGCGCTACGTGGAGACAGCTCAGAAGGCACTGAGGACGTTCGCCGACTGACTGACGCAGTGGTGTCCCAGGTGTCCGACTGTCCGGTTGAGCTTCCAACCAGCAAAAACGACCCGGACAGCACCAGACAACCACTGTCCGACTGTCCGATTCCGCGGGTCTCTTCCCTCTCTCTGTGTCCTAGTGTCCCGCTCCGATGTCTGGGTACGTACGGCTGCAACACCCGGGGTGTTGCAGCCCGTCGGCGAAGCCGACACGCGAAGGTCGTAGGAGCCAAAGGCGACTTCCGCTGATCTGTCAGCTCTCCGCTGAGTGTCTAACTGCGTGACAACCGCTCCGCACCCTCCCGGACAAGCACGGACGCTCAGGGACTCCAGTCCCAGGTCATGAGCGTGCTCAGCGCAGCTCAACGGGTGATCTTGGGTGCCTGGGGGTCAAGGGGTCGTGGGTTCAAATCCCGCCGTCCCGACAACACGGTAAAGCCCGCTGACGGAGAGAAAATCTCCAGGTCAGCGGGCTTTCTCATGTGCCGCCGTATGGCGCCGTGTGGTGCCCGGAGAACCGTGCCCGGCGGACCATATGAGCTCGTGGAACGCCGCCTGCACCCTGCATTGCCCTGGTGGGTTGTTCACGCGGCTGATCGGTGGCTTGCCTTCCAGCGCGTTGTGGCCACGGCGGTGATTGCAGGTGTGCAGCCGGGCGGGAAGGCGTGGCGTCGTTCAGATTCTGAGGTGTAGGGGGCGGGCGCAGGCCCATTCCTCCAGCAGGGCGCGGTTGAGGCGTTCGACTTTGCCGTTGGTCTGTGGCCAGTAGGGGCGGGTGCGTTTGTGGTTGATGCCGGCCTCGGTCATGGCGTCGCGCAGGGGTCCATCGGTAGCGGCGGACGGGTCGACCGGTGGCGCGGTCCACGTGCGCGAGTTGCGCCAGGACGTAGCGGGTTGTCACGCGGTGCACGGTCGAAGGCACCAGCCGCAGCAGACCCGCGATGCGGGCCGGGCCCCAACGACGCAGCAGCCGCACCTTGATGATCCGCCGTTCCGTGCGGGCCGGGGGTCCGGCACGGACTGGTGCGCGGGCGGCTGGAGCAGTCGGCCAGTCCGGCCTCGCCCAAGGTCCGGTATCGGTCTCCCACCGTTGAGCCGTTGCCGGGGAGACCTGGAACCGCTCAGCCGCTCGCCGCAGGGGCCAGCCGTCCACGACCGTAGCCGTCCCGAGGCCGACGGTTGAGGTGTCCTGGGGCAGCCTGGAGGCGCACCCACCATGCCGACGGATCGGTGGTCAGAAGGCAAGAGTGACCAGCGTCATCGCGTAGATGGCAATGAGGAGGGTGCCGTCGAAGCCGAGTCTGAACCAGCCCCTTCTCTGGCGCATGAGCAGCCCTCCCAGGACGATCGTGGTCATCACCATCGCACTGCTGGTGAGGAAGAGCTCGTCCCGATTTGCCGAGTGGAACAGCGATCCTTTGGTGTATGCGAGATCGCCGACGGCGAGGTTCAGAACGTCGAGGCAGTTTCCGCCGATGATCGCAGCGATGGCGAGGGTGACTGCGCCGCGGCGTACTGCGGCGATAGCGGTCACTGCTTCCGGGAGGGCGTTGATGGTGCCCATGATGCCGGCGCCGACCAGGCCGGGTTTCAAGTCACTGCCTGACAGGATCTCTTCGGCTGCGTGAGTGACGGCCCAGCCCCCGGCAACGACGATCAGGGCGATACAGAGGAACTCCGCCCACAGGAGCCTGCCGTCACGCTCAACAGCGTTTCCTTGATGGTCTGGTGTGTCGGCCACCGTCTCCAGCGTGGGCACAGCTCTCCACATGGGCACTTCACGGCTGTGAATGAGCCGCAGACCTCCCGCGTAGAAGAGGACGAGTACGACCGACGCAGGGTGGACGCCGAGCACTGTGACGCGGGGGCTGAACGTGGCCATCAAGGCGATGCCCAGCAGCCCTGTCAGCAGACAGCCGAAAAGGATGTTCTGCAGAGAGGCTGCCGCATGCTCCAGGTTCGCCTGACGGTGAAAAGCGTCCGCGACCACCACAGCGAGCGTCTGCGCTGCAATGCCTCCCACGGCATTGCTGTATGCGAGTTGCGGCTGGTCATCAGCCGCGCTGACGCCCGTCATGACGATCCCGGACAGAGAGGTGACCAGTCCGAACAGGACGGCACCGAATACGGCCTCACCCCAGCCGGTCCGGTCAGCCAAGAGGTCCCCGAGCGTGGCGAGGCGGATGCTGCAGACGACGGTGAGCAAGCCGGCTGACAGGAGCACCACCACGCTCAAGGCCACTGACCACTGGCCGTTCAACAGCAGCGTGGGCACATTGCTCCTTGGTCGTGGCGGCACGGCGTTCGCCTGTGATTCACACGCCAGCAGAACATGTGCACCCGCACAGCGCCCTCTTGACGCGCTGTCATCAGTCGCCCCGCGGGCTCGGGCCGCTGAGCCGCTGATCCGACGGCGACACCAGCAGAGCGTTTCTGCGCCCTGCGCACAGTGCATGATTGGTCCGAAACCTACACCGCTGTAGAAACAACTGGTGATCATGGAGTCGTCCGCGCGTTTACGCGTTCAAGACCCGGGCGTGCTGTGCCCTCGGCACGTACACCCGGATCCCCCGGCGCCAGGTCGCCTTGGGCGTCTGCGGATGCAGTAGGTGACCCGGAAGCACACAGAATGACTGAAGGAGAGAACGCCACGATGGTGTTCAAGAAGTTACTCGGGGCGATCGGAGTCGGTGGCCCCGCGGTGGACACGGTTCTGTCCGACGGCCCCGCTCTTCCCGGCGGCGCACTAACCGGCCAGGTGCATCTGGAAGGCGGCTCATCAAAGGCGGACATCGAGCAGATCGCTCTCGAACTCGTGGCCCGCGTCGAAGCCGAGAGCCAGGACGGGGAGCACGAAGGGACGGTCGTCTTCGAGCGCGTGACCGTCGGCGGCGGTTTCCGCTTGGCCGAAGGCGAGCGTCAGTCCATCCCCTTCTCCCTGACGTTGCCCTGGGAGACACCGATCACCGAACTGCACGGCCAGCCCCTCGGCGTCGTGCTGGGCGTGCGGACAGAACTGCAGGTCGCAGGCGCCCGCGACAAGGGCGATCTGGACCCGCTGAGGGTGCGCCCGTTGCCCGTACAGGAGGCCGTTCTGGAGGCCCTGGGTCAGCTGGGCTACGACTTCCGCTCTGCCGACCTGGAACTTGGCCACATCCACGGAACGGGACAGCAGTTGCCCTTCTACCAGGAGATTGAACTCACTCCGCCCAGCGAATACACGTATGCCGTGAACGAGGTCGAAGTGACCTTTCTTGCTTCCCCGTCAGGCGTGGAGGTCGTCCTCGAGGCCGACAAACGTGGTGGCCCCTTCTCCGGCGGCCACGATGTGGTCAACCGGCACCACGTGAGCGAAGCGCACATCGCCGCCGACGACTGGATCAGCGTTGTTGAAGGCTGGGGACGACCGCTCATGGAACACCATGGCGCCCACGGTTCGTACGCGCACGGAAGCCGGCACCACGGTGGCAGCCACTACGGAGATGGTCACGGACACAGCGGCCACCACGGCTCCTCCGGCCCGGGCATGGGCACCGCGATCGCCGCCGGCGCGGCCGGCTTGGCCGTGGGCGTGGCCGGCGGATTCGTTGCAGCTGAGGTCGTCGACGAGATCGGCGATGCCTTCGAGGAAGAGGACGAGGAGGACGCCGAAGACTGACAGGCACCGATGCAACACCTGATAGTTTCTACACTGTTGTAGAAACACTCGTTGCGCCTGGGCCGTCGTGAGCGGCCCGGGCCCCGTTTCACCTGGAGACGTCATGGCCCTGTGGGATCGCATCAAGGAGTCCGCTCAGACGATGCAGGCCCAGCTGGAGGCGAAGAAGAACGATCTGAAGAGCGGAGCCTTCCGCGACGCGAGCATGGCCATGTGTGCTCTCGTCGCCGCGGCGGACGGTTCGATCGATCCCGCGGAACGCCAGCGGGTCGCTCAGTTGATCACCAGCAATGACGTCCTGCAGAACTTCCCAGCCGATGATCTCCGTCAGCGCTTCGAGGAGTACCTGGGCAAGCTCACCTCGGACTTCGACTTCGGCAAGGTCACCGTCCTTCAGGAGATCGCGAAGGTGAAGAAGAAGCCCACCGAAGCACGCGCCGTGATCCAGATCGGCATCGTGATCGGAGGCGCCGACGGAGACTTCGACGCGACAGAGCGCGCCATCGTCCGCGAGGCCTGCTTCTCCCTCGACGTGCCTCCCACGGAGTTCGATCTTTGATGACACCGACGCGGGGGCCGGGCTGCCAATGGTCTGCGGTTGCCTCGACTTCGCTGAAAGGCGCCTTAGTGAGTGCCAGTCTCTCCAAGGGGCAGCAAGTCGGCCACACCAAGGGCGACGGCGGCTCGCTCACCGCCGTGCGGATGCGGCAGAAGGCCTTCTGCCGCCTGGTCGACGAGACCACCGAGCAAGAAAGCCGGCCCGCTACACCCTGACCGGCGGAGGCGACTCCACGGCCCAGGTCCTGGCCAGGGCCCAGCGCTCCGGCACGAGCCGGCAGACGGCTGCGATCTGAGCACCCGTCAGCGGGGCACCTTCCAGGAGCTGATGCCGGCCGTCGTCGCCCACCTGTAGTGCCACTGCCTTGATCAGCCATGGAGGGAAGCGATGTTCGGCATCAGCGAAGTTGCCCTGCTCATCATCGTCGCCGTTGTGATCTTCGGCGCCAGGAAGCTGCCAGAACTGGCCCGCTCGCTGGGCAAGTCCGCACGCATCCTCAAGAGTGAGGCCAAGGCATTGAAAGCGGATCACGGTGCTGCCGAGACCGGCGCTGCCTCCTACGTCGCCCGACCTACGCGGGACAACGGAGCGGCGGGAGCGGACGGCTACAGAGGCCCACGCGATCAAGGCCAGTCCTGACCCCAGGCAACCACCGCTGCTGCCGCCTCGTCCTCGCCGGCAGGGGACTCATACGCACGATCTCATCAAGCACGGAGGGGCTCATGGGCTTCATCAGCTGGATCATCCTGGGACTGATCGCGGGAGCGATAGCCAAGGTGCTCCTTCCCGGGCGGGACCCGGGTGGGCTGATCGTCACCACACTCATAGGCATCGTCGGCGCCTTCCTGGGCGGCTGGCTCTCGGTCACCGTCCTTGACCGGCCGGTGGACAAGCAGTTCTTCGACCTGGCCACGTGGATCGCCGCCATCGCCGGATCCCTGGTTCTGTTGATCGGCTATCGCGTGATCGCCGGCAGTTCCCGGCGCTGAGCACAACCCACATGTCACGGACAGCTGGGTGAGGCAATCTTGCTGTCCGTCCGACTGCCATTGACCTCTTGACCCGAGAAGGAGCCGCGGTCCCGTAATGGGTGAGCCTCCCAGTCCCAGCCGTGCCATGCCCGTTCTGACGTTTCGCGGGGCGGGGGTGGCACGGTGACGGAAGTGCTTCTGCTCTTCGCCGCTGTCGCGCTCACGCTCGCCTGCGCCGTGTTCGTCGCGGCCGAATTCGCCCTGACCACCGTCGAGCGCAGTGAACTGGAGCGTGCCGCGCAGGCCGGTGAACGCGGCGCAGCGAGCGCGCTGCAAGCCGTCCGGCAACTTACCGTCCAGCTTTCGGGTGCTCAGCTGGGCATCACGGTGACGTCCCTGGTCATCGGCATGCTCGCCGAACCGTCTCTGGTCGCGCTGCTGCGTGGGCCCCTCACAGCTCTCGGTCTGCCGAGCGGGGTCGTCGCCACGGTCGCGACGCTACTCGGCGTCACCCTCTCCACCGTCTTCCTGATGGTGATCGGTGAACTCGTGCCGAAGAACTGGGCCATCTCCAGTCCCATGGCCGTGGCCCGCATCGTCGCCCTGCCCCAGCTCGGCTTCACCGCGGCCTTCGCTCCCCTGATCCGGCACCTGAACAACACGGCCAACCGCATGGTGTGCCGCTTCGGCCTGGAACCTGCCGAGGAACTCGCCTCCGCGCGTACACCCGAAGAACTCGTCGCTCTCGTACGCCACTCAGCACACGAAGGAGCGATCGAGCAGGACTCGGCCGAACTGTTCGTACGGACTCTCCACCTCAGCGAGCTGACCGCCCAGAACGTGATGACCCCGCGCGTGGACGTCCAGGGTCTCGAAACGCACGCCACGGCTGCCGACGCCGCCGACCTCGCACTCGCCACAGGGCTGTCCCGATTCCCCGTCTACCGCGGCAGTTTGGACGAGATCATCGGCACCGTCCACATCCGGGACGTGCTGGCGCTCACGGAAGACGCCCGGCCTCAGGTCCGTGTGAGCGAACTGGCGACAGAGCCGCTGCGCGTACCCGACTCGCTCCCGGTCGACCGGCTGCTCGCCCCGCTCCGCCGAGCAGGGACCATGGGGATCGTCATCGACGAGTACGGCGGCACTGCCGGCATCGCCACCGTCGAGGACATCGTCGAAGAAGTCGTCGGCGACGTACGCGACGAACACGACCCTGAAGATGCTCCCGAGCTCGCAGTCGTCGACCCATCCCCGGACGGGCGACCGACATGGGACATGGACGGCAGTATCCGCCTCGACCAGCTGCAGGACATCGGCTTCACCGCCCCGGACGGCCCCTACGAGACATCGGCCGGCTTGATCGCCACCCGCCTGGGACGCATCCCCGCCATCGGCGATCAGCTCGATTTCCGTGGTTGGCAACTGACCGTGCTCCACGTCGAACATCACCGCGCCGAGCGGATCCGCATCACCGCGCCTGACCCGAAGACTGCCGAGGAAACCATATGACCGGCCTGCAGCTGACCATCGGCGTCCTCACCCTCTTCACCAACGCCTTCTTCGTCGGCGCGGAATTCGCGCTCATATCCGTGCGACGCAGCCAGATCGAACCTCTCGCCCAGCGAGGCGAGAACAGGGCGAAGACCGTGCTGTGGGGCCTGAAGCACCTCTCCGCCGCGATGGCCACCGCGCAGCTGGGCATCACCGTCTCGTCACTGGTACTCGGAGCCGTCGCCGAACCCGCCATCGCGCACCTGCTGGAGGCGCCGTTCGAAGCGCTCGGAGTGTCCGGGGCCATGGTTCATCCCATCGCCTTCGTCATCGCGCTGACGCTGGCGACGTATCTTCACATGCTCATCGGCGAGATGGTGCCGAAGAACATCGCACTTGCAGCGCCGGCCGCGACCGCGCTCGCCCTCGGCCCGGCCCTGGTCGGCCTCACCCGGGCACTTCGCCCGGTCACCTTCGGGATCAACGCCTTCGCCAACTCCCTGCTTCGCCTGATCAAGGTCGAGCCCAAGGACGAGGTGGCCTCCGTCTTCACGGACGACGACCTCGTCCACTTGATCAAGGCCTCCAGTGCCGCGGGGCTGCTGGAGCCCTCCGACATCGAACGCCTGCGAGACGCTCTGGCACTGGGCACACGTCCCGTCGGAAGCATCATGGTGCCTCTGAAGAAGATGGTCACCGTCGGCGAACGGACAACCCCGAGGCAGCTGGAGCACGCAGCCTCATCCGCCGGGTACTCGCGGTTTCCCGTCACGGGGCCAGCTGGCGCGTCGGGATACCTCCACATCAAGGATGTCCTTGGCGTCACTGAACGCGACGAGCCCTTCCCTCCCGCGGCGCTGCACCCCGTCCCCACGGTAAGGATCGACACCGCGTTGGACGACGCACTGACCCTGATGCGTGCGGCGGGAAGTCACATGACCGCCATCACCGGGGAGAAGGGCACCGTGCTGGGCTTCGTCACCCTGGACGACGTCCTCGGGGAACTGATCGGGCCGGATCGCAGCGACGGCACGATCTCTGCAGAAGCGTAGATGTTCAGTGTGCCGCGGCTGATTCCGTGACGCTGCCCGCCTGATCTGACGCGCGATCGCGTGGAACGCCACTTCACTCGAGGACGCGAGAGGCGCGGCCGCCGCAGGGAACGACGTTGCACGAGTGGACGTGTCGTGAGCCACGATGCTCCTCTCCACGAAATCATCCAGCTCGCAGCAGCACGCTCACCGAGGCAAACAGCACTGTAGGAGAAGGCGGGTAAGCGGTCGCACGCCTGGGAAATCGTCGTACGTGAATTCCGGCACCCGCGCCGGCATGGCGAATTCGGCCTCCGTCGCGGCATCCCCGGTCAGGCGGGCAAGTCCGGTACCGCCGACCCGACCAGCACCGCCGTGAGGCCCGGAGCCTCCCTGCCGAGTGAGACGTTGCCACCGTTGGACAGCGAAACGCCCCTGAGCCTCCTGTATCGACGCACCGGGCCGTAAATCTACAACACTGTAGTAGCCATGATCGCGGACCGACCTTTCGCTACGATGGCCACCACCCAGTCTGAACCGAGTCGATGTACGGGGGGGCCTTGCCGAAGCGGAACAGCAAGCCGGCCAGTGGATCCCCTGCCCCTCGCCGCGGCCAGGGCGAACTGGAAGCCCAGGTTCTCACCGTGCTCCATACCGCCCGCGGGCCCGTCAGCGCTGCTTGGGTCCAGGAACGGTTGGACAGCGAGCTCGCCTACACCACAGTGGTGACAATCCTGTCCCGGCTGCTTGCCAAAGGAGCCGTCACTCGCGAGCGGGCAGGCCGCTCCTTCGACTGGCAGCCGTCAGTCGACGCAGCCGGGCTGGCCGCACTGCGGATGCAGCGGGTCCTGGACAGCGAGTCGGACCGCGAAGCGGTGCTCACCAGTTTCGTGACGGCCCTCCCACCCGGAGACGAACAGCTCCTGCGCGAGCTGCTCGCAGAAGCCGAGCCGGAGGCAGAGGAGTAGAGAGATGGGCGTCTTCGTCTTTCTGCCACTCGTCCTGCCCCTGTCGGCATGGCCCATCGCCCGGCTCGCCCAGCGGCGCCTCCACCCGCGCACCGCAACCCGCCTGCTGACCGCGGTAGGCATCGTGCTCGCAGTGTCCAGCACACTGTGCCTCGCGCTGATCATGGTGGTCGGCACCGCCCAGCTGCCCGGGAACCCCCTCCCGGACGGCTGGTCCGATCCAGAGGTACGGGAGGCCGTGCCCTACGACGAGGTGGCCGGCAAGGTCGCCATCCCCGCGCTCATCGTGGTGACGGTGGCGTGGGCGCGGACGCTCTGGCGCCATTCCCGGATACGGCGTCAGGCCGAGCGCGCACTCACCGGACTGCCGTCCTCGCAGATCGCCGTACTGCCCGACGAGACCCCCTACGCCTACGCACTCCCAAGCCGTGATCGGGGCCGCATCGTCGTCTCCACGGGGATGCTGGCGTGTTTGGATTCCCAGGAGCGCGAAGCCCTCTTCGCCCATGAACGCACCCACCTCACGGCACACCACCACCGTTTCCTGCTGGCGGCGCAACTGGCCGCTAGGGCGAACCCGTTCCTCCGTCCACTCAAGACCGCCATCGCCTTCAGCGCAGAACGCTGGGCGGACGAGGCCGCCGCGCACACGGTCGGAGACCGGCGACTGATGGCCCGCACGGTCGGTAAGGCCGCTCTGGTCTCGCGGCCGGCCGTCACACGATCCTTCGCCGGCTTCGCGGCACCCGGCCCCGTGCCACGGCGAGTTCAAGCTCTGCTGGACCCAGCTCCGGACACGCGCACATGGCCTCCCGCATACACGGCCGTGGGCCTGGCTCTGTGGATGGCCGCCGCCGGTACGGCCGCCTCCGCCCTCTCCTCGGCCAACGCGACCGTCGCTCTTGTCTCCGTCCTCCATGCGGCCACACCTCTGTGAGCTGACGAAGGCACAGCCCACCTCGGCCGTTGTCATGCGGATCCAGCTCAGCCGTAAGGGGGACCCCACTACTACAGACGTGGAGGCTCCGCGCCGAATGCCCACTCCCGCTGGCACCGGGACGAAAATCCTGACCGGCTGCAGCGTTGGCCTGCCCTCCACCCCGAGGAGGGAACTCGAGGAGCTTTCGGCATGACGCAGCGTCTACGAAGCCGGCCGACGGGCTTTGATCACCAGCTCGGGACGCCCTCAGGAAGCGTCACGTGGACCGTTTCCGTGGCACCGCAACCGGCGATCGCTGACCGGTTCCCAGGCCTCGCCGAGGCACTGCGGAATCTGCCGAAGGCGGCTTGGCGCACCTACACCCACCCTGACCTCGTGTTCAGCAGCTTCGAGTGCAGCTAACTCGCAGGGAAGCGTCACCTGTACACGTATCCGCAGCCGATGCCCGAGATCGCGGGTAGCCCCCTACACTCGGATCCCTTGCTTCGCCATCCCGACGCTCCCTGGCAGGAACATGCCGGAGACTGGGCAGAGGACCTCATGTCGCCTGAAGAAACGCCGGGGCCGAATCGCCCAGGGGAGATATCCCTTTCTATGGGCATCATCGCGTGCCTGTTCTCGTTGGTCCCGATCATCGGCGACGTGGTGGCCGCAGTGGCCGGTCCGCTCGCTCTCGTCCTCGGCGCGATAGGCGTCAGGCGCAGTGAACAAGGCGTGGCAACGAACTTCGGCCCGTCCCTCGTAGGCGCCACGCTCGGAGCCTTGGCGATCATGGTCGTTGCGCTGATGTTCGCAGTTGCTCGCTGAGAGCCCGGGACGGAGCGCGGCTTCTACAGGCAGCGAGACGTTGAAGCGGCACGTGATCCGCTGCACGAAGAGGTGGAGTGGAGAGCTACGTCCGCACGGTCGAATCGCGTGTCCGTCCGGTCGTCCCAGAATGTGCGAATTGAATAGCGGGAGTGGAGGGGGTCGTCCCCCCCTCTTCGCCTGATCCTCTGTCAGAGGAGTCCTGACGGTGAACGGGGGGCTCCGCCAATCTCTCCGTGATCATGGCCGGGTTGCGCCCTGGCTGCGGTGCACCCCAATCTGCCCTGGGGGCCCAAGCCGCGATTGCCGACCATTACCACGGCGGCTGACTACCTCACGTCCTCGGGGGCCAGCCATGGCAACGCAACCTGGGAAATGTTCAAACTGCAGATCAAATCCACGTTGCTGCTTGGACATCCGGTCACCAGGTCCGTGCCTGTTGGAGCAGGTGAGTGCGGGTCGTGGCGAGATGGGGGGTGTCTTCGGTGCCCGAACGACACGCGAGGTAGAAGGTGTTGATCGGTGGGACCTCCGGAGCGTGCAGGGGGACCACGACGCCGGCGGCGAGTTCTTCGGTGCACAGGTACTGGGGAAGGACACTGACACCGGCTCCGGATGCGACTGCATTGAGTACGGCTCTCAGGTCGGGGACGACCACCGCGGGGCTGCGCGTGGTGCGAGCTCCGAACACGGTCTTCCAGTAGCGGCGGATGATGGGCAGGTCCTCCGCGTAGCTGACGAGGGGGATGTCGTCGAGAGCGGCCGCACCCTCGCGTGCGAGCCGTTCCTGATCGAGGGCGGCAGCCCAGCGGGGTGCAGCGACCAGAACGAACTCCTCATCGGCAAGGGTCGTGACGGTGAGGCCCTTGCGCCGGGGTCGCACAGTGGAGACGACCAGGTCGAAGCGTCCGTCGCGCAGACCGGTCAGCAGGTCCTCCGCCAGTCCGAGAGTCACCCTGAGTCTCAGCCCTCGGGCGATCAGGTCCGAAAGCGCGGGAATGACACGGGCACTGGTCAGCTCCGCGGGGCCGCCCAGATGCACGGGTTTGGTGTACGGGGCCCCTTGTGCCAGGCCTCGCTCGGCGATGAGCGTGAGCGCGTCCACGTGGGGTGCCACCTGGGCTGCGAGTTCGTCGGCGACAGCGGTCGCCACGACACCGCGGGCCATGCGTCTGAAGAGCTGCTGGTCCAGCTGCTTCTCCAGCGACCTGATCTGAGCCGTCACGGTGGGCTGGGAGAGGCCGCTCTGACGGGCGGCCGCAGTCAAGGACCCGGACCTGTACGCGGCCAGGAAGGTCCTGAGCAGGGAAAGGTCCATCCGCACTCCAATCGGCAGCGATCTGGACCCATCGGGTTTCCTATGCCTGGGTAGCCGCTTCCCTATTGGCTTCCGATGGGTGCAGCAGTCTACGTTGACGACACCGGAAGACGGCCCTCCTGGTCCGGGCCTTTCGCTGATGTCCGAACAGCCAGTTCTCATCTACCACTTGGAGCTCACGTGTCTGCTACTCGCAAGGTCCTGTTCGCTCTCACCAGTCATGACACGCTGGGGGAGACTGGCCGAAAGACCGGCTTCTACCTTCCCGAGGCCGCACACCCGTGGAAGGCGCTCACCGACGCGGGCTTCCAGGTGGACCTGGTGTCGGTCAAGGGAGGGCGCCCCCCGATGGACGGCGGCGACACCTCCGACGCCGTGCAGAACGCTTTCCTCCTGGACGCTCGCATGGCAGGTCAGTTGGACGACACGCCGCGCCCGCAGGAGATCGCTCCGGGCGACTACGAGGCGATCCTCTTCGTCGGCGGCCACGGCACGATGTGGGACTTCCCCCGCAATGTCGGGCTGGTCGGCCTCGCCAGGGACATCTACGAGTCGGGCGGCGTGGTGGCTGCGGTCTGCCACGGCCCGGCAGCCCTGGTCGACTTGACGCTCTCCGACGGCACTTACCTGGTGGCGGGCAGGAACGTCGCCGCGTTCACCAACTCCGAGGAGGAGGCGGCAGGGCTGACGGACCAGGTGCCCTTCGCGCTGCAGAGCAAGCTGGAGGAGAGGGGAGCCAAGCACACCTCCGCGCCGGACTTCGAAGCGCACGTGGTCACCGACGGTCGCCTGGTGACCGGACAGAATCCGGCCTCGGCCACCGGTGTCGGAGAGGCGCTGGTCACGGTCCTCAGAGCTTCACGGAGCTGAGTGGTACGGTCACCGCTGGGTGTTCTGTCCGTCGGCTCCCAGCGAGTTCGTCGGGGCGATCATGGAGCTGTGCCAGTCGCGCCGCGGGGCGCGTTCTCGTTCTGGTCGTCGAGAGTCACGTACTGCTACTCCGGAACGGGGCGCGCTGGCCAGCCGAAAAGCCCGCCCCCGGGCCCTACTTGGCGCACACGGCTCCTCCTTCGTGTGCTGGCCGCAGCTCTCGGCCAGGCGGCAGAAGTCGGTGAACAGCGCTCGGAACGAGGAACGTTCCCGGTAGCCTTCTCCATCTCGTTCCACCACTCAGCGCCAGCTTCGACGGGGCGTTGCGTTGCTCGGGGCTTCAGGACCTGCGGTGCTTGCGGCGGACGCCGTCGCAGCTGCGTCCAGCGCTTCGAGGTACCGCCACAGGGACTCCTCCTCTCCGCAACTTTCCACTTCCAGCTGGTACTTCGAACTCAGTGCGACGCCGAGCACCTGCGCCACGGCGCATGTCGGAGGTTCAACCAACTGCAGTGAGCGGAAAGTTGACGCGGCATCGCCCCACTGCGGCCTCGCCCCCACTACGGGTACGGCAAAGAACGCTGCGACTGCGGCACCCAGCGTTGTGCCCGGGACCGGGCGCTTCTACGATCTGGACTCATGTCCATGACAATGCACCGCATCATCCCCGCCTGCCTGCTGACCGCCGGCTCGCTGATACTGGCCGCCCCCAGCGCGCAGGCGGACCCCACTACGCCGGACCACGCCGTCATCGTGTGCGACAGCGCCAGCCTGTACGCCAACTACGACAGCGCGAAGGGCCCCGTGAACCTCAAGCGGACGCTGGAGCGTGGCGACAAGGTCGGTCACACCCGCGGCGCCCACCCCGTCTACAACGGCTGGGCCGCCACGTTCGACTTCGGCCCCAACGACTGGGGCTATGTACGTGCCGAATGCCTCGGCGGCTACGGATCCTGGTGACCCGGCGTACCACCTCCGCCCACGCCATCCCGGCCCCACTTCACCCAAGGAGTCCCCGATGAAGCGAAAAGCCGCACTGAGAGCAACCGGCGCCCTGAGTCTCGCCCTCGCGCTCGGCGCCACCCTCACCGGCCCGGCCACCGCCGCCGACGGCCACACCGGCAAGCGGGAGACCGTCTGCGCCGACACGCTGGCCGTCCGCGTCACCGCGCCGCACGGTGCCTGGATGGGCGACCTGACCAAGGGCCAGACCTTCCTCGTCGAGGAAGCGGGCGGCAACTGGGTCTACGGCTTCGCCTACGGCGACATCAACCGCCGCGGCTGGGTCCAGAACGGCTGGTTCTGCTGATCCGACGGTTCCCCAAGACCAAGATGGCGCCGCCTGCGGACGCAGGCGGCGCCGGGGCCTGACCCGACCGGGCGGACCCGAACCCCTGCTCACGGCCTGAGCGAGGCGTCGGAGCAGGAGCATCACGTCGCGTCAGGGCAACTCGAAGGGCAGCGCCATCCCCTGCACCGCCTCCGCGCACGGGAGTCCCTGGGCACCTTCGGGCAGGAACCGTACGGCTTGGAGGACGATGCGGCGCAGTCGTTCCACGTTCTGTGCGAACAGCGCGAAGACGTCCTCCTGGGCGACGCCGTCCTCGGGGCCTATGCCGGCGTCCAGGTCGGTCACCAGGGCCACGGAGGCGTAGCACAAGCCCAGTTCACGGGCGAGCACAGCTTCCGGGTGACCGGTCATGTTCACCAGCGACCAGCCATGCGAGGCGAACCACCGGGACTCGGCGCGGGTTGAGAACCTCGGGCCCTCGACGACGACCATCGTTCCACCGTCGACGGCTTCGCTGCCCGTGACGGCAGAGGCCTTGAGCAGCGCGGAGCGTCCCTGCTCGTAATAGGGGTCTGCGAACGAGACGTGCACGGCGCCCTCGTTGTAGAACGTCTGGACACGGCCGCCGGTGCGGTCCACCAGTTGGTCCGGTACCACGACGGAGCCCGGCCGCAGGTCGCGCCGGAGCGATCCGGCGGCGCAGGGGGCGAGTATCTGGCGGACGCCCACGGAGCGCAGCGCCCAGATGTTCGCCCGATAGTTGATCTTGTGGGCGGGGAAGCGGTGGCCTCGGCCGTGGCGGGGCAGGAACGCCACGCGACGCCCTTCCGCAGTCCCCAGGGTGAGGGCGTCGCTCGGTTCGCCGAACGGGGTGTCGACCCGCACCTCTTCGGCTTCGGAGAGCAGCTCGTAGAACCCGCTGCCGCCGATCACTCCTATGTCGGCCGCCGGGACTCGGGTGTCGTCAGTCATCGCAGCCTCTCTGAAGGGGAGTTCGGGAGGTCCGCCGCCCGGCGGATGGTTTCCGTGGTGGTGCTGGTGGGTCGGCTCAGCCGGAGCTCGTCCAGGGAGGCGATGACCCGGTGGCCCTCGACCTGGGCGCCGCCGCGGGGGTCGGCGGGGCGCCGTACGGCCACGGTCTGCCAGCCGGCCGTCGCCGCGGCGTCCAACTCACGGAGCTCGTCGCTGAGGAAGAGGATCCCGGCCGGCGGGGTGCGCACGGCCTCGGCGATGGTGCGGTAGGACTCGGCGCTGTGCTTGCTTCCGGCGTCGAGCAGGTCGAAGTGGCCGCACAAGAGACCGCTGAGGTCGCCGTGGCTGCTGTGCGCGAACCAGTCGCGCTGGGCCGCGCGCGAGCCCGAGGAGTAGACGAAGCAGTCGATGCCCGCCTGTCGCCAGCAGGCGAGCGCGGCGGGTACGTCGTCGTAGACGTGGCCCGTCAGTTCGCCGCGTGCGTAACCGTCTGCCCAGATCAGGCCCTGGGCCCGCTTCAGCGGCGGAGCTTTGATGTCCTGGTCGGACCAGCGCTCCAATGCCGCCACGGCGTGCTCCTCGCTGAGTGCGGGGTCGCCGGTGAAGTCCCGTATCTCCCGCAGGAGTTCCGCATGGGCCCGCTCGCCGCGATGTCCGGCGAGCCATCCGGCGAAGCGTTCCCTGGCGTACGGGAAGAGCACGTCGTGGACGTGGGAGGCCGAGCCGGTGGTCCCTTCGATGTCGAGGACCACAGCCCGGACCGGCGTCGTCTCCTCCTTCACCGTGCCGCCCGGGTCTGGAGGAGGGCGTCGAGGCGGGGGAAGCGCTGTCCGATCGGATCGCCGGTGAAGTCGCCCACCCATCCGTCGTCCTTCTCGAAGAAGCGGATCGCGGTGAACTCGGGGCGCGGGCCCATGTCGAACCAGTGGCGTGTGCCGGCTGGTACGGAGAGCAGGTCGCCCGCCGTGCACACCGTCGCGTAGACGCGTGCGCCGATGTGGAGGTAGAAGCAGCCGGTTCCGTGCGCGAAGAAGCGCACCTCGTCCTCGTCGTGCCTGTGCTCCTCCAGGAAGGCCGAGCGGGCCTTGGCGGCCTGTGCCTTCCACTCCTCGCTGTCCTCGGGGTGCATTTGCGCGACGTCGACGAGGCCGAGCCCTTCCCTGGCGCACAGCTCGCCCACCTCGGCCCGGTAGCGGGAGAGGACTTCCTCCTGGCTGGTGCCCGGGGTGATGGTGCCGCGCAGGGGCCACCCGCGCAGCGTCACCGAGCACTCGTCCAGCGCTGCGGTGATCGTCTCGCGGTCTTCGGTGCGCAGCAGCACGCTCCCGGGTTCGTCTTCGGGCATGACCTGCAGCAGCGTCATGAGTCTTCCCCTTTCCTCCGTTGGTGTGCGGGATCGGTTCCGGTGAGGAGCAGCAGTTGGCAGATCGACTCCAGGCACTCGAGGCGGTTCCGGGCCTGCCGGAGGTCGTCCCCCCATGTGGTGATGCCGTGGTCGGCGATGAGGAAGCCGGGCGGCGCGTCGGCGGTGCCGTGGAGGTGTGCGGCGACGTCCGCCGCGATCCGGGGCACGTCCTTCCAGTTGGGGAAGACGGGGAGGTCCGTGGCGGCGGGGCTGTTGAGGCCGAGGCCTTTGAGCAGTTCGAAGCCGGCGAGGGGCAGCATCCGCGTCCGTGTCCTCTCCCCCGCGCGGCATGCGACGGCGGTGGCGTAGGGAGAGTGGACGTGGACGACGGCGCGTGCATCCGTGGTGCGGTAGACCGCCGCGTGGATAGTGGTCTCCGCGGAGGCGCGCGGCGGGCTTCCGCTCAGTTGCTCGCCGGTACCGGCGTCCACGAGGGCCATGTCCTGCCGTGTGAGCGTGCCCTTGTCCCGGCCGCTGCCGGTGATCATGGCATGACCATCCGGTAGGCGTACGGAGAGATTCCCGGCGGTACCCGGCATCCATCCGCGCTTGTACAACTCACGGGAGAACGCGGCGAGTTCGTCTGCGGCGTCAGTCTGCCGCCCGTAGCCGGAGTCGCCGTTCACGGCGTCACCGGGCTCGTCAGGTCGGCTTCCCGGGGATGGGGCCGGAAGACGCGGTGTTCGGAGACGACGGCCGTGACCAATCGGGCGGGGGTGACGTCGAAGGCCGGGTTGTAGACCTCTGCCCCGGCGGGCGCGACGCGGTTGCCCGCGAGAGTCGCCACCTCGGTGGCGTCACGTTCTTCGATCACGATCCGCGAGCCGTCGGCCAGTTCCTCGTCCCACGTGGACCGCGGCGCGGCGACCACGAACGGGATGCCGTGGTACGCAGCGCACACGGCCAGGGAGTAGGTGCCGATCTTGTTGGCGACGTCGCCGTTGGCCGCGATGCGGTCCGCACCCACAACTACGCAGTCCACCATTCCTCGCGCCATGGCCGCGGCGGCGGCGGAGTCGACACACAGCCGGTAGGGAACACCGGCTTCACCGAGCTCCCAAGCGGTGAGACGCGCGCCCTGCAGCAGCGGCCTGGTCTCCCCCACGAGCACCTCAGCGACCCGGCCCCGTCCGTGCAGGGTCACCATCACTCCGAGAGCGGTGCCAACGGCGGCCGTCGCCAGACGACCGGTATTGCAGTGCGTGAGCAGACGGAGAGAGGAGCCGGGAGTCAGCGACTCCACAAGGTCGGCTCCCCGTTGAGCCGTTGCCGCGTTGACCGCCGCGTCCTCGTCGAGCATGGCGAGGGCCTCGGCCAGCACGGCATCCGGTCCGCCGTCGAGACGTGCGGCCGCCCTCCGTACCCCCCAGGTCAGGTTGACCGCCGTGGGGCGGACCGCGATCAGGCGGGCGGCGTCGGCACGGACCGCCGCTTCGTCGACCCTGCCGCCCGTGGAGTTCCGGTGGGCGGACAGCGCGACGCCGAACGCCGCCGCCAGCCCGATGGCCGGGGCACCGCGGATCGCCAATGTCCTGATGGCTTCCAGCAGTTGGTCGACGGACGTCAGGCGGAGCAGGCGGTGGTCACGCGGCAGCGCCCGTTGGTCGACGGCGACGACACTGCCACCCTCCCAGCGGAGGGAGGGCTGAAGGCGGGGTGCTTGCACCAGAGCCACCTCCCGTCATGCCGCCACGGCCGGCCGGAGCGCCGGGACCGCGGCAGTGGTCAAGGGGCGGGACGGGCCGTCCGCGTAGGCGCAGACGGGAAGAAGGCGGAACATGGATCTCCTGTCGGCTGGTAGGTGTCAGGGAGGAGTCGGCGGTCCGGCGTCACGAACGGGGTGTGTCTTGTCGCGCCACGGGCGGGCGTCACCAGCGCGTACGGCGGGCATGACGCGGCACAGCGTGCCTGTGCCGATGAGGGTGGCGACGTCGAGGGTTTCCCTCCGTCCAGCGAGCAGCACCTGAGCGAACCGCCGCCGCACGCACGCTGTCGCCGCGGGAGTCAGCCCGTCGAGCAGCCCCTTCAGGGGCGTCCCGAGCACCAGCGGCCAGAGCAGCTTCGGGTCGGCGGGAAGGGTCAGGCGATGAGTGCGAATGTCGGGGAAGGAGAGCGAACGCGCGGTGAGCCACTCCCTCAACAGGGCGTGTGTTCCCGTGGGGTTGTGCTCCGCGCCCGACCACAGGGTCGACTCCGGCACTGCCTCCGCCAGGGCCAGGGCCTGCAGAAGCGTTTCCGCGAGCGGCTCGAGCGAAGCCTCAGCCCAGACGCTCACCGTCAACCGGCCCCCCGGACGCAGCAGTTGGAGGAGCCACTCCGTCGTGGAGGCGGGATCGCTGAAGGCGTTGGTGCCGCCCGAGCACAGGACGGAGTCGTAACCGCCTCTGCGCGGGGGGCATTTGAGGACATCGCCCTGCACGAAGTGCACATTGCTCAGCCTGCGGGCGGCGGCTTCGCCGCGTGCCCGGGTGATGAGGGGGGCTGAGGGGCCTACCGCGTCGACTGTGCCCACCGGGCTCGTCCGTTCCGCGGCGGCCAGCGCTGTGGCTCCCGAGCCGCAGCACGCGTTGAGTACGTGCGCTCCCATCCGCAGTCGCGCTGCGTCCACGGTGGCCGTGCCAATCGGCGTCCAGAGGATGTCGTGCAACCCGTCACCTGCTGCCTCACCAGCTACATGCTCAGCCGTCCGTCCGTGCGCCTCCATACACCGTTCTCCATTCGCGTGATGACTCGGCAGCATATATGAAAATGAAAATCACTCCAACCTAGTGGGTTTTCTGAGTAGGGTTGGCGACGGTGACGGGCCGTCCCGCTCCAGGTCACGGATGCGGCGAGCGGCTGCACCCTCGACGTTCACGGATGGCACACCGCGCTCGTGAACGACCGAAGCGCCCGAAGGGATATGAACAGCAATGCAGGAGACGCTCACCGCAACGGCAGGCGCCGGCCTGGTCCCGCAACGGCTCGACACGGGATGCGCCGACACCGTCGCGCGCAGCCTCGCGCGAGACGGCGCCGTGGTGCTCACGGGTCAGGAATCCTCACCGCGGGCCCTGACCGTCGCCGCGGCCTTCGCCTTGGGCGAGCAGCTGCGGCAGCTGTTCCCGCAGCGTCAGCGCTCCTCGTCCGACGGGTCGCCGGTGCACCTGCATGCGGACAGCTTCGATGTGGTGGTGGATGTGGCCGGAGTGCCCACGAGGCGGCGTCATCCCGATGAGGACTATGCACTTGTGCAGTTGACCCGGCCGCCGACATCGGGTGGGCAGTCCTTCGTGGCCGACGCGTACCGCTTCGTGGACACCCTGCGGACCGGGGATCCGAAGCTGTGGGAGTTCCTCACGTGTGCCGACGTCGACTTCTACGGTGCCTGGGCCGGCCTGCGAGGTCTGCCGTCGACTCCTCGCGCGGGCAGGCACGTCGAGTACACGCGCTCCGGCCGGCGGATCGTGCGCCGCTCCGACGGCGCCGCTCCCCTGCACCGGGACCCGGAGGAGGAGCACGTCAAGGTCATGCTGGCCCGTTTCGGGGAGAAGGTCCGCGAGCTGGAAAGCACCCTCCCCCGGTTCTCACTCGACGAGGGGGACATCCTGATCCTCGACAACTACCGCTGCTGGCACGGCAGGGACGCACACACCGGCGAGCGCACGACCCGCATCCTCACCCTGCTCAGCGCCGACGCACGCTGATCCGCGACACCCCACGCTCCTCCCCCACGAGCTGCGGTAGGCACCCCGGGAAGGAACATTGCTAATGGAACCCATTTTCATCTAGTCTGCGGGGACACCCACACGTCACGGAGGTGCCCCATGGCCGTTCCCAAGCGGAAGATGTCCCGCAGCAACACCCGTCACCGCCGCGCCCAGTGGAAGGCCACCACCCCGCAGCTCGTGCCGGTCACGCTCGACGGAACCACATACCAGGTGCCGCAGCGACTGGTGCGCGCGTACCAGCGCGGACTGCTGCGGCCCAAGGACTGAACCGGCGTGGCAGGCATGGCACATGACCGACTGCCGGTCACCGTGCTCTCCGGGTTCCTCGGCGCCGGCAAGACCACGCTGCTCAACCATGTCCTCAGCAACCGCGAAGGGCTGCGCGTCGCGGTCATCGTCAACGACATGAGCGAGGTCAACATCGATGCCGCGCTCGTACGCGGCGGTGAGGCCGCCTTGTCGCGCACCGAGGAGCGTCTGGTCGAGATGACCAACGGCTGCATCTGCTGCACACTGCGCGACGACCTCCTCGAAGAGGTCGACCGATTGGCTCGCGAGGGACGGTTCGACCATCTCCTCATCGAGTCCAGCGGAATCTCCGAACCGATGCCGGTGGCCGCCACGTTCGCCGTCCCCCGCGACGACGGTGCCGTACTCGCAGATCTCGCACGACTCGACACCATGGTCACCGTCGTCGACGCCGCCAGTTTCCTGCCGGAGCTGACGGACGGTGACGGTCTGGCCGAGCGCGGGCTCGACCAGTACGAGAACGATGAGCGCACCGTCGCCGACCTGTTGATGGACCAAGTCGAGTTCGCCGACGTCATCGTGCTCAACAAACTTGACTTGGTGGACGCCAGCTCGGCCGCCCGTCTCCGGGCAACCCTCGCGCGGCTCAACCCTGCCGCCCGGATCGTGCCCGTCACTCATGGGCGCGTGAAACTGGACAACGTGCTCGGCACGGGTCTGTTCGATCTGGAACGTGCCCAGCAAGCTCCCGGCTGGGTCATGGAGCTCAACGGCGACCATGTCCCCGAGACCGAGGAGTACGGCATCTCCTCAACCGTCTTCCGTTCCGAAGCTCTGTTCCACCCGGGCAGGTTGTGGAGGTTCGTGACGGAGCAGCTCGACAGCGGCTCCCTCGGACAGGTGCTGCGGTCGAAGGGGTTTTTCCGCCTGGCAAGTCGCCCCCGCGTGACGGGCCTGTGGTCGCAGGCCGGCACCGTGGCCCGGTTCGAACCCTCCGGTGCCCACAACCCCGACGCCCCTCAGGGGCAGGAACTGGTGTTCATCGGCACCGGATTGCGCCCTGCGGCACTGCAGGCGGCCTTGTCCGACTGCCTCATGGCGAGCGGCGAGAGCGTCCCGCCCGCCGACCCCTTCCCGGAGTGGGACACGTACGGCATCGCTGAGGACTGCGAACACCGACACCCGGAGCAAGTGCCTGCCGCGCACAGGTGAAGTCGCCGGGCTGGGCAGTGGCCGTGGGGGCCCTCCTGTCCAGCCCGGTCCCCGTCCTTCCCAATGGGTTCCGGCGGGATCTCCGTCACCCGACGCCGATCCGGGCGCAGGAGGAGGATCCAATGACAAAGCACACGGTGGAGCTGGGGACAATTCAGGAGACGCTGCTGATTCCCCTGTACGGGCGGGCGGTGGAGAACCTCAAAGCGGAGGCGGTCCTGCGGGATCCGCGAGCGGAGGAGATCGTCGCGGCGATCGAATACGACTTCTCACGCTTCGACGGCTTGCCGAGCCTCGCTGGAACGGTACTGCGCACCGCCTTGTTCGACCGGTGGGTGGCCGACTTCCTCGCCGATCACCCCTCAGGCACGGTGGTGGAACTCGGCGCAGGTCTCAACACGCGTCACGAACGTGTCGACAGCACGCAGGCACGCTGGTTCGACCTCGACCTGCCCGATGTGATCGCTCTGCGGCGGAAGTTCTTCACCGACACCGCGCAGCGGACGACAATCTCAGCATCCGTGACGGACACGTCCTGGCCGGCCACGGTGGAAGAGGACACGGACGGTCCTTACATCTTCTGCGCCGAAGCCGTGCTGCCGTTCCTGGAAGGAACGGAGGTCCACCACGTCCTCGGCATGATCGCGGAGCGGTTCCCGGGCTCCCTGCTGGCCCTGGACACCGCCGGCCCAGAGATCGTCGCCACGCAGGCTACGCACGACGCTCTGAGCAAGGTCGAGGCGCGCATGCAGTGGTCCTGCGGCGATCCCGCCGAGCTCGCGACGTGGCTGCCGGGGACGACCGTGCGCGCCTCGCACACACTCAGCAGCCTGCCGGGCCGGATGTACGAGCAATTGCCTGCCGCCTACCAGGACATGATCGACCGTCTCGCTGAACAGCGCCTCCCCCAGGTCGAGGAGTACCGGCTCAGCCTGGTCCGGCTGCCGTAGCCCAGCCCGTGGGGGTGCGGGTCAGGTGGGATCGATCGAAGTGGTCCGCCAACGAGCACCAGCGCTATGTGATCTGCCGCCGATGTGGACGCAGCGAAGCCGTCGAAACGGACGTCGTCGAACACTGGCCGCTCACCTCGACCAGCTCGTTGAGTCGCACGGCAACGGACCGTTGCCCAGAGGAACTCCGCCACGTGTAACGACAATCGTTACCAGATACAGTTGCGGTCACGACTCAGTTGCATCAGATGTGCAATAGATGGAGGACCATGTCCAAGGGCATAGGCATCACGATCGTGCTCGCACTTGCCCTGGGGGTGACGGGGTGTTCGGGCGCGTCTCACCCCTCAGGCGGCAAGCAGAAGGCGGGTACGGTCGTACACAGCTGCGGGCAGTCCCTTGCCGTGCCCCAGGCGCCCCGTCGGGCCGTCACCCTCGACCAGTCCTCGACCGAGACGTTGCTCGCGCTCGGCCTGGCCGACCGCATGGCAGGGACCTCGTACCTGAAGACGAGCATCGCGCCCCGCTACCGGGCCGACTACAAGAAGGTGCCGGTGCTCAGCCCCAAGGCCCTCACCGGTGAGCAGCTCCGAGCAGCCAACCCCGACCTGGCGGTCGCTTCCTTCACCGGGCTCTACAGCAAGGACCGGGTCGGCACGCGCAAGGAGTTGAAGGACGCGGGCCTGCCCTCGTACGTCAGTGCCGTCGACTGTCCCCGGCACAACGAGCCGGGCATGACTCCCTTCGATCTCCTCTTCAAGGACTACGAGAACCTCGGGCGCATGTTCCGGACGGAGAACCGCGCTCGGAAGCTGATCGACAGGCAGAAGAAGCAAGTTCGACGGGCGGCGTCCGTCCGGGAGGACGTGAAGGGCAAGCCAACTGTCGTATGGATCTACTCGGTGTTCGAAGGCGCTCCGTACGTCGCGGGCAAGGGGGGACTGCCGAGCGAGATGAGCAGGCTCGTGGGCGCCGAGAACGCCTTCGACGACGTCGACGAGCAGTGGCCCGAGGTGTCGTGGGAAGCGGTGGCCGACCGCGACCCCGACCTGATCGTGCTCGGCGACCTCTCCGAACTGGGGCAGGCGGGCGACAGCGCCGTCGACAAGCTGCGCATGCTGCGCGAGGACCCTTTGACGTCGAAGCTGTCGGCAGTGCGGAACAAGCGGGTTCTCACCGTGCCGGGCATCGAGATGGATCCGTCGGTGCGCAGCACCCACACCCTCAGCCTGCTCGCGGACGAGATGAAGGACCGTGGGTATGCCCGCTGACCGTGTCGACCAGGAGGCAGTCGCACCCCGCCTCGCAGCCGCACCGGAGACCGCACACATCACGGCATCGCTGCTCCACCCGGCCCACCGCGACGTCCCGGTCCTGGACGGGCCGTACCACGGCCATCGGCCCCAACGGGCGGAGCGGGGCCTCGGGTTGCTCCGGCCGGCGCTCTTCCTCGGCGGCATCGCGCTCCTCGTGATCTCGATGGCCGTCTCCGTACGCATCGGCATCAGCGACATCGGATACACCGACCTCGGACGGGTGCTGGGCAGCCGCCTCGGTCTGTCTGTCGAACCGCTGCCCGGGCTCGTCGACTCCCTCATCTGGGATCTGCGCATACCCCGAGTCCTTCTGGCGGCGTTCGTCGGCGCGACTCTGGCGTCCTGCGGAGCGGTCCTCCAAGCCGTGACCGGCAACGCCCTGGCCGACCCCTATCTGCTGGGGGTCTCCTCGGGCGCCTCCAGCGGCGCGGTTTCGGTCGTCGTCCTGGGCATCGGCGCCGGTTCGCTCGGTGTGACGGGCGGGGCCTTCGGGGGCGCGCTCGTCTCCTTCGGGCTGCTGATGATTCTGCTGCGCCGCAGCGGCCTGGACTCCGTGCGGATTCTGCTCACGGGTGTCGCCGTGGGGCAGTTGTTCATGGCGCTCACCTCGCTGATCGTCATGGCGTCCGGTGATGCGGAGACGACGCGGGCGGTTGCCCACTGGCTGCTCGGCTCGATGGCCTCCGCACGGTGGGACGGCGTGGCGATCAGCGCGGCCGTCACGACGGCCGGGCTGTTCGTCCTATGGTCATGCTCCACCGCACTGGACGGTTTCGCCTTCGGCCAGGACACTGCGGCGTCACTCGGGATCAACGTACGGGCTGTGCAGAACGTCCTGCTCGTGGTGACCGCGCTGCTCACCGCAGTGGCCGTGGCGTTCGTCGGTGCGATCGGGTTCGTGGGGCTCATCGTCCCGCACTGCATCCGGTTTCTGATCGGACCCCTGCACCGCTCTCTCCTGCCGTTCTCGGCACTCGGCGGGGCCGTGTTCCTGGTGGGCACGGACGCGGTGGCAAGGGTCGCGTTCGCCCCCCAGGAAGTACCGGTCGGCGTCTTCACCGCACTCATCGGCGCCCCGGTCTTCGCCGTCATCCTGCGGAAGCGGGGAGGACTATGAGAATCGACGTCGCACAGGTCGGCTGGACAGTCGGCAGCAAGACCGTCATCGAGGGGATCGACGTCACGGTCGCGTCCGGTCAGACGGTCGGGCTCATCGGCCCCAACGGCTCCGGAAAATCCTCGCTGCTGCGGTGCGTCGCCGGACTCCTCAGGCCGACGTACGGCGCCGTCCGGTACGACGGGCAAGACATCCGGGCGTTCAGCCCGCGCCGGATCGCCCAGAACGTCGCCTTCGTCGGGCAGACCTCCCACACCGCGGGCGAACTGCGGGTCGCCGACGTGGTCGCTCTGGGGCGCACACCCTTCCGCGACCGGTGGCACGGTCTGAACGCCAGGGACCGCCTCATCATCGATGCCGCCCTCGCCCGCATGGGCCTGACCGGTCTCGCCGCCCGTACATGGCGGACGCTCTCCGGCGGAGAACAACAACGGACCCATGTGGCGCGTGCGCTCGCCCAGCAGCCGTGGGGAATTCTGCTGGACGAACCGCTCAACCACCTGGATATCCGATATCAGCTGGAACTCATGGAGATGCTTGCCGCCACCGACCAGACCGTTCTGGTCGCCGTCCACGACCTGGCTGTGGCCGCTCGGTTCTGTGACCGGCTCGTCCTGCTGGACCAGGGCAGAGCCACTGCGGTGGGAATGCCGCACGAGGTACTCACCCCTGAGAATTTGAGGAACGTTTTCGGAACCGAGACGCAAGTCACCCGAGACGACCGAGGAAGACTCACCATCAGCCACCTGCGCGTCGCTCCCGGGCACGCTGCTTCCTACGCCTCCGACTGACGGCCGCCTCGCAGGCCTCATTCGCGACAAAGGGCCACGTCGGCTCTGGACTGCTCAGCAATAACGAATCCGACACTCACTGTCGAACAGCCGACACGAATGCCAATTCTTGTTTCCGCGTGATACGCGTGACACGCTTCCGCGGTACCACCTTGTAGGGCTTCGCCCTTTTTGCCTGGCTGGTGAGAGCTGGCTCTCTTTGCAACAGCGAGAAAACTGACTGGAGTTGAGCACCGTGACAACAGTGCAGCATCGCACCCATGACGGTCACAGCCACACGCACGGCGAAGGATGCGGACACGTGGCCGTACCGCACGGCGACCACGTGGACTACGCACACGACGGCCACTTGCACCGTCCTCACGAAGACCACACCGACGAGTGCGACCCACAGGGGCACCAGGAGCACCAAGGCCACGAGCACATGCACGGTGAAGGGTGCGGACACGTGGCCGTACCGCACGGCGACCACGTGGACTACGTACACGACGGCCACCGGCACGCCGCACATCAGGGGCACTGGGACGACCACTGATCTGGGGGTTCGTGCCCCGGGGCTGCCGGGATCCCGTCCTGCGAAGCAGCCGCTGAGAGCCACTGATCCGCTCAACCGCGCTCACGCCCAGAACACGACCAGAACCTCGGAGCGGGGCGCACGAGGCTTGTGGCATTCGAACCTCGTGCGCCCCGCTGTCCGTCTGGGCTGCACCGCCTGTGGCGCCTGTGGTGATACGCCGGCGCAGCGAAGGTGAGTCCCGGCCACGGGTCACCAGGAGGACTTGGTCACCCCCGGCAGGTAACCCTCGTGCGCGAATTGGCGCATGCGCACACGCGACAGTCCGAAAGCTCGCAGATGACCGCGCGGGCGCCCGTCGACGGCGTCGCGGTTACGCACCCGCGTGGCACTGGCATCGCGGGGTTGACGGGCCAACTCGCGCCGGGCGGCCTCCCTTTCCGGCCCCGTCGAGGAGGGACGGCGGAGAATCTCCTTCAATTCGGCCCGTCGGGCCGCGTACCGCTCGACCACGGCCTTCCGCTTGTCGTTCTTGGCGATCTTGCTCTTCTTCGCCATCAGACCTTCCCTCCCCGGGCGCGGATCCTTGCCACGGCCTTCTCGATGCCGATTGCGTCCACCGTCTTGATCCCCTTGGCGCTGAGGGTGAGCCGTACGTGGCGGCCCTCACTCGGCAGCCAGTAGCGCTTGCGCTGGACGTTGGGGTCGAAGCGCCGGCGCGTACGCCGGTGGGAGTGGGAGATGGCGTTACCGAAGCCGGGCTCGGCGCCGGTCAGTTGGCAGCGGGCGGACACGGGTGACCTACCTCTCGTAGCACTGGGATCGTTTTGTTAATGGAAATCATTTCCATATAGTAGCAGCCATGGCTCACAACGACCTCCGCCCGATCGTGAAGCTGCGGTCCACGGCCGGCACCGGCTACACCTACGTGACCCGCAAGAACCGCCGTAACAACCCCGACCGCATGACTCTGCGCAAGTACGACCCCGTCGCCCGCCGCCACGTCGACTTCCGCGAAACCCGCTGACTCCCACGCAAAGGACAACCACCATGAAGCAGGGCATACACCCCGTCTACGGTCCCGTCGTCTTCCGGGACAAGGCCGCAGGTTTCGCCTTCCTCACCCGCTCGACCACCACCAGCGACACGACGATCGACTGGGAGGACGGCAACAGCTACCCCGTCATCGACGTCGAGATCTCCTCCAAGAGCCACCCCTTCTACACCGGCACCGCTCGCGTTCTGGACACAGCCGGGCGGGTGGAGCGCTTCGAGCGCCGCTACGGCCGCCGTGAGGCCCGCTGATGGAGAAGCAGCCGAAGCTTTCCGTCGTCATCGTCGGCGGGCTGCACTCCGAGGCACGCACCGAGGTTGTACAGCGCCTGCTGGGGGCCGTGCCCGGCAGCGTCGCACTGCACCACGACCACTCCACAGCCGCACGAGGAACAGTGCGGCGGACCATACGCAGCGCATCCGGCGAACTGGACGCAGCAGAAGTACCGTTGGTCAACGACTGCGCCTGCTGCGCCCTGCGCGAAGACCTCGTCCCCGAGTTGGATCGGCTGGCCTCGGACGGCATGACCCGGCTCGCCGTCGTGGAGCTGTGGGACTCGGTCGAGCCCAAGGCGATGGCCGAAGTCGTCGCAGTACACGGCGAGGAGGTCGTCCTCACCGGTGTGTTCACGGCGATCGACCCGGCGCTCGTCCTGCCGTGCCTCGGCAACGGCGACGACCTGACCGACGCAGGACTCGCCGCTGCCCCCACCGACCAGCGGACCGTCGCGGACACCTTCGCGCGGCAGCTGGAATACGCCCCGGTGCTGGCCCTCGTCGACAGCGATGACGCGGACGAGGAGGACGCGGCCCTGCTGAACCAGCTCCACCCCACAGCTCGTTTCGTACACGCGGCATCCGGCGAGCTGGCACAAGCGGCCTTTGCCGGATTCGACGCAGCGGCCGCCGCAGCGGCTCAGGATCCCGCCTGTGCGCTGCTGCCGCAGGACGCGGAGGACTCCGGGGTGAGCACCTACGTCTGGCACCGCGACCGCCCCTTCCACCCGGAACGGCTCTACCAAGCGCTGGAGGACCTGGCCTGCGCGGCTGCCCGCAGCCGGGGGCGGTTCTGGCTCGCCGACCGCCCCGACACTCTGCTGGCCTGGGACGCCGCCGGCGGAGCGCTCGGCGTCGAGAGCGCCGGGCCCTGGATGGCCGCACTCCCGGACGCCGCCTGGGAGATGGTCCCACCGGAACGCAGAGCCGCAGCCGCGATGGGATGGCACCCGGTGCACGGCGACCGCTGCCAGCACCTGGTGTTCACCTCACCGGGCCTCGACCGCGACGGCATCAAGCAGCTCCTCGAGTCCTGCCTGCTGACCGACGCCGAATACGCCGAAGGCCCCGATGCATGGCGGCACCTGTCATCCGCGTTCGCTCCGCTTCTCGACCACGCGACCTGACGCACCGGAACCACCCGACATCAGCACACCGCAGCCTGGAGATCCCGTGCCACCTCACAACGCTCCCCGCAAGCCCGCCAAGCCCCGCCGCAACCCCCTGGACCAGGCCGGCATCACCTACATCGACTACAAGGACACCGATCTCCTGCGGAAGTTCATCTCCGACAGGGGCAAGATCCGCAGCCGCCGCGTCACACGAGTATCCGCCCAGCAGCAGAGGCAGCTGGCACGGGCGATCAAGAACGCCCGTGAGATGGCACTCCTGCCCTACAGCACCCGGTGAGCGAAACGTCACCGCGCCCGTAGATCGGTCCCGCCGCATGCGCCGGACCTCGGTCATGCGGCTTCCAGTGATCCGTTCCAGCGGGGGCGGCCCGTGCGGAGGCGCAGCGCCCGCGTCACAAGTGCGGCCCCCTGAGCGTCAGGTCGCCGACTCGGGCCTACCGGCCGGGCGCCGCGCTCGCTCGGACCAGGGCTCGTGCCAGGCCGGTGCTCACCGGCAGTGTGTCGAGTGGGAGCGGCTGCGTGGCGAGGGCGCCCTCGTGCAGTACGAGGAGCTGGGTGGCGAGGGCGTCGGGGCCCGCGCATCCCGCAGCCGTGGCGAGCTCCTTGAACAGGTTCAGCAGCCAGCGCTTCTGGTCCGCGGCGATGCGGTGCGCGGGGTGCGAGGGGTCCGGGAGTTCGGCGAGCGCGTTGATGAACGCGCATCCGCGGGTGCTGGTCTCGCTCCAGGTCCGCAGCGCTTCGAAGGGGGCGGTGACGGCCTCGACGGGGTCGTCGCAGCCGTCGACGGTCTCGCGGACTCGCGACCGCCATCGCTTGTCGCGCTCCGCGAGGTAGATCGCCACGAGATGGTCTTTCGAGCCGAACTGGTTGTAGAGGGTCCGCTTGGTCACCCCTGAGTGTTCAGCGATCAGGTCCACACCGACCGACGTGATTCCGCGGTCGTAGAAAAGCTCCTCGGCAGCCGTCACGATGCGTCGACCGGCCGGTGTCATGGGCGGTGCATCCTGCATTCGAACGCCCTTCACAGATCGGTGTACCGTCGCATTCACAGATCAGTATACCTACGAGGAGGTTCAGACGATGCGCGTGCCCAAGACCATGCGAGCGGTACGGATCGCAGAGCACGGCGGACCGGAGGTCCTCGAGCCGGCGGAGGTGGCGGTGCCCGCGCCGCAGGCGGGTGAAGTGCTGATCCGGGTCAGCGCGGTCGCGCTGAACAACACCGACCTGTGGACCCGCGAGGGCGCGTACGGCCGCCCGGGAGACCCGGCGGCGCTGTCGGGATGGCGAGGCCCCATCGATTTCCCGCGGATCCAGGGCGCCGACGTGGCCGGCCGGATCGTGGCCGTCGGCCCCGGCACGCACAAGGGCCTCGTCGGTCGCCGGGTGGTGGTCGACCCGGCGATCTACGACGGTCAGGGACCGCATGCGAACCCGGTGGGCCTGATGGGGAGCGAACGCGACGGCGGCTACGCCGAGTACGTGACCGCACCGGCCGAACGCGTGCACGACGTCACCGAGTCCCCGCTCACGGACGACCAGCTCGCGACGCTGCCGACCGCCTACGGCACGGCGCTCGGCATGATCGAGCGGGGCCGGCTGACGGAAGGGGAGACCGTCCTGGTCTCGGGAGCGTCCGGCGGTGTGGGCATCGCCCTCGTGCAGATCGCCCGCGCGCGCGGCGCGAAGGTACTCGCCATCAGCAGCGGATCGAAGATCGATTCGGTGCGCGAGGCAGGTGCACACGAAGTCCTCGACCGCGCACGGGACATCGCCGGGCAGATCCACGACGCCGCCCCTGAGGGCATCGACGCAGCGCTCGACGTCGTCGCCGGCGACCTGGTGGGCGAAGCGCTGCCGCTGCTGCGGGAAGGCGGCCGGTGGGTCGTCGCCGGGGCACTCGGCGGGTACCGGGTGGCGTTCGACGTGCGCCGCCTCTACCTGCACAACGGGCAGGTGATCGGCTCCGCGATGCACACGCCCACCCACTTCGGCCTCCTCATGGACCTGGCCCGCCGGGCGGAGGTCCAGCCCGTCATCGCCGCGACGTTCCCGCTGGAGCAGGCGGCGCGAGCACAGGAGGAGCTCGCCCGCAGGGGGCACGTGGGAAAGATCGTCATGAACCCCTGAGGCCGCGGTTCAGAGGGTCGCCGGCAGTCCTTCGGCCTCATCGTCGAGGACGTGGCAGAGCTGTGCGGCGGCGCCGCCGGTGGGCCCGGTGGCGCCGCCTCCGTCATCGGTGCCGGCCGGCAGTGGAGCTCAGGGCCTCTGCTTGACCTTGTCGACGACGCCGAAGTCGTCGACGTGGATGAACTGGTCGTAGCTCTTCTTCTTGTTCAGCGTGGTGCGAACCGCCCTGTCCCCGAGGTATTCGTGGCTGTCCTCGTCGATGACGAGCATCTGGTCCTTGTGGAACCTGTGGTCGAACCAGACCCCCACCGCCGGATCTCCCTCTCCGTCCTTCACGCCTGCTGTGGCCCTCATCCCGGGGACCTTCGCGAGGGCGTCGAAAGCGGCGGGCCGCAGCCCCTCGGGCTCCACCGAACTCGTGGCCAATCCCTTCAGCAGGAACTGGAGTTGCATCCACTCCGCCTTCTCGATCTCCGCGAGGGACTTCGGCTTCTCCGCCGCCCCGGGGTGGCCCTTCGCCAGGTAGCGGATCAGTTCCACCGGATCCTGGGGGAGATTCTCCTTCGCCTCCCAGCCGGGAGGCGGCCACGTGGACTCCTGCCTTCCCAGCGGCGGGACCCACCAGCCCTTGCCGCCGATCTCGTTCACCCACCCGCGCTTACGGCGGTCCACCGATTCCCAGTTCTCGGCCGGCCGGACATCGGTCTCGCCGGTCTTGCGGTCGGTCTCCTTGACGATGTTCCTGGTGTAGATGAACTGGTCGTCGCGGGGAACGTCGGTCTTGGCGTCCTTCTCCTCCTCCCGGAGGCGGTCCGCGGCGGCGCGAAGTATCTTCGCCGCGTCGACCTCCCGCTTGCCCGCGCCGCCGTCCCGCGCATCGGAGACGTTCGAGGGGGCCGGCGCCGAACTGCCTTTCCTGTCGCCGTAGTCGACGGCGACGGCGACGGTGGCAGTGACGGCGACCGCCGCCGCGGCGGCGAGCACGACGGTCAGCAGCGGACTGCGGTGGCGGGAACTCCGGGAGTCGTGCGCGGTGCCGTCCGAGATCCTGATGTCATCCATGATTCCCTCTGTCGCTGATCGATCCGAATCGGCCCGGGGCGCCGAGGACTTCCCGGCACCCACGGCCCCCGTGCGCCGTGGGTGCCCGCTGACCGGGCCGCTGCCGGCCTCACGGCCGCTGCTTGAGCTTGTCGACGATCGCGTACTCCTCCATGTGCGAGAACTGGTCGTAGGTCTTCTTGGGGGGAGTACGGACGCCCGTGTGCCCGACGACCTTGTGACTGTCCTTGTCGAGGACGAGCAGGCTGTCCTCGAAGAGCGCGTTCTCGGCCCAGATCCCGACCGCGGGGCGTCCCTCGGCGTCCTTCATCGGCTTCGCCTTGATCCCGGGGACCATGGCGAGCGCTTCGAAGGCGGTGGCCCGCAGCTCCCTGGGGATCACCGGCGCCCGCAGCACGATGCCCTCCAGCTGCATGTGGAGGTCCCTCCACTCCTCCTTGCTCACGCCCTTCAGCGACTTCGGCTTCAGCGGCGGGTCGACCGGGCTGCACAGTTCGAGGACGAGCTTGACCGGATCCGTGGGGAGTTTCCTCAGTTCGCTCCAGTCGTAGATCGGCGGCCGGCTGCTGTCCTCGTTCGGGTTGGTCCAGTTGCCCTCCCCGAGATGCACGTTCCACGAGTGCTTCGAGCCGTCCACCGAGTTCCAGCTCTCGTCCGTGTAGGTCTTGCTCTTGCCGGTCCTGCGTTCGGTCTCCTTGGTGACGTCCTTGGTGTAGATGAACTGGTCGTCCCGGGGGATGTCGGGCTCCGGACCCTTGCGCGCCTCTTCCGCGGCGCTGAGGAGCACCTTCTGCGCGTACGAGCTCTTCGGACGCGCCACGTCCGCCGAACCGTCCTGCTTGTCGCCGATGTTGTCGGCGACCACCGCGGTAGCGGCTACGGCGACCGCCGCCGCGGCGGCCACCGCGACGCTCAGCACTCGCCGTCTGCGTACGGGATTGCGAGAGCTGTCCTTCGTGTCGGTCATGAATCCCCCTGTGATGATCGGCCGTCGCAGCTCCGTGCCGGCTGCGGCAGCTTCGTCGTCGATCGCGGTCTGGAGCCGCTTCCGGCCCGTGGCCAGCCGATCCGCGCCGGGGCGCGGGATCTCGGCCCGCATACGCCGCAGCGGTGTCATCTCATCCACGTGTGAACTCCTCGCTTGCCGCGGTGGGATCGACTCCACCGAGCGCTTTCCGGACCTTCTTGCGAGCCCGGTTCAGTCGGGAGCGCACTGTCCCGATGGGAATGCGGAGCGCCTGTGCCACTTCGTCGTAGGTCAGCGACTCCCACGCGACCAGCAGCAGTACGTCGCGGTCGCCTTTGGTGAGACGGGCCAGCGCCGCACCCAGCTGGCGGGTCACGGCGGCCGCGGCCACCCGGCTGTCCGCGCGGTCGTGGTGGCCCTCGACCACCGGGTCGACCGCGGTCTTCGCCAGCAGGCGGTACTGCATGACCTCCGAACGGCGGTGTCCGGCGATCAAGTTGCTGGCTATCCCGTACAGCCACGGCCGGGCCGCACCGCGGGACGGGTCGAAACGGTCCCGGCGGCGGAACGCCACCAGGAAGGTCTCCGCCACGACGTCGTCCGCGGCGCTCTCCCCGAGGCGCCGTGCCACGTATCTGTGAATGTCCGGCGCGTGCCGGTCGTACAGTTCGGCGAACCGCTGCGGATCGGTCTGTGACGCCTGCACCAGGACCGAGTCCTCCGTGGGATCCGGCCGGCGCTCCACCTGGGAGGGCGCTGTCACATCGGGCTCCGTTCGTCTCGCCTCGCCGGGCGAATACCGAGCCCGGTCACTCCCACTCCGCACGAGGCACGGATCGAGTTCACGCTTTCGCCGGACACTTTCGCCGAGGAGCCCTCTCGGCGTCCGGCGAACGGCCCCCGGCGCCGTCCGGGGCATGAGCCGGCGAGGAATGGCCGCAGCTCAACCGGCGGGGCTGCGTCGGCAGACGAGGACCGGCGGGCAGCCGGCGGCGGGCGGGCCGCGTCCGTGCATGCGCCTCGAGGTGTAGCGGGCTCCACCTGTGGATGCAGCCGGCGCGTGAAGAGTCCGGCCTGGAGGCTCACGCGCCGGCCGGGAGCGAAACCTAGCGTGGAAGTCATCCAGCCCCTCCCCCCGATGAGGACGCCCGATGATCGAAGCTCACGTGCTGACCAAACGTTACGGAGACAAGACCGCCGTCGCCGATCTCAGCTTCACGGTGCGGCCCGGTGCCGTCACCGGATTCCTCGGGCCGAACGGCGCCGGGAAGTCCACGACGATGCGGATGATCCTCGGTCTGGACGCCCCGACCTCCGGCCACGTCACCGTCAACGGAAAGCGGTACGCCGCGCACCGCGCACCGCTGCACGAGGTGGGCGCGACGCTGGAGGCACGCTCGGTGCACACCGGCCGTTCCGCGTACCACCACCTGCTCTCCCTGGCGGCCACGACGGGCATACCCCGCAGCCGGGTGGAGGAAGTGATCGGCATCGTCGGTCTGCGGGACGTGGCGCGCAGACGGGCCGGCGGCTTCTCGCTGGGCATGGGCCAGCGGCTCGGCATCGCGAGCGCCCTGCTCGGGGACCCGGCCACCCTCGTCCTGGACGAGCCGGTGAACGGCCTCGATCCCGAAGGCATCCTCTGGATCCGCAACCTCCTGAAGAAGCTGGCCGCCGAGGGCCGTACCGTGCTGGTCTCCTCGCATCTGATGAGCGAGATGGCGCTGACCGCCGAGCACCTCATCGTGATCGGGCGCGGGCGGCTGATCGCGGACACCTCCGTCGAGGAGTTCACACGGGCCGCCGCCCACAGCTCGGTGCACGTGCGCACCGCCGAGACGGACCGGCTGCGCACGCTGCTGTCGGGCCCGGGGGTGACCGTGACCTCGCACGTCCGCGGTGCCCTGGAGGTGACCGGCCTGGACGGCGGGCAGATCGGCCGGATCGCGGCAGACAACGGGATCGCGCTGTGCGAACTGGCCCCGCGGCAGGCTTCGTTGGAGGAAGCGTTCATGGAACTCACCCGCGATGCCGTCGAGTACACGACTGCCCGGCCGGCGGCGTCCGGCGCGGCAGGCCGGACCGGCTCCGAAGGACGTGCGGCATGAGTGCGGGCACCGCTGACGTTTCGCGTCCACGCGCCGCACACGGGCACGTCACCCAGGTCCGGGTCCTCGTCTCGGAATGGGTCAAACTCCGCACCGTGCGCTCGACGTTCTTCACGCTGGTGGCGGCGGCGATCGCGATGACCGGACTGGGGCCCCTCTTCTCGGAGATCACCGCCGACCGCTGGCCGGACCTGACCGCGGCCGAGCGGGCGGCCCACGAACCGGTCGCGCTGAGCCTGGTCGGCTACTACCTGGCCCAACTCGCGGTCTGCGTACTGGGAGTTCTCGTGATCACGGGCGAGTACTCGACCGGCATGATCCGTGCCACGCTCTCCGCGGTGCCGCGCCGCCTCCCGGTGCTGTGGGCCAAGGCCGCCGTATACGGAGCGGTGGTCTTCTCCCTGATGGCCGCCTCGTCCGTGACGGCCTTCCTGATCAGCCAGAACCTGCTGGAGCCCACGGGCATCGCGACATCGCTCGGCGAGGCCGGTGTGACCCGTGTCGTCCTCGGCAACGCTCTGTATCTGACGGTCCTGGGGTTGCTGAGCGTCGGCGTCGGCGCGCTCGTGCGCAACACTGCGGGCGGCACGACGATCATCTTCGGCGTGCTGCTGGTCGTGCCGGAGATCGTCAAGATCCTCCCGGCCAACTGGGCCGACACCATCGGCAAGTACCTGCCGAACACCGCGGGACGCTCCGTCGCCGTCCTCGACCCGGGGCCCTCCGCGCCGGCGCCCTGGACCGGCTTCGCGGTCCTGTGCCTGTACGCGGCCGTGGCGCTCGGCGCTGCCGCCCTGACGCTGAAGCAGCGGGACGCGTGATGACGGCCGCGGCACCGCCCGCCCGGTCGCGGGGCCTGCCGGCCGGGTACCCGCGGCTGCTGCGGGCGGCGCGCGGCCGGCTGTCCCCGACGGCTGCGGACGCACTTCTGGTCGCCGTGGTCTCCGTCCCGGTGGTCCTCCTCGTCAGCGACGGCACCAGCGGCCGCCCCTCGTCCCTGGCCCTCCAGGCGGGGCTGCTCGTTCCCCTGGTGTGGCGGCGGCGGGCGCCGCTGGCCGTGTTCGGGGCGGTGGCCGCCACGGCGTTCGTCCAGTGGCTCGCCGGCGTCCGGCTCTCGGCCGATGCGGCGCTGCTGGTCGCGCTGTACACGGTGGCCGCGTACTCCGGCCCGCGCCGCACCGTGCTGGCCGGCGCCGTCCTGGAAGCGGGCATCGTTCTGGACTCCCTGAGCTGGGCGCCCGAGGGAGGGGCCGCCGGAAACTTCGTCAGCCTCAGCGCCATGGCCGTCGCCGCCGCTGTCATCGGCACGAACGTCCGGACCAGGCGTTCCCACCTCGCGTCCGTGGAGGACCGGGCCGTCCGTCTGGAGCGTGAACGCGATCAGCGGGACCGGCTCGCGGTCGCCGGTGAACGGGCCCGCATCGCCCGCGAGATGCACGACATCGTCAGCCACAACCTCTCCGTGATGGTCGCGCTCGCCGACGGCGCCGTCTTCGCCCAGTTCCGCTCCCCCGGCACGACGACCGCCGCCGTGCGGCAGATCTCCGGAACGGGACGGCAGGCGCTCACGGACATGCGCCGGTTCCTCGGAGTCCTGCGCGCCGACGAACCGGACGCGCTGCGCCATCCGGTGCCCGGCATCGACCAGTTGGAGCCCCTCGTCGATCAGGTGCGGGCGGCCGGACTGCCGACGCGCCTCCGTCAGACGGGTGATCCGTCGCCCGTCCCGGCCGCCGCGCAACTGACCGTCTACCGCCTGGTGCAGGAGTCGCTGACCAACACCCTCAAGCACACGCCCGCAGGCACTCGCGCCGAAGTCCGGGTGCGGTGCTCCACCGAGGCGGTAGCCGTCGAGATCATCGACGACGGCGCATCCACCGACCGCACCGATGGGGCTCGCGGCGCACCGCCAGGACACGGCATCGCGGGCATGCGGGAGCGCGCGGCGGTGTACGGGGCGACGCTGGAGGCGGGCCCTTCCCCGCACGGCCGTGGCTGGCAGGTGGCGGCCCGACTCGAACTCGGCACGGCGGAAGACGGTGCCGCGTGACGATCCGCATCCTGCTCGCCGACGACGAGCCGCTGCTGCGCATGGCCTTCACCATGGTGCTGGAGGCGCAGCGGGACATGGCACCCGTCGGCGAGGCCGGTGACGGCGCCGAAGCGGCACGCCTGGCACGGCAGTTGCGGCCTGACGTCGTGCTGATGGACGTGCGCATGCCCGGCACCGACGGGATCGAGGCGACAGCCGAGATCTTGCGTGACTGCCCGCAGACCCGCGTGCTCATCCTCACGACCTTCGACGTCGACGAACACGCTTTCGCGGGGCTCAGATCCGGGGCGTCGGGATTCCTCCTGAAGAACGCGCTGCCGGAGGAGCTGCTCTCGGCGATCCGCAGCGTCGCCGCGGGCGACGCGGTGGTCTCCCCGCGGATCACCCGCCGCCTGCTGGAGAACTTCGCCCAGCAACTCCCGGACGGGAGCGGCACTTTGGAGGACGGCCGGCTGGAGAGGCTGACGGCACGCGAGCGCGAGGTGCTCGTCGAGGTGGCGCGCGGCCTGTCGAACGCCGAGATCGCCGGACGGCTCAGTCTCGCCGAGGCGACCGTCAAGACCCATCTGAACCGCGTCCTCACGAAGCTGGAGCTGCGCGACCGCGTGCAGGCCGTGGTCTTCGCCTACGAGACCCGGCTGATCCGGCCCGAATGAGGGCTGCGGCGGCCACCGTCCCTGCCGGCGCGCGGCAACCCGGGCTGTCGGTGGGCTCTGCGATCGTGTGCGTCGTGGATGAAGTCGTGCAACGTGTCGACGCGCAGGACCGTGTGCTGGGGCCGGTGAGTCGGAGGGACGCCGTCCGTGAGGGCTGGCTGCACCGGATCGCTGTCGTCGTGTGCCACGACCGGCGGGGCCGGATCCTCGTCCATCGGCGCGCTGAGCAAGTGCCCCGGTTCCCGGGGCACTTCGAGGTCGGAGTGGGTGGAGCCGCGGCGGTCGGGGAGTCTTATGAGCAGGCGGCCGCCCGTGAGCTGGAGGAGGAGTTGGGGGTGTCGGCGGCGGTTCGCTTCCGGTTCAAGTTCCTCAACCGGGGCGGGCTGAGCCCTCACTGGCTCGGGGTGTGCGATGCCGTCGTTCCGCGGGCCGTCACTCCGAACTCGAACGAGGTCGCCTGGCACGGCTGGCTGGACGAGTCCGACCTGCCGCGGATTCTTCAGGACCGGACTTTCACCCCTGACAGTCCGGAGATCCTGGCCCGGTATTTCGCGGACCGTGCTGACGGAACGTCCGCGCGGTGACCGGCCCGTCGGACCGGAACAGCCGGTCACGCCCGGAGAGCGGACGGCGTCCCGACTCGACCGGCCCGGGGCGCTCCCGGGAGTCACGTGCCGCAACGCCGCCAGGCCGAACCCGCTCGAGACCCCCGGCGCCGAGACGGCGGTCCTGCCGCGACTCGGCCCCGAGGGCGCCTGCGGTGCCTACTCCCGGGCCTGCCGCGGATCGACGGGGATCTCCCGCGCCGCGTTCTCAGCGCGCTCCTCGGCCTTCATCTGCCGTCCCGCTGTCCCGCAGCAGCGCTCGTACTGGTTCTGCCAGTCCGTCATGAACGTGTCGTAGTCGGTCCTGCCGACGAGCTTCAGGTCCGACTCGTCGTTGTGCCAGACGCCGTTGCTCGTCCAGTTCGCGGAACCCACGAACACGAGCCTGGAGTTGGGCGTTCCCGCGTAAGTGCCGCTGACCATCATGTACTTGTCGTGCGTGTAGTGCCGGGCGTAGCCGTTCGCGTCGGTGCCGCGTGTGGTGTCGTGGACGTAGATGTTCGACCGGTTCTTCAGGTGGTCCTGCACGCTGTCGTCGACCTGGCCGGCGGTGATCAGGATGTGGATCTTCACGCCGGTACGGGCCAGGCTCACCAGCTTCTTCGGCAGCTCCAGGTAGTTGCGGTCGCCCGGCTTTCCGTGCGAAGTCCACTGGAACATGGCGATGTTGACGGCGGCGGGCGCTTTGATGTTGCCGAGGAAGTCGACCCAGGTGTCGCTCTTGGCACGCAACTTGGGCCACTGGTAGGAGGGCGGCGACAGCTTCCTGGCGGCCTTGCCGCTGCTGGAGTTGTAGTAGTCGGGCGACAGCGGGCCCGGGCCGTTCAGGGCTCCCTTGGCCATGGCGGCGAAGTGCCGGACGTAGGAGTTGTACAGGGCGACGTTGCCCTTGACGGTGGCGCTGCTGTTCCACGCCGTGCTGGCCTGCGCGGAGGTGGGGTTGGCGCTGCTGACCGTCACGGTCCTGTTCGCGTCGCTCCCGCCGCTGAGCATGTAGTACTTCGCGTGCAGGGACGAGCCGCGGAAGTGGGTCAGGCAGCCGCCCGGGCACATCGCGGCGAAGCTGGAGGCCCGCGGATCGTTGCCCAGCTCGTCGACCAGCGACTGCCAGATCGCGTTGTCGCTGTGAACGTCCATCAGCGCTTTGACGATGACGCCGCGCTGATGTGCGGCTATCAGGGCGTTGGCGAAGTCCGGGCCCGGCTGTGCGTTGCTGATCGAGTACATGGCGACGCGGATCGTCTGCCCGCAGCCGGCGCTGTCGATGGACTCGATGATCGGACCCATGATCTTCATCTGGGCGCCGGGGTCCTCCGGATCGTTGAAGCGCGGCCCCGGGCTCGAGGTGAACGTCCGCGACTCGCAACTGAGCGGCGGCCTGGCCTTCTTGACGGCGGCGTGCGCCGTCGTCACCGGCAGCATGGTGACGACCAACGCGATGATCAAGGTGATCGTTCGCTTCATGGGCGGCCTTTCGCCGGGCTGTCGAGGGTGATCGGACGGGTCGTCGCGAGAGGACCGCCGGGTTGCGGTGGCTGGGACCGGGACGGTGACCGGTTGGAGCTGTTGGTGCTGAAAGACAAGGAAACTCCCACGACTTCAGTTTGGTTGACCCATGTACCGACTTGCGACATGTGGGAACTTGGAATGGTTGCAGGGCAGTCCGAAACGTGACATAGCAGTTGCCCCGTCATGCGTGGGAAAGTCCCGTTATCGCGTACTTCGACTTGGCCGGTTCCGCAGCCGGCCCGGACCGCCACCCAGGTCGAGGGGCGGTCGGTCGGCGGACGCGGCGACCGGCGTCGGGAGGAGCCGGGTGCCGAGGGGCTTCCCGGCGGCCGGACAGGGCAGCGCGCCGTGTGTGGGAGGAGCACCGGCGGCCCAGGTGCTCAGCCGGTCCGTGTGGTCCGGCGGGGCTGTCGGTCTGCGCGGTCTGCGCACCGGGGTCACCGGCCACGGGCGGCCGGGCGTCCCTGCGCGGAGGGCGCCGCCGCGACTACTTCGGCGACAAGCGGACGCTGCTCCAGGCAGTCGTCGAGGGGTGCGGACCTTCCTCCACGCTCACCGCACCGGGACCGGACAGCGGCCGCCAACGTGACGGCGCGGCACGGCAGTCGAGCCTCCAGACCCGCAGGCGGCCCCAGGCCCTGTCCCCCGTCCTCACCGGTCCGTCGGGGTCAGCGCATCCACCGCTGTGCCAGGTCGGCCGCCGTCCAGGCGAGCGCCGTCGCGCCGTCGGCGATGGCGCGTTCGGCGGCCTCGCCGACGCAGTGGTCGGCGAACTCCTTCTGGTGGTTGAGGACCGGGAAGCAGCCGAGCCCCACGTAGGGGTGGATGGCGGGGACGACGTGCGAGACGTTGCCCATGTCGGTCGACGCGCGGCTCATCTCCGTCTCGGCCCCCTCGGTGACGAGTCGGCGCCCCAGCCGCTCGGCGTTCCGCTCGTACAGCTCCAACGCGGCCTCATGGGTGCGGAAGTCGGAGTACGGCTGGGACTCCGGCTCGATCTCCAGCTCGCACCCGGTGGCGAGGGCACCGGCCTCGAAGCAGCGACGCACCTTCTCCTCGGTCTCGGCGAGTTCGGCCATGTCCTTCGCCCTTACGTACCAACGGCCCAGAGTCGTCTGCGGGATGGCGTTCGGGGCCTCCCCGCCCGAGGTGACGATGCCGTGCACGCGGACGCTCGGGGGCAGTTGCTGGCGCAGCAGCCCGATGGCGACCTGCGCGATCGTGAACGCGTCCGCGGCGTTCCGGCCATGGGTGGGGTACGCCGCCGCGTGCGCCGCCTTGCCCGTGTAGCGGACGGCCGAGTGCGACACCGCGAAGGGGACGGCGCGGGCGACGTCCACAGGGGCCGGGTGGGCCATCATCGCGAAGTCGAGCCCCTCGAACGCGCCGCGGTCGAGCATCTCGATCTTTCCGCCGCCGCCCTCCTCGGCAGGGGTGCCGAACACTTCGACGGTGAGGTCCAGTTCGCCTGCTCGCCGGGCCAGGGCGACGGCCGCGCCCGCCGACATCGCCGAGATCAGGTTGTGGCCGCAGGCGTGCCCGATGCCCGGCAGGGCGTCGTACTCGGCCATGAAGCCGATGCGCCGCCTCCCCGTTCCGAAGCGGGCGTGGAAGGCAGTGGGCAGACCGACGAAGTTCCGTGTGACCTCGAAGCCGTTGCGGCCGAGGACCTCGGCCACCTTCCCGGCGGACTCGACCTCCTTCCACGCCGTCTCCGGGTGGCGGTGCAGGTCCTCCGACAGTGCGGTCAGTTCGTCGTGGACGGCTTCGACGCCGTCCTGGATGTGCCTCTTGACGTCACTCATCGCCGGGCACCCCGTACGCCGGGGCCGTGCTGGGGTCGATGCCCCGCGTCACGTAGTCCTGCCGCTGCGGCAGCCACACGTCCAGCAGGGCGCCCAGATCCGCGAGGGGCGTCCCGCTCCAGTCGACGCGGAGGTCCGTCTCGCGCCAGCCGGCGTCGCGTACGACCGCCAGGCCGGCCGAGTGGAGACCGCCGGCTTCGCCGCCCGCCGCGAGACCCGCGTCCAGCGCTGCGAGCAGCTTCCGCTCGAACTCCCCGCCGGCGGACTCGAATCCCTCCAGGACCGCGTCGACGACTCCTGTGTTGTCGAGCAGGTTGCCGGCGGCCGCCGCGTGGTCCGACGTCCGCGCGTAGTGGACGCCCAGGGTCCGCCCGCCGCTGTGCACGGCCGGGGCGCCCTGCGCCGCGACGACGGCCACCTGGCGGTAGTCCATCGTGCCGTCGTGCTCGCGGAGCCTCGCCAGGGCTTCGCCGGCCGGGTCACCCTGGGCGAGCCTGTCGAGGAGCCAGTCACCGAAGCGGGGGTCGGTGATGTTCTGGGAGGCCACCGCCCCCACGCCGCACCGCAGATGGAGGCATCGCGCCGCCACACACGGGGAGGAGGAGGTCACGGCCATGCCGAAGGCGCCGGAGCCGTCCCTGGCCAGGATCGAGAAGGTCATGCGCGCCCCCCGGGGACAGCTGTCGCGTCGATCTCCACGAGCCATTCCGGGCGGGCGAGCGCCTCGACCACGATGCCGGTCGAGACGGGGAACACGCCCTTGAGCCAGCGCCCCATCACGCGGTAGACGGTCTCGCGGTAGCGGATGTCGGTGAGGTAGACGACGACCTTGACGACGTCCTCGAGTTCGCCGCCCGCCTCCTCCAGCAGCGTGGCGATGTTCGACATCGCCTTCTCCGCCTGGGCCTCGACGTCGCCGATGCCGACGCTCTCCCCGGTTTCGAGGTCCTGCCCGATCTGGCCCCGCAGATACACGACGCCGCCCGCGACGACGGCCTGGCACAGGTCGTTGTCGAGGTTCTGCTCGGGGTAGGTGTCCTTGGTGTTGAAGGTGCGGATTCTGGTGTGCTTCACGGGAGTTCTCCAGTCTCGCGGGGCTGCCGGACGGTACGCGGAACCGCTTCCCCGCTCACAGGGACGCGGGCTCCTCCACCGAGCCGTAGGCGCGGTAGGAGCGGCGGATCATGATGTGGTCGGCGAGGAACTTCGCGTCGTGCCAGACGCCCCAGATGAAGCTCGACCCCCGTCGTGACTGCCAGGGCAGGCCGAGGAAGAAGACACCGGGCTCGGAGGAGATGCCCCGCCGGTGTTGGGGCCGCCCCTGCTCGTCGAACGCGTCGACCTTCAGCCAGCCGAAGTCCTGCGTGTAGCCGGTGGCCCAGACGATCGAGGTGACGTCCGCCTCCGCGAGGTCGAGTTCGCGCAGCGGGTTCGTCACGCATTCCGGGGCGGGACGGAGGCGGTGGGCTTCCGGCTCGGCGGGCAGGCCGAGCCCGTTGCGCTCGACGTAGGCGTCGGCTTCCCGCAGCAGCGACAGGTGGTTCAGGTCGCCCTGGGCGATGTTGTGCTCGAGGTCCGGGGCGAAGCGGATCTTCCCGTCCTCCCACGACTCGGCGCTGCCGACCAGCGTGATGCCCTCTTCGGCGAGGTCGCGGAAGTCGACGGTGTGACCGCCGCGTGCGCCGCTGACCGCGATCGTCACGTGCTGGGCGCCCTGGGGCGGGGTCGCGGCCTCCCACTTGTTGAGGACGCCGAGCCACCAGACGAAGTCGCGGCCGCGGTAGCGGCGCGGCGGCCTGTCGTGCGGACTGACGGCGAGGTGGACCTCCCGGCCCGCCCGCCGCAGCTCGTCGGCTATCTGCACCCCGGAGGACCCCGATCCGACCACGAGGACGCCGCCGTCCGGGAGTTGGCCCGGGTGGTGGTAGTCGTGGGAGTGGATCTGGTGGACACCCGCCGAGCCCGGCACGACGGGCGGGATCACCGGCTTCTGGAAGGGCCCCGTCGCGGCCACCACGTAGCGCGCTTCGACGGTGCCCTCCGACGTCGTCGCGCGGAATCCGGGCTCGCCGATGTTCTTGGTGACGGCGGTGACCTCGACCCCGCTGCGGATCGGAGCGCCGATCCTCTCCGCGTACTCGGCCAGGTAGGCGGCCACCTCGTCCTTCGTGGGGAAGTCGTCGGGATCGCACCGGAACTCCAGGTTCGGGAAACGGTCGTGCCACGCCGGGCCGTTCGCCACGAGGGAGTCCCACCGCGCCGTACGCCACCGCTCCGCGACGCGTTCACGCTCCAGGACGATGTGCGGGACGCCGTGGGCGCCGAGGTGCTCACTCATCGCGATCCCGGCCTGGCCGCCACCGACGACGAGAACCTCCGTCGCTGTGCTCGACATCCGTACCTCCACTGACTTCGTCTGCTGTGCCCGCGAACGGGATTCGTCCGCGTGGCTTCGCATTCCGGCGAACGGCGCCCGGGCGGAACGGATCGGCGGGCGCCCCGGCCCGGTCCGGCTTCGGCGCAGGCGCCCCCGTTCCGGAATGCGACGGGTTCCGCATGCGGCGGCGCGGCACGCGGCCAATCCGTCACGGCGGCGTTGCCCGGGGATTTCGTTCATCACCGTACGGAGAGGAAGTGCCGCCAGCCAGAACGGATTTCCGTAGGTCCGTTCGGTTAATTCAATACCTCGGGTCCGAGGAGCTCCACCGCCATCTCGATGAACGTCACGACCCGCTGGCTGCGCATGCGGTCGCCCGGCGTGACGGCGACGACGTCGAGCCCTTCATGCCCCGCCGTGAGTTCTCTTGTCACATACGGAAGTCCCTCATAGCTGACGGTCGTCCGCGGCCGTTGACTCAGCAGCGAATATCCCGCACCCCGGGCGACGAGGCAGCGCACGAGTTCCGAATTGGGCGTGCGGAAGCGGATGTCGGGTCTGACGCCCTCCGCGTCGAAGAGGGAGAGGAAGTACTGCCCTCCCGGTTCGAGGTCGAAGAGAATGTAGGGCTCCCCGGCCAGATCGCGCAGGGAGACGGCGTCGGACTGCGCGAGAGGGTGCTCCGGATGCAGCAGGACGTGCGGCGGCACGGCGGTGAGCTTGGTGGCCGTGTGGCCCAGGTCCGTCAGGCGGTCCCGGAAGCGGTACGCGTACATGACGGCCACGTCGCTCTTCCCTTGGTCCATCTCCTCCAGCAGCGCGTTCTGCGACCCCTCGGAGAAGTTCACGTCGACGGCCGGGTAGCGGTGCATGAACTCGGTGACGACGGCGGGCAGCAGCAGCGGCGCGATCGTCGAGTAGCACCCGATGTGCAGCTCCCCCGCCAGCTCGCCGCTGAGCCCGGCCGCACGCCGTTCGAGGTTCGCGGCGTCCCGCAGCAGGTGCCTCGCCTCGGCGAGGACCATCTCGCCGTCGCGGGTGAGCGAGAGCCCGCGGGCGTGCCGCACGAACAGGCTGATCCTGAGGATGTGCTCTAGGTCGGCGATCGCCGTCGACACCGTCGACTGGGAGAGGTGCAGGGCCTGCGCCGCGGCGGTGACCGTTCCGTGTTCGGCGACCGCGACCAGGTAGTCGAGCTGCCGCAGGGTCACGTTGAGCATCGGCACTCCCGTCCGTCACGGGCCGCGGAAGGCACACCGTCCATGCCTTCGCCGCCCGCTCAGTCTACGGGCGCGGAAACTCGTTCACCTGCTGGTTTGTCCGCCTCGTGGAGGAGGTCGGTGCCCTTGGTCTCCGGGATCGTCAGCACCGTCAGCAGCCCCACGGCGCCGACGGCGACGAGGGTGTAGGCCGGGACCATCGGGTCGTCCGTGACCGAGATGAGCCACGTGTTGAGGTACGGCAGCGTGCCGGCGAAGAAGGCGCCGGCGATGGCGTACGCCATGGACAGCCCGCTCTGGCGGGTGCGGGTCGGGAAGAGCTCGGCGACGGTCGCGGAGTGCGTGCCGAGGATGACCGCCAGGATGGCCGCGAGCCCGGCGGTGGCCGCGAAGGCGGCCGTCCCGGAGCCCTGCCGCATGAGGGCGAACAGGGGCACGGCGCCCGCGATGAGCAGTCCGGCGGCGGTCAGCAGGACCGGCTTGCGCCCGACCCGGTCGGAGGCCAGGCCCGAGAGGGGGATGAGGGCGATGGCGACCAGGGAAGCGACCGTCGACAGCAGGGCCGCCTGATCCGGGTGCAGCCCCACTATCTCCTCCTGGTACGTGAGGAGGTAGACGAGCACCACGTAGAACGTGCAGTTCATGAAGGTCTCGACGCCGATGGTCTGCAGGAACTGCCTGCGGTTGCTCTTGAAGACCTCGGTGACGGGCGACGCCGGGACGGTGTCGAGCTCCTCCAGCGCGCGGTACTCCGGGGTGTCCTCGACCTTGAGGCGGATGTACAGGCCGACGAGGGCGAGAGGCACCGTCAGCAGGAAGGGCAGGCGCCAGCCGTTGGCGAGGATCGTCTCCTCGCTCATCGTCGTGTGCAGCGCCCACACCACGAAGGACGCCAGCAGGAAGCCGAGGACGGAGCCGACCTCGATGGAGGAGGTCCCCAGGCCGCGGCGCTTCGCCGGCGAGTACTCCGCGAGGAAGGCGGCGGCCGACCCGAACTCGCCGCCGGCGGCGAGGCCCTGGATGATCCGGGCGACGACGAGGAGCACCGGCGCCGCCACACCGATCGTGTCGTAGCTCGGAATGAGACCGAGCAGCAGGGTCCCGGCAGCCATCGAGATGATGACCATCGAAAGGGTCTTCTTGCGGCCGAAGCGGTCACCGAGGTGCCCGAAGACGACCGACCCGAGAGGACGCACGAAGAACGCGACGGCGAAAACGGCGAATACGGAAAGGAGACTGGCCGTGCCGTCCTGGTCGGGGAAGAAGATGTCCGCCATCGTCGTGGCCATATAGGCGTAGACGGCCCAGTCGAACCAGTGGACGAGTACGCCGATCGACCCGGCGATGACACTGCGTCGTAGCCCTTTTTGCGTGGTCCGGTCATCCGCAGGCGTGGCTGCCATCGGTGCTCCTACACGAGTGGGGACCCCGGTACCCGGGAGTGCGCAGCAGCGTAGGTCGCGCTGTCCGTCCTCAACCAGAGGAAAAAATCGATGGTGCCCACGGTCTTTTCGATGCCCTCCGCTTCCGGCCGCGGCGGTTACGCGCGCCAGTAGTTCCGGTGGAGCAGCACCGCCAGGGGGACGATCTCGATTCTGCCGAGCAGCATGAGGGCCGTCAGGGCCGTCTTCGACACCGGACCGAGCGGCGCGTAGGAACCGAACGGGCCCACCTCGCCGAACGCCGGGCCCACGTTCCCGAGGCAGGCCGCCGCGGCGCCCAGCGCCGTGAACGCGTCCGTGCCGCCCGTGCCCGTCGCGGCGTCGACGGCGACGCAGAGGGTCCCGAGTGCGAGCGTGACCACGTAGAGGACGACGAACAGCAGCACGGAGCGGAGCGCAGGGGCCTCGACGACCCGCCCGCTGACCCGTACCGGGATGACGGCGTCGGGGTGGACGGCCTGTTCCAGCTCGCGGCGGGCGAAGCGGAAGAGGGTGAGGTGCCGGACGACCTTGATGGAGCCGCTCGCCGATCCGGCGCAGGCCCCGACGAACATCAGCCCCAGCAGGGTGACCGTCGCGAGCGTTCCCCAGGTCGACCAGTCCACCGTCGCCAGACCGGTGGTGGTCATGGTGGAGACCGCCTGGAAGGCCGCGTGCCGGACGTCCCCCGGCGCGTCCTCCGCGGGGCCGCCCGGGACCAGTTCGGCAGCCAGGACCGACGTGCCCACGACGAGCAGGCAGAGATACAGGCGCAGCTCGTCGTCGCGGGCCACGCCCCGGTACTGGCGCAGCGCGGCGAGCCGGTACAGCCGCAGCAGGTTCACTCCCGCGACCGCCATCAGCCCGCACAGCACCCACTGCGTCACGGGGGCGAGGCCCCGGGCCGAGCCGGCGTCGGGGGCGAATCCGCCGAGGGCCACGGCCGACGTCCCGTAGGAGAACGCGCCGGCGAGGTCCATGCGCCGGTCCAGCCCGCTCCACCCGAGGCAGGCGAGGGCCAGGACGCCGAGCACCGTCACCGCGACGTAGACCTTCCAGAGCCGCTGGGCGGTGTCGCGGATGGTCGTGCCGAGCGACTCGACCTCGACGGAGCCTCCCGGCAGTTCGTAGCTGAGGAGTTCACGGCCGCCGATGCGCAGTCGCGGCAGCACCGCCAGCGCGAGGACGATGACCCCCAGGCCGCCCAGCACCTGGGTGGACTGTCGCCAGAAGAGCATGGCGGGTTCGAGTGCGCTCACGTCGGTCAGGACGGTCGCGCCGGTGGCGGTGAAGCCCGACATCGCCTCGAAGTACGCGTCCACGGGGTGGCGGAGCTGGGGGACGCGGCCCAGGACGAACGGCAGCGCACCGAAAGCGGGCACGAGCAGCCAGACGGCGACGACCACCAGGAACCCCTCCCGGACACCCAGCGGGGGACGCCTGCCCGTCAGGCGCTTCAGCGCGAGGCCTGCCGCCGCCGCTCCGAGTCCCGCGGCGAGGAAGGGCCACGGCGGTCCGCCCGACGCGAGCGCAACGGCAGCCGGGGCGGCGAACGCGACGGCGAACCACGTCAGCAGGGCGCCGACGACGCCCAGTGCCGTCCGCACGTCGACGCCGATCCGCCGGTACGGGCGCCACCGGCGAACCGGCGTGAGGCGCGGGAGCGTCACAGGTCGCGCTCGATCGCGGGAGCGCTTTCGGGCTCGGTGAGGACGATCGCGCGGTCTCCCGGGCGCAGCAGGTCGTCCCCGTCGGGGAAGAGCACCGTGCCGTCGCGGACGAGGGCGCCCACACCGGCCCCGCGGAGCGCGTCGACGGGGCGGTGCGCGAACCGGCTCTCCGGCCGGACGGTGATGTCGAGGACCTCGAAACGGCCGTCCTCCAGCATCGCCATCTGGTGCGTGCGTTCGTGGAACGTGAAGCGGGCCATCTTCTCCGCGGTCTCGTCACCGGGGGCGATCGCGACATCGACACCCGCGGCCTCGAACACCTCGGCCGCGGCGGGGTCTTCGAGGACCGACATCGTGAGCTCCACCCCGTGAACCTTCGCCAGCACCGCGGCGTGGAGGTTGCGGGAGTCGTCGCCGCCGGCGAACACGGCCGCCCTGGCCGTGCCGATGCGCTCCCGGCGGATGAACTCCGGGTCGAGGCCCGTCCCCTGGAACACGCGTGCCCCGGCGAGCGAGTCGGCGGCCGCGTGCGCCCGCGCCGGGTCCGGTTCGATCAGCCGCACGGAGATCCCCTTGTCGAGCAGCACCCGGGCGATGGCAGTCCCGACGCGCCCGCCGCCGAAGAGGGCCACGTCGTCGACGGGGGCGGCGCCCGCGACCAGCCGGCTCCACGCACGTGCGGCCGGCAGTGACGCCATCACGATCACCCAGTCACCGGGCCGGACGTCCGCGTGGGAGCCGGGCTTGACCCAGCTCCCGTCCCGTACGACGGCGACGAGCCGCGACGCCGCGGGCCGCTCCGCCTCCCCCCGGAGGCGGCCGGTGAACTCCGGAGGCTTCTCCTCGCGCACGTCGATCCCGAGTACGACCACCTCTCCGCCGGCGAAGAAGTCGACGTGGCGGGCGCCCGGAACCTCGAGGACGCGCGCCACCGCGCTCGCGGTCTCGAACGCCGTCGAGACGAGGAGGTCCACGTCCAGGTCGCCCGCACGCCAGGCCGCCAGGTAGTCCATGTCGGTGGCACGCACCACCGTCCGCGCCGACGACAGCCTGCGGGCGAGCATGGCGATCACCAGATTGACCTCGTCGCGCGATGTGCACGCCAGGACGAGGTCGGCGTCGGCCACGCCCGCTTCGAGCAGCGTCTCGCGGCGCACGCCGCTACCGTGCGTGATCCGCACGTCGTAGACGTGCGAGAGCGCCTGCAGGCGCTCCTCGTCGAGGTCGATCACCGTGCACTCGTGCGTCTCGGCGAGCGACTTGACCACGGTGTGGCCGACCTGGCCCGCACCCACCACGATGACCTGCATGGCAGCATCGTGGCACGCACGGATGCCGCACGACCGCCGCATCGCCCGCGGCCGGCCGCCGGACGGCGGGCGGGCAGTTCGACGCGGCGGTGTGCCTGGGCGTGGACCGGAGGCCGGGGCCCGGGCACGGGGTGCGACGCTCACGGAGCGTCATGTCCCGCGCCGTTGCGGACGGATCAGCTCTTCGACGCCGGCTTCCACTCGTGGGCGAGCAGCCCCAGCACCACCTCGTCCATGAACTCGCCCAGCACCCAGGCCGAGGAGCGCATGACGCCCTCCCGGACGAAGCCGTTGCGCTCGGCGGCCCGCAGCATCCCGGCGTTGTCGGAGAGCGTCTCGATCTGCAGCCGCTGCATGCCGCGCACGACGAATCCGTAGTGACACAGCACCTCGACCACGTCGGTGCCGTAGCCCTTGCCGCGGGAGGACGGCAGCAGCCCCAGCCCGAGGTGCGCGAACCGGTTGTGGGTGTCGATGCCCCACAGGTTCGCGCTGCCGATCAGCGAGCCGCCTTCCAGCTCCACCACGGAGAACGGGACGATCTTCTGCTCCTTGTCGTCCACGACGAACGGCGCGTCCTTCGAGCCGGGCGTGATCGGCCGCCAGGGGCCGCCCTCGGCCCGCGAGGAGTTGACCACGTCGCCGTGGAGCTCGGACCGCAGTACCGGAATGTCCTCGTCGTGCCGGGCCCTGAGCCCGACCTTCTCGCCCCTCAGCATGGAGGCTTCCTATCCGAACGGGCCGAACAGCGGCAAACCAATTAGCCGGGCACCGAAGGGGATCGGGGATGGCGCTCGCCCCGGGCACCCGTACTGGGGCGGGCGTTCCGGTGCGGCTGCTTCCGGCCCCGCTGCCGGGCGGACCGCAGGGGCCGGGCCCGGCCGGGGTGCTCATCCGAACAGCGGGAAGCGGTCGGCGTCCGCCCCCAGAGCCTCCCGCTCGGCACCGGTCAGGGGCGCACGCCCGGTCCCCACTCGCGCGTACCGCACGTCGTCCCACGTGGCCGGGGCCGACCACCCGAGGAGCCCGTCGAGCGTGCGCCGCACCAGCCGGAGGCCCTCCGCCGAGGGCCCGGGAGCGTCGGGCAACGAGACGACGAGGTCGAGATGGTGGACCGTCGCCTCGACAGCGAGCGTGCACATCAGGTCGCCGGCGGTCAGGGCGTGGCCCTGAGTCGCCACCGGCTTCTCGGCCGCCGCGCTTCCCCCCTTGTCCGCCGCGGTCGCCTCCGCTGCGTGCACGACCGCGGCGACCGTCTCCGCATACTCCTCGCGGAGTTCGTCCATGTGCGGGAACAGGCCGGCCACGGCCCGCACCTGCCTCCGGCCGGCGTGCGCGCGGGCCGTCCCGGGGCGCCAGTCCTCCCAGTACGTGACGGCGTCCCGGTCCGGTCGCCCTTCGGCGGGGGTGTGCAGCGCGACCAGGCCGCGGCGCGCGTCGCCCAGGCAGTGGAAGACGAGGTCGCGCACCGACCAGCCCGCGCATCCGCTCGGCAGCCACGACTGTTCGTCCGTGACCGTCGAGACCACGGCGTCGAAGGCGAGGTAGGCCGCGCGCAGCGTTTCGGCCGGCCGCGGCGGTTGCTGGTCGTGCGGCATGCCGGCAACCGTACGGCGGCGGCCGACAGGCCGGCAACGAAGGCGGCCCGCGCACACGGACACCGACGCCGTCCCACGTGGCGGGCCGTCGCGGGCCCCGCCGGGGCGGGCGCTATCCGGCAGGCAGGGCGTCGCGCATCGCCCGCACGGCCCCGGCCGGGTCGTAGCCCTCGGGAACGCCGTCGACCAGGATGATGTCGCCCTCGATGTGCCGGCGGCGAAGCGGCGCGATCTCCCGGTACGCGGGCGAGTCCCACCAGGCCCGCGCCTCGGCCGCTCCCGGGAAGCCGATCATCACGACGTGCCCGGGCCAGCTCCCTTCCTTCACCTCGTGCTGTGCGGCGTGCACGAGGTAACTCCCGCCGTACCGCTCGAAGGTGGCGGGCAGTCGCTCGATGTACTCGGCGATGTCCGGGTGCGGGGGTGCCTCTCGCAGATGCGCGATGACGTAGGCGGGCATGGCGTCCTTCCGGCGGTTCCGGCTCGGTCGCCCGAAGCGTCCCATCGGCGGGCACAGGGGTCGATTACCTGACGGGTAACCGGACTCCAGGGCCGCAGCCGACCGGGTTCCAGTCCGCGGTGCCTGGCGTGTCTGCCATTGGAAGGGCCTGGGACACGGCCGGTGAGAGGGGCTCAGGCCGACGGGTAACGCCCAGGCATGATCCTTTCGTGGGAGCTACTGCCGGAACCGGACCTGCGTGAGGCCATCGGCGTCCTCGTACGGGTGGTGGAGACCGCGGGCGCGTTGATCATCTTCGTGGGGGCCTGCTGGGCGTTCGGGCGCTTCATCGCGGCCGTCGTACGCGGCCGGGGGCGCGCGGAGGGCTTCAACCGCATCCGGCTGACGCTGGGCCGGTTCCTCGTGCTGGGCCTCGAGTTCCAGCTCGCGGGCGACGTGCTGCGGACCGCGGTGGCGCCCAGCTTCACCGAGATCGGGCAGCTCGCCGCGATCGCCGCCATCCGGACCGCGCTCAACTACTTCCTGAGCCGCGAGATCGCCCAGGAACGTGCCGAGATCGAGCGCGAGACGGAAGCGGAACCGGGCCCGCCCGCGGGAACAGAGGCGGGGACGGGCACCGGCACCGGCCGGCGGAAGGCGCCGTGAGGTGGCCACCGCGATCGAGGCGGCGGCGCTGCTCGTCACCGCGGCCGGCGTGGTGTCCTTCCTGACGGCCTACGCGGCCACGCGACGGATCCGCACGGCACTGCCGCTGCTCCTGGACTTCCTCATGGCGGCCGGGCTGATGCGCCTCGCCGGGGACCTGTCGTGGGGCGGCATCCTGCTGACGGTGGCGATCATCGCCGTCCGCAAGGTCGCCGCCTACGGCGTCGAGGAGAAGAACACATGACCGGACGCGGCTGAACCCGGCCGTCGCGACGGACGAGGAGCACGAGGAGCACTCCTCTTCAGGCGTGGGGCGCGCATTTCAGCCATGCTGGTCCTCGTCATTCGCAGGGCGACGACAGCCCGGACAGACGTACGCTCCGGCCGAAGCGGAATGCGTCCGCGAAAGGGCAGCGCCGGCCCTGCGCCCCCGGGGGCATCGCGTACGGCCCCCTTCCCGCCCTCAGCCGTCGACGCGCACCGGGCCCCGGGAGGCGATTCCCGGAGGACCCGTCCGGACCGGCATTCACGGACCGCGGACGGTGCTAAAGTCCGCGTTTCGACCCCTGTCATTCCAGCCACTTCGCGGATCGGCGGGAAGTGCTCATCGGCCTGCGTGGACCTGAATACGGTCGTGCCCGGCTGCCCGGTGCCTTTACCGCCGGCCGGATACACGAGGCGACTTCTCGCGCCACCCCGGACCGGAAGACATTTCATCGCCCGTGGTTCACTCCGGCGCCTTCCGCCCGGCTTGCCATACCCGGACAATGACGCTGCGATCCGGAAATCAGGAACGAATTCCCCAAGGGGCACGGGACATTGGCGTTTTCCAGTTCTTGACGGGCGCTCAATGATGAGCGAACTCGCCCGCACGCCACCGGAGTTGCTGCTCTCGCGCTTATAATCGAGCAAGGCATCGAAAATTCCGTACTCATGTGGTGGATATCGAGTCAGACGGGCGATCCACGAACCACTGTGCCCGCATTGGTTCGTTGACGTGCGATACGTTCCTGCATCCGTCTTGCGGACCCGGTGATCTTTTGTCCGGTGCAGGGTGGCGTTCCGCGCCATCCTGCACCGGACTGTCACTGCGGAAAGTATTGGCGTCTCTCCGCGCCATTCGCCTGTGGGACAGACCAAGGAGGGCGCCGTTCATGAACCGCAGGACTCTTACGCCACTTGCCCTGGCCGGGCTGCTCGCCTCCACTCTCGCCGCCTGCAGCGGCGGGATGAGCGGGAAAGAGGGCAGTGGCGGGACCATCGTGGTGGGGACGACCGCGAGAGTCGCGGTCACCGAGGACACCCCGGCACCCTTCGACCCGGCTGCCTCGTACGACGACAGCTCCTGGAACATCATGCGCAACACGTTCCAGACGCTGCTGCGGCCGCCCCGTACGGGCACCGAACCGGTGACCGACGCCGCCGAGAAGTGCGGCTTCACCGACAAGCGGAACGAGCAGTACAGCTGCACGCTGCGGGAAGGGCTGACCTTCTCCAACGGGAACAAACTGAACGCCGAGGACGTGGAGTTCTCGCTCGAGCGCCTGCTCCTCATCGACTTCAAGGGCGGGCCGGCCTCGCTGTTCAGCAACGTCGACGAGGTCGAGGCGGAGGCCGGCAACAAGGTCGTCTTCCATCTGAAGAAGCCGGACGCCACCTTCCCCTACAAGCTGGCCACGCCCGCCGCCTCGATCGTCGACAGCCAGACCTATCCCGCGGACCGCCTCGCCAAGGGCTTCAAGGGAACGGGCTCGGGACCGTACGTACTCGACGACTTCGACGCCAAGCGGCGCAAGGTGCTCCTCTCCGGCAACCCCGACTACCGGGGAGCCTCACGGGCGAAGAGCGAAAAGATCGAGCTGCGCTTCTTCAACTCCTCCAAGAGCCTTCAGAAGGCGCTCGACTCGGGCGACGTCGACCTGATGAACGGCGGCGTCTCGTCGCGCTACATCGAGCAGCTGGAGGCGGACCGCGACGACCAGATCAAGCTCGTCGAGCAGCCCGGGCAGGCCGTCCGCTACCTCGTCTTCGACACGGAGGACGAGACGGTGGGCCGGCGCGCCGTCCGTCAGGCGTTCGCCCAGGTCATCGACCGCAAGCAGCTCGTCAGTACGGTGTATCCGCGTACCGCCGAGCCCCTGTTCTCCGTCGTGCCCGGCGGACTGGTGGGGCACACCAACTCCTTCTTCAACGAGTACGGGGAGCCGGACGAGAAGGCCGCGAAGCGCACCCTGCGCAAGGCCGACGTGAAGACCCCGGTGCGGCTCTCGCTCCACTACCCCCAGGTCGGCAAGGGCGGCTCCGGCGCCAAGGAGTTCGCGCTGCTGGAGAAGCAGCTGAACGACTCCGGGCTCTTCGACGCGAGCGTGGAGATCGAGCCCCCGACGTCGTACAGCACCGCGTCGCTCAGGGGGGAGTACCAGGTCTACGGCTTCGCCTGGCTGCCGGACTTCCCCGACGCGGACAACTTCATCGCGCCCTTCTTCGCGAAGGACAACGTCCTCAACTCCCCGTACTCCAGCAAGGAGATCCGCGAGGAGCTCATCCCGGACACCCGGCGGGAGCCGGAGCGCGCCGACGCCTCGAAGAGTTTCGCCCGCGCCCAGGACATCGTGGCCGACGACGTCCCCGTGCTGCCGCTGTGGCAGGGCAAGCAGTACGTCGCGGCGCACGACGACATCACCGGTGTGGAGTGGGCGCTCAACTCCTCGTCGCTGCTGCAGCTCTGGGAGCTCGACCGCGGGGTGAGCAGCTGAGGCGTGCCGGAGTCCGGCCGCGGAACGACAGCCGAGCGGTGGTCGCTGCACGGGCGTGCGCCGGTGCAGCGGCCTTCCGCCGCTGAGGCAGCGGAATCCCCGGCTCGCGGAGCGTGCGAGCCGGGGAGCCGGACATGACGCACGCCGCCCGCGCCGCGGGGAGGCGCGGGCGGGACGGGACCCGTCAGGACTTCTGCGCCAGCGCCTTCGCCTCGGCCGAGGAGACGGCCCTCCCGAACGCCTGGACGTCGTCGACTGCCCCGACGAGTCCCTGGAAGAACTCGTTGCCCGACAGTCCGCGGCCCACGATGAACCTCTCCGACGACGCGAAGTCGTCGGTGCGCTCCACGGTCTGGGCCAGGCGGCCGTCCACGTACAAGCGGACCTGGTCGGCGGCGTCGTCGTAGACACCGGTCAGGTGGGTCGGCACGCCGGGCCTGACCGGGGTCCGTGAGACGGCCACGTCCGCGGCACCCTCGGCGTCGCCCGAGTCCTGCCTCGGTATCCGCATCTCCCACTGGGCCTCGTCCGCGTCGTACCGCAGCATGAACGCGCTGGCCTCGGAGGAGTCCTGGCTCACGACGGTCTGCGAGAGGTCCGTGCGGTCCAGCCTGACCTGAACCGACACGGAGAAGCTGCTGCTGGTGTCCACGACGGGGCCCGGCGCGGCCACGAACTGGCTGCCGTCGAGAGGCAGAACGCCGTTGACGGGTATCGGACGGGACGCGCCGAACAGCGAGCCGTCCTTGCCGTTGCCCGAGCTGTCGGACGTCACGTTCCTGCCGTCGGCCTTCTCGAACAGCCACGCCACCGAGGCGCTGCCGACGGACGGCGCGGAAGGCCGCGGATCGCTCGGCCGGGGTGCCGGAGCGCTGGTCCTCGGCGGCTTCGTGGAGGGCCGCGAGGTGGACTTCGCCTTGGCCGTCGCACGGGCGGGGCTGGGCGTGTCGATGGCGGCCGGCGCCTCCTTGGCCGACAGCGCCGGCTCCTTGACCTGCGGACCGCTGCCCGCGCCGTCGTTCCCGACGAGGCCGAAGGCGAAGACGGCGCCGACGGTGCAGACACCGGCGAGAGCGGTGCACCGCACCACCAGGTCGACGCGGCGCCTGGCGCTCGGACGCGCGTGGCCCCTTCCCTCCGCCGCGGGGGCCGCGTGCCGCCTCCTGCCCTGCGCGGGCGCGAGGGCCGCGTGCCTCCCCCTGCCGGCCGGCTGGGTTCCGGACCGCGTGCCCCCGTCGCCGGCGGGGGCGGGCGCCGGGCCCTCGGACGTCCAGTCGTCCGCCGGCGGGGCGGCGGTGGGCGCCGTGCCCGTCCCGCCCACCCCGGGCATGAGGCTGTAGATCGCGTCCCCGTGCGTGCCACGGGTGGCGTGCTCCAGGCCGCCCCACGGCAGCAGCGCCCGCGCCAGCAGCGCACCGCAGTCGTGGCGCACGCTGCCGAGGTCGGTGACGATCCCGGAGCAGCGGGCGCACCGCTGGAGGTGGGGTGCGACCTCGGTGGCGATGTTGGCGGCCCGCGTGTCCGCGTAGGCCAGTACGAGCCGGTGGTAGCGGCCGCATTCCTCGTGCGGGGCGTCGCCCAGGGCGTGGACGTACGAGTTGTAGAGCTCCTCCGTCGCCCGGCTCAGCAGCATCGGCACCTCGCCCGGTCCGGCGCCTGCCAGCCGGCCGGTGAACGCGCTGTCGTCGCCCTCGACCGTCCGGTGCCACAGGACCGTCTGGCTGTGGGGCGGCAGGGCGGCGAAGGCGCGGGCGGCGAGCGAGTAGGGGTCCCCCGGGGTCGTGCCGTTCAGCATCATCGCGCCGGTCGCGTCGACCCAGGCCGCCAACTGCGGGTGCAGCACGGAGCGTTGGTGGCCCTGCGCCCACGCTGACGCCGTCCGCAGCACGGAGGAGAGCACGCACGCGCGCACGGCGCCGTCCGCTCCGCCGTCGAGCTGCTGCCGCAGCGCGCCCTGCCAGGCCTGGTAGGCCAGTTCGGCGGCGGCCTGCATGTGGACGGCGCTGACGGCTGCGAAGGTCCGCACGGCGGGGAAGTGGCGCTGCTCGAGCTCCTGGAGCGCGGAGGCGGAGCGTTCCCCGCCCGCCCGTACGAGACGGAGCAGCTCCGCATCTGAGAGGTTCACGCAGTCCATCCGGTTCCCCCGGGTCGATTCCCGGCGGTTCACGGCGTCTCCGTCGCGAGGCATGGGGGTCGCGGGGGTGACGTGGTCACAAGGCGATGCTTCGCGTGCGGATTCGACGCCGGGATCCGCGTCGATGTCATGGGTGGTCGACGTCAAGTCCAGCGCACTCGGGCCCCGAGCGCCATAGTCTTAGCAGCCTTGGGCCAAAGCTGTTCCTGCCGGTGAGTGAGTTGGTGGCGAGTGGTGCCGGTTCGTCCCACCGGCCCGTCTCCACCGCGGACTCCGCCCGGGCGATACGCCCCCTGCCGACTGCTGCGGAGGCGAATCCGGCGAAGCCGCACACCCTGTGGCGGACCCGTCGTTCCGCCCCCGCGGCAGCCCCCGCTCGTCACGACCGCGACCGCGACCGCGCCCCCGACGGCGACCCGGACCGCGATCCCGACCGCGATCCCGGCAGGAGACTGGACCAGCGCGCCAGCGCGGCGAACCTCGTGCGGCCCGGCCGCCCTTCGGGCCGGGCGGTGTCGCGGGCCTCGCGCCGCCCCGGCTGCCGGCGGAGGGCGCACCGGCGTCCGGCGGCGTCTCCGGTGCCTCCGCGACGGGGGTGACGGCCCGCGCGGTGCAAGTCACCGCTGCAGTGCGGACGGACGGGCGTCCGCGGTGCCCGGGCGGCGAGCAGACGGCCGTAGCGGCAGGCCGTTCCGGTCCGTACGGGCGCGGAGTTCGCACCCTCGGCGCTGGGACGTGTGAGGCGGAACCAGCAGAAGAGGACGAGCGGGTAGATGACGTAGCCGCTCCTGGTGGCCGGCGCGAGCAGCATCGCCAGCGCCAGGCCCAGCGCGATCCGCTCGGCCGCGGCGGAGCCGCTGCGCGGCGGGCGGACGAGGAGCGACGCGGCCATCAGGGCGGCGCAGACGGCCAGCGCGCCGACGGCGATGGCATTCCCGTGCGGGACATGGGTCGCCAGCAGGTGCCCCGGGAGCGGGCTCGCGGCGGACGACGGCACCTCGGCGAGACCCAGCGGGTAGAGGACGACGTGCTGCACGCACGCCCGCGGACCGGTCATGAGCACCGGAGCGGACACCAGCGCGAGCACGCCCGCCGCGGACGCCGCGCACCGCAGGACGGCCTTGCGGTGACGCACCGCCAGCAGGACGAAGACGACCGGCAGGGCCGGCCAGGCCGTCCACTTCAGTGCGGCGGCCAGCCCCAGTGCGACGCCGGCCCGGCCGCCGTCCCCCCTGCCCGCGAAGGCGAGTCCCAGGCACATCAGCCCCACGACCGGCGGGTCCACGCCGCCGATCGCCAGCGGCAGCGCGACAGCAGGGCAGGCGGCCACCAGCGTCAGCGCCGGCCGGGCCCGGGAGCCCGCCCCCGCCACGCGCGCGGCGGCGGCCATCGCCGCGAGGAAGCAGACGGCGAACCACAGGCGCGGCCCGGCGAGGACGCCGAGGCCGGGGACGTCGCCGAACACCGCTGCGGGCAGGCCGAACAGCGCCATGCCGGGAAGGTAGGGGTTGAAGTCGCTGACCTGGCGCGGATCGTCCGCGTAGGGGTTGCCGGTGGACAGCAGGAGCTCCCCCGCCCGCTCGACGACGCCGACCTCCATCTGCGCCTTGCCGAGCACGGCCAGCAGCACGAGCGGCAGCACGACGGCTCCGGCGACGGCGACCGCCCGGGTGGGGGGCGCCCACCGCCCGGGGCGTCTCACGGCAGTCACGGCGGCGGCCGCGTAGGCGGGCGCCGCGCACATGCCCCAGATCTGCTGCGGCACCCACGGCGGGGACGATGCGGCGAGCGCGAGCGCGAGCGCCGCGCACAGCGCCAGGCCCGCCGGCTCCCACAGTCGGCTGTCCCGCTTCCGGCGGGGTGCGCCGGGTGCCGGCGCGGCTCGCTCCATCGGCTTGGTCGCGGTCATGGTTCCCTCGTTCGGTCGTGGTGTGTGCGGTCCGGCTGGTACTCGGGCGCGGGCGGACCCGCCTCGCGCATCGAGGGCCGGGCTGCGGCGCCCGGCGGGGCGCGTGCGACTGTTTTCGGGCACGCCGGACGGCGCCACCGTCCCCTCGGCGGGCCGACGGCGGCGACGCGGCGTTCGGTTCAGGGGGTGCGGCGGCGCAGCAGCCAGAAGGAGGCAGCGACGGCGAGCCCGGCGATCAGGAGGAGGAAACCCGTCTCCACGAGCTGCACGGGCCAGTACAGGGAGGCCGGTTTCGCGCCGAGGCAGGCGTCCACGGAGTACTTGTGGTCGGACTGCTTCCACTGGCAGGGCATCGCCGCGAACCCGAAGGGGCCCTCGCCCTTCCGGGGGTGGGTGACGGCCGGCCAGATCTGGGTGCGCCACGGGTTCATCAGCCACGTGGAGACCCAGGTGACGAGACCCGCGACGGCGAGGGCCGGCAGGGTGCCCCGTGCCAGGAAGCCGGTGAGGACGCCGATCGCCAGGCCGAACAGGACGAGGGCGACCGTGGACGGCCCGAACGCGAAGTAGAAGTCCTGGATGTCGTAGCCCGCCCCGAGCAGGTCGTGGGCGTCGGCCCAGTGCAGCAGCGTGCGGAAGTGCAGCACGAGCGCGCCGGCCCCGACCGTGAGGAAGAGCGCGGGAACCGCGAGCTTCTCCTTCAGCCAGCTGGTGGGAGTGACGGCCTGGGTCCACGCCAACTCGGCCGTCCCGTTCTCCAGTTCGCGTGCGATGACCGCCCCGCCGGCCCAGGCCGCGACGACGGGGGCGATGTTCCGCAGCACCGAGGCGATCTCGTCGAGCAATCCCCAGAACTGGAAGAGGGCCTCCGCGTCGTTCGGGATCGTGCTGCAGTCCCGCACGCCGGCGGTGCCGCACCCTTCCTGGATCTCCACGGCGCCCGTTCCGTACGGGCCGTAGCGCAGCCAGAGCATGGCCGCCGTCGTGAGCACCACGAAGGCGATCCACACCCACATGGCGGGCCGGTGGAGCCGGATCACCGTCCAGAGGCCGCGGCGGTCGCTGGATATGCGGTCGGGGGCGTCGGTGCCGCGCTCGGTGCTGGCGGTCATGCGGCGTTCTCCTGTGATCGGGCGTGCTGTGCGCGCCGGACGGATTCGGGTGCGGCCTCCTCGGCGAGGAGGGGTGGTGCCTGGGTGTTGCGGAGGTGGGCCAGTACGACTTCCTCGACGCTGGGGCGCTCGGCCAGCCACTCACCGACCGGTGCGCCGTCCGACCTCACCAGGGCGGTGCGGCCGCGGCCCACGGAGCGCTGCTCGATCACTGTCTGCCGGGACGTGTCGAGAGCGGACGTGCCGGTGAGCAGCGTGTGCGCGGAGACCACTTCTTCGAGCCCGCCGGCGAGACGCAGCCGGCCGCCCGCCACCAGGAGCAGGAAGTCGCACGAGCTCTCCAGTTCGGCGATGACGTGCGAGGACATCACGATGGTGGTGCCGCTCTCGGCGGCGGCCATCAGGGCCCCGGTCAGCTGCTCGCGGGCCAGCGGATCCAGGTCGCCCATGGGCTCGTCGAGCAGCATCAGCTCGGCCTGCTTGCCGATGGCCAGGGCGAGCGCCACCCGCGTGCGCTGCCCTCCGGAGAGGGTGCGGATCTTCGTGAACGGGTCGAGGGTCTCGTCCCCGTACGCGATCCGCTCGGCGGCCGGCTGGTCCCATCGCCCCGTGTCCCGGTTGAGCTCCGCGCCGAAGCGGAGCGTGTCGGCGACGGACAGGTGGGGGTGGAGCGGTTTGGACTGGGCGACGTAGGCGACGCGTTCGCGTGCACCGGCCGGGGTTCGGCCGAGCACCGACAGGGTGCCGTACGTGGGCCGGAGCAGCCCGGCGGCGAGCCGGAGGAGCGTGGACTTCCCGGCGCCGTTGGGCCCGACGAGGGCACAGATCCGGCCCTGGGGAAGCCGGAAGGAGCAGTCTTCGACGACGGCTTCCTTCCGGCGCGAGTAGGCCATGCCCACTCCGGCCGCTTCCAGCGCGGCCACGGCGTTGCTCATGGGGTCTCCTGCGGGAAATGTCCGTCGAGGACGGAGTCGAAGAGGGCCGTGATGTCCTCCCGGCCCAGACCGTCCTCGTGGGCGCGGGCGACCCAGTGCTCCAGGTCGGCCCTGTAGCGCGAGTCGCCGGCGGCACCGAGCGAGGCCCGGACGAAGGTGCCCAGCCCACGGCGGGCCTCGACGAGGCCCTCGCGCTCGAGTTCGCGGTATGCCTTCAGGACGGTGTTCGGGTTGATCGCGGCGGCCTCGACGACCTCGCGGGCGGTGGGCAGCTTGTCACCGGGCCGCAGCAGTCCGAGCCGCAGCGCCTGCTTCGCCTGCTGGACGATCTGCCAGTAGGTCGCGACCCCGCTGCGGCGGTCGATCCGGAACTCGACGGTTCCCCCGGTGCTCACACACTCAACCCTTTCACTAATTGAGTAGTGAAAGGGTGGACGAGCGTGGATGCGGATGTCAAGCGGCATCGTCGATCCCGTGCTCGGGCCGGGCACGGCTCCGGGTCACGCGCGCTCTCACCGGCGCCGCGCCTCGGAGAACGCGGCACGAAGGTGGTGAACGGAGCCCGCCCGGCCGGGTGTTCGGCGGATGGGCAACGGTCGCGGACGGCAAGGCGAGCTGATCCTGGGCTGGGCGCACTTCGGGCTGTTCGGCCTGTACGGGAAGGGCGACCCGCTGGTGGATCACGGACGGTGCGACGTCCCGCGACGAGGCGTCGTCCGCCGCCGGGCCGGCGCCGGAATCGGACACCCCGTGAGGGCCGGGCTCGCGCCGGGCGGTACCCGGCCGGCCCGTGCGGTCACTCCGTCCCGAGAGGCGCGACCAGTGGCTCGGGGGTGAGGGGCTGTTCCGTCCAGATCGTCTTGTTGCCCTCCCGGCTGTACCGGCTCCCCCACCGGGTGGTCATCTGCGCGACGAGCCACAGCCCGCGCCCGCCCTCATCGGTCTCCCGCGCCCGGCGCAGGCGGGGCGCCGTGCTGCTGGGGTCGGTGACCTCGACGATGAGGGCGTCCGGAGAGCGGATGAGGCGCAGCCCGACGGGGCCGCCGGCGTAGCGGACGGCGTTCGTGACCAGTTCGCTCACGACGAGTTCGACGCTGAAGGCGATCTCCCCCAGCCCCCAGGCGGCGAGCTGGCGCACCGCCGCCGAACGCGCCTCGCCGACCGACTCGGCTTCGGCGGGCAGCGTCCAGCTCATGGTGTGCCACGGGGAGATGGCGCGGGTCCGGGCGAGCAGCAGCGCGACGTCGTCGTTGCGCTGGTGGCCCTCGAGGAGGTCGCGCAGGAGGGCGGGGCCGATCTCCTGCAGGGGTTCGACGTTGCGGCAGCGCTCCTGGAGGGCGTCGCAGAGCCGCCGCATGCCGCGTTCCAGGTCGCCGTCGTCGCAGACGAGGCCGTCCGTGTAGAGGGCGAGGACGCTGCCGGGCTCCAGGCGCACGACGTGGCTCTCGAAGGGCATGCCGCCCACGCCGAGCGGCGGCCCCGGCGGAAGGTCGAGCAGGCGCACGTTCCCGTCGGGGGTGACGAGGACGGGCGGAGGGTGCCCGGCGCTGGCCATGGTGCACTGCTGGTGGATGGGGTCCCAGACCGCGACCAGGCACGTGGCTCCGCCCGTGTCCCCCTGCTCCGGGTCCGCTTCGGCGGCCAGGTCGTGGACGAGGTCGTCCACGTGGTGCAGGAGGTCGTCGGGGTCGAGTTCGAGAGCGGCGAGCGTCTGGATGGCCGTCCTCAGCCGCCCCATGGCCGCCGCCGCGTACAGGCCGTGACCCGTGACGTCCCCGACCACGAGGGCGGTCCTCAGGCCGGGAAGGGGGATCGCGTCGAACCAGTCGCCGCCGACCCTGTTGCCGCCGCCCGCCGGGCGGTAGCTGCCGGCCGTCTCGGCCGCCATGGTGCTGGTCGCGGGCCGCGGAAGGAGCCGCTGCTGCAGGGCGCCTGCCGAGCGGTGCTCCCGGGTGTAGCGGCGGGCGTTGTCGAGGGAGATCGACGCGCGGGAGCAGATCTCCGTGAGGAGCACCCGCTCGTCCTCGGTGATGGCGTCGGCCTGGTCGGTGCGCCACACGGAGACGAAGCCGAGGGCGAGGCCCCGGGCGCTGATGGGGGCGACGGCGAGCGAGTGGCCGCCGGGCGGCACGAACAGCCGCTGCTGCGCCTCGCCCACGGCGGCGACGGCGCCCCGGCGGTCGGTGACGACCGCCTCCCCGTGCCGCACGGTCCGCAGGGCCTGGCCGTCGGGGAACGGGGGACACGGCGTGCCGGGCGCGAGCAGGCCCTCCGGCCACGGCCCCGTGGTGGCTCCGGCGACGCGGACGAGGCGCTGGCGGTCCCAGCCGCCGGCGTCGGGAGGGTCGTCGCCGATGAGGACGGACTCCGCGAGTTCCACCGTGGCGAGGTCGCCGAGGCCCGGTACGAGGATGTCCGCGAGGTCCTGGGCGACACGGCGGACGTCCAGGGTGGCGCTGATACGCACCGCGGACTCCCGCAGCAGTTCGAGGTGCTTGCGCATGCGCGTCTGGTCGGTGGTGTCCCGCCAGAAGGACAGCACGCCGCTGCGGTCGCCGTGGACGTCGGCGAGCGGCAGCACGCTCTGGGAGACGGTGCGGCGCCGCCCGTCGTTGAGCAGCGCCCCCTCCCGGTCGAAGACGGGGCGGCCGGTGGCGGTCGCCTCACGCAGCACGGCACGGAATGCCTCGGCGTCCGGCCCGTAGAGCACTCCGCCGAGCTCCGGCGCCCCAGGGGGGACGTTGGTGCTCAGCACGTTCAGGTCCGTGTCGTGGACGGCCATCCCCCGCTGCTCGGGCTGCGCGGCGAGAGCCCGGCGGATCGCGACGCCCTGCTCGCACTGCGCGGCGGTCTCGGCTGGCGTGGCGAGCACCATCCAGCCGGTCTCGCCGCTGCCGTAGCCGTCGCTGTCGAGCGGGGTGACCCGCAGGGCCACCTCGCGGCCGGTGCCGTCGCTGTGCCGCAGCAGCGTGAAGCCGTCCTCGGGAACCGCCCCCCTGGGCGGAGGGTCGGTCACCAGGTCGGTGAAGGGCTTCCCGATCACGTCCGGGCCGCCGTGCCCCAGCAGCTCGCTCGCTTCCTGCGACCAGCCGGTCACAGTGCCGGTGTGATCGAGCACGACGGTGACCGTGTAGGGGAGACAGAAGCCCAGCCCTCTTCCGGGTCGGTGAGAGGTGCTTCCCATGGTTTTTCTCCCATCCACACACCCATTGTCCCTCGGGCCGCGCGAGACCCGGCGGCCTCACCGTTCCGGGGACGGTGAGGCACGCGCACCGGGCCGGGTGACGGGCCCGTGCCGGCAGCCGCCCCGACCGCCGCGAGCAGCGGCTGGCATGCTGTTGCCCCGCCGGCGGTGTCCGTGCCGCCCGGCCCCGCAGTCGCCCCCACGAGCCCCGCGGAACGGTGTGCATGACGATCCCCCGGCAACTCGCGCCCGCGGAGCAGCGGTTCGAGGCCACGGCGCAGGTGGACCGCGTGTGGTACGCGGCGTTCGGATCCAACCTGCATCTCGCGCGGCTCGGCTACTACCTGACGGGAGGAAGGCCGCCCGGGGCGCGCCACACCTGCCCCGGCTGCCGCGACACCCGCCGGCCCGAGCGCACGGTGCCGGTCATGCTGCCGGGCCAGCTGTACTTCGCGCTGGAGTCGCCGACGTGGACGGGAGGTCTCGCCTTCTACGACCCCGAATGCGCCGGTGAGACGGCGGCGCGGGCGTACCTCCTCACCGCGGGGCAGTTCTCCGACATCGCCGCCCAGGAGATGCGCAGGGAACCCGGCACCGACCTGGACCTCGGCGAGGTGCTCGCCACGGGCCGGGCCGAGCTGGGGCCGGGGCGCTACGAGACGCTGATCTGCGCGGGCATGCTCGACGGTCTTCCCGTACTGACGTTCACGGCCCCCTGGGGCCGCGACGACGTCGCCTGGAACCCTCCGGCCGCCGCGTACCTGTGGCAGCTCGCCTCCGGGCTGGCGGAGGCGCACGCGTGGTCCCCCGGGCGCATCGCCGCCTACCTGACGTCGCGCCCGGGAGCCGCCGGGCACTGGTCGGCCGAAGCCGTGGCAGAGCTGCTGACGGCGTTCGAGCCGGACGCGGACCCGGTGTAGCGACGCCCTAGCGCCTAGCCCAGGATGCCGCCGAGGAGACCGCCCAGGAACCCGCCGTCGTGCTCGCCGCCGCCGTCCGAGCCGCCGCTCCCCTCGGAATCGCCGGAGCCGCCGGAGTCCGAGGACGAACCGTCCCCGCCCCCGGCCGTGCCGCTGGGCGACCCCGAGGACTGACCGCCGGACGGACCGGGTTCGGAGGACCCGCCGCCGTGCGAGGTGCCGCCGGTCGCCCCGCCCGAGGGGTGTGAGGTGGCACCGCCCTGCGCGGGAGGACGCGAGCCGGGGTGCTCCGCGCCGCCTCCGCCCTCGCGGACGCCTCCGGTGCCGCGGTCCTCGCCGGGCTTCGAGGGGGTGCCCGTCAGGGGCGGTTTCCCGGGAGGGGCGACGTCGGAGCCCTCCATCGGTTCCGGGCCCTGGTCCCTGTCGGTCGACGACGGCACCGACGGGTCGCCGTCCTGCGGCACCGGGCCCGAGTTCATCGCGCCGACCGTGAAGACGACGGTGCCCAGCGTCGCCGCGGCACCGAGTCCGAGGGCGACCCGCCTCCCGCGGCGTCCGCCGCGCGGCGCGCCCCGCGTCCCGTCCTCGTCTCCCGCGGGCCCCCCAGGATCGCCCGGGACCGGCCCCGCGGCCGCGTCGGTGTGCGGGGACGCGGCCTCGCCGCCGCGTCCGGCCGGAGTCTCCCCTGCCGCCTCGGAGGCGGGTTCGCCGCCGCTCTCCGACGCGGGCTCAGCGCCGTCCCCGGATGCCGCGTCCTCTCCCCCGCAGTGCCGCGACGAGGCGTCCCGGTCGTCCGCGGAATCCCCGTGGTCCGAGGAATCCCCGGCGTCCCCGGCATCCCCGTCCCGGCCTGTGTCCCCGGCCGCTCCGGCGTCGCCGCCCTCCCCGGTCCCGCCTGCGGCGGCGTCTGCCGGGTCGTCGGACTGGGCGCCGCTCTCATGCGGCCGGTAGGAGTCGAATATCGCGTCGACTTCCTCCACGGCCGTGCGCGCGCACGAGCATCGCGAGGGCTCGTCCTCCCGGACGCGTGCCCCGCACCCGGAGCACTTCTGTGCTGCCACGGGCGGTCCTCCTCAATGGCCACGGAGCCGCGTCCTGCAGGGGCCGTGGCCCGCAGGATCGCCGCATCCGCTCGTCTGTCGTCGCGACGTCTCTCAGCGGTGCCGCTCCCAGCCGGTGCCGTTCTCGGTGGTGACGTGCCGTACGCCGGCACCGGCGCAAGAGTGTTCCACGAAGGTAACTGGTTCTCGGCCGTATGTACGAAGATTCTGTGTTGACGTACGCACAGCTTGCCGCGGTGACCTCGGGCGCACCCGGGGCCACCGCGGCGACTGCGCGTCTCCGCCCGGACGGTCAGTCCGCGAAGACCTTCGCCCTCTCACTGCCCCGCGTCTCCGCGAGGCCGCCGGCGAAGTTGTCCTCGACCTCCGCCTTCTCCGCGGCGTCGGGGTCGGGGTTGGTGCACTCCGGCCCTGCGGACGAGCCCGACATCAGGCTGGAGCACGGGCCCGGCTTCATGTCGGGCAGGCCGAGGATGTGCCCCAGCTCGTGGGAGGCGATGCGCGTCGTGTGGTACCCCTGCTGCACCGCCTCGCGGCCCATGTAGACGGTGCCGTTGCCGAGGCTCGTGGTGACGGCACGGGGCCAGCCGTCGTCGGCGACGATGCGCACATTGGCCTGCTCGCCGGCGCCGGCCGCTTCGAGACGGACGCCGGTGACGCTTTCGTTCCACACCTGCACGCCGCTCGCCACCGCGTCGGCGAACTCCTCCGACCCGCTGGCGTCGTAGGTGAGGACCACCGGCGCGGCGGCTTCGTCCGGTGCTGCTGCCGGGGCGGCGACGGCCTGGCCGCTCAGCATGACCACGGCCGTCAACGACCCGGCGAGGGCCGTTCTTACGAGGTTGCGGACCAACACATCAGCCTCCTGGTGGGGGACAGAGCTCTAGTGTTGGCGTGTTCATGCCCCGCCGCGCCCGGCGGATACCTCGAACCCCGATCTCCGGCGTATTTACGGCAGTTGACGCCCAGTACCCCCCGCCCTCTCGCGCCACCCGAGCCCCCTGCTCCCCCGTGCTCGCGAGCACTCCGCCTTCGGCCCGGGAACCCGGCGGCGGCCGGCCACTCGGAAACCGTAGGCTCGGAGCCATGGTTGACCCGGAGAAGTCAGAACCCGACGCCCTGTACGCGGACGCGGACCAGGGGGTGCAGGAAGCCCGGCAGCGCGTCCGCGAGGCAGCGGCCGGAACCGACGGCGCCCTGCTGGAGACCGCCCTCGACGAACTGGAAGCGGCGCTCGCGCACCGTGAAGCCGCCCGGCGGCGGCCCCGGGACGACGCCTGGGTCCTGACCGCCCTCGGAGCGGCGAACGCGCTCGACGCGCAGTTCCACGGTGACGCGGCGACGCTCCCCGAGCAGGACGGCCACGGCACAGCGACCGACTGACGCGACGGAGACCGCGGGGCCCGATCCGCCGGCGGGCGGACGCGGTTCGCGGGCCGTGCAGTGTCGTGCGGTGGCGTGCCGTGCCTTCGGCGGGCTTGCGTGCGCAGGTCCGCCGCCCCGCTCAGAGCGACAGGGTGTCGTGCGGGCTGACCCCGTACACGTCGCGGTAGAGGGCGGCGAACCGTGACGGCTTGGGGAACCCCCACCTCGCGGCCACGGCCGGGACGGTGGCGCCGTTCTCGCCGTCGGCCGCCAGGAGGTCGAAGTGCGCGCGGTCCAGCCGGACTTGCGTCACGCAGCCGAACGGGCTGCGGGAGTTGTGGTGCCGGGCGAAGGCGATGCGCAGCGCGTGGGGGCTCACGCGGGCCGCGCGGGCGATGTCGAGCAACGTGATGTCGGTGTCCGCCCGTTCCTCGATGAACGCGACGGCCCGGCGGACGGCGCCCGGTGCCGCGTCGCTGCCGTCTCTCGAAGTGGCCTCCGCAGGCCCCGAGTTGGGGAACACCGCGAGCGCACTCTCAGCCAGGGCACGTGCCATGTTCCCGATGACGAGGGGTTCGCTCATCGCCTGCGGATTCACGGCCAGCACGTCCCGCACGTGGGCGACGGTGCCCCGCCAGCGGTCCGCCAGACCGGGCGACGCCGGCCGCATGCCGGTGAAGCGCAGGGGCTCGGACCGCCTGCCCTCGGGGAGCGGTGCGTTGCGGTCCAGAGCCGGCTGCCCGAGGACGACCGAGTCGAACTCCAGCTGGTGCGCCAGCGCGGTGAAGGGCCTGTCCGGGGGCGAGATCGCGGCGATCTCCCCCGGCCCGACACGCTCGCCGCCGTCCGGCCACCGGTGCTCCACCCAGCCCGTCCTCGGCTCGACCACCGCGAGGCACCCCAGCGGCTCGGCGTCGTAGCCGGTCTCCATGGAGAGCGTGACGTCGTCCACGCAGAACGAGCCGTGGTCGAAACGCGCGTGCCGGACGAGCTGGCTGCGTTCCCTGCCCTTCATCCGCAGGCTGGTGCCGTAGGCGGCGTTCATGAAGTCGCGCGCGACGTCGAGGTCGGTGGTCTCGAACACGCGCCGCACCGGCGCTCGCTCCCGTGCCGTGGCCTCTTCCATGGCGTCGTCCATCGGCTTCTCGCGGCGGGAGTTCAGGTGTGCAGGGTGTTGCCGGGCGGCCGGCCGTACACGTCGTGGTAGTGGGCGGCGAACGCGCCGGACTGCGGGAATCCCCAGCGTGTCGCGATGCGGGGGACGCTCGCGCCGCTGGCGGGGTCGGTCGACTCCAGGTCGCGGTGGGCACGTTCGAGACGCACGCGGCGCAGGTAGCCGAGCGGCGACGTGCCGTGATGCAGCGGGAAGGCGGCTTCGAGCGCCGCGGGGGACGTCGCCGCCGCTGCCGCGATGTCGGACAGCCTGACGGGCCGGTCGGCGTTCGCGTCGATGAACTCGACCGCCTTGCGGACAGCGGCCGCGGAGGCATGGCCGGGGCCGGGCTGGTAGTCCGCCGTCATCGTCGTGTTGGGGAACGCCCTGACGGCCGCGGAACCGAGCAGGTCGAGCGTCTGGGCGCGGACCAGCGGCGAGGAGAGGGGGCTGTGGGGCGTCTCCAGCTGGTGGCTGACGAATCCGACCGTGGACCGCCAGTACCTGTCCATCGCCGGTGAGACGGGTGTGGTGCCGAGGAAGCGCACCGCTCCGCCGCCGGGGCCGGCCGCCCTCTCCACCGCCTCCATGGGCACGGACAGGATCTCCGCGCGGAGGCGGTCCCAGCCGAGACGGACGGGGACGCCCGTCGGATAGAGGGCCGTGTCACCGATCCTCAGCCGGGCCTCCTGGTCGCTCGACGCGACGCCGAAGGTCCCGCCGGTGACGAAGATGAACATCAGGCCGTCGGTGCCGGCGTAGTCGACGCTCATGTCCATCGTGTGGACCACATGGTCGAGGCTTATCCCGCCGGCGCTCGTACGCCGGAAACTGAAGGTGAAGTCCTCCGCGCCGCTGCCGCTCTGCCGGCAGTCGCCGTACACGCTCTTCGTCACGGATTCCGCGGTCTCCGGATCCGAAGTACCGAACTCGAAGTGCTCCACCTCGAGGGGCTGCTCGGTGCCGTCCGTCATCAGTGCCTCCACCGAGTGGTGGCTCGGATCTCCCCCCGTCCTCCTTTCCGACCGTAACTCCTCGGCCGGGCGAGGCCGACCCGCCGTCATCGCCGTCTCCGGGGAGACCGCGGTCCGGCCCGGGCCTGCGTGTGGCAGGGGCCGCGGCAGGCGACGGCCGAGGCCGGGTGGGGCGTACCGGAAGATCGCCGGCGCCGTGCGCTGCCGGGGCGGAGGACACCGGGCCGCGGTGCGCAGCCATGACGCGCGCAGGGCCCGGCCGAGCCTTACCGGTGAGTCGGCGTGTGCCCGGCGGGCCACGGTGGCCTGCGCACCGGCCGGCAGCCGGGTCAGCCGTCAGCCGTCAGCCGTCAGCCGTCAGCCGTCAGCCGAGGATGCCGCCGAGCAGCCCGCCCAGCAGCCCGCCCGAGTCCTCCTCGCCACCGCCGCCGTCCGCACCGCCGTCGCCCTCGGTGCTTCCGCCGTCGGACGCGCCTCCCTCGTCGCCGCTCGGGCTGGGAGAGGGGGACTGCGAACCGCCTTCGGACGAACCCCCGTCGGAGGAGCCGCCGTCGGAGGAGCCACCGTCCGAGGTGCCGCCGTCGGACGTCCCTCCGTCCGAACCGCCGCCCGCCGCGCCGTCCGAGGGCGATGAGGGGACCTCGGAGGACGGCTCGGAGGAGGACGGGGGCGTCCCCGCCGGCTCCTCCGCGTCCCCGTCCGCTGCCGCCCGGTCGTCCTGCGCGTCGCTCCGCGAGGGGCCGGGTGAGGCGCCCTTGCCGAACTCACCGCCGGGGAAGGCGGCGTTGCCCTCCACCGGCCGCGGCAGGACGCCGACGCCGGTCGAGGAGGGGAAGGGCGACTCGCCGTGCTGCGGCTGGCCCGAATTCGCCGCCCCGACGACGAAGGCCAGGGTTCCCACCATCGTGGCCATCACGAGGCCGAGCGCGGCTCCCCTGACGCGGCCGGACCCTCGGAGTCCGCGCTCCTCGCCGCTCTGCACCAGTACGGGCTGCGGCGGCCTGCCCACGATCCGCCAGGACGATCTGGTCCTGCCCTGCGGCCGGTGTCCCTTGAAAGCCGCGTCGACCTCGTCCGCCGCGGCGAGCACGCACGAGCAGGGTGACGTTCCGTCGGGCTGTACCTGCGCCCCGCACCCGGAGCACTCCTGAATAGCCACGGGCCGTCCTCCTCGGTGGAGAGGCGTCGCGCCGCTCGGCGAGAGCCATCTGGTCAGGACGGGCTCATGCGGACGCTGTCGCAGCCGTCGCGGCATTCCCCCGAGTGCCGTCCGCACGCCCCCGTCGACGCACGGTCGTCCGGGCCCGACCGTAGCGGTTTTCGATTGTATGCAGGGCAATTTCAGCGGCCGGAAGGAGATTCTCGGCGAAATTGTGCAGCTGCATTAGCAGAATTCGGCCGGTGCTCACGCCTGAAGGGGATCCAGTCGATCATCCGAAGCCGGCACAGCCGGCACGGTCGGCGCAGCCGGGCATCGTCCGGGGCCCCGACGGCCGGTCGGCCAGGGAAAGATCGTTGATCCCCGTCCCCCCGCTCACCTCTCCGCGCCCTCCCGGGACCCGCGGAAGGGGAGCGGTCACGTCCGTTCCCGACGGCGCTACCCGATCTTCATGACTGCATTCCGGCCAGCGGGCGCGTCTCACCGATGTCCCGCACTGGCCGGAATTGCGCCGTGACAAATTCGATTTCCCGTAAAGGAAGAGGGAAATCCGGGCGGCTCCGGCAATGGATCAGTCCCTGCCACCGTCCGAGTCCGGACGGCTCGTCCCCGCAACCTCGCGACGTCTCCGGTGGCGAGCCGGTCCTCCGCACCGGTCGCCTGCGTGGGGACGGAGCGCCCGGGCCGGGGTGTCGCGTCCACCACAACTGCGGTGTGCGCGGCCCCTTTCACTGCTACGAAGGGGTGGATGCCTCCCAGCCAGCGACTCCGCGTCCGTGCCCGCACCGCCGGGGCGGGCATGCGTCCGCGTCCGCCCCTGCCCGGGGACGGCTGCCGCCGGCGTTGCTCCCCCGGCACGCGGCGGTGAGATCCGGCGCCCGCCCGGAGGCGGGAGCGGACACCTGGGGGCTGCTGTCCCCCTGCACGCCTCGCTGCGTCACGCCCGCGCCGCACGGCGGCCAGGCCGGAACCCGGCCGTCTCCGGGTGCGGTGCTTCGCCGGTACGCCGGGCTCGGCGCCGCCGTCAGCCGTGCGTTCGCCGCGGGGAAGGGGCTCGCGGATCCGCCTGTCCTGCGGCGGCACGCGCAGTCCGTACTGGACGCGCTCGGTGTCGGCCTCGACGCGGCGGAGGGGCCGCTGCGCGTGCCGGGAGCGTCCACCGGCACGCTGATCGTCGCGAACCACGTCTCCTGGCTGGATGTGGTCGCGGCGCTGGCCGTCGAGCCGGTTCCTCTGATCGCCAAGCGCGAGGTCGCCGCGTGGCCCGTCATCGGGACGCTGACCCGCAGGACCGGCAGCCGGTTCATCGACCGCGGGGCCGTGCGCCGGCTCCCGGAGACCGTGGCGGCCCTGGCCGCCCATCTGCGGGACGGCGAGTCGATGATGGTCTTCCCGCAGGGCGCCACCTGGTGCACCGCCCCGGGCGGGCCGTTCCGGCGCGCCACGTTCCAGGCCGCCCTCGACGCCGGGGCACCGGTCCGGCCCCTCGGCATCGACTTCACGCTCGGAGGCGAGTGCAGCACCGCCGCCTCGTACGTCGGCGACGACACCCTCCTCGGCTCGCTGCGGCGCGTCGCCGCCGCCGAGGGACTCACCGCTCTCGTGCGGCCCTGTCCCCCACTGTGGCCCGGCGACCACGACCGCCGCTCGCTGGCGGCCGCAGCGCACGCCGCGGTGTGCGAGGCCGTGGGGCGTGCGGCGGACCCCGCCCACGGCCGGGGCCCCTCCGGCCGGGACCCCGGGTCCGGTCCGTCCGTCCGCGCGGCGGGCCGGTAGCCGACAGACGTCCGGTGACGTCCGGTACCGGGCACCCGCCGCCGCGGCTGCGCGGGTGCCTGCCCGGTGACGCGAGAACCCCCGCTTCAGGCGCAAGGGACCCCGGGAACGGGCCGCCGTCGACGCGCCCGCTCCGGAGGGCGGTCCCGGAACGGCCGGCGCCCCGCCGGACCTGCCTGAGCAGGTCCGGCGGGGCGCCGATGGTGCCTCCGGGAAGGGCCGTTCAGGCCTGGCCGGCGTTCTCGTCGGCCGTCCCGGGCCAGTAGGCGGGGAAGGCCCCTGCGGGCTGACGGCCCGTCTCCATCGGTGCGTCGACCAGGTCTCCGGCGACGGGGAAGGTGCCGCTCGGCGGTGCCGCGACGAGCTCCGCCGGGCCCGGCGCCGCGATCTCCGCGCCCGCGTCCTCCCCGACGGTCGTCTGCCCCTGCGGGACAGCGGGGAAGAGGTCGCGGAAGGCGACCGCCGCGCCGTACTCGCCGATCATCCGCTGCGAGTTCTCCTTGGCGAACTGCACGCCCGCCTCCCGCATGGACGTCCCGGCCGCCGCCGCCCTGGTCATCAGGTCGCGGACGAGCGGGCGCATCTGCGCCGACAGCCGAGTGCACGCCCCGGCGGGGCTGACGACCTCGCCGAGGATGACCCACCATGCCCCGGCCGCGGCACCGGTGTTGGCGATGAAGTCCGGGACCACGGTCACCCCGCGCTCCAGGAGACGCTGCTCCGCCTCGGGCGTGGTGGGGACGTTGGCGGCCTCCACCACGAGCCTGCCGCGGATCCGGTCGCAGTTGTCCGCCGTGATCGAGTAGGAGACGGCCGCGGGCACCAGCACGTCCACCTCCTGGTCGAGCCAGGCGTCGCCGGGGCGTTCCACGTCGTCCTCGCGCAGTACGGAGCGGTCGATCACGCCGCTCGTGCTCCGCGCGGCCAGCAGGCTCTCGACGTCCAGGCCCCGCGAGGTGTTGAGGATCAGGCCCTGGGCGTCCGTGACGCCGACGATCGTGACTCCGGCACGCGCCAGGTAGAGCGCCGTGGAGCCGCCCATGGCCCCGAAACCCTGCACGACCGCGCGGGCGGTGCCCGCGGGGATGCGCTCGTGCTCCAAGGCCGCCAGCGCCGACTCCGCGACGCCGAAGCCGCCGATCAGCTCCGACAGCAGCAGACCGTCCGTCCGTGTCGTGAACGCCTGGTGGATGCGCGCCCGGACCTCGGCCTCGTCCGGCGAGCGGACGACGGCGGCGTGGAAGGAGGTCTCGCCGATACCCACCTTGGCGAATGCGCGGTCGAGTTGCTCCTGCTGCGTGCCGAGGTCGCCCGCCGTCACCCAGAACCGCTCCAGCAGGGGGCGGACGGCTTCGAGGAAGCGCTCCCGCACCTCTTCGGCCCGCGGGTCCGCGGAGTCGAAGTCGATGCCGCCCTTGGCGCCTCCGACGTGAATTCCGAATGCGCCCATCTTCAGCGTCATTTCGCGGGCGAGTTCGGAGACCTCACCGATCGTGCATCCAGGACGCATACGCAGGCCGCCCGTGGCGATGCCCGTCACCAGCTGGTCGATCACGACGAAGCCCCGGGCGGGCGTGACGGAGTCGCGCCACGTGACCTGCAGGAAAGGTTCATGCTCAAGAACCTGCAATGGTGTTTCGACAGCAGTTTGCGTCACTTGGCACTCACCCTTTCCACTCACTGATAGGCACTTGCTCTCGCGTGCTTACGCACGCGCCCAGGCCCGGGTACCGGCCATGGCAGGCCGGAATCCCAGGTTTGCCGGCGGGTTTTCGCCGCTGATTTCTGTCGGCTGCGCGCAGGCGGGCGGCCGGCGGCAATACGGGCAGGACGAATTCGCCCCCTGGGCACACTTGTGGTGGGCCCCAGAGAAGGGCGACGAGGAGAGGTCTTTCGGAAATTACGCAGAGAACGCGTCCGGTTGCGTTGTGCGTAGCGCCTACTGTGAGGTCGCGCTTCATCCCTTGTCAAGGCATCTCTTGGGTCGGTTCCCGCACCGGTTTTCGCGGCCCCTTCCTGCAAATTCGAACACAAGGAAAACGCAGCTCAGAAGGGTCGGCCGAACGGCCTCCCCGGAAGCTGACGGGCAGTCAGCCCGGGGCAGGTCACCGCCACGGCGCCCCGGCCGCGGCCCCGGAGATCCTCTGTTCGAGGACGCGGCCCCGTCGGGCCTCCCCGGCGGAGACGTGCGCCGGTCCCGCGCCCCCGAGCGCCCCGGCGCCCACGGCTTGCCGACGAACGGCACCCACGCCGCGCGGCTCAAGGCGTACGCCAGCGAGAAGAGGAAGCTCCGGTCGTCGTCGCTGGTGACCGAGGGGCCCACCGGCCATGAAAAGCAGTGGCAGACCGATCCGGCGCGCTGCTGGGATGGCGCGATGCAGCACGAGACGTCCGAGGCCGCCGGACCAGGCTCTTTCGAGGTCGACCGGGGCGCCTACGAGGACGCGTCGACCCCCTGGGCGGACGCCGCCTGGCGGACCGCCGCCCTCGGCTGGATCGAGGACCGGCTCGCCGGCCGCGGTCTGAGGACGGCAGGGATCCGGACGGTCAGGCTCCGGCCGTGGTCGGTCCTGATCCGGGTGTCCGTCGGCGGAGGCGGCACCGTCTGGTTCAAGGCGAATCCGCCCGCCGGCGCGTTCGAGGCTCCGCTCGGCGCGGCGCTGGCGCGCTGGGTGCCGCGGCACGTGCTGGAGCCGATCGCCGTCGACGCGGAGCGGGGCTGGTCCCTGCTGCCCCACGGAGGGGAGCCCTTCAGGAACCTGCTCGACAGGGACGCGGCAGGCCCCGGCGCGTGGGAGGAGCTCCTCCGGCAGTACGCCGCCGTTCAGCGGGACTTGATCCCGTACGCCCGCGACATGGAACTGCTGGGGGTTCCCGGCGCGCGGACGGCGGCGCTGCCCGGCGTCTTCGACCGGCTCCTCGCGGAGAACCCCGCGCTGCCGCCCACGGAGCGAGGGAAGCTCACCGCTCTCCGCCCCCGGCTCGTGGAGTGGTGCGCGGAGCTCGCGGCGGTGGGCATCGCCGACTCCCTGGACCACGCCGATCTGCACGACCGGCAGGTCTTCCGCCCGCGAGCCGGCCGGTTCGTCTTCTTCGACTGGGGCGACGCCTCCGTCTCCCACCCCTTCTGCAGCCTGCCGGTCCCCGTCGGCAGGGCCTGCGACCGGTACGGCCCGCAGGTGCTGCCACGCCTCCGCGACGCCTATCTGGAGCCCTGGACGGGCGCGGGCAGAACGGCGGTGGAGCTGCGCAGGGCGGCGGGGCTCGCGTGGCGGCTGGCCGCTCTCGGCCGTGCCTGCTCCTGGGGGCGCCTGTTCCCGGCACCGTCCGCCGTCCCGGCGACGGGAGTCGCGGAGAGCACCCGGTGGCTGCTCGAACTCCTCACGGAGCCGCCTCTGTAGGCGGCCTCAGGCGCACGCACGGTTCTCCGGGTCCCGCGGCCCGTGGCGCCGCTCCGGCGCCCGGCCCGCCCCGCTCGGGGACGCCGGGGGCGGTCCCTGACCGGACCGCCCCCGAGCCGGCCCGCCGGGTCGGTCCCCCGTCCCCGGCGACGGCCCCGGCCGCTCTGCGAGCGCGGGTGCCTCCCGCCCCGTGCCGGCGTGGAGTCACCCCGGCTCGCCGCGGATCACGAGGGCCTGGCCCGTTCCGGTCAGCTCGCCTTGGTGAGGCGGTACTCAGTGGTGGGGAACCCCGTGTTGGCACTGCAATGGGTGCTGCTGCGGGTCTCGGTCCAGTTCCAGCCCACCGGGGCCATGCACGCCCACTGGCCCTCCGCTGGTGCGACGACGTCGTAGCTCATGCCGTTCGGCACGCCGCATCCGGGATCGTAGGTGACCCAGGTGTAGGTCATTCCGGGCGGGACGGTGCACTGCCAGGCCGCCTGGGCCGGCGTCGCACTCAGCATCGTCAAACCCCCCGCGAGAACTGCCGTCAAAGAGGCAGCGGATATCGATCTTCGAAGCTTGCGCATTCTCTCTCCTTTTTTCAGGGCGGCCTCGCCGCCCGCGACGCAATCCGAGCAGAGCGCGGAGGCCTTCACAAGTTCTACGCTGCGCAACGCCGTTGCGGGCACGGAAGTTTGCCGTCCCGGGCAATCACGGGGCCGTGGACCGCATATCGATTGCCCTTGGTGGCAATGGCTTTTCCCTCGCGGGGGCGCCAAAATGGTTCTGTTTCACACGCGTTCGGAATCACGGTCCGCGCGGTCGCCCCCGCCCACCGGTCCGGGGCCGCGCGGGTGCGGCAGGGCGGAAGGCGGCCTGGGCGCGGGGGCTGTGCTCCTCATCGGTCTGGGACCGTGGGACCGCTGTACGGGAGAGGCGCAGCCGCGCCTGCGGTCAGGGGCCGGCCGGCGCGGCCCCTGCCTGCCTGCGGACCGCGGGCCCGGCAGGCGAGGGGCCCACGAGGAGGGAGCTTGCCGACTGGTACGCCGTCAGAGGGAGTTGCCGTCCGCGGCGACGAGCGGGGTGCTGTCCCGACCGACGAGGAAGGCCGGCCGGGTGGGGTTGGCGGGGGCGTTCCCGATCCTGTTGTAGGTGATGAGGAGCAGGCAGCGGCGCTCGGCGGAGAGGTTGTTGGACGAGGAGTGGACGATGCTCGGGTGGAAGGCGACCGCCGTGCCGGCGCTGCCCGTCAGTCGCTTCACCCCGAGCGCGCCCGCCAGTTCGTCCGCGATGTCGTCCGGCACCGTGTACTCCAGCTTCGCCGACACATGGTCGTGCCAGTCGTGGCTGTGCTGACCGGCACGCGTCCCGTCCTCGAAGATCCCGCCGTGCTGGCTGCCGGGGATCACTTCGAGCGGCCCGTTCTCGTCGGTGACGTCGTTGAGGAAGATCGCGATGTTCACGGCGTCCGGGGCGGCCATGCCGTCCTCGTGGTGCCAGAACGCGAAGTCCTGGTGCCAGGGCCAAGCGGCTCCCTCGTGCGCCTGCTTCATGTTGACCTTGAACTGGTAGACGTAGACGGGGCCGCCCAGCAGCTCTTCGGCGAAACCCACCAGCGCGGGCAGGCGCACGAGGCGGGCGCACACCTCGTCGAAATCGTGGCAGCCGTGCAGTGCCCGCACCGCCGACGAGCCCTCCTCGTGCACGACTTCGGGGCGGCGCTGCGCGCTGATGCCGTCGATGCGGTCGACCAGCTTCTTCAGGTCGGTGTCGCTCAGGATGTGCGGCAACGGCAGCCAACCGTCCCTGCCGTAACGCACTTTGGTGCCGAGCGGGGGTACGGAAACAGACATGGTGGGCTCATTCCTCGCGAGTGATCGGACGGTCAGGCCGTTCCTTCGAGGCGGGCTCCGCGACCGCGCTGCCGCACGTCCCGCCGGTTCTCCTCGAGTTGCCGCGGACAGGCCCGTGGCGCGGTCCGCCGCGCCTGTCCGGCACAGCCCGCGGGAACGAGGCCGGAACCGCTGGAATCGCGGGCGGATAGGGCATCGCACGCTCCCCTGCCGGCGGACGAAGGATTCCGGTGCCGCGCCGGCGGCAACGGCTCCGGAAACCGGCTGGGAGGGAATTCCCCGGACTTTCGGTTCGCCCTCCGGATTTCCGTCCGGCGAGCCGGAGTTGCGTACCGACGGATCTGCGGGGATCACGCTAGAGGGCGCGGCGAAACCGCCGCAACCTGCCGGGTCGACACGCGCTAGACCCCGACTCGAATTTCCACGGAACCGCGAATTCCCGGCTGCGGCGCGGAAATCGGAGACCGCCGCGCGGCGGTCGCGGACCACGGCGCCGGAACGCACGGCCGGGGGCCGCCCCGCAACGCGGGACGGCCCCCGATCGGGTCTGCCGCGGCGTCAGTTCACCGCGTACGGCGCCAGCTCCGCCGCCAGGTCCTCCTCCACCTTGGCCCGGATGCGCGTGCCCGCCTCCTCGTGGGTCTCGCTGATCAGCTCGGCCTCCTCGTGGACCCGGGCCACCAGATGGCCGTGGGTGTAGGGGATCAGCGCCTCCACGTCGATGTCGGGGTGCGGCAGCGCCTCCTCCACCCGGGCCAGCAGTTCCTCGACGCCCTCCCCGGTGCGCGCGGAGACGGCGACGGCGGCCGGCTCGGACTCCGCCAGACGGTCCAGCACGTCCCTCGGAGCGGAGTCGGCCTTGTTGACCACGACCAGTTCCGGGACGCCCGCGCCTCCGATCTCTTCGATCACCGTGCGCACCGCCTCGATCTGCGCCTCCGGGTCGGGGTGCGTGCCGTCCACGACGTGGAGGATCAGGTCGGCCTCGGCCACCTCCTCCAGCGTGGAGCGGAAGGCGTCCACGAGCTGGTGGGGCAGGTGGCGTACGAAGCCCACCGTGTCGGCGAGCGTGTAGGAGCGGCCGCTCTGGGTCTGCGTGCGGCGCACCGTCGGGTCGAGGGTGGCGAACAGGGCGTTCTGGACGAGGGCTTCGGAGCCGGTGAGACGGTTCAGGAGGGAGGACTTGCCGGCGTTGGTGTAGCCGGCCAGCGCGACGGCGGGCACCTTGTTCCGCTTGCGCTCCTGCCGCTTCAGGTCGCGTCCCGCCTTCATCCCGTCCAGCTCGCGGCGCAGCTTGGACACCTTCTCGCGGAGGCGCCTGCGGTCGGTCTCGATCTTCGTCTCGCCCGGTCCGCGGGTGGCCATCCCGCCGCCGCCACCGCTGCCACCGGACTGCCGGGACAGTGACTGGCCCCAGCCGCGCAGGCGCGGCAGCATGTACTGCATCTGCGCCAGTTCGACCTGGGCCTTGCCCTCCCTGGACGTGGCGCGCTGGGCGAAGATGTCCAGGATCAGCGCCGTCCGGTCGACGATCTTCACCTTGACGACCTCTTCGAGGCGGACGAGCTGCGAGGGGCTCAACTCGCCGTCGCACACGACCGTGTCGGCCGCGTGGTCCAGGACGAGGTCCCGCAGCTCCTGCGCCTTGCCGGAGCCGATGTAGGTGGCCGGGTCGGGCTTGTCCCGGCGCTGGATGACGCCGTCGAGCACGAGGGCCCCCGCCGACTCCGCGAGTGCGGCCAGTTCCGCCATGGAGCTCTCCGCGTCCTCGAGGGTGCCGGACGTCCACGCACCGACGAGGACGACGCGCTCGAGCCGGACCTGGCGCTGCTCGACCTCGGAGACGTCCTGCAACTCGGTGGAGAGCGCGGCGACATGGTGCAGGCCCGTCTCCTGCGTGGGGTCGATCGCGTCTGCGGTACCGAGCGGGCGCTGAGCCGATGTCATGCGCTTCCTTCCGTGAAAGTGCGGGTGCCCCGGGCCTGCGGCACAAGGCGGTCTGGCGTGACCTTCAAGCTTGACAGCCCCTCCTCGAGAAGCCCTCGGAAGAGGCTTGAGCCGTCGGGCGAGGCACATGTCCAGGGGTGGCCGGGCCGGAGGGGCGGGGACGCGGGTCCGTTCAGGCTGCCGGGAGGGTCCCGCAGGGCGCCGATCGCGCGGCGGCCGCCTCAGGCAGCGTAGAGGTCGAACGTCGAGATGGGCTTGGGTCCGGCGAAGACGTCGAGGGCCGGGTCGACGGCGAGCATGGCCTGGTGGAGCCGTTGCAGCTGAGGCGAGGGCTCCACCCCCAGCTCCTCGATGAGGCGCGTGCGCAGTCTCCGGTACGTCTCCAGCGCGGACGCCTGCCGGCCGGAGCGGTACAGCGCCACCATCGCCTGGGAGTGCACCCCCTCGTGCTGAGGATGGCGGGCGGTCAACTCGGTGAGTTCCGCGATGAGTTCGCTGTGCCGGCCCAGGCGCAGGTCCGCGTCGATCCGCCGCTCCACGGTGACGAGGCGGCTCTCCTCGAGGCGCATCACCTCGATCTCCAGGACGGGGCCCACGCGTACGTCCACGAGGGCGGGGCCGCGCCACAGGTCGAGGGCCTCGCGGAACCTGCGGGCCGCGAGTCCGCTGTCGCCCTCGGCGTAGGCGGCCTGCCCCTGCGCTGCCGTCCGCTCGTACTGGTGCACGTCGACGCACGCCTCGTCGGTCTGGAGCAGGTAGCCGCCGTGCCGTGTGGCCAGCACGTCCTTGGGACGGCGGGCGGCGTCCCCGCCCAGTGCGGCGCCGAGGCGCCTGCGCAGCTGGAGGATGTAGGTCTGAAGGGTGGTCAGCGCGCTCTGCGGCGGCCGGGTGCCCCAGAGTTCCTCCATGAGCACGGGGACGGGCACCACCCGGCCCGGGTAGAGCGCGAGGAGCGACAGGACCTGCCGCGGCTTCCCCGCCGTCGGAACGACCGACTCCCCGTCGACCTCGGCACTCAGCGGACCCAGAACCTGAACCCTCACGGTCTCCTCCGTACCTGTCCGTGCTGCGAAGCTCGTCCGTACCCGGTCGGACAGCCGCCGGTGACCGGTCCGTCGCCGCCTCGCACGCTACTGAACGCCCCGGCGGATTCTCCATGTGCTCGAGGAAAGCTGAAGCAACTCTCGACCCCGCCGGAAAGCCGGAAGAACCGCCCCCTGACGACGTGCTGACGAATGCTAGAAGAACACTCGCGCCCGGGCTGACGGCCCTGTACTTGCGGATGACGCGGACTACCGTTCGAGGCGCCATGCCAGGAATTCGTCCGGACGGCGCCGGACACCTGGCCCCCGCCTTCCGGACGGAGCCACGTTGGATTTCGCCGGTCCCGCCGAACGCCGGGCGAGTACGCCGGGCCCGCCCCCGGGCGGGACGACCGTCCGCCCGTGGGGCCGCACCTACCGCCGCGCACCTGGAAATCCCTCGGAGAGGCCCGGTCACCACACCTCACGAGTCTCACTGGAACGCCGATCGAGTTTCGCCTGGAGAAGGCTGTGAAGTTCAGAGTCCTGGGTCCCACCGAGTTGTACGACACCGTCAATCAACGCCGTGTCCCCCTCAACAGCCAGAAGCAGCGCACGCTCCTCGGGGCGCTGGTCGTGAAGTACGGCTCCGTCGTCTCGACCGAGAAACTGGGCGAGGAGATCTGGGGCGAACTCAGCCCGCGGAAATCGGCCAACGCCCTGCAGGCGCAGGTGTACCGGCTGCGCCGCCTGATGGAGCAGATCGACCAGGAGGGCGGGCACGGCCAGCAGCGCCTCATCACCCGCGAGTCCGGATACGGGCTGCGCGCCGAGCCCGACCAGATCGACAGCGAGCTGTTCATCCAGACCGTGGACCGTGCACGCCGCATGGCGGACAAGGACCTCGTCCTCGCCGAGAAGACGATCCGCGGCGCGCTGCGCCTGTGGCGCGGCCCCGCGCTGCAGGGCAGCCAGGGGCCCATCTGCTCGGCCGGGGCGGCCATGCTGGAGGAGTCCCGGTTCAGCGCGCTCGAACTGCTCTACGACGTGTCGCTGCGGGCGCAGATGCACCAGAACGTCATCGCTGAGCTGGAGGAGCTGACCATCAGCCACCCCCTGCGCGAGCGCTACTACGAGCAGCTCATGGTGGCCCTGTACCGCTCCGGCCATCAGGCACAGGCCCTCGGGGTGTACGAGCGGGCCCGCCGGCACCTCGCGGACACCCTCGGCATCAACCCCGTACCGGCGCTGAGCAAGCGGATGCGTCAGATACTGGCGCACGCACCGGAGTTGCTCGACCCGCTCACCGCCACGGCGGGGGAGGAACGGGGGCCGCAGCAGGTCGCCCTGCGCTCCGGGACGCAGACGACCGGCACGCCGCCCGCGGCGCAGCAGGTGCGGCGGAAGACCGTACCGGCGCCGCAGCGTCCCGCCCGGGCCCAGCCGGCCACTGCGCCGGCCGCCAACCAGGCGCGTCCGGAGCCGGCTTCGCTGGACGGCGAACTGCGGCAGCTGCGCTCCCTGGTCCAGAAGCTCACGGCCCAGCAGCAGGCGCTCGTCTCGACGGTGCGCCACCTCTCCAGCCAGCTGGAGAAGGCCATCAAGCCGAACGAGGTGCGCACTCCGCTGCACGCCTCGGCGGTGCCCCAGGGCCGTGCCCACATCCGCGCCGTGCGTCCCGGGCACCAGGCGCTCCCGTGACAGGCGCTTCCGTACCGGCGCTTGCATAACGCCCGCTCCTGCGCGGGCACTTGTGCCCGCGGGACGGACTCGGCCCCGGACGGTCGCCTCCGCCCGGCACGTGCCGGGCGGAGGCGATCGTCATGCCGGGCTGTTCTCGGTGGCGTTCTCCGCCGGCGCCTCGGCGGCTGCCGCGGCCGCGGCGGCCGCCGCGCGGTCCGCCCGCAGCAGCAGCATCCCGGCGATCCAGCCGCCGAGCAGCACCGCCGCCGCACCGATGAGCTGGCTGGCGGTCAGGGCGCTGGTGAAGGCGTCCCGTACGTCGGCGAGCAGCGCCTGCGAGTCGCCCGCCGCCTTCACGGCCTGCGGGTAGGACTCGCCGGCGGCCGCCCCGAGCCGGTCCGGCACGGTCTGGGAGAAGACGGCCACGAGGACGGCACCGAGCACGCCGACGCCGAGGCCGCTGCCCAGCTCCTGCAGGGTGTTGTTGACGCCCGAGCCCGTGCTGGCGCGCTCCGGCGGGATGGAGCTCATCAGCGCGTTGGCGACGAGCGGCCCGGAGATGCCCGCACCGCCTCCGAGCAGCAGCAGTCCCGCCACGAGGACGAGGTAGCCGTTGCTGTCGGGTGCGAGGGCGACGACCGTCAGTCCGGCCGCCGAGGCGCTGACGCCGAGCGCCACGCCCTTGCCGATGCCGAGCTTCTTCAGCACGCGGGGGCTGACCACGACGCTGCTGAACAGCACGCCCACGGCCATGGGGATGAGCTGCGCGCCCGCTTCCAGCGGGTCGTATCCGCGGAGGAACTGCAGGTCCTGCGTGAGCAGGAACAGCGATCCGGCCATGCCGAACGCCGTGAGGATTCCGCCGAAGACGGCGCCGCGGAACTTGGGGTTCTTGAACATCGCCATGTCCAGCATCGGGTCCTGGACCCGGCGCTCCCACCAGACGAACGTCACGCCGACGGCGATGCCCAGCAGCCCCGCCGTCAGCGTCTTCGGGGAGAGCCAGCCCTCGCGCGGGATCGTGATGACCGCCCACACCAGGGAGACCACGGCCACGGTGCTCAGCAGGGCGCCGAGCAGGTCCGGCCGGGAATGGCCGGGGTCCTTGGACTCGCGCAGCAGCAGGGCCATGGCGACCAGGCCCACGGCGGCGACCGGCACGTTGATCAGGAACGTCGACCCCCACCAGAAGTGGTCGAGGAGGAATCCGCCGACGACGGGCCCGAGCGCCATGCCGACCGACGAGACCGCCGCCCAGATACCGATGGCGCGGGGACGCTCCTCGTCGTCGAAGGTGCGCACGAGCACCGCGAGTGTGCCGGGCATCAGGAAGGCGGCGCCGACGCCCATCAGCACGCGGGCGGCGATGAGCACTTCGGGCGACGTCGCCAGAGCCCCCATCAGGGAGCCCCCGCCGAAGACCAGCAGGCCCAGCAGCAGGGCACGCTTGCGTCCCAGCCGGTCGGAGAGCCCGCCCGCGGTGATGAGCAGACCGGACAGGACGAGGGTGTAGGCGTTGAGCGTCCACTGGATCTGGGCGGTGCTCGCGCCGAGCTGCTCGGTGATGGAGGGGATGGCGACGTTCAGGATCGTGTTGTCGAGCACGATCACGAACAGGGACGAGCACAGTACGGCGAGGATCCACCAGCGGCGGGGATCCCGCTGCTGCGCGGTTGCCGCTGACGACTGTTCTGACATGGATGATCTCCTGAGCGGGGTCTGGGACGTTGCGTTGCTGCTCACGACCTGACTGCCCGTCACCTCGGGTCTCCTGCGGCGCACAGCGCGACCGCGCGTCCGGGCGCGTTCATGCCGGGACGCTCATGGCAGCAGTGCGCGGCTCCGGAACGGAGCGGCGGAGGGGAAGCGGCTCACCGGCGGATGTCACTGGGCGGGCCCGGCACCGGGAGGTGCGAGCCTGTCAGGCGCGGCGGCGTGGCCGTGGAGTGGTGAGGGCAGCGCCCGCAGACTCAATAGATCATGCGATCAAGCCTTCCATCCGTCCTGGCCGGTCGTCAACTCGGCGTTTCGGTCAGGGAGTTCTCCGGTCCGGGCTTCAGCGGCGCCGCGACACCGTGCGGATCCCGGTCCACGAGGTGGCACCAGCCGTGCCGGTCGGCCGTCCCGCCGCGGTGCACGGACGCGAGCAGCGCCGAGAGGCGCCCGGCGACGGGGCCCGGCCCGCCGTCGCCCACGGTCCACTCCTCGCCTCCCCTGCCCAGGACCCGTCCGACGGAGGTGACGCGTGCCGCGGTGCCGCAGGCGAACACCTCGCTGATCCGTCCCCCCGCGCAGCCGTCGCGCCAGTCGTCCAGCGAGACGGGCGCCTCGGTGACGCGCATGCCCAGGTCGCCGGCGAGCGTGATGAGCGTGTCGCGGGTGACGCCGGGGAGGATGGTGCCGGTGAGCGGCGGGGTGACCAGCTCGGCCCGCTCCCCCTCGCCGTGCACGAAGAACAGGTTCATGCCGCCCAGTTCCTCGACCCAGCGGCGTTCGACGGCGTCCAGCCACACGACCTGGTCGGCGCCCCGGCCGGCCGCCTCCTCCTGCGCGAGGTAGCTGCCCGCGTAGTTTCCGCCGCACTTGGCGGCGCCGGTGCCGCCGGGGGTGGCACGTACGTACTCCTCGCTCACGGCGACGGTGACGGCCCGCGGCTCGCTGCCGAAGAAGTTGCCCGTCGGGAAGGCGAGCAGCAGGAACAGGTAGGAGCGCGCGCGGCGCAGAGCGAGGTGGGGCTCGTCGGCGAACACCACGGGACGCAGGTACAGGCTCCGGTCGTCGCCCTCGGGAAGCCAGTCCATGTCCTGGCGGACGAGGGCTTCGACGGCGGCGACGAACAGCTCCGGCGGCATCGGCGGCGCGGCCATCCTCCGCGCGGACGCGTTGAGCCGCCGCGCGTGGTCCCAGGGGCGGAAGACAGCCGCTCGCTCCGCGGACCTGCGGTGGGCCTTGAAGCCCTCGAAGACGCTCTGCCCGTAGTGCATCCCGACGGCGGCGGGGCTGAGTTCGAGGGGACCGAAGGGGCCGAGAACGGTGTCGTGCCAGCCCTCCCCGGGGTTCCAGCGCGCCGTGACCATGTGGTCGGTGAAGACCTCACCGAAGGGCGGCGCGGCGAGCAGTTCGCGGCGGCGGGCGTCCGGTACGGGCCCCGGGTGCGGGCGCACGGCCACCGTGGGGGCGCCCCCGCCCACGGTGGCCGTGCGCCCGGTCTCGGGGCTGTTCGCTCCCGCCATCAGCGGTGCGCGAGGAAGAGGCGGCCGGTGGGGAAGGCGAGCGTGACGGCGCGTACGTCGGAGAATCCCGCCGAGCGCAGCCGCTCGACCCACTGCTCCTCGGACTGCAGCCGGCGGCGCATGAACTCGCCGTGGTAGTAGGACACGGCCGCGCTGAAGCGCCGCTCACGCTCGTTGCGCAGGTACGGCACGGCGTCGGTGATCGCGAGGAAGCCGCCGGGCGCGAGGGACTCGCGGCACTTGGCCAGCACCTCGTCGCAGACGTCCTCCTCCTCGGGAAGCATGTCGTGGAAGACGAAGCCCGCGTGGATGACGTCGGCGTCCTTGAGCATCTCCGGGTCGGTGGCCACGGACTGGATGGGGCGTTCCAGCACGGTGAGCCGCTCGCTCATCCCTGCCTGCGCCACGGCCAGTTCGGCGGCGCGGCAGGCGTCGGCGGCGAAGTCGAGCCCCACACCGGTGGAGCCGGGCACCGCTTCGAGCACCTCGATCAGCAGGCGGCAGGTGCCCGCGCCCAGGTCGACGACCTTGCGGGGCTTGGCGTCGATGATGGTGTCGAGAGCGGCGGGGTAGAAGGCGTGCGAGCCCATCCACTCGGAGCTGACGGCCACTTCGCGGAAGTCGCGCAGGTAGGTGCGGGACGCCCTCTCCCAGTCGGTGAAGAACTCGCGGGCGTGCTCGATGAAGGGCCGGTTGGCGTTCATCGTCCAGGAGATGTAGCCGGCCTGGTGGCAGACGGTCGCGAAGTCCGCGCAGGCGCGGTAGCGGCCCTCGCTCTCGCGGATCGCGATGCCGGCCGACTCCAGAGCGTCGAGGTAGCGCACCAGGGCCGCTTCCGGCAGTTCGAGCTCCGACGCGACGGCGGCGGTCTCGAGCGGGGTGTCGGAGTCGAGGTGGGCGACCACGCCGAGTCTGTCGCCCATCTCCAGAAGGGCGGCGGCCGCGGCGAGGTCCGGGGCAGGGCCGCTGGCGGCGATACCGGCTGCCAGGTGCTTCTCCGCGATGTCGTGGGATGCCATGCGCGTCTCCAATTCCCTTGCGGGTGCCGCGCCGCCGGACGGCGGCGCGTGCTTCTCGTGGGCTGGTGTGGCTGTGTGGACTGTAGGAGGGGCCCTTGACGCCGGACTGACAGTGATCTGACGACCCGGCGGGCCCCGGCCGCCGCCGCGCCGGAACGTCAGCGGTCGCGCCAGGCGGCCTCCAGGGCCTCGATGTCGTCCTGGCCGAGGTCGACCAGGGGAAGGTCGGACGGTGTCCAGCCGCCGGCGTCGGCGTGCTGGACGTGGTCGACGAGCGCGGTCAGCGCCCGTGTCCACAGCTCCGTGAGGGCGGTGGCGGCAGCGGTGTCCGCGAGTTCGCGCGGCCAGCTCCACACGGCGCGCAGCGTCGGGCCGTCCGCACCGTCCAGCATCACGGCGTTGACCTCCAGGGCGTGCCCGACGGGCATGCCGCGAGCGGCGCCCGCACCGGCCAGGTCGCGGTCGTCGGGCGCGGCGCTCCACAGTTGGCCGTCGCGGCGGAAGCGCCCGAGGTAGTTGAAGGCGACGGGCGGGGTGCCGAGGTCCGCCAGCACCGGCGCGGTGCGGTCGTTGAGGTAGCGCAGCAGCCCGTATCCGCGGCCGTGGCCCGGGACGGCGCGGAGCGCCTCCTTCACCTGCTTCACCGCGTGGCCCAGCGCGGGCCCGCCGGAGAGCGCCTCCGCGGTGCCGATGCCTCCGAGGGGCAGGCGCAGGGGGTGCACGGTGGTGAACCAGCCGACCGCGGACTCCAGTCCGAGCTCCGGGTCCGCGCCGTCGCGGCCGTGCCCTTCCAGGTTGAGGAGGACGTCACCCGCTCCTCGTCCGTGCTCCGCGCCCCAGTGCGCGAGCGCGAGGCCGAAGGCGGTCAGCAGGGGTTCGAGGACGCGGCAGTGGAACGCGGCGGGCACCTCGGTCAGCAGCGCGCGGCTGTGGGCGGCGGACAGCTCCGTCGTCAGATGGCTGAGGGAGCCGTGCGTGTCCCTCAGCGGGTCGGGCCGCCGGTCACCGAAGGTCACGTGCTCGTCGGCCAGCATCGCCGACCACAGGGGCAGTTCGCGTACCCGCTCGGGCCGGGTCGCCTCCTCCGCGAGGCCGGTGGCCCATTCCGCGCAGGGGTGCGCGGGAGCCGGTGCCGCGAGCGGGGTTCCGGCCGCGGCGGCTTCGTAGGCGGCGCGAAGGTCCGGCAGGAGCACGCCCCATGAGACGGCGTCGACGGCGAGGTGGTGGACGACGAGGGCGAGCCTGCCGTCCCGTTCCCCCGCGTCGAACCAGACGGCGCGCACCATCCGGCCCTCTTCCGGGGCGAGTGAGGCACGGGCGCGGGAGAGTTCCGCGCCGTACGTCTCGGCGGACAGGGCGCCGTCCACGTCGACGCGGTGGAGCAGTTCCGCCGCGCCGGGGGTTCCGGGCGGGGCCGTGCTCAGCCGCAGCCGCTCGACGGCGGGGGCGTCGGGGTCGCCCCGCAGCAGGGTGGTGCGCAGCGCGGCGTGGCTGTCGACGAGGTGCTGGAGCGCCTGCCGCAGCGCGCCGGGACGCGGTACGGGGGGTGTCCGCACGGTCATGGTCTGGCTGAAGGCGTCGGCGGACGGGCCGAGTTCGCTCAGCCAGTGCGCCATGGGCGGTGCGGGGAACGGGCCGCCGCCCGCGGTGGGGCGGGCGGCCCGCGGTGCGGACTCCCCCGCGGCCGCGGCGCGTTCGGCGAGGGCGGCGGCGGTGCGGCACTCGAAGACGTCGCGGGTGGTGACGGCGAGGCCGTGCCCGCGCAGCCTGCTGACGAGCTGGATGGCGATGATGCTGTCGCCGCCGAGCTCGAAGAAGTCGTCGTCGGGTCCGGCGGCCGCGAGCCCCAGAGCGTCCGCGAACACGCCGCAGACGGTCTCCTCGGTGCCGGAGCGGGGTGCGCGGGCGGCGGACCCGCCGGCCTCGGGCCGTTCCGGCGCCGGAAGAGCCGCGCGGTCCAGCTTCCCCTGCCGGGTGGTGGGCAGTTCGCGGAGAGCGACGAACGCGGCCGGCACCATGTGCGCCGGGAGCAGCGCGGCGAGGTGACGGCGCAGCACGGCCGGTGCGGGCTCGCCCGCGGCTTCCTCGGGTACGACGTACGCCACCAGCCTCCGGTCGCCGGGCCGGTCCTCGCGGACGACGACGGCGCACCGCCGCACGGCCGGGTGGGTGGCGAGCGCCGCGGCGATCTCTCCGGGTTCGATGCGGAAGCCCCGTATCTTCACCTGGTCGTCCGCGCGCCCCAGGTACTCCAGGGTGCCGTCGAAGCGGCGGCGTGCCCTGTCGCCGGTGCGGAAGGCGCGGCTGCCGGGCGGGCCGTACGGGTCGGCGACGAACCGTTCTGCCGTGGCGGCGGGACGGCCCGCGTAGCCGTGTCCGACGCCGGGGCCGGCGATGTACAGCTCGCCCGGCACACCGGTGGGAGCCGGCCGCAGCGCGTCGTCGAGGACGTGAACACGCAGGCCGGCGAGGGGTGTTCCGATGGGCACGAGCCCGTCGGCCTGGAGGGGCGCGCTGGTGGTGGCGCAGCAGGTGGTCTCGGTGGGCCCGTAGGCGTTGACCAGGCGGCGGCCCGGCGACCACTGCGCGGCGAGGCCGGGCGGGCACGCCTCTCCCCCGACGACGAGGGTGCGCAGCCCGGGAAGCGACTGCGGCGGTACGCCGGTCAGCGCGGTGGGCGGGATCAGCGCATGGCTGATCCTGTCCCGGGCGAGGACTTCGGCGAGTTCCTCGCCCGCCAGCGGCCCGGGCGGCGGGACGACGAGCGCCGCACCGGTGCCGTACGCCATGAGGTACTCCATCACCGAGGCGTCGAAGCTGGGTGAGGCGAACTGCAGCACCCGGGCGTGCCCGTCGAGGGCGAAGCGCTCGGCCTGGGCCGCGGCGAGGGCGGGCAGCCCGGCGTGCGGCACCGCCACTCCCTTGGGGCGGCCCGTGGAGCCGGAGGTGTGGATCACGTACGCGGGGTCGCCCGGATCGATGGGGCCGCCGCGTTCCTCGTCCGTGACGGGGGTGGCGGCCAGCCCGGCCAGTTCGCGGGCGACGTCCGGGGCGTCGAGCACCAGGCAGCGGGGCGCCTCCTGGGCGAGGGACGCGGTGTGCGCGGCGAGGGTCAGCACCGGGGCGTCCGCGGGGGCGGTCTCCAGCAGCCGGCGGATGCGTTCCGCCGGGTATCCGGGGTCCACGGGCATGGCGGCGGCACCGGCCTTGAGCACCGCGAGCCATGCGGTCGCCATGGCGCCCGAGCGGGGCAGCGCCAGCGGCAGGACGGTGCCGGGGCGGACTCCGCGGGCGAGGAGGAGGCGGGCGAGCCGGCTGGTGCGCGCGTCGAGAGCGGCGTAGTCGAGGACCTGGCCGTCCGCTTCCAGCGCGGGGGCGTCCGGACGCGAGCGGGCCACTGCCTCGAACAGGGCCGGCAGATGGGGGTGGGCCGGCGGTTCGGACGGCGGGTTCCAGGTGGTGAGCGCGGCACGCCGCTCCTGCCCGGAGAGGAGGTCCACGTCGGCGACGGGGCGCTCCGGGGCGTCGCACACGGCCCGCAGCACGCGCCGCAGCCGGTCGGCCAGCGCCGCCGCCGTCGCCTCGTCGAACAGGTCCTCGGCGTATTCGACGTCGCCCGCGATGCCGGCGGGCCCGCCGGCGCCGTCGCGCCGCTCGACCAGGTTGAGGGTCAGGTCGAACTTGGCGGCGCCGAGGTGGACGGGTTCGGTGCGGGAGTCCAGGCCGGGCAGGGCGAGCACGGGCTCGAAGTCCTGGAAGGAGAGCACCACTTGGAAGATCGGGTGGCGTGCCAGCGACCGCTGCTGTCCGACGGCGTCGACCACCCGGTCGAAGGGGACGTCCTGGTGGTCGTAGGCGTCGAGGTCGGCCCGGCGTACGCGGTCGAGGAGCTCGTCGAACGAGGGCCGGCCGCCGGTGTCCACGCGCAGGGCGACCGGGTTGACGAAGAAGCCGACGGCGTCGTCGAGTTCCCGGTCGCCGCGGCCGGAGGTCGGGGTGCCCACGACGACGTCGGTCCCGGCGCCGGAAGCGGTGAGCAGGGCGGCCAGGGCCGCGTGCAGCACCATGAAGACGGAGGCATGGCGGCGGCGGGCCAACTCGTGCATGCGGGCGTGCAGTTCGGCGTCGATCGACAGCGGGACGCTGCCGCCCCGGGTGCCGGCCACGGCGGGGCGCGGCCTGTCGGCGGGCAGCGGAAGCTGCTCGGGGGCGCCCTCCAGGGTGTGCCGCCAGAACTCCAGCAGGGCGGGGCCGGGTTCGGCGGCGTGGTCGCGCGCCGCGTGCTCGAAGTGGCGCGGCGCGGGGGCGGCCCACCGCGGGGCCCGGCCCTCGGTGCGGGCCGCGTACGCCTCGCCGAGGTCGCGCAGCAGCGGGCCGAGGGACCACCCGTCACCGGCGATGTGGTGCAGGACGAGCAGCAGGGCGTGCCGGGCCCGGCCGTCCTCTCCGTCCGGGAGCTCGTCCGGGAGCGTGAACAGGTGGGCGCGGAGGGGTAGTTCGGTCTCGATCGCGAAGGGGAGGCGGGCCGCGCGGGTCAGGTCGGACGCGAGCCGGTCGTCGGTGGTCGCGCCGGTGAGCAGCTCCATCTGGCCGGCCGCGCCGGGGGGCAGCACCTCCTGGACGGGTTCGCCGCCGGCCTCGGGGTAGCGGGTGCGCAGGACGTCGTGACGCCGCGCCAGATCGCGTACCGCCTCCCGCAGAGCGCTGTGGTCCAGCTCCCCGGTGAGGCGTACCGCGCACGGCAGGTTGTACGTGGCGGACGGCTCCTGGAAGCGGTGCATCGTCCACATCCGGCGCTGCGCCGCCGAGAGCGGGCCGCGCTGCGGCGACGCGCCGTCCGTTCCGGAGGCGCCCGCCGGGAGGTGCCGCTCCCCGGCCTCCGGGAGGTCTCCGGCTCCGGGCGTACCGGGCGAGGGGGCCGGCGGCCCGGGCTCACCGCGCCCCAGCCGGACGGCGAGGTCCGCGGGGGTCGGTGCGTCGAAGACGGCGCCGACGCCGAGTTCGGCTCCGAAGGCGGCGCGGATGCGGCTCACGAGGCGCGTGGCGGTCAGCGAGTGGCCGCCCAGCTCGAAGAAGTCGTCGCCGGCCCCGACCTCGCCGCACCCGAGCACCTCCTCGAAGAGCGCGCACAACCGCTCCTCCACGGGCCCCCGGGAGCGGCGTCCGGCTCCCCTCAGGGACGGTTCGGGCAGCGCGTCGCGGTCGAGCTTTCCGTTGGGTGTGAGCGGGAGTTCGGGCACCAGGACGAGGGCCGACGGAACGGACTGCGGCGGCAGCCGGTCGGCGAGGCGGGCGCGCAGCGCCGCCGGTTCGGGCCGCGCCCCGGCGGCGGGCACGACGTAGCCGACGAGGCGCCCGCCGTCGTCGCCGGACCCTCGCAGCACTGTGGCGGCCGCGGACACCTCGGGCAGCCTGGTCAGTTCGGCGTCGATCTCCGCCGTCTCGATGCGGAAGCCGCGCAGCTGGACCTGGCCGTCGGCGCGCCCCAGATGCTCCAGCTCGCCCTCGGCGTTGTACCGCGCGAGGTCGCCGGTCCGGTACATGCGGCTGCCGGGCGGCCCGAAGGGGTCGGCGACGAACCGTTCGGCCGTCAGCGCGGCCCTGCCCAGGTATCCGTGTGCGAGCCCCGCCCCGGAGACGTACAGCTCGCCGGTGGCCCCCGGCACGCACGGACGCAGGGCCGAGTCCAGCAGGTACAGGCCGAGGTCGGGCAGGGGCCGCCCGATGGGGCTGCCGGTCGCGTCGCGGGCCGTCGCACGGTCCATCGGCCGGTGGGTGACGTGCACGGTGGTCTCGGTGATGCCGTACATGTTCACGACGACCGGGCTGTCGTCGCGATGGCGCTCGTACCAGTCGCGGAGGACGGCCGGGTCCAGGGCCTCGCCGCCGAGGACGATGCGGCGCAGCGCCAGTCCGGTCCCCTCTTCGGGGAGTTCGGCGTCCGTGCGGATGAGCTGCTGCAACGCGCTGGGCGTCTGGCTGAGGACCGTCACGCCCTCGCGGACCAGCGTCCGAAGCAGCAGCGCCGGGGTGCGCACCGTCTCCTGCGGGACGACGACGAGGCGCCCGCCGTGCAGCAGCGGGCCCCAGATCTCCCAGACGGAGAAGTCGAAGGCGTAGGAGTGCAGCAGCGTCCAGACGTCGTCCGCTCCGAAGCCGACGAGGGGACGGGCGGCGCTGAAGAGCCGTACGACGTTGCCGTGCGGGATCAGCACGCCCTTCGGCCTGCCCGTGGAACCCGAGGTGTAGATGACGTACGCCGTGTCCCCTGGCCGCGGAGCCGTACGGTCGGACGGGGTGAGAGGGCTCCCGGGGAGGGCTGCCAGGGCGTCGCGCACGGCGGGTGAGTCGAGGACGATCCGCTCCGGTCCGCCGGGGAGCGGCCCGTCCGCCGTGGCGGCGTCGGTGACGAGCACCGCGGGCCCGGCGTCGTCCACCATCAGGGCGAGGCGCTCCGCCGGGTAGCCGGGGTCGAGGGGCAGGTATGCGGCGCCGGTCTTGAGTACGGCCAGCAGGGCGACGGGGAGCGCCGCGGCCCGGGGCAGGGCGAGGGCGACGAGGCGGCCGGGGCGCGCCCCTCGTGCGGCGAGCAGCCGGGCCAGCCGGTTCGCCCGCTGGTCGAGTTCGCCGTACGTCAGGCTCCCGCCGTCGGCGGTGACGGCGGTGCGGTCGGGAGTGCGTGCCGCCTGCTGCTCGAACAGGGCCGTGAGCGTCGCGGGGGGCGCGGCGTCCGTCCGGGCGGGCGGTTCGGGGCGGCGGGTGCGGCGTTCGGCGGGCGTGCGCACGTCGATACGGGCCAGCCGCCGCCCGGGGTCGTCCGCGAACTCGGTGAGCAGTTGCAGGAACCGGGTGCGGTGGCCGTCGAGTTCGTCCGGGGAGTAGCGGTCGGGGTTGGCGTCGAGGTCGACCGGCAGGGCGCCCGAACCGGCGTCGTAGCAGGTGAACTTGAGGTCGTCGACGGCGCCGTTGGACAGGAAGTTCAGTGTGGCCGGGAGGCCGCCGAACGTCGGGCCGGGGGCGCGCATCAGGTTGACGGTGGGCCCGAACAGGGGGCGGCGGGTGCCGACGGCGCCCAGGTCGCGGCGCAACTCCTCCTGCGGGTACCGCTGGTGGCGCAGGGCGTCCCGCAGCGCGGCGGCGGCCCGCGCGACGAGCTCGTCCACCGTCAGGCCGGGGTGGACCGGAAGCCGCAGCGGCACGACGTTCGCGTGCATGGAGGGGGTGCGCCGGGACGCGGCGGTCAGGCGGGCGCTGACGGCGAGGCCGAGCACGATGTCGCGGGCGCCGGTCACCCGGTGCACGAGCGCCGCGACGGCGGCGACGAGCGCGGCGGGCCGTCCGCTGCCGTGCCGGGCGGCGAGCTCGTCGAGGGCGTCGGCCGGAGCGGCGGGCAGCGTCCCGGCCGACCGCAGGAAGGAGTGGGAGGCGACGGCGGCGGGCCCGGCCAGGGACAGCGGCGGTGTCGGCCGGTCCCGCATCAGCTCCCGCCAGTACGCACGGTCGGACGCGAACCGCTCCGAGGCGCGGTACGCCTCCTCCTCCTGCCACAGCGTCTCCAGCGGGGCCGCCGTGTCCTCCGGCACGGGCCGCCCCTCCAGGAGGGAGGAGAGCACGGCCCCGGCCCGGCGCTGGAAGAGCCACAGGCCCATGCCGTCCAGCAGCAGATGGTGCGCCCGGTAGTACCAGAGGTGGCGTTCCGGGCCGACCCGGAAGAGGGCCTGCGCGGACAGCGGACCGTGCAGCGGATCGCTCCCGGCCGCCAGGTCGCCGCGCATCCACCGCAGCGCCCCCTCCTCGTCGTCCGCGCCCGCGGGCGTCAGGAGTTCCGGGCGGGCGCCGGCGTCGGCGTACTGCACGGGGCCCTCGGCGGCGTCGCCGTCCGGGCCGTCGTCGGCGAAGGCGAGCCGCAGCGCCTCGGTGTCCTCGACGGCCCTGCGCACCGCGGCCGCCAGCAGGCCGGTGTCGAGCGGGCCGCGGATGTCGAGGTAGGCCGCGCCGCTGTGCAGCGGGTTCCCCGGGTCGAGGCGCTGGGCGTACCAGATGCCGCGCTGGGCGGCTCCGAGCGGGCTCCGGCCGGTGGTGCGCACTGACTCTTCGGACACCGGGAAAGCCCCCTGGATCGCCGGCAACAGGATCGGGCGCCGCACCGGCCGCGGGGGAACCGGGCGGCGGCCCGCACGTATCGTCGCGGGCCGTCCTGACGGGGCGTTGACGGCGGTCTGACACGGGGCGGAGCGGAGGAAGTGCACCCTCCCGCGTCAGGGCTTCGTCAGCCTGCCGTCAGAGGGGGCCGCGCACACTGGCGGGACGGCGCGGAGCGGACCGTCCCCGACGGGCGTCCGCACCGCGCAGCCCCCGATGACGGCCGGTCAGGGCCGGTGAGGAGATGACGCAGTGTCGACGCGTGCGGACGCAGGCAGCGGAGCTGTCTTCCCGGCCCGGCCCGTCCCGCGCCCCCAGGCCCGGCTCTTCCTGTTCCACCACGCCGGCGGGTCGCACCAGGTCTTCCGGGACTGGGCGCGCTACCTCCCGCCGGAGTGGGAGGTGTGTCTCACGGACGCGCCGGGGCGGGGCATGCTGGCGGACTCCGAGCCGTTGCAGGACGTGGAGACCCTGGTGCGGCGGTTCCTGGACGAGCTGCTGCTCTGGCTCGACCGGCCGTTCGCCTTCTTCGGGCACAGCATGGGCGCGCTGGTCGCACACGAGCTGACGCTGGCACTCGCCGAAGCGCGCCTTCCGGTCCCGGTCTGGGTGGGGCTCTCGGCCCGAGGCTGCCCGCGCTCCGTGACGGAACGGCCCACCGCGCTGCACCAGTTGCCCGCGGACCGGCTCCGCGTCGAGTTGGCCGGGATGGGCGGTACTCCCCAACACGTCCTGGACGACCCGGAGTTGTGGGGTCTGCTGGAACCGGTGATCCGTGCGGACTTCGGCCTGGTGGAACGCTGGCGGCCCGGGATGCGGCGCGATCTCGCCATGCCCGTGCCGTTCACCGTCCTCGGTGCGACCCGCGACCCGTGGGCCACCCCGGCCGAACTGGCGGGCTGGGCGGAGTACGGCGAGCACTTCCGCGGCTGCCGCCTCTTCGAGGGCGAGCACTTCTACTTCGCCTCCCGGGGGCCGGAGATCCCGGCGCTGGTGGCGCAGGAGGTACGGGCCGCGCTCGCGGGCCTGCCGGCACGCGCCCGAGGGTGAACCCCGGCCGGAACGGGGCGGGCCGGGAGAGCACCGGCCGTGCCGCAGCACGATGTCCGATCCCCGGGGGTGGTGCGGCAGGGCTCCGTTCGGCGTTCGGCCTGCTCGCGGCCTCCTTGGCGCCCGACCTCGTGCTGCACCGGGCGGGCGCCCTGCCGTGCGGGGCCTGTGGCGCGAGGACGGCGGCCCGGAGCGCTCATCCTCGCCATGGCCCGGCCGTCTCACCGCCGGCGGGTGATCGCCCCAGCGGGAGCGGACCGCGCCGCCGGGCGCGTCAGCGGTCCTGCCGGAACTTCGGCATGACGTCCTGAGCGAACAGCCGCATCGCGGTCACGGCGCGGTCCTGTTCGAGCGCACCGGGGCTGAACTGCAGGCTGAGGTCGATGTCGGTACCGAGGGCGTCGCGGATCGCGGAGATCTGGTCGGTGACGGCGGCGGAGTCGCCGGCGAGGACCTTGTTCGCCTTCAGGGAGGTCGGGAAGTCGTATGCGGCCGCCTTCTCCGCGAACTTCTCGTAGCCCGGGTAGTCGGCGCCGGCGCCGCTCGCGAGGGGTGCCACGGACCGGGCCATGTGCTCGACGTAGTTGCGCTCCCATCGCTCGCCCGACTCGAGCGCCTCGCTGTGCCGCTCCGCCACGTAGCACGTGTACTTGACCTGGATGCGGTACACGCCCGGGGCGTGCCCCGCCTCGGCCCACGCCTCCCGGTAGGCGGCGAGCATCCCCTGCAGCTGCTCGGTGCTCGTCACCGAGGGCACGACCTGCAGGTTGTGGCCGGCACGGCCCGCCGCGGCGCAGGACTCGGGGCTCGTTGCGGAGGCGATGAAGATCGGCGGGTGCGGGCGCTGGTACGGGCGGGGCAGCAGGGTGACCGGGCCGAAGCTGTGGAACTCGCCCTCCCAGACCAGCTCCTCCTCCGACCACAGCCGCCGGCAGGCCTCCACGCCCTCGGCGAAGCGCGCCCGGCTCTCCTCCATCGGCACGTCGAAGGCGGTGAACTCCGTGGGCAGGAAGCCTCGTCCGAAGCCGACGTCGAGGCGGCCGTGCGAGATGTGGTCGAGCATCGCCAGCTTGCCCGCGAGCTTCACGGGGTGGGTGAAGGCCGGGATCACCGCACCGGTGACGATGCGGATGCGGCTGGTACGGGCCGCCAGCGCCGTCAGAAGGGTGACCGGATCGGGGCAGTAGCCCCCGTACGGCGAGAAGTAGTGCTCCACGGTCTGCACGTGCTCGTACCCGAGCTCCTCGGCGAGCTCCGAGAGTTCACCGATCATGTCGTAGCACTCGGTGGCGCTCCGCTGCTCGGGGTCGACCACGGGAAAGAAGTTCACACCGAAATCCATAGCCGCGTCTCCAGCCTTTCAGTCGAGCGCTCACGCGCAATACGGCACCTCCCCCAGGTCTAGAAGACCCGGCGGACGCACCGCAATCGGACGGCACCCCCTCCTTTCCTCGAAGGGAATTCAGCCGTCAGCGCGTCAGCGGTGCGTCAGCGCGGTACCAGAACAATTGCCAGAGCATTCAGCGGCCCGGTAGTGTCAGCCACCGTTCTCGGCGGCCACTGCTCCGGGAGCGGTCACGCGGCGGCTCAGGCCGCCCGCTGGATCAGTCTCCACCAGTCGCCGAGCGTCGGCGCGTCGACGAACTCCTGAGCGGGGCAGGACAGTCCGGCCCTGCGCCAGGAGCCGATCAGGGCGAACGCCGTGACCGAGTCGAAGCCGAGCTCGAACAGGCTGCTGTCCTCCGCCACTTCGTCAGGGCTCAGACCGATGCGCCCTGCGAGCGTGCTGCGGAGTTCGTCAATTGTCTGCGGAATACCGGAAGTTGCCATATCGAGACCGTAGCAGAACTCCAGGAACACGGAGAGGCGGAATTCATGGGCGTCCAGCGATCTTATTCGACGGATCTCTCAAGCGATGCTCAAGTGAAATTCCAGCCGTACTCCGCCGCCGTTCCGGGACACTTCCGCGTGCATTCTCTGCCGAGCCTGTCCGGTGATTTCCCGTCCGCCGTCCGCGCACCGTCCGTTCTCTTCCAGCCCCTGCTCCCGCTCCGCCGGCACCCCTGAACCCGGGTCGAGCGGGCGAGCAACCGCACAGCGAAAGCACCACCTGATCCGTCGTCGAAGGAGCCGAAGTGCTTGAGGGATGCGTCGACTGGCCGCAGGAGACGGCCAAGAAGTACCAGAAGCTCGGCTTCTGGCAGGGAAGGACGCTGGGCGACGAACTGCGCCGGTGGGCCGGCGCCTACGCGGACCGGGTGGCACTGGTCTGCGGGGAGCGCCGGCTGACCTACCGGGAACTCGACGCCTGGGTCGACCGGCTCGTGCTGGGCCTGCGCTCGCGCGGCATCGGCCGGGACGACCGCGTCGTCGTCCAACTGCCCAACGTGGCCGAGTTCGTGGCGCTCAGCTTCGCCCTGTACCGGCTGGGTGCCCTGCCGGTGCACGCGCTGCCCGCGCACCGGGGCAGCGAGATCTCCCATCTGTGCGGGCACGCGGAGGCCGTCGCCTACTTCGTCCCGGACCGCTTCCACGGCTTCGACTACCTGCCGCTCGCCGCCGAGGTCCAGGAGAAGGTGCCGTCGCTGCGCGAGGTGTTCGTGGTCGGCGAGGCCGGCCCGTACACCCCCTTCGAGGTGCTGTCCGAGGGGTCCGGCGAGACGTCCGCCCCCGCGGAGGCGGACGCGCCCGGGGCCGGGGACGTGGCGTTCTTCCTGCTGTCCGGCGGTACGACGGCGCTGCCGAAGCTCATACCGAGGACGCACGACGACTACCTGTACCAGGCCCGTGCCACCTCGGAGATCTGCTCCCTGGGCCAGGAGTGCGTCTACCTCGCGGTGCTGCCCCTTCCGTTCAACTTCACCTGGGGCTGTCCCGGCGTCGTCGGCGTCCTCTCCGCCGGCGGGACGGTCGTGCTGGCCTCCGGCACCGGCCCGGAGGAGTGCTTCGAACTGATCGAGCGGGAGGGTGTCACGCTCACCTCGGTCGTGCCGACGATCGCCCACCTGTGGCTGGACGGCGCGGAGTGGATCGAGCGGGACCTGTCGTCGCTGCGCACCCTGCAGATCGGCAGCGCGAAGCTCCACCCCGAGGTGGCGCGCCGCGTCGAACCGGCCCTCGGCTGCCGGTTGCAGCAGGTCTTCGGCATGGCGGAGGGGCTGCTGTGCCTCACGCGCGACGACGACGACCACGAGACCGTCATGACGGTCCAGGGGCGCCCCATCTCCCCCGAGGACGAGCTGCGAGTGGTCGGCACGGACGGCCTGCCGGTGCCCCCGGGGCAGCCGGGCGAGCTGCTCACGCGCGGCCCCTACACGCTGCGCGGCTACTACCGTGCCGAGGAGCACAACGCGACGGCCTTCGACGAGGACGGCTTCTACCGCACCGGCGACCTCGTCCGCCTCACCGACCGCGGCGACGTCGTCGTGGAAGGGCGGGTCAAGGACGTCATCATCCGCGGCGGCGACAAGGTGTCGGCCACCGAGGTGGAGCAGCACGTGAGCGCCCACGACCGGGTCCAGCAGGCGGCTGTCGTGCCGGTGCCCGACCCCGTGCTCGGGGAGCGGGTCTGCGTCTGCGTCATCCCCGCCGGGGAACCCCCGACGCTGGCGGAGCTGAAGGCCTTCCTCAACGCGCGCGGAGTCGCCGCCTTCAAGCTCCCCGAGCGGCTCGTACTGCTCGACTCCTTCCCGCTGACGGGGCTGGGGAAGGTCGACAAGAAGCAGTTGCGCACCCTGACCGGCACGTCGGAGGGGTGACCTGTGTCCCCTCAAGGATCCGTCTCCGCCGGCCCGGCCGCCGAGCCGGGGCCGCTGGCGCCGAAGACGCCCGCCCGGGGCGGTTACGCGGTGCCGGCGGCGGACCGGGGCAGCGTCCTCGGCGGTCCGGAGGCGGCCGCCCTGGCCGAACTGGTCAACTCCGCCGAGCCGTTGTCGTCCGGCAGCCGGCGCGCCGAGTTCGAGAAGCGCTTCGCCCGGCACGTCGGCGCCAGGCACGCCCTGTCGGTGACCAGCGGGACGGTGGCGCTCGAACTGGCCGTGCACCTGCTGGACCTGAAGGAGGGCGACGAGGTCATCGCGACGCCGCAGACGTTCCAGGCGACCGTGCAGCCCTTGCTCGGCACGCCCGCCGACGTGCGGTTCTGCGACGTCGACCCGGTGTCGCTGAACGTCGATCCCGACCGCCTGGAGGAGCTGGTCACCGACCGGACCCGGGCCATCGTCCTGGTCCACTACGGCGGTTGGCCCGCCGACATGGACCGCGTCATGGCGCTGGCCCGGCCGCGGGGCATCACCGTCGTCGAGGACTGCGCCCACGCTCTCGGCAGCGGCTACCGGGGACGCCGGCCCGGCGCTCTCGCCGACATCGGCTGCTTCAGCCTGCACGCGTCGAAGAACATCACGACGCTCGGCGAGGGAGGCGTCGTCACACTGGAGCGGGACGACTGGGCCACCCGCCTCGACCGGCTGCGCAACAACGAGGTCGACGGCCGCTTCGTACCCCAGGAGGCCGCCGAGACGCCCGAGTTGCTGCCCTGGATGAAGTACTCGTCGTCGGTGTACGGCACCGCGTGCTCCGGAGTGCTGCGGCACGGCACCAACGCGACGCTGTCGGAGGCCGCGTGCGCAGTGGGCCTCGTCCAGCTGGACCGCATGGACGGACTCGTCGCCCGCAGGCGGGCCGTCGCCGCGCGGCTGGACGAGGTCCTCCGGCGCTTCCCGCAGTGCACGGTGCAGCGGCCGGGCACCGGAGTCGAGCACGCGTACCACCTGTACACGTTCTTCGTCTCCGGCGACCCGGGTGTGCGCGAGAAGGTGGTGCGCGGTCTCGACGAGCGCGGCGTGCAGATCGCGCTGCGCTACTTCCCCATGCATCTGCTGCCCGAGTGGAAGGCCCGCGGCCACCGCGCGGGCGAGTGCCCGGTCGCGGAGCGGAGGTGGTTCGGGGAGCACGTCAACCTGCCCTGCCACCCCGGGCTGACCGACGGGCAGGTGGACCACCTCGTGTGGGCGCTGAACGACGTGCTCGGGTCGGTCGTGGCCTCGTGAGCCCCGGCCGGCCGCTGTAATCCGACGAGTCGGGAAAGGAAGACCCATGCCGCTGATCGACGTCAAACTCTACGAGGGCCGCCTCAAGGACGGGAACGAGGAGAAGCTCATCGCCGAACTCACCGACGCCGTGGGCCGGGTGCTCGGCGACGCCGCCAGGGAGCAGACCTGGGTGGTGCTTCAGGAGGTGCCGCCGGCGCGCTGGGGCATCGCCGGAAAGCCCGGCGCCTGACCGGGCGGACGCGGAAACGGCGGGCCGGTGCGTCGCACCGGCCCGCCGTCGCGTGCAACGGAGGGGGCCGCGCTGTCAGCCGCCCCAGTTGCGTTCCAGGTTGTCGAAGACGGCCTGGCTGTAGGAGCAGTACGCCTGCGCCCGGGCGTAGTTGGCCATGTAGGTGCGGAAGGTCTCGGAAGGCTCCCCCGCGATGCGCATGGCCCGCCGGTTCGCCAGGACGCTGGAGACGCCGGTGGCGCGCAGACCCTCGACGGCCCGGTCCACCGCCTCGTCCATCTCCTCCGCGGGCACCGCCTCCGAGACGATCATCCGGCCCTCCGGGCTCCCGACAGGGATGTCCCGGCTGAAGAGCACGGCCTGCCGGGCGATGCCCTCTCCCACGAATCGGGACAGGCGCATCACGCCGCAGCCGGGAATGATCCCCTCACGGCCGGCGGGGAGGTTGACGTAGGAGCCCTCCTCCGCGACGACGTGGTCGACGACCAGCAGGAACTGGCAGCCCCCGCCGATGGCGAAGGAGTCCACCGCCGCGATCCACGGCTTCTCCCGCCGGCTGTGCGGTTCGACCTCGCCGGTGAAGGCGCCGGAGTGGCCGCGGTACATCTTGTTGACCGCGCCCAGCTCCCGGTCGAGGAAGAACTCGACCAGGGAGATGCGGCCCTGCCTGAGGTGCGTCAGGTTGATCCCGGCGCCGAACACCCGGCGCCCCGCCCACTTGGGGTGGGTGGCGGTGCCGCCGCGCAGCACGCCGCAGTCGATGCGGTCGTCGAGGAGCACGAGGTCGACGGCGAGTTCCAGCGCCTGGTTCGACGCGTCGTCCTCGGCGTTGAGGTAGCGGTGGTTCTGGAAGACGACGTGGCCCACACCGTTCTTGTGGTGCACGGCTATCGGGCCGAGGTCGACGGCGTCCTGCTGGCGGAACTCCTCCAGCAGGTCCAGCGCCTTCCGCCGCGGCCTGGTCATGGCGTGCACCAGATGGCGTCCGCTGACGGGATCGTCGAGGACCCGGGCGGCGAAGATCCCCTGGTCCAGCTCCCAGCCCTCCTTCTCACGCTGTGCCAGCCCCCGGTCCATGGCCAGTTCGGCCTCGCCGGGCACCAGGCCCGGGTAGCGCACGGCTGCGGCGGCGAGCAGCTCCGCGACGCGCAGCGGGCGCCGCAGTCCGTCGGTCAGGTTCGCGTACACCTCGCCCACGTGCTGGGCGAGGAACTCCTCGCGGGCGGAACGGCCGTCCGCGAGGAGCCGCTGGGCCTCCTGCTCCTCGGCCGGTGAGCGGCCCGCCTTGCGCGGCAGCGCCTCCAGCCGGCGGCGGACGCCGTCGGCGTGGGCGGCGAGGCTGCGGGCGTCCTGGTCGAGGGACGGCCGCACCGCGGTGTGCGGCGTGGTCATGACGCCGTCGTTCCCGCCGTCGGGGCGGCCTCGTTCTGCCGGTCGGCCATGCGCGCGATGAGGCTCTTGGGCCGCATGTCGGTCCACGAGTCCTCGATCCACTGGAGGCAGGCCTCCCGGCTGTCCTCGCCGTGGGCCACGGTCCAGCCGTCGGGCACGTCGGCGAACACGGGCCAGAGGGAGTGCTGGCCCTCGTCGTTGACGAGGACGAGGAAGCGCCCCTCGGGGTCTTCGAACGGGTTGCTCATGATTACTCTCCTCCGGTACGTCGGCAGAAGGCCGTGCGTGGGCTGGGTGGGAAAACTGGGGGGACCCGGTCCGCGGCGCCCCGGAGGCCGCCGCGGACTGACGGGTCGGTCAGGGAGCCGTGCCGAGGTGCTCGGAGAGCACCTTTCCGATCTCCCGGATGTGGTCGGGCTCGACCATCTCGGCGTGGGAGCAGGCCACTTCGTGCACCGCGAGCCGGCCGGCGGTGTACCGCCGCCAGCGGTCCGCGCCGGGGGCGCCGTCGACGGAGCCACGGGTGGCGGCGAAGAACAGCACGTCGCTGCCGACGGTTCCGAGGGGTTCGTCGAACATCATGCGGCTGCACCGCACGAAGACGTCCGTGAACGTCTCGACCCTCTCCTCGTCCATCAACCCCGCGAGCGCGGTGCCGCCCTCCTTCAGCAGCGCCACGACCTCGGCACGGTCCAGGTCGCGCCCTTCGGCCCGGGACGGGTCGACTCCCGCCTCGGCGAGCAGCACCTGGTGGATGCCGCGGACGAGTTCCGGCTGCGTCTGCCCGCCCTCGGGCTCCTCGATGTCCGGGTAGGCGTCCATCAGGGCGAGCGTTCCGACCTTCTCGCCCTGGGCCTCCAGGGTGGCGGCGACCGCGTGCGCGATCAGCCCGCCCAGGGACCAGCCCAGCAGGTGGTAGGGCCCGGAGGGCTGCACCGCCCGGATCTCGCGTACGTAGTCGGCGGCCAGTTCGGCGATCGTCCCGGGCGCCGCTTCCGGGTCGCTGAGACCGCGGGCCTGGATGCCGTAGACGGGCCGGTCGGGGAGCCACCGCAGCAGCCCCGAGTACACCCAGCTGATGCCTCCCGCGGGGTGCAGGCAGAACAGGGGCGCCCCGTCCCCGCCGCGGCGCAGCGGGAGGACCACTTCGAAGGCGCCGGTGCCGTCGGACACGCCGAGCTTCTCGGCGAGTCCCGCCGGCGTCGGCGTCTCGAACAGGGCGCGGACGGCCAGTTCGGTGCCCAGGGCGGCGTCGACGCGGTTGATGAGCCGGGCGGCGAGCAGCGAGTGTCCGCCCAGGTCGAAGAAGTCCTCGTCGACGCCCACGGAGGGCACGCCGAGCACTTCCGCGAAGAGCGAGCACAGCACCTCTTCCTGGGGTGACCGCGGCGGACGGCCGGCGGCCGTCACCCGCCTGCCCACGTCGGGCAGGGAGCGGTGGTCGACCTTGCCGTTGGGGGTGAGCGGCAGACGGTCCAGGACGGCGAAGAAGCCGGGGACCATGTACTCGGGCAGCCGCTCCCCCAGGTCCGCGCGGACCCGGGCGATCAGCGCGGCGTGGTCGTCGGCCCTCCGCGGGTCGCCGGCGTGCGCCGTGAGGGGCAGCGCGGCCGCCTCCGCGGAGGCGGTGTAGCGGCCCAGCGGGGCCTGGCCGGCCGTGCCCGGCAGCAGCAGCGCGTCGTACTCGCCCGGCTCGCCGGGGGTGGGGACCAGGGCGGCCGTGCGTCCGTACCGCTCCGCCGCACGGTGGACGTCCTCCGGGTCGGGGACGCCTTCGGGGACGGGGCCCCGCAGGCGGGCGAGGACCACTTCGGGGTCGCTGCCGTTGTCGAGCGCGGTGGCGGCGGCCAGATGCGCCGCGACGCGGGCGTCGGGTACGCGCGTCAGCCTCAGAGGCCCGTCGTCCGCGGCGAGGTACTCCTCGAGGACGTCCAGGCCGGTGATGTCGCGGCCCCAGCGCAGAGTGCGCGGCTCGGGCTGCGCCTCCGCGGCCGGCGGGTCGGTGCGCAGGACGACGTCGTAGCGGTAGCGGCTGAGCTCGTTGTGGTGCACGGCCCGCTTGAGGCCGACGTCGACGCCGGTCAGCCCGGGGATCTCGGCGGACAGCGCCGCGAAGAAGTCCGGGGACAGCAGGAGTTCGTTCTCCAGCATGACCTCGCGCTCCACGGCGGTGCGCAGCCCGGCCAGGTTCGCCGCCGGGCCCGCGCCGTGCAGGGCGACTGCCGCGGCGAACGTGCGGTGGTGGCGCAGGTCGCGTACGTCGCCGACGAAGATGCGCCCACCGGGGGCGAGCAGCCGCGCGGCGTTGCGCAGCACCTCCACCGCGTACCGGGCACCGGGGAAGTACTGCACCACCGAGTTCAGAACAACCGTGTCGAAATACCCCTCCGGCAACGACTCCGTCTCCAGAGCCGAACCCACCCTCAACTCCACACGATCAGCCCACGGTTGACCCTTGACCGCCTCACGCAGCCCCTCAACAGCCGCCGCCGACAAGTCCGTACCCCAATAACACTCCGAACGCCCCGCCAGCTCACGCAGCAACAACCCGTTACCCACACCGAGCTCCAGCACCCGCCCCGGACCCAGCGCCGCGATCCGCTCCACCGCGCCCGCCCGCCACTCCTCCATCTCCCCGAACGGAATCGCCACACCGTCGAAGCTGCTGTTCCAGCCGGCGTAGGGGTCCTCGCTACGCTCCCGGTAGAGGTCCTCGTAGATGCCGTGCCATTCCTGGACCTGTTCCGTCTCGGTGGGCAGGTCGCGGGCGGAGGGCCCCGATCCGTCGGCGGGGACGACGTAGGCGACGAGCTCCCTGTCGCCGGGGCGCTCCTCGCGCACCGTGACGGTCGCCTCCGCGAGTTCCGGATGGCGGGCCAGGGCGGCTTCGATCTCGGCGGTCTCCACCCGGAAACCACGGATCTTCACCTGCCCGTCCGTACGCCCCGCGAACTCCAGCACCCCGTCACCACGCCACGCAGCCACATCCCCCGTCCGATACATCCGCTCCCCCGGACCACCGAACGGATCAGCCACAAAACGCTCACCCGTCAAACCCGCACGACCCGCATAACCACGCGCCAGACCCGCACCCCCCACATACAGATCACCCCGCACACCCACCGGCACCGGACGCAGACCACCATCCAGCACATACACCCGCGTATTCGCCATGGGGCGGCCCAGGGGGACGGTGGTCTCGACGCGATGCGGGTGCCGCATGGGGTACTTGGTCGTGCACAGGGTGATCTCGGTCGGGCCGTAGATGGCGGTGACCGTGGTCCCGGGACAAGTGTCGAGGACGCGCTGGACAGCGGCCGGGGAGACGACGTCGCCGCCGGTCCACACCTCGCGCACCCCTGCGAAGCTCTCCGGGCGCTCCTCGGCGATGAGACGGAACAGCCCAGCCGTGTAAAGCACGCCGGTGACCTGCTCCTCGGTCGTGACGCGCTCCAGAGCGCCGAGGTCGAGCTCGCCCGCGGGCGCCACGACCACCCTGTGGCCGTTCAGCAGGGGCGCCCACAGTTCGAAGGTCGCCGGGTCGAAGGCGTACGGGGCGTGCATGAGGACACGCTCCGCCGCGCACTCCGGGTTGGTGCAGGCGCGGGCCGACTCCTCCCGCGGCCCGTGCCAGACTGGGTCGTGCGCGAGGTCGAGGACGTCCTGGTGAGTGATCTCGACGCCCTTGGGCTCGCCGGTGGAGCCCGAGGTGAACATGGTGTACGCCAGGTCGTCGGGGTCGCCGGGGACTCCTGGGTCGCCGGCCGGCTGGGCGGCGAGCTCCGGGTCGTCGTCGACGACGACCGTCGGCCCCTCGTGCCGGAAGTCGCGCTCCCGCATGGCGCGGTCGGTCAGCAGGATCCGCGCCCCGGTGCGTTCGAGCGCCATCCGCATCCACGACGCGGGATAGCCGGTGTGCAGCGGGACGTAGACGCAGCCTGCCTTGACGATCGCGAGCAGGGACACGACCAGGTCGGCCGAGCGCTCCTGCAGTACGGCGACCGCGTGCTGCCGGTGCGCGCCGAGCGCGATCAGCCGGTGCGCCAGGCGGTTGGCGCGCTCGTCGAGTTCGCGGTAGGTGAGCCCCTGCCCGTCCGCCCGTACGGCGATCGCCTCCGGTGTGGCCTCGGCCTGGGCGCGGAAGGCGTCCTGGAGGTTGTCCGGGACGGCGCCGCGCGGGAGGCCGGTGTCGTTCCAGCCGGCGACGAGCCGGTGGTGCTCCTCCGCGTCGAGGATCTCCAGCGCGGAGACCCGCGTGCCGGGGCTGTCGACCGCCGACTGAAGCAGCCTGGCCAGGCGTTCGAGGAGGGTGACGACGGTCCCCTCGTCGAACAGGTCGGTGCTGAACTCGGCCAGGATGTCGAGTCCCTGGGCTTCGTCGCCCGGCCGCTCGAAGCAGAACAGCGACAGGTCGAAGCGGGCGGCGCCCGCCGTCTGCTGCAGGTACTCGGCGCGCACGTCGGGCAGCCGGAAGTCGGCGTCGGGGGTGTTCTGCAGAGCGAGCATCACCTGCACCAGCGGATTCCGCGACAACGAACGCTGCGGATTCAGCACCTCCACCAAACGCTCGAACGGCACATCCTGATGCGCATACGCCGCCAGATCACCCTCACGCACCCGCCCCAACAACTCACGGAACGACGGATCACCCGACACATCAGTACGCAACACCAACGTGTTCACAAAGAAACCGACAAGATCATCCAACGCCTCATCAGTACGACCCGCCACAGGCGAACCCACAGCAACATCCGAACCCGCACCCAACCGCGACAACAACGCGACCAGACCCGCCTGCACCACCATGAACAACGTCGCCGACGACTCACGCGCCAACTCCACCAACCCACGATGCAACCCCGGCTCCAACCGGAAACCCACACTCCCCCCACGATGCGTGAACACCGCAGGACGCGGACGATCCGCCGGAATCTCCAACTGATCCGGCAACCCCGCAAGACACCCACGCCAAAAACCCAACTGACGCGCCATCTCACTACCGCCGTC